>JAHUUM010000009.1 GCA_019218445.1 Weeksellaceae bacterium TAE3-ERU29 | reverse complement strand
TAGTTTTGTTTTACTCGTTAATACAATTAGCTTTTTTAAGAATATTTTCTTCTTTTATTTTCCATTTTCTGTATTCTATCATAATCTCTTTTTCTAAATCTTGTCGGTTATTAAAGAGGATACTATGTTTATTGCAATATTCTGTGGGATTATTAATGAATTTATCCAGCTCTATATCAATCTTTTCAGAATTTATTTCTTCATTTAATTCTTCAACTGTAAATTCCGGAACAATTACTTTAAAATTGTTTTTTGTATCTTTAATAATAGCTTGATAAAGATTTCTTACTTTTTCCTGAAAAAATAAATGCATTTTCGCCGACCAAAAAGAAGGAAATCCAGGATAAATAGGATTAAGTCTGAGGTAATAAAGCTCCTTTACTATGTTATTTAATTTAATAGTTGATAGAGAAAGACCTACCTCTGTCAAGTCATCGATATGATAACCAAACTTAGCTTCTGTTTTTTCATCATTAGCCCATAAAGTATTACACTCATATTCTAACATGAATTTTAATGTATATTTGTCACTCATAAATATAGAATATGATAAGTTTCTCTGACTTACAAACTCTTCAACTTTCCTTTAAACTCTTGAATAGAAGAATAGCCTTTTTGTTGCATAATTTCTTTCAGTTCGGATATTAATCGTTCAAAGACTTGCGGTCCGTCTTTCATTAATTGAGTTCCTACTTGTACCATAGATGCTCCGCATAAAATATGTTCAAATACATCTTTTCCCGTAACTACTCCGCCACAACCAATCACTGCAATTTCAGGTTTTAATAATTGATAGAATTTTCTCACGTTTGCCAAAGCAGTCGGTTTTACGTATTCACCGCCAAATCCACCGAATCCGTCTTTTGGTTTTATAACCACTTGCTCTTTATCTGCATCAATGAACAAACCATTTCCAATGCTGTTTATACACGTAACAAATTGCAACGGAAACTTATTTAAAACAGCGGCAACTTCTTCAAAATGAACAATGTCAAAGTAAGGTGGTAATTTAACTCCCAAAGATTTGGTATAAAAATCAAAAACATTTTCTAAGACCTCTTCAGTTCGTTTAATGTCATAACCTGTTTGCGGTTTTCCCGGAATATTAGGACAAGATAAATTTAATTCTACAATAAAATCTCCGTCGGTATTTTGTAGTTTTTTAAGCATTTCTAAGTTTTCTTCCATGCTTAGTCCTGCTAATGATATAAAAATTGGTTTTACTTTTTGATTTTTTAAAGTAAAATCAACATAAAAATCAAAACCTTTATTGGGTAACCCCATAGAATTTATACTTCCCAGAGGAACTTCTACATAACGAGGCTCAGGATTTCCCTCTCTTTCTTTAAGTGTGGCACTTTTAGTTACTAATGCACCCGATTCGGAATTTAATAAAGATTCTAAATCTTCTAAAACCATACATTTTGCTCCGGAAGCGTTCATTAAACAGTTTTCAAAAGTATGTTGAGCGAAAGAAGTAGATAAATTCATAAAAAGTGTTTTATTTTTCGCCCTAAAATTACAAAATACTTTAACTTTGCTCAAATTTGTTTTATTAAACTTTCCCATTATGAAAATACGAGAAGATTTTTTATTAAAAGCATTTGAGCTTGGAATTATTAAATTTGGAAACTTTACCCTTAAAAGTGGAATAGAATCGCCGTTTTATGTGGATTTAAGACCATTAGCCTCCAGTCCACAATTATTAAAAACTCTATCTAACAATTTATTAGAATTAGTCGATAACCGTTCATTAGAATTAATTTGCGGAGTGCCTTATGCTGCTTTACCAATGGCTACAACCATGAGTTTGGTAAGTGGAGTTCCGTTAATTATTAAACGAAAAGAAAACAAAGGTTACGGTACAAAAAGAATGTTAGAAGGGATTTTTGAGAAAGGACAAAACTGTCTTTTAGTAGAAGATGTAATCACCAGTGGAAAAAGTTTAATAGAAACAATAGATGAAGTAGAAAGAGAAGGTTTAAATGTTACTGATATTGTGGTAGTGCTGGATAGAGAACAAGGAGGAAAAGAGCGTTTAGCCAAAAAAGGATACCGAGTTCAGGCATTATTTACAATTAACGAAGCGATTGATATTCTGCATAAATATCACCGATTGAATGATGAAGAGGTAACCCGAATAAAAGACTTTTTAAATAATCCGCCGGAAGCTCCTCAGAAGAAAAGATTAGCGTATGACCAAAAGGAGATTACTCACCCTGTAGGTAGAAAAATGATTGATATTGCACTTAGAAAAAAATCAAATCTTATTGCTTCTGCCGATATGGTAACTACTTACGAAATCCTTGATTTAGCTGAGAAAATAGGTGATAAAATAGTAGCACTAAAACTTCATACAGATATTATTACTGATTTTAATAAGGCTTTTATAGATGATTTAAGAAAAATTGCAAGAGCTAAAGACTTCATTATTTTTGAAGATAGAAAGTTTGGTGATATTGGGAATACGCAAGAGCTTCAATTTAAGAAAGGAATTTATAAAATTGCAGATTGGGCAGATATGGTAACTTCTCATGTAATTGCAGGAGAAAAAAGTTTAGAAGTATTTGGATCTGTTGGAGTTGCTGCGATTGTAGAAATGTCTTCTGCAGGAACTTTAACCGATAATTATTATATTTCTAATGCATTAAACGTGGCAGAAAAATCTCCTCAAATTTTTGCGGTTGTAGCCCAGAGAAAAGTATCAGATGATTTATTATTGCTTACCCCGGGTGTAAATTTAAGTGTAAAAGGAGATGCCAAAGGTCAGCAATATAATACCCCTCAAAAAGTATTTAATGAATACCACACAGATTTTATGATTGTGGGTAGAGGTATTTATAAATCTACCGAGCCGGAAGTGGTTGCTGAAGAATACAGACAACAAGGCTGGCAAGCATACGAAGAGAGTTTAAAATAATAAGTTATTTTTTATAAAATAAAAGAGGGGTTTTCTCATTGAAAACTCCTCTTTTATTGTTTAACTATAGTATTAAATCATACTTTCTAAAATTAAATCAATGTCTTTTTCTGTGGTATCCGGATTTATAAAACAGAAACGAGCTACTGTTTCAGCATTTCCATTTTGAGTCCATTTTGTTGGAGTTACAAAGGCAAAACCTTTTTTCAAGTTTTCATAAGTCCAGTTTCTGTATTCTTGCGGATCCCAACCTTTTCTTCTAAATAGAACACAACTTAAGCCCGGTTCTCTTACTAACTCTAAATGCTCTGAATCTGTTATTTTTTTCGCGGCAATTTGAGCCAATTCCAATCCTCTTTCTATAGATTTTTTATAAACCTTTGTTCCGTGCATTGCTAAAGAAAACCATAAAGGTAAACCTCTTACTCTACGCGTTAAAGATGTTTGATAATCTGACGGATTAAACCCTCTTGCTCCCGGATCATCAAATATTTCTAAGTAAGATCCATGTTGGCTGTGTGCTTCTTTGGCTAATTCAGGGTTTTTATAAATAATAGCACCACAATCGTATGGAGAGAATAACCATTTATGCGGATCAATTGTAAAACTATCGGCACGTTCTATTCCATTAAATAAATGTCTTACGCTATCTGCTGCCAAAGCACCTCCTCCATAAGCACCGTCTACGTGAAACCAAATATTTTCTTTTTCACAAATATCTGCAATTCCGGCTAAATCATCTATAATTCCGGCATTTGTTGTTCCTCCTGTTGCTACAACTGCGAATAGTCTGTCTTTTTGTTCTTTAGATAAATTTTGAATGGCTTTTTCCAAAGCATCTTTCTCCATTCTGTCCTCACTTTCGATTATTAAAATCTCAGCATCAGTTACTTTCGCCATAGCTTTTACAGAAGAGTGAGCTCCGGCTGAGGTTAAAATAAGTCCTTTTCTATTTATGTTAGAAGGGTCTTTTTTTCTCCAATTTTCTCTGGCTGTTACAATTGCTGAAAGGTTTGCCGATGTTCCGCCGGAGGTAAATACCCCAAAAGCTCCTTTAGGCATTCCGGTAAGAGAAACCAGCCATTCCATTGCTTGATTTTCCGCAAAAATAGCACCTGCACCTTCTAACCAATAAGCTCCGTGAATACTTGACGCCGAAACAATTAAATCAAACATAATAGCTGCTCGGGAAGGAGCGGCAGATACGAATGCCAAGTGCCTAGGGTGATCTATACTAGCACAAGCAGGAGCTAATATTTTTTTCCATTTGTCTAAAGCAACTTCACCACCGATTCCGTCTTCTGTAATCGTTTCACCAACTAATTCTCTTAGTTTTTCTTCGGATTGAAAATGCCCTAAAGTAGGATTTGTATCTGTAATTCTGCCGATGGCATATTTCATGATATCCAAAGTCATTTCGATTAAATCGATATCTATATTATGTAATTTGTGCTTATCTTTCATAATTATTTTTTTGAGTTTTTTTATTCAGGAGACCAAAGTATATTTTTAAAATCTTGAATTTGATTATCTTTTATTTCTATTCCTTCTTTTTCCAAAAGTTTTTGCATTAAATCAGGTGTAGCAAAATGTGCTTTTCCTGTGAGTAGTCCCACTCTGTTTACTACACGGTGAGCCGGAATTTCTTTTTTATAAGAATGGCTGTGGTTCATTGCCCAACCTACCATTCTTGCGGATTGTGGAGAGCCTATCTTTCTTGCAATATGTCCGTAAGTTGTAACCCTTCCATAAGGGATTTGGGCTACTATTTCGTATACTTTTTCAGAGAAGGTTAAGTTTTTTGGCTCTTTCATCAATTAAAATTAATCTAATTTATGAGTTAATTTTCTGAATTGTTTTTTAGGTGTTTTTCCTTCGTATAAGATTTTATATACAGTTTTTAAAATAGGAAGCTTTAAATCGTTACTATCGGCTATTTTTTTTATTCCGTTAGTTGCATAATAGCCTTCCGGCACCATATTCATTTCCATTAAAGCCGATTTTACTGTGTAGCCTTTTCCTATCATGTTTCCCAACATTCTGTTTCTACTAAAGTAAGAATAGCCGGTAACTAATAAATCGCCTAAATATACAGAGTTTCTAACGTTCCTTTTGATAGGGCTTACCTTTTTTAAATATTTTTTCATCTCTCGAATGGCATTACTCATAAGTACTGCCTGAAAATTATCGCCATAACCTAAACCATGTGCAATACCTGCTGCGATTGCATAACTATTTTTTAAAACGGCTGCATGTTCTATTCCGTAAATATCTTCGCTTGAGGTTACATTTACATAATCACAAGTGAGCAATTCTTTTGCTATATTAGTTTTTTTAGGATCTGTAAAAGCCACAGTTAGATAGGATAATCTTTCTAATGCAATCTCTTCTGCATGGCAAGGCCCTGATACTACCCCTATATTCTCCTCAGGGATTTCTAAATCTTCTCTAAGGTAATCTCCTATGATTTTGAATTCTTGAGGTAATAATCCTTTAATAGCGGTTATTACAACCTTATCTTTAAGCGGTAAAGTACGATCTTTTAAAGCATCTAATAAATAAATAGAAGGAGTAACAAGTATAATAATATCACTGTTTTCTATTAATTGATCGACATTACAGGTTAAAAAAAGTTTATCAGTATCAAACTCTACAGAAGTTAGGTAATTAGGGTTCCTAAACTCACTTTGAATAAAGTTTTTCACGTAAGAATCTCTTACACACCAATTAACTGTTGATAAATTTTCGGATAGAATCTTCACAATAGCTGTTCCAAAACTTCCGCTTCCGAGAACGCCTACGCGTAAATTATTAGAAATATTTTCCATGACAAACACAAATATAAAGATTTCATTCATTAAAATCTTTGTGTTTTCAAAATTAAAATACAACTTTGTAAAATTAAATCGAATATTTTGTATAAAAAACTCATTAGCGAAACGGTTATTTATGGTATTGGAGCAATATTGCCAAGGATAATTATATTTTTGCTTAATCCATTCTATATTAAATATATAGATAGGGCAGAATTTGCAGTTTTTGCAAATTTATATGCATTGGTTTCTTTTGTGAATGTTATTTTAACTTTTGGTTTCGAAACAGCATTTTTCAGATTTGCCGCAGAAGAGAATATGAAGAATAAAGTTTTAAATACAAGTTATTGTTTTTTAATGCTGACTGCTTTAGGCTTTTTATCTATCTGTCTTATTTTTAATCAAGAATTGGCAAATTTATTAAACTATCAAAATAATCCGGAATATATTCGTTGGTTTGGTTGGATTGCATTTTTTGACACACTTTGTGTAATTCCTTTTGCTTGGTTAAGGTTTAATAGTAGACCGATTAGGTACTCAGCAGTTAGAGTATCCTCCTCATTGGTACAAACAGTTTTTGTATTACTATTATTTTTAGTAATACCGGCATCAGTTTCTGCATCATTCGGATTAAAAAGTAAGGTGGCTTTTCCTTTTATAAGTAATCTTGTGGGGAGTTTAGTAGGGTTTTTATTATTACTTCCTATTGTAATGAAAGTTAAATTTAAACCTGATTGGGAATTGTTTAAACGAATGATAAAATATTCGTATCCCATTATGTTAGCAGGGCTTGCTTTTATGGTAAATGAGAATTTAGATAAAGCAATGCAGCGATTTGTAATTAGTGATGAATATGCCGGGGCGTATGGTGGTTGCTACAAAATGGCAGTACTTATGACACTTTTTGTAACCGCTTATCGAATGGGAATAGAGCCGTTTTTCTTTAAGCAAATGCAAAATAAAGATGCTAAAAAAACATACGCTCAAATAACTGAATATTTTGTAATTATTGCAAGTTTTATAGCATTTGGGATTGTAGCAAATATTAGCTGGTTAAAAGAATTACTTATTAGAGATTCAAAATATTGGGTGGCAATAGATATTGTCCCTATTGTTATTATTGCGAATTTATTTTTTGGGATTTATTATAATATGTCCACTTGGTATAAAGTTACCGATAGAACCAGAATAGGAACTTATATTTCTTGGGCAGGAGCTGGAGTAACTATTTTATTGAATTTCTCTTTATTACCATTTTTCGGGTTTATGGTTTCTGCTTGGGCAACGCTTGCCGCTTATTTTTTAATGATGTGTTTAAGCTACTTTTTAGGTCAGAAATACTACCCGATTCCTTATAGAAGAAAGAAAATATTATTTTATCTGGGAATTTGTGTAGTTTTCAGTATTTTAGGATATAGTATATTTAATGCGAACTTCTGGATAAATAATTTACTACTTCTTATTTTTGCCGGAATTATATTTTTTATTGAAGTAAAAACAAAACAATTAAAACTAAATTAAAATATGAAAATCAATATTATAAATAAATCTAAACACGCATTGCCGGAATATAAAACAGAAGGAGCTGCCGGAATGGATTTAATTGCAAATATTAGTGAGCCAATCACGTTAAAACCATTAGAAAGAACACTTATTCCTACAGGGCTTTTTATGGAAATACCAATGGGATATGAGGCACAAGTAAGACCACGTAGCGGATGGTCTTTAAAACACGGAATTACTTGTTTAAATTCTCCGGGAACAATAGATGCAGACTACAGAGGAGAAGTTGGCGTGATTTTGGCAAATGTTTCTAATGAAGAATTTACCATAAATGATGGCGATAGAATTGCTCAGTTAGTAATAGCTAAACATGAAAGAGCAGATTGGGTAGAGGTAGAAAGTTTATCTGACACAGAAAGAGGAAAAGGAGGCTTCGGAAGTACAGGTAAATAATAAAGTACCGTAAAAATCGTTATTGAAAATAAATAAAATAGAATGAAGAAAATACTCTTATTAATAGTTCCATTTATATTTGCAATGAACTCATGTACAACGCAAAAGAAAGTTGTGGCAGCTACCGGAGAAGTAAAAGACCAAGCGTTAACGAGTTTCTATGCAAACTATCAGCAACATATTCCGGATTTTGACGGGGTACAAATAAAGTCTAAAATACGAACAGATATTAAAGGGAAATCGCTTAGTGCAAATTTGCGTCTTTATATAAAAAATAATGAACAAATTTGGGCAAATGCCTCAATTTTTGGAATTACAGGTGCAAGAGCTAATATTACTCCAAATAAAGTTCAGGTGTATAGCGTTTTAGAACGTGAATACATAAACAGTAACTTCGATTATTTTAATAATATGCTAAATGTAAATTTCATTAATTATGAGAGATTACAAGAGTTATTATTAGGACAACTTTTCTTGATAAAAGATTTAAATCAATATGAAATAGAAACTACGGATGATAACCAATATGTTTTGAGTTATAAAGAGAATCAGACATTAGAGCGTAATCCTAAGAAAAATGAATATATTCATACTTTTTATTTAGATAGTAATTATCGTTTGAGAAAAGTGGAAATTACAGATCCTACAAGCAAAACCAACATTATTGCAACTTATGATGAATGGCAACTGCTTGACGGAAAAAACTTTCCGAGCCTTGTTAAAGTTTTAATAAATGGAAAGCAAAAAGATAAGATTGAATTAGATTACACTAATTTTGTTTTTGAAGAAATGAATCCTCCTTTCAAAATTCCGGAAGGTTACACAGAGAAAAAAATAAAGTAAAAGCCTACTAATCAATTTGTATGAAAAAATTAATCGTATTTGTTTTATTACTTTGTTTTGGATTAAGTAATGCTCAATATAATAAAGAGAAATTACGAAGAGAGAGCAAAGCGTTAAAAGCTCAAATTGCAAAACTTAATAAAAGTTTAAATGCTACTCGTTCAGAATCGAAAAAATCTATCTTATATATAAAACAACTAAAAGATAAAATTAGTACTCAAAATCAATTAGTAACCAATACAGCCAAAGAAAAGCAGGCATTAGATGATGAGATTTATTTATCTCAGTTAGAAATCAATAAGTTAAGGAGAGAGCTGGGAGAGCTTAAAAAAGAATATAAAGATGTTTTAGTAAACGCGTACAAAAATAAATCTTTACAAAATAAAGTATTATTTATTTTAGCCTCTAAAAACTTAACCGAAGGTTTTAGACGAATTAAATATTTAGAGAAATATTCAGCGTTTCAAGGAGAGAAAGCAGATGAAATTACAGCAAAGCAAGAGGCGATTGAGAGTAAAAAAGCGCAGCAACAAAAAGCTAAAAATGATAAAGAAGTTCTTTTAGCTCAACGAGAAGCTTTGAAAGAAAATTTATTGAAAGAGGAAGAAGAAAAAAATAAAATCTTAGCTGAGTATCGTAAAAACGAAGGAGAAATAGCCTCTCAGATTAAGGAAAAGGAAAGCCGAAATAGAGTTTTAGAAGCTAAAATTCAAGAAATAATTCAGGAAGAAATCAGAATAGCGAAAGCAAAAGCAGAAGCAGAAAGAAAGGCGAGAGAAGAAGCTGCGAGAAAAGAAAGAGAGCGTTTAGCTAAAATAGAGGCAGAAAGAAAAGCAAGAGAAGAAAGAGAAAGACAAGCAGCCCTTGCAGCCGCTAAAGCAAAAGCAGAAGAGGAAGGAAAGAGCCAAAAAGAGGCAGTAGCTAAAGTTGAGAAAAAGTATGAGGAAATAGCTAAGAAAGCAGAAGAAAGTAATGCTGCTGCTGTCGCGAAAACCTATGAAACAAGAACTAGCGAAGAGGCTTTATCCGGAAACTTCACTAATAATAAGGGGAAATTACCTTGGCCGGTAGGTAGTGGGGAAGTAGTAGGAAGATTTGGAACACAGCCACACCCATTATTACCACAAACAACTGTAAATAATGCAGGAGTTAAAATAGCAACTACGAGAGGAAATTCTGCCAGAAGTGTTTTTGATGGAGTTGTAACACGTGTAATTTCTGTACAAGGTGGTAATAAGGCGGTTATGATTTCTCACGGGAGTTATTTTACAGTGTATAATAACTTAAGTACAGTTTCGGTTACTCAAGGTCAAAAGGTTTCTGCAAAACAACCAATAGGTACAATTTATACCGATACCGACAATAATACAATCCTGGATTTCCAGATATGGCAAGGAACTTCTAAACAAAATCCTGCAAGTTGGGTGTCCGGAATGTGATTTGTAAAAAAGATTTATTAAATTTGTAAAAAAGACAACTATGTTATCAACCATTTTCATGTTCGCAAGTCCTCAGCAAATAATCATTATTGCAGTGATTATATTATTATTGTTCGGAGGTAGAAAAATCCCTGAATTAATGCGAGGTTTAGGTACTGGAATTAAGGAGTTTAAAGAGGCTACCAAAGACGATAAGAAAAAAGAAGAGGAAAAAAGAGAAGATATTACGAAGTAATAATAAAATTATGGGAATTTTTGAAAATCACACTAAAAAAATGGGATTAATAAAATTCCCATTTTTATTTTTAGCTATATTACTAATATTTGTTTCTTGTGGAAAAGAAACGAATAAAAGTGATTATAAAAAACCTTCATCCGGACCAATTAATTTGGTATCCGTATTTTCTGATGAAGATTTGTATAAACAGTTAGAACCTGCTTTAGAAGATACGTTACTTTTCGGGAAAGTATTTCCGGGATTATATTATCCACCGGAAATTATGTTTGGAATCCGCCATTTTGATGAAAGTAATCTAAACAGATTTAGTTCTACAAGATTAATATTAGATATTAAAAAAGGAAGCCCTTCAATTTCAATAGAAAAAGATAAGTTTGCAAGACCGCAAGGTTATGTAGAAGTTCAAGGGAGTACGCCACAAGAAATTATAAACTTATTATATAAAAATCAAGATAGTATAATAGATACTTATCGTTGGGCAGACCGTTCTTTTCTACTGGAAAGTTATACAGAGAAAGCTAAAAGTAGTACTCCGAGTTTAGATAGTTTGGGCGTTTCTTTAGTAATACCTAAAGACTTTAAAAAAGTAAAATCAGAAGATAATTTTGTTTGGTACAGAAAAGATGAGGTAAATACAATTACTAATCGTGATGCCAGAAATAATTTAATAAATAAATCTTCTTTTGATATTTTAAATGTATTGGTTTATAAAGTTCCGTATCACAAGCCGGATCTTAATTTGCAAGATTTAATAAAAATAAGTGATTCTATTTCTGCAAAATATACAGAGGGAGGAAAAGAGCCACAAATGGAATATGTCAAAAACGGAAATGATTCTATAAAAGTGGAAGTAAAAGATTATGTTCAGGTAGAGAAAAATCCTATTTTAATGGATTCTTATGATTTTAAAAAATTAAAAGCTCCATCTAAAAATGTATTTGCTTACGAATCACAAGGTTGGTGGTCTATGACACTTTCCCAAATGGGAGGTCCTTATACTATTAAAGCACTTTTAGATAAAAATAATCATCAATTATATATAGCACAAGCCGTTTTATTTGCACCTTTAAATCAAGGGAAAAGTAAAAAAAGAGATTATTTAACTTCAATGGAAGGATTATTTACAACTTTTAAAATTAAATAAATGAATATTACAAAAAAAGCCTGGGAAATTTTTGAAGAGAGTATCAATGATTATCATAAAAAAGATGATGTATATGCTGAACTTAACAATCCTTATCCTTCAGACTCAATAGATCATTTATTATATCGTAAAAATTGGATAGATACTGTTCAGTGGCATTTAGAAGACATCATCAGAGATCCGGAAATAGACGCGGTGGAAGCATTGAAAATAAAGCGATGGATAGATAAATCTAATCAAGAAAGAACGGATACCGTAGAGTTTATAGACAGTTGGTTTTTGAACGAATTAAAAGATGTGAAAATAAAACCTTCAGCAAAAATAAATACAGAAAGTCCGGCATGGGCAATAGATAGATTTTCTATTTTAGCACTTAAAGTTTATCACATGAGGGAGGAAGCTAACAGAGAAAATGCTTCTGATGAACACCGAGGAAAATCTCAAGAAAAGTTAAACGTTTTAGAAACTCAAAAAGTAGATTTAGGAACTGCAATAGAAGAGCTAATTGCTGATTTACAGTCCGGTGAGAAGAAAATGAAAGTCTATAAACAGATGAAAATGTATAATGATGAAGACTTTAATCCCGTCTTGTACAAAAATAAATGATTAAAAAAGCATAAAAAACCACAAATATTTGTGGTTTTTTTTATAAATTTCGGAAAAATATCGGGAATGTCATTAAAGGAAATACAAAATCAAGTAGACGAATGGATAAAAAGTCATGGAGTTCGTTATTTTAATGAGCTAACAAATATGGCTCAACTTACCGAGGAGGTGGGAGAAGTAGCACGAATTATTGCTCGTCGTTATGGAGAACAAAGCGAAAAGGAATCTGATAAGAATAAAGATTTAGGAGAAGAGCTTGCAGATGTGATTTTTGTAGCTGTATGTTTGGCTAACCAAACAGGAGTAGACTTAGAAAAAGCATTCGAGCGTAAAATGAAAGTGAAAACTGAAAGAGATCACGATAGACATGCTAATAACCCTAAACTATATAGCTAATGACATTAATTCATCATTCAAAGGAGATATTTGGAGAAATCAATATAGGAGGATCTAAAAGTGAGAGTAACCGTTGGCTGATATTACAGAAATTGTATCCCGGAATTAAGACGATTCATAATTTGTCAGATGCACAAGATACTCAATTATTAAAAAAAGCTCTTAGTAAAAAAAGACAATTAATAGATATTCACCATGCCGGAACAGCTATGCGTTTTCTTACTGCTTATTTTGCTTTTCAAGAAGATGAAGTGGAGCTTACAGGCTCTGAACGTATGCAAGAAAGACCAATTGAACCATTAGTTTCAGCACTTAATAAAATCGGGGCTAATATTGAGTATTTAAAAAAAGAAGGTTTCCCTCCAATAAAAATCAATGGAGATAAAACTGATATAGAAGAAATAGATGTGGCCGCAAATATAAGCAGTCAGTATATTTCTGCATTAATGTTAGTAGCTCCAACTTTCCCGAATGGGCTTAGAATCAATTTCACAACACCGCTTACATCTAAGCCTTATATAGAAATGACAAAAGCTCAATTAGAATCTATTGGAGTAGAAGTGAATTGGTTAGAAAATGGAATAAAAGTTTATCCATTACAGCGTAGTGCTTGTGGAGAAGTGGTAGTAGAATCAGACTGGAGCTCAGCTTCTTATTGGTTTAGTATTGCTGCTTTTTCAAAAGAATGCCAAATTAGTTTAAAGACTTACAAAAAAGATAGTTTACAAGGAGATGCTAAAATCAGTAAAATATTTGAGGAAAACTTTGGAGTGAGAACCTATTGGCATGAAAATGCAATAATACTTAGGAAAGATTATGCCTTTATTCCAAAAGATTATATAGAGTTAGACTTAAATGAAACACCGGATATTGCTCAAACTATAGCCGTAACTTGTGCAGGATTACAGATAAAAGCTAAATTAACCGGACTCCATACACTTAAAATTAAAGAAACAGATAGATTATTGGCTTTACAAAATGAATTGAAAAAGTGTGGAGTAGAAACTATTATAGATGATGATTCAATAGAGATAACAGCTTGTAATACAGTATTTCAAACACCGAGTATAGATACTTATAATGATCACAGAATGGCCATGAGTTTTGCCCCTTTTGCATTATTACATAAAATACAAATAAATGAGCCGGAAGTAGTAGAAAAGTCGTATCCTAATTATTGGAGAGATTTAGAAAAAGTAGGGTTTAACGTTTTATATTAATGAGGAAAAAAATCCCATTAGAAGAAGGAGACTACTATTTATCTCCCGAAGGCTATAAAGTAATGACAAGACAATATCATTTAAAACGAGGGTATTGTTGTGAAAGCGGTTGTAAACATTGTCCTTACGGGTATGATAAAAAAACAAATTCATATAACTCAAAAAGAAAAGGTTAGTATTCTAATGGAACAATTATTGTAAAACTTCTTTATTATGAATAAAATACTATCAATTTTAGGAATGGTAATGCTGTTAGCATTAACTTCTTGCGGAACGGTAAGTGTTTCTTCTGATTATGATAGAAATGCAAACTTTACACAATATAGAACTTTTGCTTTTCATGATAAGGGATTAAAAGACCTTAAAATGAATGATTTAGACAAAAGAAGAGTAGTAGGGGCAATTCAGAAAAATTTAGAAAATAAAGGTTTTCAAGTAGCTTCTGATGAGAATAGTGCAGATATAATTATAAATATTTCTGCAAAAACAGAAAATCATGTAGACGTAATGCCTTGGTACACTCCATGGTGGGGACCTTGGGGGATGAACGGATACTGGTATTCTCCGAGAATGGTTAACTATAAAGACGGAACTTTAGTTTTAGATTTTGTAGATGCTAAGAATAATATTTTAGTATGGCAAGGAGTGGGTTCAGGTTTGAATTTATACCGAATTACAGATAAAGCGGAAAGAATACCTAAAGCGGTAGATGAGATTTTATCGAAGTATCCGCCAAAGAAATAATTTAGAAAATCGTGTGTTGATTCACACGATTTTTTTATTTGTAATTAAATCTGCTGTTCTTTCAGATGCACCTGTTCCGCCTAGTTTATTTCTAATTTCTGAATAATTTTTTAAAATTTCCTCTCGTTTGTTTCCACTCAATATAGCAGATAATTCTTTTTTTAGATTTTTATAATTCAATTCATTTTGAATTAATTCTTTTACCACTTCTTTGTCCATTATTAAATTTACCAAAGAAATATATTCAATATGTTTTATAAGTCGTTTTCCGATTTCGTAAGAAATTCTACTGCCTTTATAGCAAACGACTTCCGGAACATTAAGTAATGCAGTTTCTAAAGTTGCAGTACCCGATGTAACCAAAGCAGCATGAGAAAGTTGCAGTAAATTATAAGTTTCATTTTCTACTAATTTAATTGAATCATTCAGATAAGAGGAATAAAAAGATTTATCTTGCCCCGGAGCTCCTGCTACTACAAACTGATAATCAGGAAAGTCTTTTACAACAGATAACATAATTGGTAATTTTGTTTTGATTTCCTGTTTTCTACTTCCGGGTAAAAGAGCAATAATCGGACGAGAATCTAAATTCCATTTCTTTTTGAACTCTGTCTCATTTGGAGTTTCCCTTTGTTCAATTGCGTCTAATAACGGATGTCCTACAAAATCGACTTCCATTCCGTATTTAGCATAAAAATCCTTTTCAAAAGGAAGGATAACTAACATTTGGTCTACATATTTTTTTATTTTATGAACCCGCCCTGTTTTCCAAGCCCATATTTGTGGCGAAATATAATAAATAACTTCTATTCCTTTTGATTTAGCAAAAGGAGCAATTCTTAAATTAAAACCGGGATAATCTACCAAAATTAATTTATCCGGTTGCCAAGAAACAATATCACTTTTACAAACTTTAATATTAGTCAGGATAGTTCTCAAATTCATTATTACCTCTGCAAAACCCATAAAAGCTAAATCTTTATAATGCTTTACTAAAGTTCCACCTTGTTGTTGCATTAAATCTCCGCCCCAAAAACGAAATTCTGCGTTGGCATCTTTCTTTTTGATTTCTTTCATCAGGTTAGAGGCATGTAAATCCCCCGAAGCCTCTCCGGCAATAATGTAATATTTCATAAACTTATTTATGTAACGCAAACATATAAAAAATAAAATTGAGTATCTAATTTATTCTTCCATAGCTAAAGCTGCCTCTGTAACATCATCCCAAATAAAAGAATAATTTAACGTCTTTTTTAAATAAGAATTATCAATAATTTTCCAATGGCTTTCTTTGGTGGTTGGAGTGATGGGAGAAAGTCCTCGTTTTTCTCGTAAGGTATTATAAAAGTCAATGCGTTTGGGGTGAGTTGATGCAACTGCATTAAACGTTTTGTTCCATTTATTTTGTTGAATAATCTCGGTGATAATTTGTACGCAATCGTCTTGATGAATATAATTAATAAAACCTTCGGAATTTTTAAATTCTTCTGAACGACTCAAAAAATTATACGGATTTCTTCCGTCGCCTATCAGTCCGCCAAAACGAACAATAGTAAAGGTTTTTTCTCCTAGCGAAAGTAATTTTTCTATTTCACACACTTGATTTTCCTGTACAGGTGAATCTTCTGTTTTTGTTTGATTATCATTTGCATATGCCGAGGTAGAACTCACATGCAAAATATATTGAATATCGCTTGCTTTCACTTTTTCCATTAATTGAATAAAATTATTATTGGAAAACTGATAAGGCGGAACAGCAATAATCAATATTTCGCTTTGTAAAAATGTAGAGAGATCGCCTTTATTTTCTTTAATATTAATAATGAAAGGCGAAATTCCATTTTCTTTTAAGATATTGATTTTAGATAAAGAAGTGGTAGAACCTTTTACCTTATAATTTAATTTTGAAAGTTTTTTGGCAAGTGGAAATCCTAACCAGCCACACCCGAGTACACTAATATTTTTCATTGATTAGATATGGGTTAATCTTATTTATCTAATTCTTCTATTCTTTGAGAGATAACTCTATTGTGATTATTCACTTTAGCAGGAATTAAAAATAAATCAAAAAAAGCCCAAATTCCAAAACCACCAAGAGTAATCCAATATAAAATTTGCCAACCCCATTTACCTAAGTAAGCATAATGGCAACCCAGAATAAACCAACATATATAAGCCATTCCGACTGACTTCATTTGAGACATTAAGTAATATTTATTATCCTTCATCAAAGTAAGATTTTAATTGTAATAATTCAGCTTTAATTTTTTCTAATCGGAAGATGATTTCTAATTCTTCATTTAGTTTTGCGTTGTTTGCAAGGACTTCTTTTGCACCGTCTAACGTATATCCGCGTTCTTTTACTAAGTGATAAATAATCTTTAAATGTTTTACATCTTCCTGAGTAAAAAATCTATTTCCTTTTTTGTTTTTTTTTGGCTGGAGAATATCAAACTCCTTCTCCCAAAAACGCAAAAGAGAGGCATTTACATGAAAAGCCTCTGCAATTTCGCTTATTTTATAATATAATTTCTCAGGTAATTTGATATTCATTAGTCCAGAGAAATATTCATTTCTTGAGATTTATTATAAATCTTTTTAAACTCATCCGGACTTACATCTTCGTAGAAAAAGTGCATTGGGTCAACTCGCTCACCATTTTTATGTACCTCATAATGTAAGTGTGGACCGGTAGATAAACCTGTACTTCCTACAAACCCTATAATATCCCCACGTTTTACTTTTTGACCTTGTTTTGCTTTAATTTTACTCATGTGTCCGTACACAGTTTCGTATCCGTATCCATGATCTAAAACTACAACATTTCCATATCCACCGGAAGTTCCCGCTTGTTTTACAGTTGCATCTCCTGTTGCGTAAATAGGAGTTCCTGCAGCTGCGGCAAAGTCAGTACCCCAGTGCATTTTTCCTATTTTTAAAATAGGATGTAAACGCATTCCGTAGCCCGATGCTATATGTTTTAAATCTTTGTTGGCAATTGGTTGAATAGCAGGTAAATGACGGAACATTTCATCTTTTTTCTTAGCGGATTCAATTATTTCATCTAAAGATTTAGATTGAATCACTAATCTTTTATTTATAATGTCTAAATTTTCGCTAGTTTCTTTTACTAAATCAGCATAAGTAAGTGATGAAAAGTCAGCATATCTGTCTGTTCCACCAAACCCTGATTTTCTAACATCTTCATCTATAGGAGTAAGCTCAAAAAAAGAACGATAAACATATTCATCTCGGTTTTCTAAATCTTTTAAAACTGATTGTGTTTGTTTAAATTTTTTGTTTAAAACTTTGTATTGAAGTTCCATTTTCTCCAATTCTCCTGCTAATTTAGCTTGATTGGCAGTTTTAGGCTTTATTAAATAATGATATCCGATGGAAATTCCTAAACCGGAGAAAAATAAGGTTAAAAATATAACAGATAAGATTAACTTTGTAGTATTATTAGAATTTGTTTTTGCCATAATTTGTATGTTTTTGTCAAAAATAAAGATGCTTTTCACCCACTTTGTAGTGTAAATTATCTTTGGTATTTTTATCTTTGCACAAACATGAACAAAATAAGGGCTTTATTTTCACAATATGAGTTAATGAAGTCTTAAATGCATTAAAATGATTTCTAAAATGATAAAATCCAGAGAAGTACGTAGTAAATTCTTAGAGTTTTTCGAGTCGAAAAAACACGAAATAGTAGCGTCTGCTCCCATAGTTTTAAAGAATGACCCCACTTTGATGTTTACCAATGCGGGAATGAATCAATTTAAAGATTTTTTCTTGGGGCATCAAACTTCTAAGTTTTCACGTATAGCCGATACGCAAAAATGTTTGCGAGTTTCGGGAAAGCATAATGATTTGGATGATGTAGGAAAAGATACTTATCATCATACAATGTTCGAGATGTTGGGGAACTGGTCTTTTGGAGATTATTTTAAAAAAGAAGCAATTGCGTGGGCTTGGGAATTACTTACAGAAGTTTACGGAATTAGTGAAAATCAGATTTATGTAACTGTTTTCGAGGGAGATAAAGAAGATGGAACAGAAAGAGACACAGAAGCTTATAACGCTTGGAAAGAACATATTTCCGAGAATAGAATTTTAAACGGAAATAAAAAAGATAACTTCTGGGAAATGGGAGCAACAGGACCATGCGGACCATGTTCGGAAATCCATGTGGACATTAGACCAAAAGAAGAAAGAGAAAAAATAGACGGAAAAACACTTGTAAATAAAGACCACCCACAAGTAATAGAGGTTTGGAATTTAGTATTTATGCAATTCAACCGAAAAGCTGACGGGAAACTGGAGCAATTACCGGCAAAACACGTGGATACAGGAATGGGCTTTGAACGTCTTTGTATGATTTTACAAGGCAAAACCTCTAATTATGATACCGATGTTTTTTCAGGATTGATTCATAAATTAGAAAAAATATCAGGCTTTAAATATGGGGAAAAGCAAGATGCCGATATTGCTATAAGAGTGATTGTTGACCACGTTCGTGCAGTTTCTTTTGCGATTGCAGATGGGCAGTTGCCTTCTAATAATGGAGCGGGGTATGTAATTCGCCGAATTTTGAGAAGAGCTATTCGTTACGGATTTACTTTCTTAAATTTAAAAACCGAATTTATGTATCAATTAGTGGAAACACTAAGAAACGAAATGGGAGAGGCTTTCCCTGAGTTAGAGAAACATTTTTCGGTTATACAAAATGTAATCAAAGAGGAAGAGTCATCATTCTTAAAAACTTTGGACAATGGTTTAGTTTTATTAGACGCGATGATAAGCTCTGCAGAAGATAAAAAAATCAGTGGAGCAAAAGCCTTTGAATTATATGACACTTATGGTTTTCCGTTTGACTTAACTCAATTGATTTTAGCTGAAAAAGGCATTGCGGTAGATGAGGCAGAATTCGACGCTGAATTAGAAAAACAAAAACAACGCTCTAAAAAGGCGGCAACCTTAAAAACAGATGATTGGGTAGTGCTTTCTGGTGAGGAAAATCAAGAGTTTTTAGGATATGATTCTACCGAAGCAGAAGTAAAAATTGTAAAATACAGAAAAGTAGAAAGCAATAAAAAAACTTTTTATCAATTAGTATTTAATGTAACGCCTTTCTATGCAGAAGCAGGAGGGCAAATAGGAGACAAAGGTACTTTGGAATCTTCTACGGGAGAGGTAATTTATATTACAGATACCAAAAAAGAAAATAATTTAATTGTTCATATTGCAGAAAAATTACCAACGAATATAAATGATACTTTTAAAGCAAAAGTAGAAGGTGATTTACGCCAAAGCATTATGAATAACCACTCTGCGACACACTTATTGCATCAGGCTTTGAGAAATGTTTTGGGTGAGCATGTAGAGCAAAAAGGTTCTCGAGTAGGGGCAGATAGTTTACGATTTGATTTTTCTCACTTCAAGAAAATGACTGATGAGGAGATTCAACAAGTAGAAGAATTTGTAAATAATAAAATTCAGGCAAAAATTGATTTGCAAGAGTTTAGAGATATTCCGAAAGAAGAGGCATTGGAAAGAGGTGCAATGGCATTGTTCGGGGAAAAATACGGAGATAAAGTGCGTATGATTCAGTTTGGGGACAGCGTAGAATTATGTGGTGGAACTCACGTGAAGAATACGGGAGATATCTGGTATTTTAAAATTAAATCAGAAAGTGCGGTTGCGTCAGGAATTAGACGTATAGAGGCGATTACAGGTAAAGTTGTTTTGGATTATTTTAAAGAGAACGAGGAGCAATTAAACAAAATTCAAAATCAATTAAATGTAAATAAAGAGCCTTTAAAAGCAATCGTTTCTCTTCAATCCGAAAACGAAAAACTAAAAGCGGAATTGGAAAGTCTTAAAAGAGAACAAGCAAAAGGAGCTAAAGACGAATGGAAAAAACAAGTTCAAAATATTAACGGAATTAATGCTCTATTCGTGAAAACCGAAATGGATAACGCGAGTATAAAAGATTTAGTTTTTCAATTAAAATCCGAAGTAGAAAATGCCTTTATTGTAATAGCTAATAATTACGAAGGTAAAGCGACTATCTCTGTGGGAGTAGCAGATAATTTGGTGAAAGAAAAAGATTTACACGCAGGGAATTTGGTAAGAGAGTGGGCGAAGGAAATCAAAGGAGGCGGAGGCGGTCAGCCGGTTTTTGCAACTGCCGGAGGAAAAGACCCGCAAGGTTTAGATAAGGTATTGCAATTAGCAAAAGAGAAAATTTCTTAAAATATGTTTATACAAGATGCTAATAAGCCAAAACCGCAATATAATAGCGAAATACCACCACCCAATTATATGGTCTGGGCGATATTATCAACAATATTTTGTTGTATGCCCTTAGGAATTGTATCTATAATTAAGGCATCTGAAGTGAATTCTAAATGGATGATTGGTGATAAAACAGGAGCTAAATCAGCCTCTGAACAAGCGAAGAAATGGGCGGTAATTTCTGCGGTTGTACATATAACGTTAGGAGCAATAATATTATTTTTTTATTTCGTAATATTATTAGGAACAATTTCAGCCTAATTAATTTTGAAAAAAACACTTAAAATATTGATAGTAAGCTCTGCCATTTTATTGGGCGGAGCTTTTATTATGATATATCAACACTTAAATCCGTCTAAAATTAATATTTTCCCACAGTGTTTTACTTATCAATATTTCCATTTGTATTGTCCGGGCTGTGGCAGTCAGCGAGCTATCCATCAATTATTGAACTTTGATATTTTAAAGGCATTTAGATACAATCCGTTATTGGTGATGTTTACACCATTTTTAATTTATATTTTCTGTATTTATATTTATAACTTTTTATTTGATAAAAATATTAGAATAAAGATTTTTAATGATAATAGGTTTGTGTACGGATTTTTAGTTTTAATAATAGCTTATTTTATTTTAAGGAATGTTTATTTACCCGGACTTGAGTTTCTACACCCACCTGATTGAAAGTAAAGTCTTATATTCAATATAATTTTAAATTAAATTTTATGGAAGAAGACTTTACACAGCAAAATAGCTGATATCAACAACAGTTTAATACAGAAGTTCCACCGCCTAATTATATGGTTTGGACTATACTTACTATTTTGCTATATTCGCGGCATTTTTGAGTGGTATAGATCCACACTCACATTATTAAATCCATAAAAAAGATTTAGTTGTTTAAAAATCTTAGAATATTTTATTATCTTTATATACTTAATTTTAAAAATATATAAAAATGATAAAGCCATCAGAATTACCATTAAATAAAGACGGAAGTGTCTATCACTTAAATTTATTACCGGAAGATATTGCTGAAACAATTATTTTGGTAGGAGACCCACAAAGAGTAGCAAGAGTTTCTCAGTTTTTTGATTCGGTAGAAGTAAAAAAAGAAAAAAGAGAGTTTGTAACTCATACAGGAATTAAAAACGGGAAAAGATTAACCGTATTATCATCCGGGATTGGAACAGATAATATAGATATTGTCATTAATGAGTTAGATGCGCTTGTAAATGTGGATTTAAAAACAAGAGAAATTAAAGAAGAAAAACAATCATTAAGATTTGTTCGTCTTGGAACTTCGGGAACAGTGAACCCAAAGATAAATGCAGGAGATTTTGTGGCATCTCAATATACTGCAGGATTCGACGGCTTAATGTGTTTTTATAAAGATCATAAGAACTCGAATTTTCAAGAAAAATTTCTAAAGAACTTCAAATATGATACTATTAGATCGATGGTTTATACCTCAGAATGTTCTCAAGAAATATTAGATATTTTTAAAGAAGATACAGTTGTGGGAAATACCGGTTCTTTATCCGGATTTTATGGTCCACAAGGGCGAGAAGTAAGGTTAAAGGCCTTAGATAATGACTTTTTAGTGCATTTGCATGAATGTGGTTTAGATAATTTTGAAATGGAAACATCTGCAATTTATTCTTTTGCAAAATTATTGGGACACAAAGCATTATCTTTAAATTGTATCATAGCAAATAGAACAACGGGAGAATTTTTAGAAGATTATAAAAAATCGGTTGATGAGATGATAGAAATGGCGATAAGTAAACTTTGAATATGATATTTATCATTTAATCTAATAAAACTAACATTATTTATTTTTATTCTAAATAAAATTAATATATTTGAAGTGCGTTTTAATTAGAGTAATAGAAATCATAACTGTTGTATAAGTTTTACTTTAATTTATCACTCATGTTTAACAAGGGAATCCGGTAAATTTAATTTTACCGGATTTTTGTTTTAAATATAAATTTCAAAACTCCTAAATTAGCATTACTTTTGCTGAGTACATTAGTATAACAAAACGATAAATATAAATTAGAAATGGATTTCGGAAAAGAATTTAAAAAATACGCAATTAAAGGTCAGGGTATAAGTAGCAATACACTTAATGATTTTGAAAATAGTTTGACTCCTTATATAATAGAAGAGAGAAAAATGAACGTTGCTCAAATGGACGTTTTTTCTCGTTTAATGATGGATAGAATATTATTTTTAGGAACAGGAGTAGATGATCAAGTAGCGAATATAATTACAGCTCAGTTATTATTTTTAGAATCAGTAGACGCTACAAAAGATATTCAAATGTATATTAATTCACCCGGAGGAAGTGTGTATGCCGGTTTAGGAATTTATGATACAATGCAAATTATAAAACCGGATGTAGCAACAATTTGTACAGGAATGGCAGCTTCTATGGGAGCAGTTTTAATGTGTTCGGGAGAAAAAGGGAAGCGTTCAGCACTTCAGCATTCAAGAATAATGATACACCAGCCGAGTGGAGGAGCGCAAGGAGTAGCCTCTGATATGGAAATTAATTTGCGAGAAATGTTAAAGTTGAAAAAAGAACTTTATGAAATTATTGCTGAACATTCTGGACAGACTTACGAGTGGGTAGAGAAAGCTTCTGATAGAGATTACTGGATGACTTCTCATGAAGCAAAAGAAACAGGAATGATTGACGAAGTTTTAGAAAGTAGACGAAACAGAAAATAAAGTGTTTAATGTCAGTTTTTTTAAAATAAAATACTTCAAAATTTAGTTTTATTTGAATAATTAATTAAATTTGCAAAGTATTAAAGAAAAAAAGATGAAAAACAATACAGAATTAATGACCTCAATTATTTATATGATTATTACCGTAAGGTAGTAGAGAGGTGTTATGTATTTGTTTTTATAAAAATAAATAATAAGTCAAAAGCCTCTCTATTAATAGAGAGGCTTTTTATATAAATTTTAAATATATGAAAGTACTTAAATTTGGAGGAACCTCCGTAGGAAGTGTCGGTGCAATCGAAAATATAGAAGCTATATTAAAGCTAAATGATCCAAAGGAAAAACTAATTTTAGTTTGTTCGGCCTTATCGGGTGTTACAAACAGCCTTTTAGCCGCAGGGGAACTAGCTTATAATGAAGAGGATTTTACCGGGAAATTAAAAGAAATAGAAAATCGCCATTATGAGGTGATTTCAGGTTTATTGCCAAGAACAGCACAAAACCCGCTTTTAATGAACATAAAAAATCACATTAATGAGTTGGAATATGTTCTATCCGGAATAAAAGTACTTAATGAATTATCTCCTCGAGTTTTAGATTATGTAGCTTCATTTGGAGAAAGAATGAGTAATCCTATTGTTGCTGCTTATTTGGAATCAAAAGGTTTTGATGCTGCTTTTGTAGACTCCAGAAATTTGATAAAAACAGATTCTAATTTTGGAAATGCCGAAGTAAAGCAAGAAGAAACAGAAGCCAGAATAAAAGATTGGTATAATGTTTATAATCATCAGATTGCAGTAGTCACAGGATTTATTGGGAGTGATGATAAAGGAGATATTACAACTTTAGGACGAGGAGGATCAGACTATACAGCAGCAATAATTGGAGCAGCTTTAGATGCTGATATTGTGGAAATTTGGACAGATGTAGATGGTTGTATGACTGCCGATCCGCGTTTGGTGAAAAAAGCGTATACTTTAAAAGAACTAAGTTATCAGGAGGCAATGGAAATGTCTTACTTTGGGGCTAAAGTAATATATCCGCCAACTATGCTCCCTGTAATAGATAAAAAAATTCCGATAGTAATTAAAAATACTTTTAATCCGGAGCATGAAGGAACTCTAATTCATTACCAACCTGAAATCTCAGGAGAAGGATTAATAAAAGGAATTGTATCTATGAAAGATATTTGCCTTGTGAATATTTATGGTGGAGGTATGGTAGGAGTTAAAGGATTCAGTGGTAGATTATTTTCTACTTTATCTGCCGCAGGAGTAAATATTATATTCATTACACAAGCCAGCTCAGAGCATAGTATTACTTTTGTAATTGCTCCAAAAGATAAGGATAGAGCAGTAGCAGCTATCCATAAAGAATTTTATAAAGAATTACAGAATAAGCAGATAAGAGAGCCCGAGATAGAAGAAGATTTAAGTATCTTGGCGGTTGTAGGAGAAAAAATGAAATCTACAAAAGGGATTTCAGGAAAACTATTCAGAGCCTTAGGTAAAAACGGAATTAATATTGTCGCGATAGCACAGGGCTCTACCGAGCTTAATATTTCAGCTGTAATAGATAAATCAGATTTAGCCAAAGCGTTAAATGTTGTGCATGACAGTCTGTTGTTATCTCCGGTAAAAACCTTTAATGTTTTTTGTGCAGGAACAGGAAACATTGGAAAAGAGTTATTCAGACAGCTTAAAAATGAAAAAGAAAACTTAGTAGAAAACCACCAAATACAAATTAATATTGCAGGTATTTCCAACAGTAGAAAAATGATTTTAGCCCAAAATGACTTTATTAATCTTGAAAATTGGGAAACTCAATTAAATGAAGAAGGAGAAAAAGCAGAATTATCTAAATTTATAGAATATGTAGAGAGTCTTAACCTACCTAATACTGTTTTTGTAGATAATACCTCCAGCAAAGAAGTAGCTTCTTTATACGAAGATTTATTAAATAAAAACGTATCAGTTGTAACTTGTAATAAAATAGCGAATTCCGGAGAGTACAGACGTTATGGGAAATTACAAAGATTAGCCAAGAAAAACAATGTAAGTTTCCTTTATGAAACCAATGTAGGAGCGGGGTTGCCAATTATTAAAACATTACAAGATTTAATAATCAGTGGTGATGAGGTTACAAAAATAGAAGCAATATTATCAGGGACAATTTCGTATATATTTAATCAATATGTAGGAGATGTAACTTTTGCTGAAGTCGTTAAACAAGCACAAGATTTAGGTTATACCGAGCCTGATCCGAGAGATGATTTAAACGGATTAGATTTCTCCAGAAAAATGCTAATTTTAGCAAGAGAAATAGGATTGCCTTTAGAAATGAAAGATGTAGACATAAAAGACTTTTTACCGGAATCTTGTTTAAATGCACCAAGTGTAGATGCTTTTTATGAAGAATTGGAAAAGAACGAAGATTATTTTGCGGCATTTAAAAACAAAGTAGCAGAAGAGGGTAAGAAACTAAGATTAATAGGTGTTTTAGAAGATGGTAAAATCAATGTAGAAGTAAAATCAGTTGATGCAACACATCCATTCTTCAGTTTATCGGGAAGTGATAATATCATATCATTTACCACTGCAAGGTATAAAAATACACCATTAGTTGTAAAAGGACCGGGAGCAGGAGCAGAGGTAACTGCCGCAGGAGTATTTGCAGATTTAGTAAGAGTAACATCTGTATAAAAAAATTAAATCATGAAAAAAGAGGTAAAAGCTTATGCACCGGCAACGGTTGCCAATGTAGTTTGTGGTTACGATGTTTTGGGTTTTGCAATTGAAAAGCCCGGAGATGAGGTTGTTTTAAGACCAAATTCTAAAAATAAAGTAGAAATAATTAAGATAGAAGGAGATAACGGAAAACTATCTTATGACCCTGATAAAAATGTAGTGGGGCATGTAATCAAACTATTTTTAGAAAAAATAGGCTCTAACCAAGGAGTAGATATTGAGCTATATAAAAAAATGCCGTTAAACAGTGGTTTAGGATCGAGTGCAGCGAGTAGTGTAGCAGCTTTAGTGGCGATTAATGAGTTGATGGATAACCCAATGTCTAAACATGATTTGTTACCTTTTACTATTGAGGGAGAGCGTTTAGCAACAGGAAATGCTCATGCCGATAATGTTGCGCCATCTTTATTGGGAGGTTTGGTTTTAACGAGAAGTTACGAGCCTTTAGATATTGTAAAGTTACCAAGTCCTAAAGGATTATACGTGACATCGGTTCACCCTAATGTAGATGTTCCTACGGGCGAAGCTCGGAAAATTATAAAACAGGAAGTTCCTTTAAAATTAGCTGTTCAGCAATGGGGAAATGTCGCGGGATTAGTTGCGGGATTTACTACAAATGATTTAGATTTAATCGGGCGAAGTATGCAAGATGTTGTAATAGAGCCGGTACGTTCCATGTTGATTCCTTATTTTAAAGAAATGAAAGAATCGGCTTTGGAAAAAGGAGCGATTGGTTTTGGAATTTCAGGTTCAGGACCATCGGTTTTTGCTTTGTCTAAGAATGAGGAGATTGCAGAAAATGTAAAGACGGCATTAGAGAAATTATTAGAGGAATTTAATATAGAATGTCAAGCTCTGGTTACTGAAATAAACCATGAAGGAGCTAAAATTTTATCATCAAACTAAAATCAAACAAAATGAAATATTTTTCAACCAGAAATAAATTAGAATCAAATATAAATAATGCGGTATTAAAAGGATTAGCAGCAGATGGCGGACTTTTTATGCCGGAGCAAATTCCTGTTTTACCCAAAGAATTTTTTGATACAATTGAAGAAAAAACTTTACCCGAAATAGGTTTTGTAGTTGCAAAAGCTTTTTTAGAAGATAGTGTGCCGGATGAGGTTTTAAAACCAATGATGGAAGAAGTTTTAAACTTTGAAATTCCTGCGGTAAAAGTAAAAGAAAATATTTATAGTTTAGAGCTTTTTCACGGACCAACAATGGCATTTAAAGATGTGGGAGCAAGATTTATGGCGAGATTGATGTCTTATTTTTCAGAAGGAAAACCTATGCGAGTAATTGCTGCAACTTCGGGAGATACAGGAAGTGCGGTAGCATCAGGATTTTTTGAAGTAGAAGGAATAGATGTTTTCATTTTGTATCCTGAAGGAAAAGTGAGTCCGTTACAAGAAAAGCAATTAACTACTTGGGGAAAGAATATAAAAGCCTTTGAAATAAAAGGAGCTTTTGATGATTGCCAAGCGATTGCAAAACAATTATTGGCGGATGAAGAGTTGAAAAAACAATTTACACTTACTTCGGCAAACAGCATTAATATTGCGAGGTTAATACCGCAGTCAATTTATTATTTTTGGGCGTATGCACAATTAAAAAAAATAGGAAAACCAATCGTTTTCTCTGTGCCAAGTGGTAACTTCGGTAATCTTACCGCAGGACTTTTTGCTTATAAAATGGGACTTCCGGTAGAAAAATTTGTAGCATCAACCAATATTAATAATATTATTCCTAAATACTTAGAGTCAGGTAAATATGAACCGAAAGAATCTCAACAAACGATTAGTAATGCAATGGACGTAGGAAATCCGAGCAATTATGAACGAATGAAAGATTTATTCCATGATAAAGTAGAATCTTTCAGAGAAATTATTTTGGGTTATGATTTTACTGATGACCAAACAAAAGAGGCAATCAAAGAAGTTTATAACCAAACAAAATATATTTTAGACCCACATGGAGCTGTCGCTTATTTAGGTTTAAATAAATATTTTCAAAACTCGGAATCTAATGCAGTAGGAGTTCTGTTAGAAACCGCTCACCCTGCAAAATTCTTAGAAGTAGTAGAAGAAACTTTACAGCAAAAAATCTCTGTTCCTGAAAAGTTAGAAGCCTTTAACCGAAAAGAGAAAAAGAGTATAAAGTGCAATAAAGATTACGATGAGGTAAAGAAAATCTTTAAAGAAATTTGATAAAATTATTTTAACCAAAAAATAATTTATATATTTGCCCCGTTATCAATAGATAAATGAGTAATAAAGAAATAAATATAAACTTTAACATTTTAAATTTGCACAGTTTTAGAAATTGTGTAAACACACACACACACACACACACACACACACACACACAATAATCAGGCGTGTGCGTGCGTAGTTTATAGAATATTATCTAAATATACAAACAAACAAAATCTTTTATTAGATAAAAAAATGAGTCATGTTTTCCGTAAGGAAAGCATGGCTTTTTTTATTTTCAATTCTTTGTATTTAAGAGTACAAGAGCTTGAGAGTAAAATCTGTTTTTTCAAACAAGCAACAGAGTTGGATTTTTTCACTTATAAAAATTCAAATTTTGTTGTATGCCTGTTCTCTCTTGTGTGTGTTGGGGGAGCAGGCTTTTTTTATAAAGTAAAAAACCTTTTTGAATTAAAAATTAAAAGTGAAAAATTAAAAAATATAACGTCCGTCATTGCGAATTTACGAAGCAATCTCAATAGGAATGCGATGCTGAAACGAGTTTAGCATGACAGAGCGTATGTCACCCTGAATTTATTTCAGGGTCGCATAGCAATAAACAGAGTTAAAACATACGTCATTGCGAGAGCTTGCTCGAAGCAATCCCAAATAAGCATATTCAGAGATTACTTCACTCTCATTCACAATGACGTGAAAACAAATAAAAACCAAAAGCTAACGGCAAAGAGCCAAAAACTAAATATTAATTAAAAATAAAAAAGTATGAAAAAGAAACTTTTACTATCAGCAGTAATGCTGTCAAGTATTGGGTTGTATGCCCAGGTGGGTATAAATACAACCGAGCCAAAAGGAACATTAGACGTGTCCTATGAGAGTACTTGGGCTGAATCTAAGCCACAAGGTTTAAATCTCCCCAATGTAAGCTCTGAACAGCGTTTAAAGTTTGAGGATACTCCGATAGGGATGTTGATTTACAATACCGATAGAGAGTGTATAGAGATGTTTCGTGGTATAAAGGACGGTGTACAGCAGTGGCAGTGTTTGCCTGATGCAGGGAGTGCCCAAGCACAAAATATTGCTATAACAGCCGCAGGATTTGAGGGGCAATATATATCCGGAGTAGCTTTAACTAATGCCAATAAAGTAAAATTTAAGTTAGAAAACAACTCTTTTAACGAAGTAAATTCTGTGTTTGGAGATGCGGTAACCATTCACAATGGGGGAGCCAGTATTCGTGTTACCGAATGTAAATACCAAAAATTAAGCGGAGGCTCACCTACGGGAAATGAAATGAATTGTACCTCTAACGGCGTACAATTATTATCCGGCGAATCAGCCTTGTTAAAATACAAACTAAATGGAGAGCCACAAGAGGGAAATATAACAGCAACCTTTAATAAATTAGGTTTACAAGCCGACCAGTCTACGCAAGTAGGATTAGGTTCTGCAAGAATTGCTAACCAAAGCCAGTATGCAGTATCGTTAAAGAATAAGAATGTAGAAGTTATTCAAGGAAAAATAAACAACGGAGCAGAAAAATTAACGGTACAAATACCTTATACCAATGGTAAGGGAAGTTATAATGCAGTGAGTGTAGTGCAAACTACTGCCTCAGGACAAGATGGAGACATTAATAATTTAACACTAACCATCCCTGCAGGCACATTTGGAGTAAATGGTACTTTAACAGCTACGATAGAAGTAGGCGGAGCCGACCAAGAGTATAAAGTAAGACAGTTGGAGCCTGGAAAAGAGTATGTAATAGCTACGTTCCCAATAAATATGAACGGTACCCAATACAACGTAGAGTTAAAAGGTATAGGGGGTATTCCAGATAAGCACTTTGATGATCCTGACCACAAATTTGTTTATGTTCCTATAGAGGTAACAGGTACGGTAGATGGACAGCCTTATAAAGAGACTTGGTTAAACTTAAACTTAGGAGCAGATTATGCAAACATAACAAAAACAGGAATATTTAACCCCGGTATAAAACCTGAGCAAATATCCAAAAAAGATTATCATGCCTATGGCTCATTATTCCAGTTTGGTAGAGATGCAGATGGTCATGAGTTAGTTAAATGGACAGATTCCAAGCATGGTACTCGCGTCAAAAATGTTCCATGGTACTCAGATAGTCCGTTGTCATATACAAAAGCAAATGATCCATGTCCCAATGGTTATCATACACCTAAAAGGGACGAGTGGTTAAAGTTTCATAAGTTGGTTACTGGTACTGATTATTCTATTAGCTCAACAGAGATTTGGAATGAGCGTAAGCTAGCTCTGCCGGCAGCCGGCGAGGGTTTCAAAGGTGTGAATAGTTATTACTTCAATACAGGTATTTCCGGGGTATACTGGTCAAGAAGCATGCATGGTGAAGACTACGCTTGGCATATGCGCTTCGGCTATGATTACTCAAAACCGGAGTCCTTCAGTGAACGTCGTAGAAGGTTCAGTGTTCGTTGCCTTAAGGATAAGCCATAAAGATTTTTTCCGCCGTCAAGCCGTTAGGCAAAAAACACCAAAAACAGGTGTCTAAGGGCGGTGTGTTCTTAAAAACAAAGGTTGCCCGCGGGCAACCTTTAAAAATCTAAAATAGGTGCAAATGTTAACTAACCCCGTAAAAGCTTTTACACATAAGGTTTTGCGGGGTTTTTGTATATGTGTATACTTCTATAAAATAGGGTAAAACTACCTTGCACACCATTAAATAAGCTTGTAACTCATTATACTATACCCTGTTGCGTTTGGGCAACCATTGTGATAAATTAAAAAGTAAAACGCACGTCATTGCGAGAGCTTGCTCGAAGCAATCCCTAACAAATCTATTCAGAAATTGCTTCCTTCGTCGCAATGACGTGAAAACAGAAATACGTAGATCCCTACAAGTGTGATGCAGAAACGCGGTTGGCATGACCGCGTATGTCACCCTGAATTTATTTCAGGGTCACATCATAAATAAAGAGGATTAAAATGCACATCATTGCGAGCCGTAAGGCGTGGCAATCCCTAACAATAAAAGAAATTGCTTCACTATCGTTCGCAATGACGTACGTAAATAACGCGAGTGTAACGAGCCAATGAGGCGGTTTTGTGCAGTATGGCGTGTGGAGCGCGTCCGGTGGTCTTAGTTGTTTGGGTGGGGAAGGCAAGCCCACACGTAATACGGTACGCAGTAGCACATTGAACCGACTCTTGATTTTTTTCGTTCTTTTTTCATCAAGGAAAAAAGGACATAGAGAAGTTCTTTTAGGAAAGAAAAAAGTAGAAATGTACGTCATTGCGAGAGCTTGCTCGAAGCAATCCCTACCAAACATATTCAGAGATTGTTTCATTCTTCGCAATGACGTGAAAACAGAAAAACGTACGTCATTACTGTATGTGATACTGAAACGAGCTCAGCATGAACACGTTTGTCACTCTGAACTTGTTTCAGAGTGACATGATAAATAAAGAGGATTAAAATGCACATCATTGCGAGAGCTTTGCTCGAAGTAATCTCTACCAAACATATTCAGAGATTGCATCACTATCGTTCGCAATGACGTGAAAATATAAAAACATACGTCATTACGAGTGTGAAGCTGAAACATCCCCCTTTATCCCCCCTTCAAAGGGGGAATGAATACTGCTAAATATCTCCTTATGGGAGTCCTGCAAAAGCAGAGTTAATTGCCCCCTTGAGGGGGCTTCGGGGGTGTTCTGTACGAGGAATATCCTATCCATAAGAAATGAGGTTGTTTCGTGGACTCGCAATGATGTATGTTTTATAAACAACAAAAAACTAATGCCAATAGCCAAAAACATTCTTAAAACTAAATATTTAAGAATGTTTTTTTATTTTTCTAAGACAGAAACTCTTAAATTTTGTAGTTTTGCGTTTCCTAACTTTAGTAAAGTTTGAAATGATAGAAGAAATTAAATCCCATTTAGAAGAAATAGAGCAGTTTAATTCAACTGACGCTACTGAAATCGAGAATTTTAGAATTAAATTCTTAGGAAAAAAAGGATTATTAAACGAGCTTTTTGCTAAGTTTAAAGAAGTTCCTAATCAAGAGAAAAAAGCAGTAGGGCAGGCTTTGAATCAGTTAAAAACAAAAGCAACTGATAAAATAAATGCACTAAAAGATACAAATGGAGATGATAATTCCAATAAGGTTTTAGAGGATTTTACAAAGCCGGGATTAGATTATCCGTTAGGTTCTAAGCATCCGATAAGTATAGTGAAAAACAGAATTATAGAGATATTCAAAAGAATAGGTTTTGCACTATCGGACGGACCGGAAATCGAGGATGATTGGCATAACTTTACCGCTCTTAACTTACCGGAATATCACCCGGCGAGAGATATGCAAGATACGTTCTTTATTCAGCAAGACCCTGATATTTTATTAAGAACACATACTTCTTCTGTTCAGATTAGATACATGGAGCAAAACGAACCGCCGATTAGAATTTTATCACCGGGAAGAGTTTATAGAAACGAGGCTATTTCGGCACGCTCTCACTGTATGTTCCACCAAATTGAGGGACTTTATATAGACAAAGATGTTTCTTTTGCAGATTTAAGACAGACTTTACAATACTTTACAACAGAATTATTCGGGAAATCTAAAATTAGATTAAGACCCTCTTATTTCCCTTTTACCGAGCCGAGTGCTGAGGTAGATGTTTATTGGGGATTAGAAACTGAAACCGATTACAGAATGACCAAAGGTACAGGTTGGTTAGAGATTATGGGGTGTGGAATGATAGACCCGAACGTTCTTAAAAATGTAAATATAGACTCTGAGGAATATAGCGGTTTTGCGTTTGGTTTAGGTTTAGAGAGAATTGCTTTATTGTTATATCAAATAGGAGATATCAGAATGTATTTCGAAAATGATGTAAGATTCTTGGAGCAGTTTAAGAACGAAATGGGAATGTAAGAGTCTAAAATGCGACTATTTATTTTAGGTTTTTTATTGTTGTTTGTTACGTCTTGTGGCGAAAAGAAAGACACGTATAATAATACACAAATAGAAAAAGATTCTGTGGCTTATCCTGTTTATGATACGCCTGAATTTTCTTTACCTTATAATAAAAAGCAATTAGCTGATTTTAAAATCAATCATCAGTCGGGGATAGATAGCTTTTATAATGAGTATTGGTTAGCAAATAAAGTGAGTGGAGGAATGCTCATTGCCAAAAACGGACAAATCATTTTTGAGAAATATCAAGGTTTTGCAAATAAGGAAACACAAACTCCGATAACTAAAGATACGCCTATTCATTTAGCGTCTATTTCCAAAGTGCTTACAGCTGTTGCAATTTTAAAATTGGTAGAGCAAGATAAAATTAAGTTAGATGAATTTGTATCACATATCTTACCTGAATTCCCTTATAAAGATATAACTATTAGAGATTTACTCACACATAGAAGTGGTTTGCAAAACTATGCTTACTATAAAATAAACGATGAGTTTTGGGTAGATAAAAAAACAAAAACAAATAAAGATATATTAAAATATATTTCCAAAGGATTAAGTGAAACTTATAATAAGCCCAATCGTAATTTCAGTTATTGTAATACCAATTATGCTTTATTGGCTTTAATTATAGAAAAAGTTACGAGAGATGCTTATCCCAAAGCCATGCAAAATATGGTTTTTAAACCTTTCGGAATGGAGCATACTTTTGTGTTTGAACCAAAAGATTCGGTAAAAGTGTCTAAATCTTATACATTCAGAGGAGACGAGTGGGAAATGACTGATTTAGATGCAATCTATGGAGATAAAAATATTTATTCTACACCGAGAGATTTGTTGCAATTAGACAAAGCAATGTATTCCAAGAATTTCCTGAATGAGAAATTACGAACTTTAATGAAAAAGGGATACAGTAACGAACATGAGGGAATAAAAAATTATGGCTTAGGCATAAGAATGATGCAGTGGAGTCCTAACCAAAAACTATTATATCATAATGGTTGGTGGCATGGGAATAATACCACGTATGCTCGTAGCGAAAAAGATACAATTACACTGATTGCTTTAGGGAATCAAAAAAATAGAACGATATATTCTACCTTTTCTTTAATGGGATTATTGAGTGATTATCCTTTAGGGTTTAAAGATTCGGAAGTAGAATCAGTAGGAGGAAAGGAGTAAAAAGACGTTAAACATGGCTCAGTAATGAGTACAAGATAAATTAAATTATGGCAGAATTATTCAAATATTGTCCAAATTGTGGCTCACAAAATCATGAATTTATAAATACACATCGTTTTGAGTGTAAAGACTGTGATTTTGTTTATTACCACAACATGGCGGCGGCAGTAATGGTAATAGTAGAAAGTGATGGTAAATTTCTATTTACCGTACGAAACAACGAACCGGCAAAAGGTAAATTAGATTTTCCGGGTGGTTTTGTAGATCCGGGAGAAACAGCTGCAGAGGCAGTCATAAGAGAGTTGAAAGAGGAATTAAATCTGGATTTAAAAGAGGAAGATTTAGAAATGATAGACTCAGAGGCCAACGATTATGAGTATAAAAATATTCCTTACAGAACTTTAGATATTATTTTTAAAATTCAATTACCAAAGAATACGGAATTAACAATAGAAGATTCCGAGATTCAGGAATTTATGTGGTTATCTAAAGATGAAATAGATATAAGCAAAATAGGCTTTAAATCTATGCTGAAAGTTGTAAAAAAACACGTTTTAATATAATATTGAGGTTTTAATCTAAAAAACACCTTAATTTTTTCTACTTTTGTAAAGTTATAAATAAAAATATATGGTTAATATCAAATTACCGGACGGAAGTGTTCGATCGTATGAACAAGAAGTCACTCCAATGCAAGTTGCAAAAGATATAAGCGAGGGCTTGGCAAGAAATGTATTATCAGCCTTAGTAGATGGTAAACAGGTGGAAACATCAACACCAATAACGCAAGATGCAACTTTGCAATTATTAACCTGGAATGATGATTTAGGGAAAAAAGCCTTTTGGCACTCATCTGCCCACCTTTTGGCGCAGGCAATTTTAGATTTTTATCCAAATGCAAAATTAACGATAGGGCCTGCAATAGAAAACGGATTCTATTATGATGTTGATTTTGGAGGTGAGCCTTTTTCTGAAAAAGATTTCGAGAAAATCGAAAAAAGAATGATGGAACACGCTAAATTAAAAAGTGAGTTTCATTTATATCCTGTAACAAAAAACGAGGCTTTAGAAGTTTATAAAGACAATCCTTTTAAAACTGAATTAATTGAGAATTTAGAAGACGGAAATATAACATTCTGTAAGCACGAAGATTTCACCGATTTATGTAGAGGTCAGCACTTGCCTGATACAGGATTTATAAAAGCAGTAAAAATATTAAACGCTGCGGGAGCTTATTGGCGAGGAGATGAGAAAAATCCACAGCTTACCAGAGTTTACGGAATTTCTTTCCCAAAACAAAAAGATTTAAAAGAGTATTTACATAATTTAGAGGAAGCTAAAAAACGTGACCACAGAAAATTAGGAAAAGAATTAGGAATTTTTACTTTTTCTGAAAAAGTAGGAGCAGGACTTCCGTTATGGTTACCGAAAGGAGCATCTTTAAGAAGAAAGTTAGAAGCCTTTTTACAAAGAGCTCAGCAGAAAGCAGGTTACGAAATGGTAGTAACGCCACATATTGGTCATAAAGATTTATATGTAACTTCGGGACACTACGAAAAATATGGAGCAGATAGTTTCCAGCCGATAAAAACGCCAAACGAAGGCGAAGAGTTTTTATTAAAACCAATGAACTGTCCGCACCACTGCGAAATCTATAATTCAGCACAATGGTCTTATCGAGATTTACCAAAACGATTTGCAGAGTTTGGTACAGTTTATAGATACGAGCAAAGTGGAGAATTACACGGATTAACTCGTGTAAGAGGATTTACTCAGGATGATGCGCATATTTTCTGTACACCAGACCAATTATTAGATGAGTTTAAGAAAGTAATAGATTTAGTACTTTATGTTTTCGGAACTTTAGGGTTTGAGAATTTTACGGCTCAGGTTTCGTTAAGAGATCAAGAAGACAAGTCTAAATATATCGGCTCTGAAGAGAATTGGGAGAAAGCAGAAAATGCAATTATTACTGCGGCTAAAGAAAAAGGATTAAACTATAAAATAGAATATAACGAAGCGGCATTCTATGGTCCTAAGTTAGATTTTATGGTAAAAGATGCTTTGGGCAGAAGTTGGCAGTTAGGAACAATTCAGGTAGATTACAACTTACCGGAAAGATTTGATTTAACTTATATTGGTAGTGATAACGAGAAACACCGCCCTGTAATGATTCACCGAGCACCATTTGGTTCTATGGAGCGTTTCGTAGCAATCCTATTAGAACACACCGCCGGAAATCTTCCGTTATGGTTAGCTCCTGAGCAGTTTAAGATTTTACCAATAAGTGATAAGTATTTAGATTACAGCTATAAAGTTTTAGAAGAATTACAAGATGTAAATATAGCAGGTAGTGTAGATGCAAGGGCAGAGAAAACAGGTAAGAAAATCCGTGATGCAGAAATGGATAAAACGCCATATATGTTGATTGTCGGAGAACAAGAGGAAAATGCTAATACAATTTCTGTGAGAAAACACGGGGAAGGAGATTTAGGAACGTTTAATACCGCTGATTTCAAAGAATTATTACAAAAAGAAATAAATGTTTAAAACAAAATGCACAATATCAGTAATCTGTAATTGTAAATTATATTAAATATTACGATATTTGCATTTAATTAAAAGTTATAAATCTTATTTCTTGGAAATATGGAGTAAGATTTGTAACTTGATTTTACAAATTGTTTAACCAAAACTTTAATATTATCGCAAAAAGAAGAATGGGAGGGTTCCGACCCTCTAACAGAAGAAATGAGGATCAACACAAAATTAACGACAATATCCGTGTACCGGAAGTTCGTGTTGTTGGAGATGTAGAAGAAATAGAGGTGGGGATTTATAAAACATCTCAAGCCTTGAGTATGGCTCAGGAAAGAGGATTAGATTTAGTGCTTATTACTGAAAATGCCAAACCTCCTGTTGCTAAAATATTGGATTATAAAAAGTTCTTGTACGATGAGAAAAAGCGTAAAAAAGAACTTAAGGCAAAACAATCTAAGGTAATAATAAAAGAGATTCGTTTTGGTCCAAATACAGATGAGCATGATTATGAGTTTAAAAAACGCCATGCGGAAAGTTTCTTGAAAGAGGGAGCTAAGTTAAAAGCATATGTGTTTTTTAAAGGTCGTTCTATTGTATTTAAAGACCAAGGAGAAATATTACTTTTGAAATTAGCACAAGATTTAGAAGAGTTCGGGAAAGTAGAACAACTACCGAAATTAGAAGGAAAGCGTATGATTATGATGATGGCTCCTACTAAATAAAATCTAAATTAGCAGAATTCAATATTTTTATGTAGATTTGCGAACCCTTAAAGAAGGGTAGCTTTATGCTATTCTTTTTTAATCTTAAAAAAATTCAGTTCAATAAAAATTAAAGAAATGCCAAAACAAAAGACAAAATCAGGAGCTAAGAAGCGTTTCAAACTTACAGGAACAGGAAAAATTAAGCGTAAACACGCTTATAAAAGCCACATTCTTACTAAGAAAGAAACTAAGCAAAAGAGAAATTTAACTAAAATGGGTCTTGTAGACCAAGCTGATAAAGACAGCGTAAAAAGACAATTAGGATTAAAATAATATAATTCTTTTAGAATTATTATTAAATATCCGGTTTATTAAAAGTTTAACCCAACCGAGGGCAATGAAAAAGAGATATTTATTTATCCGCCTACGGTTAAAAAATTAAAAATTATGCCAAGATCAACAAATTCAGTAGCGTCAAGAAAAAGACGTAAAAAAATAATTAAATTAGCGAAAGGTTATTTCGGACGTCGTAAAAATGTTTGGACAGTAGCTAAAAACGCGGTGGAAAAAGCAATGGTTTATGCTTATAGAGACCGTCGTCAAAAGAAAAGAAACTTCCGTTCATTATGGATTCAGAGAATTAATGCTGGAGCAAGACAACACGGAATGTCTTATTCTAAATTTATGGGAGCTTTAAAGAAAAACAACATTGAGTTGAATAGAAAAGTATTAGCTGATTTAGCAATGAATCATGAAGATGCTTTTAAAGCAATCGTAGAAAAAGTAAAATAAAACTTAATCTTTGAACTGAATAACAAAAAGCAACCGTTTCTAATCGAAACGGTTGCTTTTTGTTTAATACTTTTACTTTTGTATTATTCTATTAAAAATGATTTTGTTTTATATAATCACAACTTTCTTTGTAGCCGAATAAACATTTTTCTTTAATTAGGGTGGCAACTTCTCCCGGTAAATGTTTTTCCCAACCGGATTCACAGTTGTTTATTTGTTTAAGTATACCTTTAGAGTATATGTTTAAATAATCTGCATTATAATTTTCTATATCTCTTATACGGTTATTGAGTTTAAAGTATTTATAAAGTTCTTTTAAATTATCATCTACTTTAAGATTTTCGGAATTAAGTAATTTGCCGGTTTCTTTACTTAGATAAGGATATAAATAAATGGTAACATATCGTTTAAATAATCGACCAAATGATTCTAATATTCCACCACTTAAGTTTTCATAATATTTTTCATCAAAGACAGATAATAGATTATTTACTCCCATACAAATTCCGATTTGAGTTCGGTTTCTGGTAAATTCGGAGAAATAATTTACTAATTTGTAATATTCTTGGAAATTAGATATCAATACATTATATCCTAATTTACATAAAATATCTGCACGGGAAAGGAAATCTCTTTCATCTAATACTCCTTCTTGTGTAAGGTTTGTAAGCGTAATTTCAAATAAAACTTCTAAATTATCTTTTGTAATCTCAGAGTAATCAGATTTAAACATCTCTAACCCCGTATTTAGCATATCTACATTTACATTAGTTACAGGCCTGAAGCTACCACGAAGTGCATAAATATTCTTTTTATATAATACAGCCGCAGGTAGAATGTTCATTCCATCCGGCCCGAACATTACAGCTTCTGTCATCCCATTCTTTACAAGCTGTAAACTCATTAGTCGATTATCTACATATTTGAATATTGGACCGGAGAAATTAATCATATCAATCTCTAATTGGTCTTTTTCTAATGTATCATATAAGGATTCTAATAGTTTCCTGGGGTTTTGATAATAGTTGAAAGCTCCATAGATTAAATTAACACCAAGGACTCCCATAGTTTCTTGTTGTAAATGAGCTGAATTTTCTTTAAATCTTATGTGTAAAATTACCTCATTATAATCACTGTTCTTTGAGGTTTGAAATTTTATTCCAACCCAGCCATGCCCTTTAAATTTTTTGGCATAATCTATAGTAGTTACAGTATTTGCATAGGAAAAGTAGTATTGTTCTTTATGCTGATCACTGTCTAATCGTTCCTCTAATAATTTAATCTCATGGTTTAGCATTTTATGTAACCTGTCTTGGGTAACATATCTCCCATCATCTTCTCGCCCATAAATAGCATCGCTAAAATTTTTGTCGTAGGCAGACATTGCCTTAGCTAAAGTCCCTGAAGCCCCGCCGGCTCGGTAAAAAAAACGGACAGTTTCTTGTCCTGCACCAATTTCGGCAAAAGAGCCATAAATATTATTATTTAAATTTATTTCCAGTGCTTTTTGCTTCGGGGTTAAGGGACGCGAATTCTTGCTCATAATTTTATTAAACTAAATTATTTTATTTCAATAAATATATGAAAAATAATATAAATTTAAAGATTTTAAATATTATTTAAAATGAATACAAATATAGTATATGATTTTTAGATTAATTTTATACAGGAGTTGTTGATTAAAAATATTAGTTTGAATAGAGCTACTAATAAACATTCTCTTATAAGTTTTTCAATTTACTTCTTTTCTTTCTTTTCCCCCTTTCTTTATTCCACCATATTATAAATCCGGTAATGGGTAAACTGGCACAAATAAGCCCTATTATAAATGTAATGATTTTAGAAGGTATTCCAAGCCAAGAACCTACATGTAAATCAAAATTGGTTTGGTTAATTTTATTGTAATTTTCTAAGTCTTGCGGAAGGTTAACTTCTTCTCCCGTATACTTGTTAATTAAAGTTGTTTTCCCGTTAGTCTTACTTTTGAGCCCTATATAATCACCCGTAAGTAAATAATATGTACCGGATTTTTCTCCTTTGGAGAAACTCAATCTGATTTGTTTTACTTTCGGGTTTTCTTCGGATATTTTTTTGATTAAACTATGAAAGGAAAGAGCTTCTTTATTTTTGTCTAAAGGAGGTTCATATTGTTTTATAAGCTCACGTGTGTTAGGATTTCCTCCGAAAGTTTTTTGAGTAAAGTTTTCTAAGGTTTTATAAGCCATAATCAGTCCTGTAATAGTAATTAATAGTGCGAATAGTAAAGAATAGAAACCTAAAACATTATGGAAATCATAATTTTTTCTTCGCCAATTTGTTCCTTTTTTTATAGTGAAAGCATTTTTACATAACGTTTTGTTCCATTTTCTCGGAATCCATAATATGAGACCGCTGATTAACTGAATTAAAAATATGATAGTAGCTATTCCTACAATTGTTTTGCTTGTTTTATGCATTAATAATTCACTGTGTAAATGGGCTACAATGTAGAAAAATTGATATGAGTTAGAGGTTTTTAAAATTTCTCCGTTATATGGGTTCATGTAGGTATAGGATAAAACGCCAACATCTTCCTCATTCTTTTTTTTGGTAGAGGCAACCCGAAAACTTCTATCAGGAGCTTTATAAAAATCAAAATAAAAAGCTTTTCTTTCAGGCTCCTGTTCTTTAAAAACAGCGAGTAATTCGTCTGGAGATAGAGGCTCAGAATCAACAGGGACAGAAACGTATTTAGCTTCCCCTGCGACTAAATCTATAATATCATCACAAAAAACAAATATAGTTCCTGTAATTGCCACAAAAAAAATAATAATTCCTGCAATTAAACCTAACCAAAGATGTAACCAGCTAATAAGTTTCTCTATAGAGGATTTCCCTTTTTTTCTTTTCGTTTTTCTTTTCACAAATAATTTTATATTTTGTAAATATTGAGAGAGAAATGTTAAAAAAATATAGACTTTTCTCCCGTAAAATTATGTTTTCTGAATCGCAAATTTATAATTATTATAAATAAAGGAAAATTAAATATATGGAAATTATTAAATTTAAGAGATTTTATTTCTTTCTGAAGATAATTAATATGTATTTATATTTTTTGAGGTAAATTTGTATCATATCATGGAAGACTCAAATTACAAAATAACTTTTTTAGGGACAGGGACTTCTCAGGGGGTTCCTATAATAGGAGCAAAAGACCCTGTGAGTTTATCAAGTGACCCAAGAGATAAACGCTTGCGAAGTTCGGTATATATAGAGTATAAGGAAAAAAAGATTTTAATTGATTGTGGTCCTGATTTTAGAACTCAAATGCTCCGAGAGAATTTAGATGATATTGATTTTATTTTGTTAACGCATGAGCATACCGATCATATTATAGGTTTGGATGATGTGCGTCCTATAAATTATTTGCATAATAAAGATATGCCTATTTATGCTTTACCAAGAGTTATAAATGCTGTAAAAGACAGGTTTCCTTATGCTTTTATTCCACATGAGTATCCGGGGTTGCCTAAATATGAACTTCATAATATAGAAAATACTGAAGAGGAAATAAATATTGATAAAGTTAAAATCATTCCCTTACCAATTTTTCATGGGAAATTACCAATTTTAGGTTATAGAGTAGGGGACTTCGCTTATTTGACTGATGTCCGAGAAGTACCGGAAACAACTAAAGAACTATTAACAGGATTAAAGGTTGTAGTAATTGGAGCTTTGCGTAAAAAGCCTTTACATCATTCTCATTTAGTTCTGAGTCAAGCAATAGAATTAGCTGAAGAGTTAGCGGCAGAGCAAACTTATTTTACCCATATAAGCTATGAAATGGGGTTTTATAAAGAAGTGCAAGAGGAGTTACCTCCTACTATGCACTTAGCTTATGATGGGTTAAAATTAAAATTTTAAATATCCTCGAAACTGATGTCTGTGAATTTATCAGCATCATCGTGAGATGAAGTGTCTTCGCTATTATCATTAAAATCAGATTGGTGTCTTTCTGAGATTACTTCTTCTCCTTTATTTTCAATAATAAAATCGGTACACTCTTTTAAATTCTCTTGAAAACCTTCAAAATCCTCTTTATAAAGGTAAATTTTATGTTTTTTAAAGTAGAAAGAACCATCTTCATTAGAGCTTTTTTTACTTTCTGTAACTGTTAAATAATAATCACCAGCCTTGGTTTCTCTAACATCAAAAAAATAAGTTCTTCTTCCTGCTCTCAATGCTTTAGAGAATATCTCTTCACGCTCATCATTTCCATTAAAATTCTTATCAGCCATTTTTTCAGTTTAAAGTGTTAATAATCTATAAACAAAAGTATAAAATTAAATAAATAAATACAATAAAAAATTTATTTTTATTTAATTGGGATTAAAATTAAATTCCTATACCTTCATATACAAACCCTAATTCTTTTATTGTTTTAGGATCATATATATTTCTACCATCAAACAGATAATGGGATTTCATTTCCTTTTTGATTTTATCCCAGTCGGGAGATCGGAATTGATTCCATTCTGTAATCAATAATATGGCATCTACATTTTTCACCGTTTCATATATATTTTTACACCAGTGTACTTTGTCTCCTACTATTTTTTTAGCTTCTTTCATTGCTACGGGATCAAAAACATTTATTTCCGCACCACAACTCAATAACTCTTCAATAATATAAATAGAAGGGGCTTCACGCATATCATCGGTATTGGGTTTAAAAGAAAGCCCCCAAACTGCAAATGTCTTATCTTCCAAATTTTCTCCAAATACTTTTTTTACTTTCTGTGCTAATACTAATTTTTGGTCATTATTAACAGCTTCCACCGCTTCCAAAATTCGTAAGGAATGCCCTAATTCTTTTCCTGTCTTTACTAAAGCCTTTACGTCTTTGGGAAAACAAGAACCGCCATAACCTACACCGGCATATAAGAATTTTTTACCGATTCGCGGATCTGCTCCTATTCCTGCACGAATATCGTTGATGTCTGCTCCTACCTTTTCACAAAGATTTGCCATGTCGTTCATAAAACTGATACGGGTGGCAAGCATGGCGTTTGCGGCATATTTTGTCATTTCGGCAGAAGTAATACTCATGTACACTACTCTAAAGCCATTTACCAGGAATGGTTTATAGACCTTTTCCAATATTTTTTTGGCTCGTTCGCTTTCGACACCGATTACCACTCTATCGGGACTCATAAAGTCTTTAATGGCAGCTCCTTCTTTTAGAAATTCAGGGTTAGAAGCAACATCAAATTCTATTTCTTCTTCTCGTTGTTTTAGAGCATCACTAATTTCTGCCTCTATCATTTTAGAGGTTCCGACGGGGACGGTACTTTTGGTAACCACCACTAAATAGTCGTTCATAGATTGCCCAATTTCCTTGGCTACTGCTTTTACATATTGTAAATCAGCACTTCCATCCTCGTCCGGAGGTGTACCCACTGCAATAAAAACGGCATCTGTGTTTTGAATACTTTCTTTTAATGAAGTAGAAAAATTAAGTCGGTTGTCTTGGTAGTTTCGGTTGACAATGTCCTCCAAACCGGGTTCATAAATAGGAATAATTCCTTTTTTTAGGTTATTAATTTTTTCTTTATCTATATCAATGCATGTGACTTGCATCCCAACATCGGCTAAACAAGCACCGGTCACCAATCCTACATATCCCGTTCCTACTACGACTATTTTCATATATGATTAAAGAATTTGCTGTAAATATTCCCCATAGGTACTTTTACCTAATTTTTCTGCTAATTTACGCAATTCTTCTAAGTTGATATAATTCATTTTGTATGCTATTTCTTCGATACAGGCGATTTTTAATCCTGTTCGGTTTTCTACGGCTTTTACAAATTCGGTGGCTTCTACCAAAGATTCATGTGTTCCGGTATCTAACCAGGCATAACCTCGGCTCAGTACTTCTAATTTTAATTGTTTTTGATTTAAAAAGGCTTCGTTTACAGAGGTAATTTCCAGTTCCCCACGCTCCGAAGGTTTTACTTCTTTAGCTATCTTAATCACTTCATTAGGATAATAATACAACCCGACAACCGCATGGTTTGATTTTGGATTTTCAGGTTTTTCTTCTATACTTAAAACATTTCCTTCGTTATCAATTTCCGCAACTCCGTAACGTTCCGGGTCATGTACATTATAACCAAAAATGACTGCCTTATTTTCGTTTTTAACACTTTGAACGGCACTTTGTAATTTTTTACTAAGTCCTGCTCCATAGAAAATATTATCGCCTAAAACTAAGCAAACATCGTCATTTCCGATAAATTCTTCTCCTATAATAAAGGCTTGAGCTAATCCGTCGGGGGAAGGTTGTTCTGCATATTCAATTTTTAATCCTAAATGAGAACCATCTCCAAACAGCTTTTTGAAATTTGGTAAATCGTGAGGAGTGGAAATAATTAAAATTTCTCGGATCCCAGACAACATTAAAACCGATAAAGGATAATAAATCATGGGTTTATCATTGATGGGCAATAATTGCTTAGATACCGCCAATGTAAGTGGGTGTAAGCGTGTACCTGAACCTCCAGCTAATATAATTCCTTTCATTATTTTATTTTTAATTGATTCATTAATTCCTCCCAAGATAATTGATTTTTATCTTTTTCAGAAATAATTTCTTTATTTCGAGGGATTTGCCAATCAATATTTAACGTAGTATCATTGTATAAAGCTCCAATTTCTGCTTCTTTGCAATAGAAATTATCACACTTATAAAAGAATGTAGCTTTTTCACTTAAGACGGAAAATCCATGTAAACAACCTTTTGGGACAAATAATTGTTTTTTGTTTTGTTCTGTTAAATGCACTGCTACTTTTTTACCGAAAGTAGGCGACTCAGGGCGGATATCAACTGCAACATCGATAACTTCTCCTTTTAATACGCGAACTAATTTGGCTTGAGCAAATGCTCCTTTTTGTGCGTGTAATCCTCGAATAACTCCGTATTGCGATTGTGATTGATTGTCTTGTACAAATCGAGTATTTAAGCCTGTTAATTCTTGAAATTTTTGTTCATTAAAACTTTCAAAAAAATAACCTCTTTCGTCTTCAAAAACCGTAGGTTCTATAATATAACAATCTTTTATATCGGTGGGTGTTACTTTCATTTTATTGATATCTTTCGTTATAATATTCTTGGTATTCTCCACTTACTACATTTTGTAGCCATTCCTTATTATTTAAATACCAATCAATGGTAATAGATAAGCCTTGTTCAAATGTTACACTTGGTTTCCAGCCTAATTCTTTGTTTAATTTGGTAGCATCTATGGCATAACGCAAATCATGTCCCGGACGGTCTTTTACAAAAGTAATAAGTTGCTCTGAAGTTCCTTTTGGATTACCCAATTTTTCATCTAATTGTTTGCAAAGTTCTTTTACTAATTCAATGTTTTGCCATTCATTAAATCCTCCGATATTGTAGGTTTTTCCGTTTTCTGCTTTGTGAAAGATTAAATCAATTGCTCGGGCGTGGTCAATCACAAAAAGCCAATCACGTGTGTATTTCCCGTCGCCATAAATCGGTAAAGGCTTTTTATTTAATATATTATTAATGCAAAGCGGAATTAATTTTTCAGGAAAATGATTTGGTCCGTAATTATTAGAGCAGTTAGAAATCACGTATGGGAGTCCGTAGGTTTCTCCGTAAGCTCTTACAAAATGGTCTGAAGCCGCCTTAGATGCAGAATAGGGCGAATTTGGGTCATAAGCGGTTTCCTCCGTAAATAAGCCTGTTTCACCCAATGTTCCATACACCTCATCAGTACTGATGTGATAAAATCTTTTTCCTTCGTAATTATCTTTCCAAGATTCTTTCGCCGCATTTAGGAGATTCATTGTTCCTAAAATATTGGTTTTCGCAAACGCTAAGGGATCTGTAATCGACCTGTCCACATGGGATTCTGCCGCTAAATGAATTACTCCGTCAAATTTATACTTTTCAAAGATAGAAGTAATGAACTCTGAATCAATAATATTGCCTTTGATAAATTGGTAATTCTCTTTACGCTCTATGTCCTTTAGGTTTTCTAAATTTCCCGCATACGTTAGAGCATCTAAATTATAGATTTTATAATCAGGGTATTTATTTACAAATTCTCTTACAACATGTGAGCCTATAAATCCGGCTCCCCCTGTAATTAATATTGATTTTTTCATCTTAGTTTGCGTGATAATTTACTATATTTATTTTAATTGATGAAGTATTTCTTCGTATTTTTGATGAAGGCTTTCCCAAACTAATTTTTGGCTATACTTTTCTATGATGTTATTTCGGGTGTTTTGCTTTAAATGAATCAGAAAATTATTATTGTTTTTTAATTCAATCATACTTTGTTTTAAGGCTTCTTCGTCTTTTTTATTAATGATAATGCCATTCACATTTTGCTGAATTATCTCATTTGAACCACTAATATCCGTTACAATACAAGGCAATTCCATGGATTGAGCTTGTAATACCACATTCGGAAAACCTTCTCGATAGCTGGGGAAAACAAAGCAATCACTCACTGCTAGAAATGGACGGATATCCGATTGAAAACCAACAGAAATAATATTAGGATTTGATTCTATTTCTTGAATTGTTTTTTCGTCTAAAGGGTCTAAATGAGGTTCTTGCCTTCCTACTAATATTAATTTAGTATTAGGTTCTTTTATTGAAGAAAAGGCATTGATTAGTTCGGTTATCCCTTTATCTTTTACTAATCTCCCTACAAAACAATAAATAAAATCAGTATCTTTTAGATTGTATTTATTTTTTAATTCAGAGATAATTTCCGGAGAAATTTGTGCTTTGGAATAATGCTCTGTATCAATGCCGTTTACATTCCCATTTGCAATGATTTCTAAAGGTTTTTGAGTGATTTTATACTTAATTAAATTTTTTTTCACTCCATCTCCTTCAGGGAAAATATGAGTGGCAGAAGCACACAAAAGTCTATCCATATAGATGAGTAATTTTTGCATAAATCCTTCTCTATAAGGGAAAATTAAACCTGTAAATGTATGAATACGCACAGGTACCCCGGCTAATTTCCCCGCTAACATGGTGATTAATCCCCCTTTCGGTGTAATGGAATGCACAATAGTTGGTTTTTCTTTCTTTAATAAAAAGTACATTTTTACTAAAGAAATAAAGTCTTTCATAGGAGAAATTTGGCGTTGCATTTCCAATTCGATAACTTCAACTCCCTCTCTGTTTTTTACATTTTCTAAATTTTTTCCTTTCCCTGAAACTGCTTTTATATTATAAAATTGATTCAAATATTGTAACTGCCCCTTTAGTAGAATATCTAAAGAAACAGGAACTGTAGAGGAACGAATAATTTTAATTGCAGAGGTCTTGATCATTTTCTTTAATATTATTTGCCTTGTTTCTTAAATAAAAGTAAAATTTACTGGGGAGTAATCCTATCAATATAGGTTTGAGAGCATATATTTGATAATATAAAGGCAGTTTTAGCATTCGATATCCGATACTTTTCACATACATTTCATTGACTCTATATTTAAATTTTCTCCTATGAAAAGCATTTCTATTATCACGCATTTTATAAAGAGGTTCCTGTAAATTAGCTCCTTTAAGATTCTTAGAATACATTTTAAACCATAGGTGGTAATCTTCTACGCGTAATAGCTTTTTATCTTCAGAATAACCACCAACTAAATCATATGCTTTTTTTCTAATCATACTTGGTGCATGACAAAATGGAGTTCCTTTTATAAAATGATAATTAGAAGGCTCTAAAAAAACCTTTCCTATTCTAAAATCACCTTTTTCATCAAAATAAATCATAGGAGAGCTTACGAAATCAAATTCTTTATATGTTTCTAAAAATTTTATTTGTAATTCAAATCGTTGAGGAAGAGAAATATCATCAGCGTCCATTCTTGCTACAAATTCTGTATCAACATAATTTAAGCATTTATTTAATGTCTTATTTAAACCAAGATTAGTATCATTCTTTAAAAGAATAAAGTTGTCATATTTATCTGCATACTCTTTTGCTGTACTATATGTATGATCTGTGGAGCCATCATCACACATAATAACTTTAAATGCCTTATAAGTTTGATTAAGTAATGAATCTATAGCTTCCGGAAGAGTATCTGCACAATTATACAAGCCCATTATAACAGATATTTTTGTTTTAACTGTTTCCATATTCTTTATTTTAAAATGACTAATAATATAAAAGTAAACCCAAAATATAAAATTGTTATAGTGCCTATTAGCTGATGTTGTTTTGGAATTAAAAATTTCTTCAATAATGGATAAATAATGATTAAGGCCATCATAAACCATGAAAGATATGCAAATCTATTAGAGAAATTAGCTCGAATTACTAAAATCCATAATGCATTTGAAAATAGATATGTATTATATATTAAAAAATATTTTCTATCTACAAAACCTTTTTTAACTATAAAATACCAGCCTATTAATGTAGGGACAGAGCTATATAATAAAAAATCCCATCTAAATCCTTTTCGGCTAAATGATTTATCACTCGCTGTAGTCAAGTAAGACAATCTATTATCGTCTAGTCCAATATTTGAGAAAAAGTTTTCCCAAAAACTACCCCCAGCCAAAGATAGTAAAATTGAAAAAAACCAGAAAAAAATAAAATATTTAGGTTTGTTATAGATATTTGCTAAAATAAAGCCTATTGTTGGTAATAAAATAGACTTGTGAAATGATATAGCTAATATAATTAGCACAATTTGCCAAATTTTTCTTTCTCTTGAAACACCTAAAAGAAATAAAGAACTTGCAATGCCATTTCTAATCCCATTTGTTCCATAACTCCAAAAAGAAAAAGATACCACTAATAAAAGAAAAGAATAGAACCAATATTCTTTAAACCATTTTTTAGAAACAAGATATAAAGGAATAATATATAAACTAGCACAAACAAAAAAGAAAGAATGAGCACTCATGATAGCTGAACTATATTTCATTAAATAATCAAAAGCTATATCTTGTTTTCCAATATCAAAGCGACCTAATTTAAACATCTCGAAAATTTCATTATAGGTTGTCATGTCAATAAAAACACCATGAATAGGACGTAATCCCATGTATAATAAGACAAATATTACGAAAATAAAGCCAAAAATATTTCTTTTAAAAATAGCTTTTTGATCAGTCAAGTTAGTAATGTGAGTATGAATAAATATAATTGTTACTACTAATAAACAAATATAATGAAACAACGGTGTATATGACTCTATCGGTACCCAATCAAACATTATATCATTGAATTGTAAAGTTTTTCTAAAACTTTTGTATTATTATTAATATCAAAACCTTTATTTGATAAGCTAATTAACCTTTTTTCCATCTCCATATTTTCTTTATTATAGTTTGTTAAAGCATCACTCCATTTACTTAAAGAGTCGTTTAAATTAGCAAAATCTACAAGACCTAACTTTAGATCTACTTCAGAAGAAATACTATCTGAGATTAGAGCAGGTAAACCAACAGATTGGCTCTCTACTAAAACAACCGGGAAGCCTTCATGAAAAGAAGGTAATATCATAACGTCTGCTCCCGACATAAGTTCAGGTATGTCTGAACGAAGACCTAAAAATTCCACCTGATTACTTAAATTATTTTCATTAACTTCTTTTTTTAATTCATTTAATAAACTTCCTTTTCCTACAAAGAAAAACTTAAATGGATTTTTATAATTATTCTTCATATAATTAGCTAAACGTATTGAGAAAAGATGATTTTTAACTGGCTCTAACCTTCCTATTTGTATTATTTTCAATCCTTTAAATCCAAATTCATTTTCTATATAGTTTTTTTTATTTAAGCCTATAAACGCTAGCTTTTTTGTGTTAACTGAATTTGGAAGTATTAATACTTCTTTTTGTTTTGGAAATAAAAAATTAGCTGCAGCTTGACCACAAGCTATAAAATGAGTTGTATACTTATTTATAATATAAGTAGAAAACATTTTATAGATAGATAAAATCAGTTTATGTTTACTCTTATCACTTGTGTTATGAGAATGGGTAATTCTAAATTTAATACCTGCTCTTTTAGCTACATATAAATGAAAAGCATTACTCAATAATGTATGGCAATGAATTATTTTATATTCAGGATGATTTTTAATAAATTTTTGTAGCTTCAACATTCTCGAAATAAAATTCTGTGCACTTATATTATAAACTTTTCCTCCTAAGCTTTTTATTTCTTCGTCGAAATCTCCTTTTTCTGAAGAGAAACTAATAAAGTCGAACTGAAATTTAGACTTATCTATGTTTCTATACAAATTCATTAGCATTGTTTCAGCCCCAGCTCTATTCATTTGTCCAGTTATATGAAGTATTCTTTTCATTTTAATACTTTAAGTAGATTAGTGTATTCTTTATTTAAACTAACATATTCTATTTTTTTCTTTTCTAAATCTGAAATAGTTTTATCTAAATCCATAATAGAGAAATCATCAATAAATAATATTTTACTATGATCTTTTATCCAATTATAAGTTTCGTTTATTTTGTGGTTGTTATTCTTAAAGACAATGCATGGAGTGTTTGTTATATAACAGAAAATCATACCATGAAGTCTATCTGTTATGACAACTTCCGATGATTTAAATTTGCCCCAAATATTATTTAGTTCTTGATTTCTCTCACTAATTGAAAGGTTGTCTTTTTTTATATGAGTGTCGTAGAAATGGCTCATAGAATATTTTCCCTCTATGGTATTAATTATATACTCATTTTGTTCTTTAGATAATGCTTTCTCTTCATCATTTCGAAGACAGAAAATGGCTCCTTTTCTGTCCTTGATAGGTTTAGTTTTATTTAGATATAATACAATGTCTGGACATAATAATACTTCATTATTCGGAAAGAAATTTTCCATAAGATTATATGACTTTTTTTCTCGTGCTACCAAAATCAAATTAGTATGTTTAGAGTAAACTTTTTGTGCCTGTTTCAAAGCTTTTTGACCTTGTACATTTTTTGAGAAATCAATAGTCTGAGGGAATGATATAATTTTATTTCTAGGGAAAAATTTCACGATAATTTGTCTAATATGTTCAATTTGCTCATATACATCACCCATATTCCCACCTCCTACTGTAGTTATAATATCACCTGGACAAATATTTTTCTTTACAAACCATAAACCTTCTAGGCTTTTACTGATGGGAATTTCAATTACTTGAAAATCAGAATTCTCTTTTATAAACTTGGTTTGAGCATAGGTTATTGCTACATCTCCTAAATTACCATAATCAGCTGCTAAAAAAATAAATGCTTTTTTCTTGTCTTTTTTCAACATTTTATTGTAAAAGTATTTATTTTTTTTTAATTTTTGAAGATATAGGAGAATAAAAAATTTTTGTCTAAAATTTAAAATCATGGTATATTGTATTTTCTTTTCAAATATAAAAAAGTTAATCTAAAATATTTATAAAAATATAAATAATAACTATTATATCTTTGAATTAAATTTTATTTTAGGAATGTCTTTATATCTATTTGATGATATATATATATAAGCTTGAATATATCCCTTAATATGAGCAGAGATAATTTTCCTATTTGTTTTTGAAAAAGCATTTCGAAATAAAGTAAAAAGGGTAGTATTGATTATACGGTAGATTAAACAAGATATCTTCCAGACCCTTTTTAATTTATTTTTTTCTGGAAGATAAATAAATCTATGCCAAAAAATAGTAGAGTTACAGGATATTGAAAATGTTTGATTTATTTTTTTACTGAGATTATTTCCTGTTAAAGAAGCTCCTGCATCAAGATGATAATAACTTAAACTTTTGTTATAAATGATTTTATTACCTTGTAAAAATAGTTTATAAAAAAATACTTGATCATCTGGCCATGCATACTTTACATTGTCAAGCCATAACTCTTCCTCGTATTTTAATCTTATAGCTGAACTTCTATTTATAAAAAAACAGGCACCATTATATGATTGTGTATAAATAGTCGATTCATTACTTTCCCTTGTATTCACTATAAACCCACCAGTACTACATATTTTAATTTTATATTTAGATTTCTTTTTAGATCTATACGCTCCTCCTGTAAAAGCCATAATTAAATTGGCTAAAAAACTTTTGAACCTATTTCTTAAACTAAAATTATTTTCTGTTTTTTCTATCATTTTTGGACAAATACAATCTGCATTATATTTTTGTTTTGTTATAAAAAGATTTTCTACAAAACTCTCTCCAAATTTAACATCATCATCGACAATTAATAAAAAATCTGTGTTAGATTTTTTTATCCCCATTATTCGTTGTTGAACCATTCCTTTTTCTGAAAAAATAAACTTTTCTATTCCAATTTGTTCTTTTGGCTTTTTATATCCTTTAGGTAATACAACTAAAATTTCAGTAGGCTTAATAGTTTGTTTAATTAATGATTCTAAAAGTTTCTCATACTTTTGACCAGCAGTTCCTAGCGTTCTAATAATCACAGAATAATTATAATTCATATTTAAATATATTTCATTATAGTTGAAATTAACGAGAGTATTCTTGTCTTTTTCCTTTTTATTAATTGCTTTAACACAATATCTTTAAAACTTTGCGGATGATAGTCCAAAATCGAATCTTGTGTCCTTATATTATTTACCATTACATTAATATATACATTTCGCTCTTTATAAGTTAAATTATTTTTAGAAGTATATAAATTATTAATTCCATATTTTATACTTCCTATCATATTATAAGCTAAAATTTCTTTTTTGTTTTTTGTGCTTATATTCCAATTATTAAAAAAGTGAATTAATGCATCATGTCTTTTAATTTGTAAATCAAATAGATTAGGATAATATTTGTTTACTAAGGTTTCTGACTCTCTATTTATATAATGGTAATAAGATTTATTAACTGTGGATAATGTATTTGTACAACAAAATACTCTTGTGTTAAATAATATATCTTCTATTAAAGAAATTCCGACATCAAACCTCAAACGGTTCTCATTTAAAAAATCTCGCCTGTAAATTTTATTCCAAGCAAATCCTAAAAGTCTTAAAAGATTAGGGGTTATGTGAAGATTTCTATTTTCTTTCTCAAAAATATTAGATTCAGGTACGATTTCAATTGTTTTTTTTATATTATCATTTATATCTACATAATCTGCTTTATATCCAAATATAACTAAATCTAATTTTTTTTCGATTAATATTTTTATATTATCAGATATTAAATTAGACTCTATCCAATCGTCAGAATCCATAAAATAGATGTACTCTCCCCTTGCTCTTTCTAAACCAAAATTTCTAGCATCTGATAGCCCCCCATTTTCTTTTTCATAAATTTTAATTCGGCTATCTTTTTCTACAAACTTTTTTGCTATTTCTTTGCTATTATCAGGCGATCCATCTATAATAACTAAAAGTTCCCAATTAGAGAAGTTTTGTTTTATAACAGATTCAATGCTTTGAGAAATATATCTCTCAACATTATAAACGGGCAAAATAATAGATACTTTAGGGAAATTCATAAATTCATTATTTTTTGAAGAAGTGAATATTTTTTTGATTCAAATAACTTAATTAAAATGGATTTTTTTATATGAGTCCAATTATATTTATATGAGGCAAAACATTCTTTAAATATAATAGAGTTACGTGTCTCTTCCAACTCTTTTATTTTACACTCCTTTTTTTTATCTGACCATTTAATGTTTGATAGTAACCAAAATAGAATATGTTCTATATAGTATTTTGATATATCTAATTTTTGTAAATAGATGTTTTTTTTGCAGGTTTCTAATAAAGTAATCCTCTCACGAAAATGAGATTCCATATTTTTTAATAAATTTTCTTTATAAACAGGACTTGTAAGTGAATTGGGATTCTCTACGTAATTATATAAACTTTGAGGAATAAACCTAATACGTTTACAAACGTAAAAATATTTTAGATTAAAAATAGTATCCTCTCCTATTTTTATATCAGGATTAAATTTAATGTTATGATATTCTATTAAATTTCTTTTATATACCTTTGTAACAGGAAACCAAAATAAATCTTTATTTTTGTATGTATCTATTAAGATCTCATCAGTCAAAACTTCTCCTATAAATTTATTATTAGTTTTTTCTTTTACGTTCTCTTTTACTTTAAAATAATTAAATAGTAAAAGTTCTGTGTTTTCTGTCAAACTTTCAGATATGACGGAAAAATAGTCTTTATCTACACTATCATCACTATCAACAAAAGTTATCCACTCACCTTTTGCTTTAGATAGACCTAAATTTCTTGCACTTGAAGGTCCTTTATTTTCTTGAGAAAAAACGAATATATTACTATATCTTTCTTTATATTTTAAGCATAATTCTAAAGAAGAATCTGTAGAGCCATCATCTACAAGAATAATCTCATTTTCTGCCTCTTTAACTTGAGAAATTAATAAGGAATCTATGCATTTTGCTAAATACATAGAGGCATTATATACAGGAATAATTGTACTTATTTTCATGATTAATTAAAAATATTCGTTTTTATCATTATTTCTTCTAACTTTCTCGTGTATCATCACAGGGCTAATAGGTACTAAGCACTAAGTACTTCTTGTGTGTTTTTTGGTGATGGGAAAATGTAAATTATTCCATTCAGAAAAGATTTGGGTTAATAAGTATTCTATACATTTACGAACATACTTTTCTATATTATAATATAGGATAATAATAGAAATTTGTGAATTCATTTTGTAGCTTTATAAAGAGTTAATTAAAAAATCTATAGATTTTTTTCTTAAAATATTTAATCTTTCATTTATAGGCATATAATCAATTGGAGTATTTATTATATTTTCTATAATTCCCATTTCTGTGTTTTCATATATTAGTCTATCTTCTAAATTTAACTCTTTTAAAAGAGATTCAAATCTAGAAGCTCCTCTCTGTTTATTTACAATAGTTAAAAAAGGTTTGTTAAATATAATAGAAAAAACAGTTCCATGAAAAGAATTTGTTACAATAAAATCAGCATCATCAAAAGATTTTAACCAACCTTCTACTGGAGGATAAATTAAATCTTCTAAATTTTGATTCTGAATGTTATCAAATCTGTATTTAGGTTGATTGGTAAATGAGTTTAAATTTAAAACCTTCTTTATTGTCATTATTATTCTTTCTATCTCCTCATTATCATCTAAAATATATGATAAGATTCCCGACCTATTTGGCAACCTTTTTTGGTTAGCAATTTTCATATAATCATCTTTATTTAAAAGCATAGTAGGATCTAATGTCCACTCTGAATCTATAGTTAAATAACGTTTACATAAATATTTTCCTGATTTTTCTCTTACAGAAACAGCATCAAACTGTTTAACTAAATTAGCACATTTCTCTGTCTCCTCTTCAGAAAATTCCCAATCTGAAGTTCCAAAAGAAGAAGCGTATGCTATTTTTTTAATTCCACTATTATTCTCTAAAAAGTCCAAAAAATAATTGTAAATATTAGGGGAGTATTTAGGCCTCCATGTTTGATCACTTCCCACAATTACAGCATGAAAATTATTGGTATAAAAAAACTCTTTTAAGTCTTTGGTATCATCAATCTCTTTAGTAAGAGAAATATATTTTTTCAAGAAGTCATGATGGTTTTTAGAAATTATTATTTTTTCAGAATTTAAAATAATATTATTTCTTTTTAATACTTTTTTTAAAAAAGTATTTTTTAATTCACTTAGTACTATTTTTAATTTAGAATGAGGATTTTTAGGGACTCTGTTGATAGTTTGAGCATTGAACCCCTCCTTTTCTAAAAAACGACTTAGAGCATAGTTTTGAATGATACCACCGTAGTTAGTATGTAATGGTTGAGTAAGTATAGCAATTTTTTTCATTTAATTTAGTTTTATAAAGTTTTCATTATAGCTTCTTCTACAGGATAAAGTTGTTCTAAACTTTTCTTTAATTTGGCCTATAGGTATCATACATATGATTTTTTCTGATTCAGGCAACCGAATTACTTTATTCAACTCTCTTTCCTCTTTTCTTGTTTTACCCCAATTAGCCGGACAATTTCCTATTTTGTAATAATGTAAAGCATAAAGCAAATTCATCAAATAGATTCCTCCATCAATATATAACTGATTTCTCTCTCCTACTGTATAATAATATTTCCTGTCATTAGTTAAAATAAGTAGCTGAGTAACATTATCTGTATAACCAGTGAGACCTCCTTGTATCTTTAATACTTTGTCTATTTTATCTTTATTTTCTAATAAATATACGTTATTTGCTTGTCTATTACAGACAGATGGTGCTGTATTGGCTAAATTAATTACTTTATTTAAGATATCTATAGGGAGTTTATCACCTGTAAATTCCCTTACACTTTTTCTTGAATGTGCGAAATCATAAAAATTTGATTGGTTATGTTTATAAAAATTTGATTTACTCCAGTTTATTTTTCCACTAAAGCTTTTATGATAATCATCGCTTAATATGGATTTGTATTTAACGTATTTCTCTTTAGGAAAGATATTCTCAATATTATACCCTTTCTCTTGATGAAGTTCATAATACTCACACATAACTTGATAACTGATCCTGATTTGTTGACGATGAGTATTCTCTAGTACTTCATTATCACTAAGCATTTTATGTAGTCTTAGAATCCTATATTTTGCAAATCCTTTTTTCATATTTTTAAATAACATTCCTTTCTCTAGAGAGTGATAATGTAGAATTAAATCAGCTTCTTTATTTTTTATATCTTTTTTAGAGAATACTATTGAATATTTCTTATAGAGCTTATAATCATGAACGAAATTTCTGATTAAATCATATTTTTTATAAATTTTTAGACTTTTGTAATCAATGATTTTTGTATAAAAAGGGCGAAGTATTTTCTTTAAACTTTCCATAGCTCTATTTTCTTATAAATTTTGATTTAAGAAATGTTTTTATTAAAAATTTTTCATTTTTACTTAATCCTAATATTATGATACTTGATATAGTTAAGAAAGTATATAGAGTTGATTGAAATATCAACTCTATAATATTATTAGCTTTTTGGAGTGGTAAAAATAGAACTATACCTGTTACGAACAGTGAAACAAATAATATTCTTATTATGACCTGTGAAAGAAATGTATTTAGGTCTAAGTCCATTATCTTTTTTAAGAAAAATAATCTGAAAATTAAAGCTAATAATGAGTTAACTATTAATACCCAATAAACATACATTGGAGTATTTGTAAACCTGAAAACAATCCATGTTGTTGGAAGAGATAGAAATATTAAGGTTCCTATAATTATTTGATACCACTTTATTTTACCAGTTGCTTGTGCACCACTCATCAACGGGTTAGCTATAGTTTCTATTAAGGAGTATATTAAAGCTAATTTGATGAAGCCTATAGCGTGTTTTGGTATTTTAGTTAACCATAAGCCCATTACAAAGTCAATATTGCTTAAAAAAGGTATTATAAGTATTAACATCCCAAAAAAAGAAAATTTAGCACTCTTAAAAATTAAATTCAAAGACTCATCGACCTCTCCTTTTGAATATTTTTTTACTATTTGTGGATTGACAGCCATTTGAAAATTAGTAATAAAATTACCAATCATTCCTTGAACCATTAAAGTTAAACTATACGCTGCGTTAGCTACAGGTCCAAAAAAAAGATTAAGCAAAATATTGCTACCCTGCCCTCTTGCAACTGCAGCAATATTCCCAAATAAATTCCATCCAGAATAACTTAATAATTCTTTGTAATAGATTTTATCGAAAAAGAAATGATATATTGTTTCTTTATAATGCTTTTTACAATAAAATTTATAAAAAAACTGAACAATTAATGATATAAAAAATATTAAGAAGGCATATAATATAAGTTTATCAGTATGAATTTGAATTAATAATATAACTGCAATTAGTTTTAAAAGTGTTTCTACGATACTTATGTATGCATAGATATTCATTCGTTCTCGTGCAATTAATAAGGCATTATATGGTACTTGTATTACATTTAAAATAAAAGTAAAAATTGAAAGTTGATAAACCCAATTAGCTGCAGTTATTCTTTCCGAAGGGATATCTAACTTATAATTAACAAACCAAAGCCCAATAGTTTCAGATAAAATAAATATTACAAAGGCCACTAGAAAATGTATGTTTAAAGTAGCATTGAAAGTTTGACTTAAACGGTTAATATTATTTTTCCCTATATCAAACGACAAATATCTTTGAGTAGCAGCAGCCATAGCTGAATTTAAAAAGGCAAACATGGATACAATACCACCTACTAAACCGTAAATACCGTAATCTACAACTCCTAATGCATCAAGAACTAATCTAGAGGTATATAGTCCAACTCCAATAGTTAAAAACATACGGAAATAGAGAAATAACGTGTTTTTGGCTATGCGTTTATTATTTGTGGTATCCAAATCTATACTATTTATTGAAAATTGACTTCAGTTTTGATAAAATACTTACTTTAGTTTTGTTATGATACCCATATCCATATCCATAATTATACCCATATTTATATCCGTATCCACTACTTTTTGAGCTGACATCATTCAAAATAAAAGCTGGGTGTTTTAATTTATTATCTTTTGTTGCTTTAAGAGGGAACTCCAATAATTGTTTTTCTGTAAATCTAGAACGTGCTACGATTACACTTAAATCTACTAACCCACTTATATAGTAAGTATCAGATACCAATAATAATGGTGCAGAATCTATAATAATATAATCATATATAGTTTTTAAAAGATCTATTAATGTACCTAAACGCTTATTCATTATTAATTCAGTAGGATTAGGAGGAATGGCTCCGGATAAAATCATAGAAGTTCTATTATCAAAATTAGATGTGATAATAATATCGTCTAACTCTACAGTGGTATCATATAAATATTCAGTTAAACCAATTCTTCTTTTAGAGTTGCTGAAATAACGTTGCAATTGAGGGTTTCTAATATCAGCACCTATTATAATGGTTTTTTTATCTTCTAACTGACTAAGAATATGTCCTAGGTTTATAGATACAAAAGTTTTTCCTTCCCCTTTTATAGTTGAAGTTACTAATATTGCTTTTCCTTGTTCAGAGTTTTCAGCTCCAAGCATAAATTGCAAATTGGTACGAATAATCCTAAAAGCTTCTGATAATATTGAGAGATCTTTATCTACTACATTATTAATGTCATCTTTTTTTAAAGAAGGAAGCTCTCCTAAGATAGGATAATCGCCTATTACCTTACTTAGATCTTTCCTGGTTTCTATCTTAGTATTAAGTAATGTTGATAGATATATTATACCTATAGGTAGAAGTAATCCTAATAATGTTGCACCTAAGTAATAAGGAGTAAAATCAGTATTAGTAGGGCCTATGCTTTCAGGAGCATCTATTATTTTAGCTTTTTCTGCTGACGTGGCTAAAGAAATAGCGGTCTCTTCTCTTTTTTGTAGCAAGAGAAGATATAGGTTTTCTTTTATACTTTGTTGTCTATTGATGGATCTAAGAATTCTTTCCTGTTCCGGAATTTGTCCAAATCTAGTTTGATATTTTTGTAGCTTATTATTAATTAAGCTTTTTTGCCTTTGTAAAAGATTATTTTCTTTTTCTATAGAATTAATAATAGCTCCTTTTAATTGTTTTAATACCTCTGCTTTGTTTTGTATAATAGGGTTTAAGTCTGTTGCATTTTGTTTTTGAATATTTCTTTCAATAACAATTTTATTGTATTCAGAAACATATTGGGCTAATTCGCTATTTTGGGATAATGGGTTACTAGGTAGAACTTCATCTATACTTGCATTTTTAATTTGATTTTTATATATACTAGTAAATTCCTCTTTAGTACTTAAATCCAATATTTCTTTACTTAAAGATTTTATCTCTCCTATACTTTCTTCTGCAGTACTTAAAGGATCAATTACTTTATTATCCTGTTTATAACTTGATAAGTTCTCTTCCACTCCTCCTAATTCATTATTAATGATTTTTATTCTCTCATTAATAAATTCAAGAGTTTTTTTATTTTCTAAGTTTTTGTCAGCAATAGCATCATTATTGAATACAACAATTAAATCATTAATAATATCTTTAGCTTTTTCTTTTTGAGGACTCTTCATTGAGATTATTATAGCGGAGCTATAGTCTTCATAGCGATTAGCACTTAGATTAGATTTTAATCGATTAGCTACTGTATATGAATCTGCTATATTAACAATTATATTATTTTCTTTTTTAATTTCTGAAGATTTCTTCAGAAATTGAATATTACCGAAATAAAAATCAATAGGTTGATTATAAGAATATGTTTTTATTTCATCCTCTTCATTCTTCTGTAGATAAATATTATTATTATCAAAACTTAAAATAAAATCTTCAGAAAAGGTAGAAGTACTATCTTTTTCATTTACCTTTATTTCTATGGGTAGGTTGTTATAAATCTCTGTACTTAAAATATTTCCTTCAACATGAAAAGTAGAATAAAGATTTAGGTTCTCAACAACTTTTTTTAAAAGCCTTTTTGATCGTAATACTAACAATTCATTATCTACCTCTTCATATCTTAGACCGTTAACTCCAGAAAAATTAGATAAGTTTTCTATAGGAGAGTAATTCTGCTTGTTATCCTTTATAAGTATTGTGGCATAAGTATTATATTCGGGAATAATATATCTAGAATATAACCTAACAGCAATTATTGCTATAATTACACATATAATATATACGTACCAATATCTGAGATAGAGAGTAATAATCTCTTTAATATCAATATTATTATCAGTTTTTTTATTTTCTATCATTTTTCTATTTTCTTATAAATAATGCGTAAATAGTAACTCCAAGAGAGAGGACTGTAGAAACTGCAGCAAAAGGAGTATTATTAAAAGTAAAGGTACTCACTTTACTTGGTTTTATATAAATAATATCATTTTGTTTAACATAATAATAAGGCTCATTAAAGATATCAGCATCTTTTAAGTTTACTGTATATTTTATTCGTTCATTATTTTGGGTCCTTATAAGTAATAGATTATCAATATCTGAACTTTTCTTTAAATCTCCACTTTTTGCTAAAATCTCTAATATATTTGTGTTTTCGTTTTGAACATCTATTACTTTTCCACCTGAATCACCTAGCACTGTAACTCTAAAGTTATTTAGTTTTATATTTATTATAGGATTTTTTAAATATGAACTTATCTTACTACTGAGTAATTCAATAGCTTCATCTCTAGTTAATCCTGATATTTTTATTTTTCCTAATTGAGGAAACCTTATAAATCCATTCTTATCTATAGTATATGTAATTAGTGAAATTAAATTAGAGTTATTACTCCCTTCTCCAAAAGCTGAATTAACTTTAAATGGTTTCACCAACTCCTCGTTTTCTACTGAGATATTTACTAGTAATTCATCACCGGGTTGAAATTTATAATCATTAATATTTGAGAGATTGGCTTTATTGATATCTATTTCATCTATATTTTGAAAATAAAGAACATCTTTTTGAGTTCTACAGGATTGTAGGAAAAATAGGGTTAAAAAAATATATATAATCTTTCTCATAGTTTAATTGTTGTAGTTATCTAATACTTCAAAATCTGAATTATTACTAATATATTCAGGAACAATATTCTTTATGATTTTAACTAATTCTAAAGAGGATTTTTTTAGAGAACCTCTAGCAAGTATTTTAACTTCGTTTTCCATATACTCATAGGGTAGAGGAGTGTCTTTTGCTCTCATTATTTTATTATGATGAGTAGGTAGTGTTTTAGTCTTATCACTTAATAACTCTTCATATAATTTTTCTCCTGGTCTTAGTCCGGTTATTTTTATAGGAATATCTATTTCAGGAGTGAAACCACTTAATTGAATCATTTTTTTTGCTAAATCTAAAATCTTTACAGGTTTCCCCATATCAAATACAAATATTTCTCCACCTTGTCCCATTGTTCCTGCTTGTAATACTAGTTCACAAGCTTCAGGTATTGTCATAAAATACCTAGTAATATTTTTATCTGTTACAGTAACTGGTCCTCCTTTTTCTATTTGTTTCCTAAATAGAGGAATTACAGAACCATTAGAGCCTAATACATTACCAAAACGAGTAGTTATAAATTTAGTAACATTATCTGGTTTATTTTGTAAAGACTGAACGTAAAGCTCTGCTATTCTTTTAGAAGCACCCATTACATTAGTAGGGTTTACTGCTTTATCGGTAGAAATCATTACAAACCGATTTACCTTGTATTTACTAGATAAATTTGCTAATATTCGAGTACCTATAATGTTAACATTTATAGCTTCAATCGGGTTGTCCTCTACAATTGGTACATGTTTATATGCAGCTGCGTGATAAACCATAGAAATAGGATACTTTTTAAATAAAGGCTCAATTCTATATTTGTTACCAACACTGGCTAAATGGAAAATATACTCTATTTCTGGATGTTTAGCTTCCATTTCAAGCTTTATATCATTTAATGGTGTTTCAGCTTGATCAATAACTATTATTTTACTGGGTTTAAAAAGAGATACTTTCCTTACAATTTCACTTCCGATGGATCCTGCTCCTCCAGTTACCAATACTACTTTTCCCAAATGGCGTTTACTTATCTCTTCGTTTTCGATTTTAATTTCATCTCTATATAGTAAATCTTCTATTTGTAATGATTTAATTTCAGGAGATATATTTTGAGAAGGACTTTTTTCTTCAATGAGTTTAATTGGTAAATGATATATTACTATGTTTTTTTTAATTAAATTTTCTATAAACTCTTGATTCTCTTCTTTTTTAATTTCCGAATCAGAAAAAATAATACCATTTATATCTATTTTTTGCTTTAATATATCTATTTGATCAAAGCTATAGAGTCTACAGCCCAAAATTCTACCTCGTTGTTGGCTGTTTTTATTACTGATAAAACCAACTAAATTAAATTTACTATTAGAGTTCTCTATTATAGCAGAACCTAACCCTACAGCATCTGAATTTGTTCCGAAGATTAACACTTTTTTTCTTATTTTTTCATCTCTTATTCTATTGAATAACACAAAAGCTAATTTAACATAGAATCGAAATAAAGAAAGACTAAGGAATAATATTAAACAGTAGAAAACAAGTGTAGGATTATGTATAATGCTTTTGCCTGTTTCAAATTTCCAAATAATATTAATTAATAAAAGTGTAATAAATATACCAAATGTTGATAAAGATATTTTGGCAATATCTCGTATAGATGAATGTCTTAAAACTCCTGAAGAAACTTTAAATATAAAAAAAAATAGAACAGAGATACCTAAAATAAGAAAGAAGCTTATGCGATTGTTTTCTATTGAGCCTAAATTAGAAAGTCCCCATACTTGCATTAAAAAATAAGTAATAAAAATGGAGGAAACAGTTATAGCTAAATCCATAGAAAAGACTACCCATCTAGGCAATAGGCTTATATTGCTAAAGTTTTTAGCAATTTTGATAAGATAATTTGTCGCTTTCAATTTCGCTTCTTTCATGAGCTTAAAAGTTCTGCAATATACAACTTTTTATTCTATTTTTATCTTCGTTTGTAAGATTTGAGCCTGATGGTAAACATAGTCCTCGGTTAAATGCATCTTCAGCTATTTGATTTCCATAATATAAGGCTCCTGAAAATATAGGTTGTAAATGCATAGGTTTCCAAAGCGGTCTGGATTCTATATTTTCTTCAGCCAAAGTTAGTCTTAACTTTTCTCTCTGCTCAAAATCTTTTAGTAAGATAACTGATAACCAATGATTAGAAAATAAATTTTCATTTTTTTCTGTTAGTAACTCAACAGAAGGAATATCTTTAAATATTTCTTTATAGAATAAGTGATTGGCTCTTCTTTGCTCAACTCTTTCGTTAAGAACCTCCATTTGTCCGCGTCCTATACCTGCACATATATTACTAAGTCTATAATTATAACCTATGTGACTGTGTTGATAATGCGGAGCGTTATCCCTTGCTTGTGTAGCTAAGAAAATAGCTTTTTCTTTTAGTTCTTTATTTTTAGTAACTAAAGCACCTCCTCCTGAAGTTGTAATGATTTTATTTCCATTAAAACTTAAAATAGAAATATTTCCTAAAGTTCCGCATTTTTGTCCATAATATGAACTACCCAATGCCTCAGCTGAATCTTCTAAGATAGGAATGTCATATTTCTCAGAAATTGCTTTTATTTCTTTATGTTTATAAGGCATTCCATATAAGTGAACAGCTACAATTGCTTTTGGTTTTACACCTTTTTTTATTCTGTCTTTTATAGCGTCTTCTAGAGCCATAGGGCAAATATTTAAAGTATTTTTTTCGCTATCAATAAAAATAGGTTTAGCTCCTAAATAAGCGATAGGATTAGCAGATGCAGCAAAGGTCATACTTTGGCAAAGAACTTCATCTCCTATATTTACATTCAAAAGAATTAATCCTAAATGTAAAGCTGCCGTTCCTGAGCTAAGTCCTGCTACGTAAACACCTTCTCCTAAAAATTTTTTTATATCCTGCTCAAAACCATTTACATTGGGACCTAAGGGTGCTACCCAATTTTCAGTAAAAGCCTGATTAATATATTTTTGTTCATTACCTCCCATATGTGGAGAGGATAGCCATATTTTTGATTTCATAATTATTTTTTTACTGAACACTTTATCACTATCGACAAATAAGATAAATCCATTTTAATTTATATAGTATATTTTTGAATCTACAGAATAAGGGAAAAGTGCTATTTCCATTTCTTGTATCTCCCTCACTACAACTCACTACAATATCTAAAGTTTTAATAAAAAATTGATTCCCATAAAACATTCCTTTATGTTTCAGAGCATCAAAACCAAATCTTATTATTGAGATGCTGTAGATACTCTCTATTTTCCTATTATTAGAAAAGAGAGTCTTTAATCTTACTTCCTCCTTATTTTTTTTGTATAATTTCTATAATCTTATCCATAGAAGTCATTTCAGAAATCTCCTCCGGTTCAAAAGATTTATCAAATTCTTCTTCTAATTCAACTATAAGATTCAAGTGTCTTAAAGAATCCCAATCTTCAACTGTTTTTTGTGTTATTTGTTCAGGGAAATCTTGAGGGTTCATCTCAAAAACTTCTGCCATAATTGTAATTATCTGCTCTTTCATATCAATCTATTGTTATTTTATAATAATCTTTTATCGTTATTTTTTCTTCCTTTAAAGTATATTCTTTTATACCTTGTTTATCTTCCTTATCAAGAGAAAAACCTAATGTATCTAAAAAATTAGATACCATCATATTCTTCTTTGTTGGAATAAATTGAGCTTTAATAGGCTTATCATTATTTTTTTGAACTTCTTGTAAAATTTTCAATAAAGTTACTTTCTCTATTTCTCGCCCTAAAATCCTACAACTCAATAGATATGAATCTAAATGCAATGCTGTTTCTGTTTCTGTTACAATAGCTGAAATGGTGATTCCATTGTCTCCAAATTTATCCTTTACTCCTGCACAAAAAACTTGTCCTCCCTCTTCTATTAATTTTCTCAATTGCTCCTCTGTATATCGTTTAGTTGTAAGGTTAAACTGATTTGTTTTTTGAGTCATTTGAGCAATTCGGGATAGATTTGAATCGTTTGCCTTCATTATATGAATCTGAATATCCAAACTTTTCAAATATTCATCCATATTGTCAAAAACCTTTTTACTTTCATTTCTAAAGAAGTTCTCTTTGTACTGTTCCGTTTTACTTAAATCCTCTTTAGAAAGCTCATAAATAGAAAAATATTGACAATAAATATCCCAGAAAAATTGTACTAATTCATATGGTTTTTCAGGAAAATCAGGAACTTCAACCTCCGGAAGAAACTCTTTTACTAATCCTCTTTCTACCGGATTATCATCAATAAAAACAAAACTATCTGTTCCTATATTAAGTTCTTCTGCTATAGATTTAATATTAGAAGCCTTATCTTGCCAATTTATTCTGTAAGCTGACAAACACTTATCATTTATTAGATTATTCGGATTGTTTTCCCAAACTTCTTGTACATCTTTCAAGTTGTTCTTACTACAAACGGCTAATATTACCCCTTTTTGAGATAGTTTAAATAATAGCTTCTGGAAGGCTCTGAAACAGATTCCTGGATAATCCTCTCCTAACTGAATCCCATAAGTACCATCTTCTCCTACAACTCCTCCCCATAATGTATTATCACAATCTAATACAATACATTTTTTTCGTTTAAGGTCAAGAGCCTCAATTTGCTTTGTAAACCAATTCTTGAAAGACTTTGCTAATTTAGGATTAAAAGGCATTTGTGATGTAAAGAAAAAGCGCCATTCAACAATCGGTTGATATTGTTTTTGAAAAAAGTTATTTACATCTAATAACTTCACATTCTTATTCTTACTTGCCAACTCATTAAGGAATACTGTGTTATAATCATCAATAGCATTAAACAACTCAGGTGTCCTAATTTGCCAATCGGTCTGTGTATCTCTAAATAAGTTAAGAATTACTATTCTTCCTTGTATCCCGGAATTAGTGATAAATAAAATTTTTGATTTTATATCTTCTATCTCTAAAATTTGTTCTTCGGGAGGCAATGAAGGATTTATCTGATAAAAAATCAGATAATTTTCATAGTCCTCATAGGGTTTGGTTATATCTCCGTACCCACTGAAAACAGCGTCTTTATCAAAAAGATATTCTATTGTATAGTTTCTATAAATATAGTAAGACATTATTTCTCTAAAATTTCTATTAAACCTAAATGTGTATTATACAAAAAACTTATTCTTCTGTTATCAAAAGCTACAGCAGGAGTTGGTTTTAGAACTAAGATATATCTTTTTGACTTTAGAAACTCAATGCTTTTCTCTATATCTTCTACCTCATAGCAAATATGATATAACGAGCAACCACTTTTTTGTAAAATCTTAGTAACCGGACTATCCTTTTTATCCAATGGTGCTACTAATTCTATAAGATGATCACTTCCATTATCAATAAATTGAAGCTCAACCCCTTGAATGGTATCTATAATTTTATCTGATACAGCTTTATAACCTATATTCTGGAATTCTTTTAAACTCTTATCTATTGAGTTTGTTGCAAATCCGTAATGATGTAGCTTCATTTAATTCAGTTTTTATTGAATCCTAGCTTTCTAGCCGGATTACCTATGTATGTATGACTATCTTTTATATTTCTCAATAATGTGCTTCCGGCAGCTATAGTATTATTACTACCTATTTTCCTCCCTTGTATAACCCCACAATTAAAACCAAAATAATTTTGATCCTTTATATTTACCGCCCCTGATATTTGAGCATTAGGACTAAAAACATTATAATTACCAATCTCAACATCATGTGCTATTGTTGTTCGGGTATTAAATATATTAAAATCCCCTATAGATACATTGCAACTAACAATACATCCTAAAGAAAAAATATTCCCTTCCCCCATAAAAACATTATGATCGAAAAACATAGTAGAAGGATGAATTATATTAGGAAATTTAATTTTAGTATTATTAATTTTTTCTTTAATAGTCTTTAAATGAATCGTATTGCCAATAGCAATAGCCACTTCCACTTCTTCAGAAATACCGTTTAAATCATCTATTTTTCCGATGATTTTTCCATAGGGATTTTCTATAACTTTATCAGAGTCATCAAAGAATCCTATAAACTCAAATGATTGATTTTCTGAATTTAACAAATCACGCCATATACAAAACACCTCCTTACCAAAGCCACCAGCACCAATAATTGCTATTTTTTTCATTTTTTTAGATTTCCTTTAAATGGTTCCATTGTAGCTTGTCCCTTTTGGCTTATTCCCTCGCTAACAAAAACCTTTTTAATTGTCAAAAATACAATTTTCATATCTAATAAAAAAGTATAATTCTCTACATAATATACGTCATATTTAAATTTTTGCTGCCAAGATATAGCATTTCGTCCATTTACTTGTGCCCATCCTGTAATCCCTGGACGAACATTATGTCTTTGTTTCTGTGTTTCATTATATAGAGGTAGGTACTCAGGGAGTAAGGGGCGAGGGCCAATTAAACTCATATCGCCTTTTAAAACATTAATTAATTGAGGAATTTCATCAAGAGAGGTTTTTCTTACAAAAGAACCTACTTTGGTTAATCGTTCCTTATCTGATAATAAATTTCCTTGAGCATCTTTTTTATCATTCATAGTTTTAAACTTGATAATTGAAAAGATTTTTTCATGTAAACCGGGTCTTTTTTGGAAGAAAAATGGTTTTCCATTATTAGAAAAAAATAATAAAATAGTAATAATAATAAAAATAGGACTTAGAACTATGAGACCTATTAGACTTAATGTAAAATCAAGAAAGCGTTTGAGAAATAACTTATACATTAGGCTTACTATTTTGTGGCAAATTTCTAAAAAATATATGGATGTTCAATAAAGTTTTTAAATTTTTTTAAAAATTGACTAATCAAATTTCCATATAGACTTAAGTTTTGTTTAATTTTACTAACTTTGGAATCTAAATATTATTATTAGATAGATGATAGAAAAAAACAATATAAAATATGAACGTGTAATTCTTGTAGGGTTAATAACACAACACCAAACAGAAGATAAGTTGAAAGAGTATATGGGGGAGTTAGAGTTTCTTGCATATACAGCAGGGGCAGAAACTATACAATATTTTACACAAAAACTTCCACAACCGGATTCCAAAACATTTGTAGGTAGTGGAAAGCTTAAGGAAATAAAAGAGTTTGTAGATGAGAATGATATAGATACGGTGATTTTTGATGATGAACTCTCCCCTTCTCAATTAAAGAATATTGAACGTGTTTTAGAAAGGAAAATTATTGATAGGACTAATTTAATTTTAGATATTTTTGCTCAACGTGCAGAAACTTCATATGCGAGAACACAAGTAGAGCTAGCTCAATATGAATATCTTTTGCCGAGACTAACCAGAATGTGGACTCACTTGGAAAGACAACGAGGAGGTATAGGAATGCGTGGCCCGGGGGAAACACAGATTCAGACAGATAGAAGGATAATACGAGATCGTATTGCTTTGCTTAAAAACAAGTTGCAAAGTATAGATAAACAAATGGCTACTCAGCGTAAAAACCGAGGGGAACTTATAAGAGTTGCTTTGGTAGGGTACACCAATGTAGGGAAGTCAACTTTAATGAATCTTATAAGTAAATCTAATGTCTTTGCAGAAAATAAATTATTTGCAACTTTAGATACAACTGTTAGGAAAGTAGTTATAGGAAATCTCCCTTTTCTTTTGACAGATACTGTAGGTTTTATAAGAAAGTTGCCTACACAATTGGTTGAGTCATTTAAATCTACATTAGATGAGGTACGCGAGGCAGACTTAATACTACATGTAATAGATATTTCTCATGAAAGTTTTGAAGATCATATAAATTCTGTAAATGAAATATTAAAAGAAATAAAAGCTATAGATAAACCTATGATCTTAGTTTTCAATAAAATAGATCAATTTAAGTTTGTGCCTAAGGCTGAAGATGATTTGTCTGAGGATAAGAGAGAAAACATAAGTTTATCAGAAATGGAGAGAATGTGGGTTGCTAAATCAGAGTATCCAACAGTATTTATTTCAGCTAAAAAGAAAAAGAATATAGTACAGTTAAAGAAATTATTATATGAGGAGGTGAAGAAAATTCATACAAAAAGATATCCGTATAATAATTTTTTATTTGAATATTATGAGGAAGAGTAAGGTAATTCTTTTACTGGGGACTAATTTAGGAGATAGAGATTTAAATTTAAAAGAAGCTTTAAATAATATTGAAAATGAAGTAGGGGAGATAGTTTCAAAATCTGAAATAAAAGAGACTGAACCTGTTGGGTTTACAGCAGAAATAGATTTTTACAATCAATTATTAGAGGTGTTAACATACTTATCCCCAATTGATTTACTTAATAGGGTAAAGCAAATAGAGAGTAGGATGGGGCGAGTTTATACAACTCCTAAACAAGGAGAAAAATATGTTTCAAGAATAATAGATATAGATATTTTATTTTATAATGATTTAAATTTTCAATCCTCTGTATTAACTATACCTCACCCTCAAACAGAAAACAGGAAATTTGTGAAGTTAATGCTTAATAGGTTTAGTTTCGAGGTAATTTAACATCAAAAATATTTGGTTAACAAAAATCTTATCTTAAATTTGCAAATATATAGACTAATTGAAAAAATAAATTTATGAAGTATTTTAAATTATTTGCATTATCTTCATTAGCGTTTTGCGCTTTGCCTTTGATGGCACAGGAAGATACTGAAGTAGTAGTGGTAGAGACAGAGACAGTAGCTTTACCTCAAGAAAATTCCTATAATAATAGGTATTATGGAATGAATCAGAATTATGTAGACTTTACATCTGATCAGAAGAAATTTAATGATTGGAGTATAGCTGTTTACGCAGGCCTTCCTATTATACAAGGAGCTGATTTAAATACAGCGGTTTCTGGGAAAGATACAGAGTGGGGAGGATATGATTTACAGGCTGTATTAACTAAGCAAATTACTCATGCTTTTGGATTAGGTCTTCAATTTAATTATGGTAAGACTAAGCAACAAGCGTTTTATTTTAATGATAATTACAAAGGGTATACTGATTATTGGGCATGGTCATTAGTTGGGGATATGAACTTTAGTAATTTACTTAGAAGAGTGGATAATAAATCAAGATATGCTTGGGCACTTCATGGATATTTAGGGATAGGAACTTTACAGTATTCAGCTTATAGAAATTTAAATGAAGGTAATTTTGATAAAATTACAGAAGCTAAAGGCTTTGGTTCTATGTTTATGAATAGTGGAATAGGACTAAGATATAAAGTGAATCAAACTATAGACTTAGAAACTAAAGCTATGTACTATTTTACAGGGGATGAAGAATTTGATGGGTCTGGCTCACACGGGGCAATTTCAGAGCTTGAAGAAGGTAAAGACGATGGATTATTTACATTCAGTGTTGGAGCATTATTCAAATTAGGTAAACACTATGAACATTTAACATGGGCTGATCCATTAGCTGATATTTATCCTGGACTTTCTGCAGAGGAGTTACAATCAATGTTAGTAGTTTGTGCACAAGGAGACAACGATGACGATGGAGTATGTGACGATTGGGATCGTGAGTTAAATACACCTGCCGGAGCAAGAGTAGATGGAGCAGGTAGAGCGTTAGATACTGATTTAGATGGTGTTATTGATTTATATGATAAATGTGTAACATTGCCTGGTCCTGCAGATAATGATGGATGTCCTTTACATTCTGATGTAGAAGCAGCTCTTAACTTAGCAATTGCAAACTTAGAGTTCTCATTAGATTCAGATGTAATTTCACCATCTTATTATCCATTATTAGACAAAGCAGCTGAGTATTTAAAATACAATAAAGATGATGTTTATAATGTTGTAGGTCATACTGATACAAGAGCTTCTAAAGCTTATAATATGGGATTATCTCAAAGAAGAGCAGAAGCAGTTAAAGCTTATTTAGTAGAGAAACATGGAATACCTACATCTCAATTGAATGTAGTAGCAATGGGAGAAGAAGAATTAAGATTCCCTGAGTGTAATCCTGCAAGTGTATGTCCTGAGTGGAAAAACCACGCAAATAGACGTGTAGTATTTGTAAAACAATAATTTAAAATTATTTATTATAATTAAGGCTATCTTCGGATAGCCTTTTTTCATTTTCTATTTTTTAGTGAACTAATATTTGAGTAATTTTGTAAGCTTAAAGTAAATAAAAGCGGATTGATTTTATTGTTATGAGAGAACTTTTTACACTTAATAAGTATTTGTATAAGTATAAATGGAGACTATTACTTGGTACTATATTTATTATCGGGCTTAATTTTTTCATGATTTATAAAATTAGATTTGTGGGAAAAGCAGTTAATTTTATAAAAGATTCGTTAGATAATACAGATAATACTGATATTAATAAACTTTTGTTTTACGGAGCATTAATAATTATATTACCCATTATTGCCGGTTTTTTACAATTTTTAATGAGACAAACAATTATTGTGTCTTCTCGCTATATAGAATTTGATTTAAAAAATACAATTTATCAGCATTATCAAAAATTAGATGTTTCCTTTTACAAAAATAATCGGATAGGAGATTTAATGAATAGAATAAGTGAAGATGTAGGGTATGTGAGGATGTATTTAGGTCCGGGAATTATGTATCCTATAAATTTAACAGCAATGTCTGTAATATTAATTATAGAAATGTTTTCTATAAATAAAACGATGACTTTTTTAACACTTTTGCCATTACCTTTTTTATCAATTTTAGTTTATTTTTTGAGTAATAAAATAAATAAAAAAAGTATAGAAATACAAAAACAACAATCTGATTTATCAGCATATGTACAAGATACAATTTCAGGAATTAGAGTGATAAAATCATATAATAAAACTGAAAATATAAAGGAGGATTATAGAGGCAGAGCTGAACTTTATAAGGAGAAATCTATAGAATTGGCAAATATAAATGCTTTTTTTTCACCTTTGATTGTTGTAATAATCGGATTGAGCCAAATTATAATCTTGTATTTTGGAGGACTTCAATACATTAATGGTCAGATTTTAGAGATTGGAACTTTAGCTCAATTTTTTATGTACCTCAATATGTTAATATGGCCATTTACTTCTCTGGGCTGGGTTTCTATGGTTATTCAAAGGGCTGAGGCATCAATGAAAAGAATAAATGAGTTTTTAAATACTGAGCCATCAGTTCAAAATTTAGTAAAAGAAGGTGTTGAGATTGAAGGAGATATTGCTTTTCAGAATGTAGATTTCATCTATGATAATACAGGGATTCAAGCGTTAAAAAATATATCTTTTAAGATTAACCATGGTGAAACATTAGCAATTTTAGGAAAGACAGGAGCAGGAAAAACAACAATAATAGAATTAATTTCAAGATTGTACGATCCAACTAATGGTGTGATTTTAATAGATAATAAAAATATTAAAGAATATAATTTACATAATTTAAGATCTCAAATAGGAGTTGTACCCCAAGAAGCCTTTTTATTTTCTAATTCGATTAAAGAAAATTTAATATTTGGAGCAGATAAAGGTGATGATAATTTAGCTGTAGAATATGCTAAAAAAGCAGATGTTCATAAAAATATTATAGAGTTTAGCCAAGGTTATGAGACCAAAGTGGGGGAGAGGGGAGTAACTCTTTCGGGAGGGCAAAAACAGAGAGTTGCTATAGCACGAGCTTTATTAAAAGAACCTAAAATTTTAATTTTTGATGATAGTTTGTCGGCTGTAGATACAGAGACAGAGGAGAGAATTTTAGAGAATATAAGAAAAGAAACTAAAGATAAAACAACGATAATTATTACCCATAGAGTATCCTCTGCTAAGCATGCCGATAAGATTATTATTTTGGATAATGGAAGAATAATAAAAGAAGGAAGCCACGAGGAGTTAATGGAAACAAGTGCTTATTACAATGAAATGTATATACACCAAACCTCAAACATTTAGTTTGAAGTTAATTTAAAATCGACTGGTTTTAGATAGTATTTCCCATTAATATTAAAAATAAGTCCGTTAGTAGTTTTTTCAGATGGAGTTATTTTATAATTATCTATTTTAGTTTCTGTAATTACATTTATATTTACTGATTTTCCATCAATATTTTCCGCTAAAATTCCTTGTTTTATATTATTTAAAACAATAGCTGTAGGTAGTAAGTTACCATCACCAAGTTCAAAACTCACATCGTAACCTTTTTCTCCTTGAATATTATATATGCTGTAGGTGGGGTTAATTATATCCGGCATAGAGTAATTTTGCGATAGGCTCTTGGTTTTGCACCCTAAAACTATGTTTGTTAGAATAAAAAAAATAAAAATGGATTTAATTGCTGTATTTTTCATAACTTTATCAACTTGATTAACAAATTTATCTAATATAATGAGAAATAAAAATTTTTTTATACCAATATTAAGCATAGTTTTTATTATTACTTCTTGTATTTCAAATGATGATAGTTCAAGACATAGTAGAACAGATACAGGAGAAATAAATGATTTTGTATGGAAAGGTTTAAACTCGTGGTACTATTGGCAAAAAGATGTACCGGCTTTAGCAGACAATGCTTTTTCTTCAGAAGCGGATTATAATAATTATATAAATTCAAAAACTCCGGATAAACTATTTTATAATTTACTTTACAAATATCAAGAAGTAGATAGATATTCATGGATTGTAGATGATTTAGATAAATTATTAAAACAATTTAGTGGAATATCAAAGTCCAGTGGAATGAATTTAGGCTTTATAAAAACTTCTAATTTAGATGTAATTTTTTCAGTTGTTAATTATGTTGTTCCAAACTCTCCTGCGGATAGAGCCGGAATAAAAAGAGGGAATGTAATATTAGGAGTTAATGGAACACCTTTAAATACGACAAATTATAGAAAGTTATTTTCAGATGACTTCAAAATGACTTATGCAGAAAAGTTAAAGGAAGAGGATGGTGTGCTAAGTCCGGTAGGAGAAGTAAAAGAAGTTAGTTTACAAACAACAGTTTTAGAAGAGAACCCTATTGCTTTTGTTAAAACATATAATGTAGGAGGCAAAAAGTTTGGTTATTTAGTATATAATGGTTTTAAATCTAATTATAATGATGAGCTAAATGAAGCATTTTTAAAACTTAAATCAGAGGGAGTTACAGATTTAATTTTAGATTTAAGATATAATGGAGGGGGGGCTGTGTCGTCGGCACTTGCTTTGGGACAAATGATTACAGGTCAATATACAGGTAAGCCTTATGTAACAATGGATTATAATGATAAGCATAAGAGAGAGAATAAAATAGATAAACTTTCAGAAGAAATGCCTGTTTATGAATTCATTAATGGAGATAATAAACGAATCGGGACACAGAGAGTTAACAGTTTAAATCTTAATAAAATTTATATATTAACCTCTAACGGAACTGCTTCTGCAAGTGAGTTAACAATCACGGGGTTAAAACCTTATATAGATGTAGTGACTGTTGGGGCAGAAACTTACGGAAAGTTTGTAGGGTCTATTACATTAGTAGATGCTCCGGAAAATGGTTATGTTTATCTACCTAATCAAGGAAAAAGATATAAATGGGCAATGCAACCAATAGTTTTCTCTTATTATAACGCGAATAGAGATCCACATCCTGTAAAAGGAGTATTACCTAATTATGAGATATCTTCAATTAAATATTATTTTGGAATGAAGGAGTTTGGGGATATAGATTCAGATCCGGCTTTTCGAAAAGCTTATGAGTTGATAACAGGGGAAACTTTAAGAAAGAGAGAATATATTTATCCTCAGATTAAAACAGAGTATGAACAAATAGGAACTACTAATACACTAACTCCTTTTGGGACAGAGATGTATATAGAAGGAAGTAATTTAGAACAATAATATTTGTAGTTTTTTAATTGAAATAGTATATTTAATTTCTTAAAGAATCAAATTTGGAAATAGTTTTATATGCTATCTTATTAGGAATTATGCTGAGCCTGGTGTTAATCGGGCCGGTATTTTTTTTATTGATAGAAACAAGTCTTACTAAAGGGTGGAGATCAGCGTTGGCTTTGGATGCAGGTGTTGTATTTGCAGATTTAATATGTATTTTTTTAGCATATTACAGTTCCAAAGATTTAGTAAAATATATAGAAATGCATCCCTCTCTATTTAGGATTGGTGGTTTTATTATAATGATTTATGGAGCAATAATGTATTTCTCTAAACCGAGACTTCATTTAAACAAAGAGGGTATAGTCAGTAAAAGATACTTTAGAACATTCATGAATGGATTCTTAATGAACATTCTAAATATAGGTGTAGTTGTATTCTGGTTTGTAGTATCCGGTTGGGTAACATTTAATTACCCCGGGAAATACGAATTTATATTTTTTATAGGAATAGCAATTGCCACTTTCTTATGTATAGATATAGCAAAAATATTTTTAGCAAACAGGTTCAAAAGAAAAATGACAGATAACCTCGTCTATAAAATCAGAAAATGGGTAGGAATTATTCTATTTATTTTTGGCTTTTTTATTTTAATGAAAGGATTCATTTCTTTTGAACCTTTAGAACAAGTTTTACCTGTAATGCCTTTTGAAAAATGAAATATATAACAATGATTTTCTTTATAAGCTCTTTGTTTCTGTTAGGAGCGGGAGTATATTATGATATAACAGGCTTAGATGAAACAATTAAAAATAAGCTATATGGCTTTGGAACGTTAAATTTATTTTTTTTAGCAATGCCGAGTTTTTTAATTTATAGACATAATAAAACTAATATAAAAAAGTATATATTAAAACAATCTCAAGAAAAAGAAGATTAACAGATTTACTCTTCTAAATCTGTTAAACAACTTCTTAAATTGGCGTGTAACTCTAAAAATATTTTTTTAAAAATTCTGGCCTCTTCTAAGTCAATGTTTTTTAAAGCATCATTTACAGTAGCTTCAACTTCAGTCATAACTTTCTTTTCTAATAAAATACCTTTATTGGTTAGGAAAACCAAATTAGATCGTTTGTCATAAGGGTCCACCTCTCTTCGGATGAGTTTCATCTTTTCTAAATGGTGAATTAACCTTGTAACTCCCGGCTTATCCCTGAGTGTTTCATCGGCTAAAAACTGTTGAGAACATCCTTCGTTTTTCCACAAAATAACGAGTAATGAAAATTGTTCTTTAGTAATATTTATATCTTTTTCCCTCAAACGATTAAAAAGAATTTTCATCATTAAATTGGGAGTACGTGTAATTAATAAATTATATAAATCTTCTTTATTTATAAATCCTTTCATTTTCAAAATAAAAATTGTTTTTACAAAAATAATAAAATATCATAATTTATAACGGTAATAAATTTTAAATATTCTACTTTTGATGAAAAATTAAAAAATATGCCTAATTATACTACTTTAAAGTTTTCTCCTCAAAATTACTTTTATATAATTACAGGAGTTATACTTAGTATTGCCGGTTTATATTATGGGAGTGGATTTTTTATTCCTATAAGTTTTGCCTTGTTAATATCTTTTATTTTACTTCCTATTGTAAGATTTTTAGAATATAAAGGACTGAATAGTATTTTTGCCATATTAATCACATTCTTATTAATACTTATAATATTAGGAGGAATTTCTTATTTTTTTTCTTCTCAGATAGCCACTATAATTTCAGATTTTAAATCTTTCAAAGCACAATTTAATACATTGTTAGATAGTTTAATAGAAATGTATAATGAAAATTTATCTTTTTTACCACCTGTAAATTCAGAGATATTAGCAAATAATATTCAGCATTTTGTAGAAACCTCGGGGAGGGATATTTTAGGAGTTACACTTATGCAAACAACATCTTTTTTAGCAAGTTTTGTATTAGTTCCTGTCTATGTTTTTTTACTTTTATTGTACAGAAAAGGAATAGTGAAAGGGATATTGCTATTCTTTAGAAAAGAACAAAGAGCTGATGTAAAAGAAATATTGATAAAAGTACAAGCAGTAGGGAAAGATTATATAATAGGATTGATAACGGTAATGTTTATTATGACTATTTTAAACTCGGCATGTTTACTTATAATAGGAGTGGATTATGCTATCATGTTTGGTGGATTAGCAGCCTTACTAATTGTAATTCCATATATTGGGACTTATGTAGGAGCTTCATTACCGGTTTTATATGCTCTTGTTACCCTTGGGCCAGGAGCCGCCTTTGCAGTTATTATATGTTTTGTTTGTATCCATTTGTTAGAGAGTAATTATTTAACGCCTAAAATAGTAGGAAGCAACACTAGTGTGAATGCTCTATCAGCTTTTACTGCTTTAATTTTAGGAGGTTTTATATGGGGGATTTCGGGAATGGTTTTAGCGATTCCTTTTACCGCAATGGTAAAAAAGGTATTTATAAGAGTTTCCGGATTACAGCCGTTGGCATTATTATTAGGTGAGGAATTATTTGATGAGAAAATGCCTCCACCGGAAGAGTTAGAAGTGGAATATATAGAACCAAAACTAAAACCGGAACCATTTTATAAGAGGATAATAAATGGATTTTCTAATGGCAGAAGAACTATTTCAAAGTTTTTGCAAGGCAAATAAAATCTTCAACACTTAGTTGTTCTGCTCGTAAATCTTTAAATTGAGAAGTACTTAAAACTTCATTATTATCTATGCCTTTTAGAGCATTGCTTAATTTTTTTCTACGTTGATTAAATGCAGTTTTCACAAGTGCTAAGAAAAAACTATAAGGAACATCTTCAATTTCTTCTCTATATTTTGTAAGCCTTATCACACCTGATTTTACCTTGGGAGGTGGTGTAAAAACATTTTCATTAACTGTAAAAAGATATTCTGTTTTATAATAAGCCTGAACTAAAACAGAAAGAATTCCATAAGTTTTATTGCCGTGTTTTGCAGTAATTCTTTCTGCCACTTCTTTTTGGAACATACCCACTAATTCCGGAATAAGTGTTTTATTTTCCAACATTTTAAAAAGAATTTGGGTAGAAATATTATAAGGGAAATTACCTAAAATGGCAAAAGGCTTTTTAAAATATTGAGCTAAATCCATTTTTAAAAAATCCTCAGAATAAATAGGAAGACTTTCTTGTATAAGATTATATTTTTTATTTAAAAACTCAACAGATTCTCTATCGATTTCTACCACTGATATTTTTCTCTCATTACCCAAGATAAATTGAGTTAAAACTCCCATACCCGGTCCGATTTCTAAAATTTCATCATAATTAGCCCATGAAAGACTGTTTGCAATATCCTCTGCAATAGATAAATCATTCAAAAAATGTTGACCTAAATGTTTCTTAGCACGTACACTCATGCGGTAAAGATAAAAATTCTAACTTTATTAAGTTTAAAATATCAATAGATAAAAATAAATTTAATATTTATATGTCTGATTATTATGGTTTTATTTATTTTGTTTAAATATTTTATCTATTTTTTTATTTAAAAGTTTGGTAGAAATAAAAATCGTTGTATATTTGTAGTCCAATAGCGCGGGATGGAGAAGTCGGTATCTCGTCGGGCTCATAACCCGAAGGTCGTTGGTTCGAGTCCAACTCCCGCTACTGAGTGAGACACTTTAGAGATAAAGTGTCTTTTTTTATGTTTATTATTTTGTAAAGAGTTGTTGTAGTTGAAAATAAGGGTAACGGCATCATTTAATTTAATGGTTCGATACTTATTTTCTTCAAAAACTAATTTTTCAGAAAGTATCGAACCAATTATCTTTCTCTTTATATCGGTCGTTGAATTATTATAGAAAGTTCTTATATTTACCAATAATTGGAGTCCAAAATCAACAAATAAATCTATCTCATTTTGAAAACAGGAAGTTTCTGATATATCTACTTCTAGTCCAATAATCTGTTCTCTATACTTTTCCTTTAATCTTTTATAACTTTCCTCATCTATTTTTTCCTCAATATATTTCTCTGTCAATTTATCTAAATTGGATTCTAATTTCTCCTTTTGATGCTTTAGTTTTTTTATACTATCTAGTCTATCAGATTGATTAACTTTATATTCATCAATAAGTATCTCTTTAAAAAGATCTAAAACTTCTTTGCGGATTCTAAGTTTGCTAAAAAGTTATCAAACTCCTGATGTGCTAATTCTACTGAGAATCGTTCACTACAACCACTTTTACAGTGATAGTATCTATGATAATTACCATTCCTACTTCTTGAATGACTTCCTGTTAAGTTACTCCCACATTTACTACACTTAAGAATTCCTCCTCTTAGGGGGAAATGCTCCTCATGCTTGCTTACCCTTTTTGAATTGATTCTAATATTTGCTTTACCTGACTTTACTTGTTGAGCTTTATAAAATGTTACTTCATCAATAATTGGCTCATGTACTCCATCAACTATGTCTTCTGGTAAATCTTCAAAAGCAGGTACATATACTTTTCCTATGTATGTAATGTTAGAAAGCATATTACTAAATTGGCTTTTTGAAAGTTTTAACCCTTTTCTATTATACTCTTTTCTTAGGAATGCTTGTGAATATTTTCCAGTTGAATACTTTACAAATATTTCCTTAATTAAAAAGGCTTTATTTTCATCTATTTGAAGCATAGGCTTGCCTGTTGGATTCATTCCTTTGTCATTATAATAACCAATAGGGGCTCTGTTAATAAATCTCCCACTTCTTAGTGCTCCGTTATTACCTTTTTTAGTGTTTTTACTTCTTACTATGTTATCAACATGAGCTTGTGAGAGATATATTCCTTGTATTATAGGATATGAGGGATCATTAAGGTCTATCTTTTGTGATATTGTATTTACTTCAATTCCCTTACTTTTCAACTTCCTTATCATACTAAATGATAATTCTGTATTTCTTGAAAATCTACTCCAATCATAGGTTAATAACAAATCTACCTTTACTTTATTTGTAAACTTCAAGAGTTTTTTGAATTCAGGACGGTCAAAATTTTTAGCAGAGTAATCTTCTTCAAAAAGTTTTATAACTTCAATATTATTTTTCTCACAAAACTGAAGTAGTAATTCTCTCTGCTGATCAAGGCTATGACCAAAGTTTTTTTGTTCTGTGGTACTTACCCTTGTATATATAATTGCTTTTTTATTTTCCCATCTTTTCTCCATCTTTCATTTTTTGAGTATCATCTACTATAGTTGCTAAATCATATAATATTTTCTGTATTTTCTTCACTTCCTCATCGGAGTATTTCCCCCCTTTTGCTTGCAATATCTTTTTGCATTTTTCAAACTTCAGCATAGTGGGGTAGGTTTAATTTTCAATTACAAACTTAGTATCTTTGTTAATTTGTATAACAACTGATTTAAAACTCCATTCTTGGATAGCTTTGAGCAAATCATCATTATATCTTAGCTCAAATGAATTTGATAATAATCTTACATCTCCATCTGAAATAGTAATTCTCATCTCTTTAAAAGCATTTGTTCTTAAATAAAAAAGTAATGATAACTTTTCTACATTATTTTCAATGTCTTTTATATTAAACTTTGCTTTGAAATTACTATTGGGAAACTCTTGTATTATAAAGTCTAAGAATCTTATATTTATATGTGAAAATAAATATCCTTTTGAGACCTTATCTGAATAGCCTTTATAAGAATAAAAACCAACTTGATGTTCATTATCTATGACTAAATATTCAGGCTGATATAATATTGCATAAAGAACTTTGAATTTAAATAAACAAAAATTTTCAATTGTATAATCAAATAATTGAGTTCGTATATATTCTAAATCTTTTAGCGATACTCCAAACTCTCTAAGTTGGACTACAATTTTAATCCAAATACTTTCCAAACGAGTAAAACGTTTCACCTTACCTTTATCTGAATTATTTACATTTACAATAGCTTTTTCAATCCATCTATTTAGTGCTCTTGGGGTAACATCGGCTGTTATACCTGTTTTTGTTTCTATTAAACTAAAATTTGAAATATCATTATTTATAAACTCAAAAAATGAAGCTGGAATTCCTTCAAGCTCTTCAAATACTGCTTGTTTATTTAATTCTGGTGACAACTCTCGTAATTTATTTATATCCATAGTTCTATTATTTTTAGCAAAGATATAAATTTTACCAATAGGAAACAAAATAATTTTAAATCAAGCTGTATGTGTATTGTTTGTTAATAATAATACTTAGTAAGTCTTTTATCCCCTTCTCTATGTAATATTCCATTATCAACTGCCCATTTTAAATCTCTACTTGCAGTTGCTGAGCTAATATCTTTAAAATTCTGTAAATAATCTTTTCGACTAAACTTATTATCTCTTATTTTCTCCTTAAAGAGCTCTATTCTATCCTTAGAAGTTAGTTTTCTGCTTTGAGTATTTAACAAATCATCTAGTGCTTTGAGTATAATATTAAGCATAAAAACAATAAAGGGGGTAGAATGTCCTAATTTATCTGATTGACTTAATACACTATAATACTCAATTTGATTTTCTTTTATAAGTCCTTCTACTGGTAGAAATTCAAATACAGGATATTCTTGCATAAGAATAAGTGTTTGCCAAAGTCTTCCCATTCTCCCATTTCCATCAATAAATGGGTGTATAAATTCAAATTCATAATGAAATACACAGCTCTTTATAATCAAAATATCCTTGTCATCTTTTAGATATTTGAATAGACCTTTCATTAGTCCTTTGACCATATCTCCACCAGGAGCAATATGTTCTACTTTTGATCCTTTTACAATACCTACATTTTTTGTTCGTAGTTTTCCAGCATTTTCTATGAGTCCATTCATTAGAATACCATGAGCCTTTTCTAAATCTTTTAGTTTGTTTGGGTTAAAAGAATGTAATTGATTATATACTTCTATTGCATTCTGAACTTCAATGATATCTTTTTTAGGAGCAATTACCCTTTTATTATCGAGTAAAGCAGTTATTTGCTCTTTAGTCAATGTATTTCCTTCAATTTCCAAAGAAGAATGGATAGTTTTTATACGATTCTTTTTTCGTAATTCTGTAGCTGGTCGATGAAGGTTTATAGCATTTATTTCTCCTATTTTTTCGGAAATAGCAACTACTAATTTTAATACTTCTTCTGTAATTTTGTATGGTGGTTTCATAGTTGTGATAGTATCATTTGATAGTATCACAAAGGTATGAATTATTTTATTTAAATATCGTCTATTTCGAATAAGTTATCTTTATTCTCAGGATGATTTTTTCTATACCTATCTTGTAGCTCATTTAATTTTTCTCTAAAAAAATTATATTCAGGTAGATTATCATACCAAAGGTTATGTATCATTTTATATCTTGTGAAAAAATTATTTGAATCATTCTCCCAATCTTCGCCATATTCACTTAACCAGTTGTAAAACAACATTATCTGCTCATAGTTAGATAATTGAGCTCTTAATACTCTTAAATATTTCATCTTTTCTGACTCTTCTATAGAAGAGTTAGATATAAATTTCACAATATGGAATAAATGACGATAATAATGACCTAGAAAGCTATGATATCCTTTTAAAGGAGAAATTTTTAAGTCAGACATTTCTTTATTGATGGTTTTTTTTGTTCTTGTATCTTTTGATTTTAATGATTCTTGAATATATTTTTTTGTTTTTTTTACCCCCCAAAAGAACTTTACATATACTTCTTTAAAAACTTTTTCATTTATCTCATTTTCATTTATCTCATTTAAACGAAGAAGTACCTCCAATTCTTCTTTCATCTCAAAAAATACTGATCTACCTTTTAAAGTAATACCAGATTTAGTTTTTATTTCTATCTCATTTACATTCTCTTTGTGGAGTCTTACCATTTCGTAAAATTGATTTTCAAACTGTTGTACCTTGAATTGAGCTTTAATTTCATCATTTGCTATCTTTTGTATATAGAAAGCAAGAAAAGTAAGAACTGAGGCTAGTAATCCTATGATAGGAGATAATATATCTCCTATAGAATTACCTGCTTGGCTGGGGTAAATATCTTTCTCTGTTTCAACCTTAGTTGGAATGTACCAAAGTATATCATTAGATGAATAATAATTCCAGATATATGTGGAACTATATATAAAAAGTATAATACTTAGAAAAACACCTATACACATGAACACTTTATTCCTCTTGCTCATAATATATTTTATAAAATTTTTTACCGTTTTCGTCTACTCCTTGTTCAATTAAATTTCTATTACCATGAATATAAATATGAAAATTTTTATCTAATTTTAAAACACTTTTAAAAGATCTTGCTTGTTTTTTTACAGCCTGTTTAGAAATCTCAAAACTATCTGATATACATAGTTCATTATTTTGTTGGTAATTTTCATCAAAATTTTTGAAAGAGTCTATAATATCATCATCTATAAATACTTTCGTTTCAAAATCATCTTTGTTAAACTTCTCATTATTTTTAAAATAATCTACAGATCGGTTTAAAAAATCTATTTGATCAGTTTTATTTACTTCAAATTCATTACCTAATTGTTTTGTTACAAATTGCTTTGCAATACCTAAAAACTGTTTTGTTTGTTGGTATTCATCATTTATTGGTCGTACGCCTAGAAATTCATCTTTCCAATATTGTATTTTAGCATTTTTATTGGTGTTATCAACTACCATAACTAGATAACCATTCTCTTCTTCTGTATTAAAAATTAAACAACCCCTATCTAATTTATTAATACTGATTCCTTTTTCATCCTTTAAATCATAGCCTTCTTCTGTAGTATCTACTTTTAAAATTGTATCCTTACTCTCAGATTTAAACAGACATAGACAGTCCGTTAATTTACCATTTATACTACAGTTATTAAAATGTATAATACATAACTCACCTTGTTTTATTTGCGGGTGGGTACTTTTATCATATAAAAGACGCCCTATATTTTTTGAGTTCTCTATAAATGTTTTATTTTCTTTAAAAATAGATTTAACAAAGCTATACATTGGGTTTAACTCTAAATCTGTTTGAAAGTAAAAATGATACTTTTCCTCTGATTTAAAACTATTGAGAATTAAATATTTAATACTTTCTTCAATTTCTTTAGAGTTTGCTAATGACTCCGAGAAGCTAACACCCTCTTCTCTGTTCTTATTACCTATGAAGTGAATAATTAACTTATCTATATTATCTATTTCCATTTATTCTATTTAACTATTGTATATCTTAGCAGGTATTAGCCCTTTTCCTTTTACAAACTCATCTACAGTATGAAAATGAGTTAGATTATTATCTTCCCAAAAACTTTTATCTGCATGTTCAACCATTATTATTTGGAAATTTACACGATTTACGGTAATCATGTATTCTATAAATGAGTTTAGTAATTTAAAAGCATCTATAAGCTTGATTTTATCATCATTACCTTCCTTACTGTCACTTGAAAAATATGGAATACTAGGTTGATCAATAAATAAAAATTGAGGAACATGTTCTTGCTCCATATTTATCATATGTTCATGTAATCCAAGATAGAAACATAAATGCATAAACATATAGTTAGATTTACTACCTACATTATCCAATGCGAAAATCTCTCCTTGAGGATATAGTTTAAGAACCATTTCATCACTATCGAATTTTGTAAGATGATCTTTATATGTAGGCAGAGAGCTTAATTGATTATAGTTTCTTTGGATACTGCTATCTAGTTGTTGCAGCATTAAATCTTTTATTTTTTTAGTATCTTTAGGAATTTTCTCTAAGAGTTTTCTCTCATCGTTTAAACTATTTAACTTTATGGTATCAATAGGCTTTTGATTCTTTGAATCTTCTATTTGTTTAAGCGTTTGTTTAATTTCTCCAATTGCAATATACCGCTCTCCTTCTGTTTGATCTTTCTTTTTAAGCTCATTTAATCTTGTAAGTTCTTTATTGATACTCTCAATCTTTTTTTGTAGTAAATTTAAATCACCTGAGACTTGTATTGGTTTAGGTTTTCTTACTATACTCTTTTTGATTTCTTCTAAAGAGAACTTTAATGACTCTATAAATGATCTTGTTTCATAGGACTCTAATAGTTGATCAGATAATTTATTCTCTAGAAACTCTATAGGTTGTAAGCTGTCAGCAGATTTTTCTAGATTCTTTTTGTATAAATTATACTCTTTTTGGTATCTTTTTATTGTACTTATTTGTGACTGTAGTTCTTTTTTACTGTTATATAAACTATCTATTTCTAAAAAAAGTTTTTGGTTTTCAGCTCTTTTATTGATATTTTTAATCACTTCCTGAATCTCAAAAATGGCTTCATCTACAGTTTCAAAAGTTTCAGAATATTCTATAAAATTATATTTCTTACACTTATCTATTAGTTTTTTAATATTATTTTCATAATCTTTGAAGTTCCGTTCATTTTTATTTTTTTGAGTTCGAATCTTTTTTAACTCTTTATCTATTTCTTGTATTCTTTCGGTGGCTTTCATGCTTTCCATGTCATTAACACCTATAACTAAATCGAAGATGTGATTGAGTGCTTTTTCATATTCTTCTTTACCGTAAAAAGTGGTGTCAAAAAAAGTCTCAGGAGCTGAAATAACCGTTTCGGTAAGAGAATTAAACAATAAGAAGTATCTATATGAAAGATTAAAGTTAGTTGTTCCTATATTTTTTCCTAAAGGAAATCTTAATTCATCAGAAATCCCAAACTCTTTATCTAGAAAAGCTTTAACTTCAGCAATTGCTTTATTTGCTTTTAGTTCATTAGGGAAAGACGTATTAAGATGAAAAGAGATATCAGATGATACAACTCCTTTATCTGGAGCTTTACGAGCTATAGATATTTCTTGTTTATTGATCGTAAATCTTAGGCCGAACCATTTGACTTTTTCATTTATAGTATTTGCTATATTTATCTTAGAGGCTAAGAGACAATAATCAATAATACTCCAGAAGCTTGATTTTCCTGTTGTTGCATCTCCTGTAATTACATTTATTTTATTGGGTAAAAATTCATAGCTTTTTGGAGGCAACTTGTTGTCATTAAACCATAACTTTATTTCGTGTATTATGAAATTCATAACTGTATTTTTAATATTTTATATAAATCATTTGTTGAATAATTATCTATAATTGATAGAAATTTTGGGATAATATCTTCTATTTTATTATACCTAATCCCTAAATTTTGATTTTCAATATTTATGTGTTTTCTATAAATCAGCTCTTTTTTTATTATAATTTTATTTGCTTTGTTTAGTAAAATTAAAGAATTAATACTTACAGGAAGTAGAGATAGATATCGCTTATTAAAGGAGATAAATAAATGTGATTGTTGTTTAATGATTTCTTCTAAGCTAAAACTTTGTTCTTTATTTTTAGTTAAATAACTAACGGTTCTATCATCTAATAAAAAGGGTAAAATTAAACAGGCTCGTGCTATTTCTATATTTTCTACCCGATTTAATATAGAAAGAAATATGCAACTTGAAATAGCCTCATTATTATAGACGTAATAAATTTCTTTCATGTTTACTTTTTATATTTATTTTCCCAATCGAAATGCCATCCTATTTCTAAATCATTAGAAAGAGCGTAATAGTGACCATTACTAAACTCAGTATCTAACGCCTGAAAGTCTCCTATGGATAATTTTTGCTCTCTAATATAATCTATTAAATTAACACCCAATTCTTTTATATCATCTTCTATATCAATAATTGGAACACCTGAATTTATTTGTTTTTCTATTTTTCTATAGGTTTTTCTAAAAGCATTAATCCATATTTGAATACTATCTTTCTTAAATTCTTCAGCTTCAGTTAATAGTATAAAATTCTCTTTATCAGACCAATAAGTAAAATTTCTTAAAAAGGATAGCATCTGAGTTGTATAAACCAGAATGTATTTTGAGCCACTTTCAATTTCTCCAATATCTAACAACTGTTTGATGAAGGGTTGACTTTCTAAATCTTCTGGAATATCAATTGGGAAATCTCTTTTAGGGAGAGTTTTCTTTTCAAATACTATGCTAAAACATTTTCCAAATTTACGATTAAAATCTTCAAAAGAAATTTCAAAGCAATTTCTTTCCTTAATGTCTATATATTTAGCTATATTTAAATTCGAAGATAATTTCTCAAATATAGGGTCAACAAATTTATCTTGCCTAACATTTTCGAGTATTCTATTTTTAACTTTTGAAATTATTTCATCAATATCTGTTTCTATTTTTAGCTTAGATAAGAATGATTTTAAATTTTTTTTACCTAGCGATGTTATATTTGCTATATATTTTCTTATAGTTTCATTTTTTGTTTTATTTTTTAATTCTTCTAATAAGCTTAAGAGCTTATCTACATCTTCTTCTTTAAATAAAGAGACGAATTCATTATTTCCATTGCTTTTGTTTGTTACTAAAATAAAAGAATGTTTCTTAATGTAATCTTTCTGGTCTCCACTTGCTTTAATAAAATCAATCCAATTATTTAGAGTTTTCCATAAGTCAATATCTAATGTACTCAAATTCTTATTTTTTTGAATAGTGTGTTTAGCTTGAAACAAAATAGTAGTTCCATCTGAGCTATCTATATGGATATCATCTTTTACTTCAAAACCTATTTTTTGTCCATGTCTTAACTTAAGGATTAAATACATGAAGTAATAAAACTGATAATCAAATCCTATAGATTGAGCTCCTACACTATGTTGAGATTGTAGCCTATTTTCCATATATCAAATTTAAGGTATAAATAGAGATCTAATGTAATGATACAAATATAGTTAAATAAAATAAAAGGAAGCCGTCTTGATACCCATCAAGGCGGTTTTTTTATTTGTTTTTGGTAGGGGTATAAAAATGAGATTTATATCTTTGATTTAGAAAAAAG
>JAHUUM010000008.1 GCA_019218445.1 Weeksellaceae bacterium TAE3-ERU29 | reverse complement strand
GGCGTTGTGTAATACGGAGTGTCACTCTGAATTTATTTCAGAGTCTCATTAATTAAGGTTGCTTCGTTCCTCGCAATGACGTACGCACTGTCTGTTTTCACGTCATTGCGAACGATAGTGAAGCAATCTCTGAATACATTTGTTAGGGATTGCTTTGAGCAAGCTCTCGCAATGACGTGAAAATATCGTACGTTATCAAATGATGCGATACTGAAACAAGTTCGTTTGACCGTGTTTGTTACTCTGGACTTGTTTCAGAGTCTCATGGGTGGAGTTTTTTACTATAAAATCTCACGAATATCCAGCAAAGAAGTGACTACAGGAACACCGTTCATAGTTTGTCCTTCTTTTAGAGAATCAAAATAAATCGATTGCATTCCATAATGATTAGCTCCTACAATATCTGCAATCCAATCATCACCAATAAAAATAGACTCTTCTTTTTTTGCATTGGCTTTCTCTAAGGCTAAATCAAATAATTTAGGGTCGGGTTTTCTTACGCCAATTTCATCGGCACATGTAAGAGTTTTGAAAAATCCGTTTAGCACAGAATTTTTTACTTTATGTTCAGATACTTCAACAAAACCATTGGTAATTATGTGTAAAGTATATTTAGGATGTAAATATTTTAACAATTCTTCTGCTCCATCTACAACAATGTTTTTCCCTGTCATTCGTTTTAGATATTGTTCTTCAAAGAAATTGGAAAGGTTTTCATCTTCAATTTTAAAATGAACAAAAGGTTCTTTAAATCTACGTTCTCTTAAATCTTTTTTTGTGATTTTTCCGTCTCTTAAGTCAGCCCAAAGAAGTTCATTCATATCATAAAAAACAGAATGCCAATCATCAAATCCTACATTAAATTCTTCTTCGATTTTATGCTCTCGGAACATTTCACGAAGTGTGATAATAGAATTTTCGCGATGATTCCATAGAGTATTGTCTAAATCAAAAAAGATATGTTTTATATCGGCTTTATTCATTCTGTCAAAATTTTCGCTAAAATAAGTTTTTAAAATGAAATAGAGCATGAAATTTTAAATAACAAAACCGACATAATATTAATATATTTGTGCTATGTTCGTAAAAAAAGCACATAGAAGATTACTTAATAATCAAAATTTTAATAAATGGTTAGGGTTTTTTATTGCTTTAATTATTGTAGGCACTACAATTTTAGTTTCTAATAATTTAGTGCGACAACTAAGAAATGAAGAGCATAAAAAAGTGGAAACAATAGTGGAGGCTTTACAATTGCAAAGTTCGGGAAATGAGGTATCTGATCAAGCGAGGGGCTTTGCTTTAAAAATTTTACAAGAAAACTCTACGATTCCTTTAATTTTAGTTGATGAAGATGGTGCTTTTTTATATCAAAAAAACTTAGATAAAATTGCTGATAAGTTAGAAACAGATAGTATTTTTCTAAAAAATCACTTGGAAGAGTTAGAAAAAAAACATGCTCCTATCCAAGTAAATTTACCTTTTGGAGTGCAGGAAATATATTATCAGAATTCTAATTTATTAATGAAATTAAGGTATTATCCTTTAGTTTTAATAGGGATTATTATTCTCTTTTTTGTGTTTGTTTTTTGGTATTTCAGAATGTTAGACTCTTCATACAAAAGTTTTTTATGGGCGGGAATGGCAAAAGAAACAGCTCACCAAATAGGTACACCTTTAACTTCTTTATTGGGCTGGTTAGAGATTTTAAAATTGGAAAATATTGACAAAGCTATTGTAGATGAAATGAATAATGATGTAGAGCGTCTTAACCAAATAGCAATGCGTTTTTCTAAAATAGGCTCTGTTCCGGAGCTTAAAAAGACAAATGTAGTAGAGGTGGTGGAGTCTACTTTCAATTATTTAAAAAAGAGAATAAGCTCTAAAATTTCTTTTGAATTCAATGCAGAGAAACCACAAATGTTTGCTTTGGCAAATTCTGAGCTTTTGAGTTGGGTTTTAGAAAATATTGTGAAAAATGCGGTGGATGCAATGCAGAGTAGAGGGAGTATCAAATTAAATGTAATAGAAGATAAAGTCAAAATAATTATTAAAATAAAAGACAGTGGCCCGGGAATACCCTCAGGGAAATTACACCGAATTTTTGAACCGGGATTCACTACTAAAAAACGAGGTTGGGGTTTAGGGCTTTCTTTGGCTAAAAGAATTATAAAAGAATACCATAACGGAAAAATCTATGTTGAGTATTCCGATAAAAATAGAGGGACTCAGTTTTGTATAGAGTTATTGAAAATAGATAAATAAGAAAAAAACCATTATTTATACCACTAATAAAAAACCTCTATAAGAAGTACACAAATACACAAAAAAATTCACTCTTTACAAATGAAATAATTATGAAATCGGAATGTTTAGCCTTAAAAGAAATTGCAAAAAACAGTTAAAACCTTGAAGATTGAGGTGTTTTTTTAAACCAATCTATGCTTAATTCAACAAAAGGCTCAGATTATAAAAATCTAAGCCTCTTTTTAACTTACACACTTTATGAGATAGTACTTGAAACGGCTACATACAGTTTATGATACTGCTCATTTTTGTTTATTAAATTAAAATTTTTTAGGATAACTTTTTACCCCTCACAATCCAAAGTGGACGTTTCAATTTACTTGTAAATAATGCTTCGCAAACACTTCCCGCCAAAAAGGCATTAAAACTGTTTTGTCCACGTCCGGAAATAAAGATAATATCCGTATTTTGTTCTTTTGCAATTTCTCTTATTTGTTTGCTTATACTCTTATCTCCGGCACTTTTTAGAATAGGATTCACCTTATTTTCCAATTGATTTTTCTTGATAAACTTATCAAGTTTTGCAGAAGAGTGTTTTTCAGCTTTTTCCAAAGAGGCTTTCGGCTCTAAGTACGGAAAATAAACCTGTGGAATTTTAAATATATGCAATACGTCTATTTTATTTTCTCCGAAAAGTTGAGCCATAGCATTTGCTTTTTGGATAGCTGTTACCGAAAATTTGGAAAAATCGGTCGTCGCTAAAAAGTTTCCTTTAGGGAGTTCTGCTTCTCGGTTTACGGAAAGAATATCACATCTCAAACTATGCAAGAGTTTAGAAGAAACCGTTCCGCTTCCGTTGATATTGTTTTTATTTCCTAAGACAACAAGGTTGATCTCAAATTTGGTTACAATATAACGGATAAGACTCACTGTATCGGGGTCTTCAGAAACCAAAATTTCATTTTCAATAGGGGCTGTGTAGTGTCTTTTTAATAACTTTTCAATATTTTCTTCTATGATATTTTCAATATCAATTTTATCCAACTGCTCTTTAAACAATTCGGCTAACTCAAACTTCTTTATATTATGAAGAAAATAAACCTTTTCCGCTCCTAATTTATCGGCAATTACAGAGGTATATTCTATCAATTTAACATCAATATCCGTTAAATCTAAGGCTACGAGTATATTTTTAACTTTATTCATTTTTAACCTGTTTTCTATATAACTAAATGATTATTCTTCCGATATTTTTTCTTCTTTTTCCAAGCTTATCAAGGAATCTTTTCCTTTAGGATTGGAACGCAATTGTCGTTTTTTTATCTCTTTATAATCGTTTTTCAGACCTTTATACAAGGAGTAACACATAATGAGCAACAACAATGCAAAAGGCAATCCCGTTGCGATAGAAGCTGTTTGAAGAGCTTTTAATCCGCCTCCTAAGAGAAGAACACCTGCTACAATACCTTCTGCCAAAGCCCAGAAAATTCGCTGACCCACGGGAGCATCAATTTTCCCTCCCGAAGTTAAACTATCTACTACTAATGACCCTGAATCCGAAGAAGTTACAAAGAAACTAATAATTAAGATAATAGCTATGACATTCAAAATAAATGAGAAAGGCAATTGCTCTAAAAAGGCAAATAAAGCCGTTGCAATATTGCTGTCCACCGCCTGAGAAATCAGTTCATTTCCCGATAATAGTTGGTGAATAGAACTACTCCCGAATGCTGAAATCCAGAAGAAAGTTATCAATGTAGGCACAATTAAAACGCCCAAAGTGAACTCTCGGATACTTCGCCCTTTGGAAATTCGGGCAATAAACATTCCTACGAACGGCGACCAAGCAATCCACCAGCCCCAATAAAATATCGTCCAGCTATTTTGCCAAGTATTACCTGTATAACTTTCCGTCCAAGTGGAAAGCATAACCAAATTTTGAACGTAGCTTCCTGTATTTTGAATAAATGATTTGAATATAAAAATGGTAGGACCTAATATTACAACAATCAATAGAAGAATAACGGCTATCCGCATATTCATTTCACTAAGGATTTTCACACCTTTATCCACCCCCGTAACTACCGAAATAGTCGCTACCAAAGTAATTCCTGCAATTAAATAAATTTGAGTATTTACTCCGGGGTCAATTTCAAAAAGATGGTCAAGTCCTGCCGCTACTTGCTGCACGCCTAATCCCAACGAAGTTGCCAACCCGAAAACGGTCGCCAATACCGCTAAAACATCAATAACATCACCAATTCTCCCGTGTATTCTATCCCCTAAAAACGGATAAAAAACCGAGCGAATGGTAAGGGGTAATCCTCGAGAATACGTAAAATAAGCCAAAGACAAACCTACCAAAGCATAAATTGCCCAAGCGTGCAATCCCCAATGCAGAAAAGTAAAATTCATAGCTTCTTGAGCGGCTTCAACTGTGCCTCCCTCTGCCAATGGCGGATTCTTAAAGTGATAAACAGGTTCGGCAATCGACCAAAATAAAAGTCCGATTCCCATTCCCGCACTAAAAAGCATTGCAAACCAAGCCATTGTAGAAAATTCGGGTTTAGCTTTCGCTCCTCCGATTCTCATCTTTCCAAAGCGACTAAAAGCAATGTAAAGCATAAAAATTACAAATACATTAGTGGATAAGATGAAAAACCACCCTAATTCATTGGAAATAAAACTTTGGGTTGCATCAAAATATTCCGATGCCGTTTTTTTAAATGACAGCGTTAGTACAATGCTGATTATAATAAGAATTGCTGATGAAAAAAATACCGGTCCGTTGACATTTAATCCGAAAATTGATTTCTTTTCATCACTACGAATAATTTTTCTAGCCATTTTTAGTTGTTTATTTTAAGATTTAAAATTGTTTTTTAGAAGTAATAACCAATATTGATGTTATATCTTGTATGCCATTTGTTACTGTCATCGCTTGAGCCCTTTGCTAAAGAATTTGTAAAATCCGGGTTGAACCAAGGCATATTTTTTCCACCTGCCATATCGGCATAAATATAAACGTTCCCCGCGGAAATCATGATTCCTGTTACATTCATATACGTATTTTGGAAATTGGTATTGATTTTATCTACCATTCCAAAATCATTATAAAGGCGGAGCTGAGAAACCGGTCCGAATTTTACGGGAATATCATATGAAATTCCTCCGGTATAGGTATAAAACTCAGCCGGTGTAAGATAGTTTCCGCCATAGGCTGACATTGCTACAATATCATTAAATTTATTATCGGGATTTTTCGGATTGATTTTGGAGTAAGTTCCTTGTAATTTTAGTCCTAATTTATTTTTTTTCATTTGATAATGAAGGCTAAATGCTTTGCGATCTCCTATATTTTCGGTATCTAAATTTAATACGCCTCCGTACATTGCCGATGCTCCGATACGATGCCCGGCACTGCCTTTTACTTTATAAACGACTTTGGCATTTAGTTGATTGATTTCTTTATTTCGTAAATCCATTTTTCCGTCTCCATCAATATCAATTGAGCCGATATCATACGAATATCTATTTGGCGATAAATCAGGAAGATTACCAAATTGAAGTTCTTCCGCATTCTTAAAAAACGCCAAGTCATAATCCCACTTCTCTCCTTTGTGAGTGAATTTAACACCCATATCGTGGTCATCTTCCAGTCCTAAATAATAATTGATACTGAAAAACCAACTGTTGGAATTGTATTGTGTATTCCCGAAAGGAACTTGTGTAAGTCCGAGTTGTATTTCATTTTTTTCGTCAAAATGATAACCGAGCCAACCTTGCTTAAGCATTCCACCACCAAAACCATTGGAATAAAGGCGATATTCAGCATTTGCGGAAATCCCTTTGTATTTTCCTACCGCATTAATTCTGAATAGGTCATATCCAAAATCGCCACCCCTTTTTACTTGTGCTTCTTTCCAAGTAGATAAGTTGTAATTAAAACGGACGGCACCTCCTATTTTTACTTCCGGTTTTTCTTGTGCAAATAGTAAAGTAGTGCTTAATACTGCTAAGATGTGTAAGTATTTCATGTTTTTGAATTAAGTGTTTAGTCCGTGAAAATTTTTACAAATTTAACTAATTTTATATTATTGAAAAGTTATTTACTTACTTTTATTTTCTTATGAATTTTTTTATTTAATTAAAAGGTTTTTTAAAGAAGATTCTGAGTATATAAAGAATACTTCATTTTTTCAACATTAATCACTAAAGTAAATTCAATATTTTTCATTATAAATTAAGTTTAGATATAACTAAAAAATGCTATAAGAATCTCTTACAGCATTTTTAAAATTTGTTAATGGAAAATTTATTCAACAGCTTTTCTATTATCGTTAGAATCCCTGTCAATCAACATATTGTAAGCATCAATACCTACTTCCGTTGGTTTTTCATCTACAATAATTTCAAAAGTATTTAAAATCTTATTGATTTTATACGTTTTAGTCACTAACTCATTATCGTATTGATGATTATTTTTCTTGGTTTTTTCACCAAAAACACTCACTTCAATATAATCATTTAATGGTAATGATTTCACTTCTTCACCGTCAATAGTGGTTTGCAAAGGCTTTTGATTTCCTTCTGCAAATACTTGTTTTCCTTCGGAGTCTGTTCTGTATTTAGACACTTGGAATTCAACTTTTACTTTGTATTTACCATTCTTCATTTTCGTGGAAGATGCCTTCAATATCTTGTTGTCGTAGAGTGTAATGGTTTCATACATATCTTTTACTAAATATTGTAAACTGTCCGGTGTACCGGCTTTAATATTCTCTACCAACTCCAGTGAAGTCGTATAAGGAGCTTCTTGATATTTTACTTTTTGTAAGTAGTTTTTCAAGATATTATTAAAGTTTTTCTCACCTAAGAAATGACTCATTGCATACATTACTAAAGAACCTTTGTTATAATGAATATATTGTTGGTTTTCATTATAAATTAATGGATTTTCCTCTTTCCATTCAGTAGTTCTTCCTCTTAGATAACCGTCTAATGATTCTTTTAAGAATTTTCGCATTTGGAAACGACCGTATTCATGTTCCAATACTTTTAATGAGCTATATTCTGCTAAAGATTCCGATAGCATGGTTGAACCTTTTACATTTGCACCAATCACCTGATGAGCCCACCACTGGTGTGCCATTTCGTGGGAAACCACAGAGAACGGATAATCTACGGATTCAGGGTCATTTTCATCTACTTCCGCAATAAATCCAATTCCTTCCGAGAAAGGCATTGTATTGGCAAATGATTGAGCAAAAGTCCCCATTGTTCTTGGAAACTCAATGATACGAGCCTGTTTATGCGGATATTCACCAAAGTTTTCATTATAGTAAACGATTGATTTCTTGAGTCCTTTCATCATTCTATCTAAGTTATATGGATGTTGCGGGTCATAATAAATCTCGTAATTAATACCATTTTCTTTTTCCTTTTTCACTGCAAATCTTGCCGAGTTAAATGCGTAGAAATTTAGAATTTTTTTATCCATTTTATAATGGAAATATTTTCTGTTATTTTCTTCCCATGTTTTTTGTAAATATCCGGGTGCAATCGCGATTTGGTCTTTAGAAGTACTTACTGTTGCTTCAAAATTAATCCAATCAGCATTATCAGAAATGTAGGTATTTTGTCGTGCTTTCATATCATGCGGATCTGCCATACGTTCTTTATTTGGTAATCCGTATTTTTCACGTACATCATTGTCACTAAGTTCTACACTTTCATTGTATCCAAATGATGGAAATAGTGTACTATTATTTATAAAAGTTCCATTTTCTATAATGGGTGAATGATCTCTAAACCAAGTGTTCGGTTCGTTTTGAGTATTTATAGTTACCAATAAAGTATCACCGGGTTGTAATGGCTGATTAAGTCTATAAATATCAAAATTTGCCACTGAGTCATTCAATACGCGTGTATTTTCTCTATTGAATTCAATGGATTGTAAATTATCTCCGTAATTAAGGAATAGCGAATCAATGGCTTTATTGGTTTTATTAACCATGATATAATCTGCTTGAGCTTTGTAATTTCGTTCTTCCGGATAAAGTTCTAAATTTACTTTTACATCGGTAATTCTTGGCTGAGGATAATTTTCATACTTTTTATATTTTTTCTCAATATCTACTCGCATTTGCTCTTCTTCTTTGGAAGAATAATAAGTATCTACGACAGTATATTGATAATAAAAAGCAAAACCTAATGCTAAAAATCCTACAAAGCTGATAACCATTGGAATTATTACCGCTTTTTTAGTTCTATTTTTAAAAATTTGCAATCTGTTTTTTACTCCTAAAATAATACCTCTTCTCCAGAAAAGTAAGGTAAGTCCGTAAAGTACTACCCCGAATAAAATCCAGTAAACTCGGTAGTAAAAGAACGTACGTAACACGCCAAAACCATTCATATCACTATAAGACGGAATATCTCCTGAATTAAAATCATAAATAGGTAACTCTAATCCAATGTTAGGGAATTGCCCAAATAAAAATTGAATTAAAAGAATAACAAAAAATCCTACAAAATAATTTCTAAAAAATGATTGAATAAATAAGGCTAACGCAATAGTAGGTATGATCATTAGAAGTCCTAAACCGTAATATTGCAGATATAAACTTAAATTAAAGTCATAAAATCCGTATGCTATTTGGATAATGATTCCGCATAAAATACTCATGGCAGAAATTAATAAAACCATTTTTATTAATGCTATAAATTTGGAGAATAATAAAGTCCAATTTGGCGTTGGAGTAGCATCAATTAATAAATTCATGCGGTAATTAGTACCAAGATTTAATAAAATTCCTGCAAATAAATAGATGATAATTGCTGTGAATCCACCCATGATCTGCCCTATTAGAGAAAGTACTTTCCAAGTAACAGGATAGGTACTTGTGCCATATATTTCTTTTCCTAAAGTATAAGCAGAAATTAAAGTAAATAGAAAACTAAGTCCTATTAAAATCCAAAAAACAGGATTTTTTATAATGTATTTAAAATCAATTCTGGAAAGACTAAAAGCCTTTTTAAAATTGTCTTTAAATGAATAATAATAAGAAACTTTAGGCAAATTAATTTTAATAATGGTAGAAAAGTTATCTTTCACTACACGATTACCCGCTTTTTTCTTATTAATTTTCCCTACCGAATGAGAAAATGAAAAACGGTAATAAGTAAAAACAAGGGCTAAAATTCCTACTCCTATCCATAATAATCGGTTATAAAGCAACACGCCCGTAAAAGGAATATTGAGTGTATTTTGTTCTGCAATTGTCCAATATTTAGTAAGTTCATCCAATGCCATATTTCCCGTAGGATCAAATAAAGCATAGTAAAATTTATCATCTGCAATTACAGATAGTGAGTATAATACACTTTGAAAAATCAATAAAATAATAACAAAAATAAAGCCTATATATTGATTTCTGGTAAGCGTTGTAAGCATAAAAGTAATTGCTCCTACAAAAAATATATTAGGAATAATAAATATTAAATAACTCTGAAAATAGGCAAATATCTGTTGTGGTCCGAGTAAATCCGGATTAGCAAATGGTAAAATAGTAGATACATAAACGCCTATTACTATAAATAAAGTAATCAGTAATACGATAAAATAACCACTAAAGAATTTACCCAATAAATATTGTAATTTATTAAACGGATAAGCAAATAATAGTGTATGTGCATTGTATTTAAAATCCCGATATACCAACGATGCTATAACCGTAGGAATAATGAAATTGATAAAAGTGGCTAAAGCATTTATAATACCATTAATTGCTATGGGTGAATTCATATACGTATTAGATGCAGAAGTATTTGTAATAGCATCAAAATAACCCAAAACAGAAGCCATGGTAAGCAATGACAAACCGAAGAATAAGGCAATGAATAGATAAAACATCCAAGACTTTAACCAACGTTTTGTTTCAAAAGAAAAGATAGTTTTAAACATTGTGGTCGGTTTTTAAGGTTACAAAATACACATCCTCTAAAATAGGATTGGCTTGTATAAAAGTTTCATCCGGTTGAACCTCAGAAAATACTCGAATATTCAAAGTATCATCTTGATTAAAGTTTGATGAAATGATATTGTATTTTTCATTAAAGTTATCAAATTCTTCACGTTGAATGATACGTGTCCAGATTTTTCCTTCTAAGTTTTGTTCTCCTTCGTCTGCCGAACCTCTGAAAAGTATTTTTCCGCCGTTTAATATCGCAAGATCGTTGCATAATTCTCGTACGTCATCTACAATGTGCGTGGAGAAAATTACGGTATGTTTCGTTCCGATTTCTCTTAAAACATTTAAAAATCGGTGGCGTTCCGCAGGGTCTAATCCGGCAGTAGGCTCATCAACAATAATTAATTTCGGGTCATTGATTAATAATTGAGCAATCCCAAAACGCTGTTTCATTCCTCCTGAATATCCACTCACGCTCTTTTTACGAACATCGTATAAATTTGTTACCGTAAGCACTTCTTTTATCATGCTTTTGCGTTCAGAGGTATTCATTACGCCTTTTAATTTTGCAAAATAATCAAGGAGTTGCTCTGCTGACATATTCGGATAAACCCCGAATTCTTGAGGCAGATAACCTAATACTTTTCGTAGACTCATTTTGTCTTTAAGTACATCAATATCTCCAAAAGTGATTGATCCGCTGTCAGGTGTTTGTAAAGTAGCAATCGTACGCATTAGAGATGATTTCCCTGCACCATTAGGTCCTAACAATCCAAACATTCCCGGTTTTATTTCTAAATTTACATTATCAAGAGCTTTGACTCCATTGTTGTAAGTTTTTGTGATGTTTTTAATAACTAAATCCATTATTTTATTATTTATTCTTTACAAAAGTATTTAAAAACTTACGATTAATAATCATGAATACCTAATTAAAATATGTATTATTTTATAAGTGATTGATTTTTAATCAAAAGAAACCGCCTTGATGGGTATCAAGACGGTTTCTTTTATTTAATTTTAAATATAAATAGTTAATTATTCAATAATAGCTCCACAGCTCATACGAGAACCTGCATCTCCTGTTGGTTGAGTAACAAAATCATCTACTCCATCATGAATGATTATTGATTTTCCTACAATATTTTTAGTTTCATCATCACAACCAATACACCATTCATCTGTTTCAAAATCGAATATTACATTCCCGTTTGAATCTGCAGTAAAATTACCTATGTCTCCTTTATGATACGATGAAGTTCCCCACTTACCATGATCTTCTGAAGTCGGATTCCAGTGTCCTCCCGCAGATTTTCCGTCCGGTGAAGAACAATCTGCTTTCTCATGAATATGGATCGCATGTTCTCCCGGCTCAAATCCTGAACCTTTAAAATTCATATGAACTACTCCGTCTTTCTCGGTAAATGTAACCACTCCGTTTACAGTAGCATCATTTTTAGGCTCTAAGTTTACAACTAATTCTTTTTGAGCATCATTATCTGTTGTAACAACTTCTGTCTGAGTATCTGTTACAGCTTCGTTATTCTCTGTTTTGTTGTTTTTACAAGCAACTGTAGTTGCTAATGCAATTCCTAAAATAAGATATTTCTTCATGTTTAATTTTATAATATTTCTTAAATGTATAAATTAAATTGGTTTCACCAACTCTAAAAACCATTTTTTAACATCACCCTCTAAATAAGGTTCTAATTTTTCTTTACAGAATTCATGGTAATTGTTTAACCATTTTATTTCTTCTTCGCTCAATAAACTTTTATCTACTGTATCTGTAAAAAACGGACAAATAGTTAAAGTTTCAAATTCATAAAAAGTCCCGAATTCTGTAGTTTCCACTTCTTTTACGGCTACTAAGTTTTCATGTCTAATTCCGTATTCATTTTCTTTATAGAATCCCGGCTCATTAGAGCAAACCATTCCCGGCAATAAAATTTGAGGATTCATATCTTTACGGATATTTTGCGGTCCTTCGTGTACATTCATAAAACTACCTACACCGTGCCCTGTACCATGACCGTAATCCTTAGAGTGCATCCAAAGCGGAAGACGAGCAACGCTATCTAACTGAACTCCTCTTGTTCCTTTCGGGAAACGCACCATACTCAATCTTATCATTCCTTTTAAGACTAAAGTACTATCTTCTATAAATCCTTCCGGAATTTCACCCAACGCAAATGTACGTGTAATATCGGTTGTTCCTTCTAAATATTGCCCTCCGGAATCTATTAATATCGTTCCATGATTAGTAACTGATTTGCAGTTGTCTTTTTTAGCAGAATAATGGACAATAGCACCATTTCCTTTATACCCGATAATACTTCCGAAACTCTCTCCTACAAAATTTTTCCCTTCGGCACGGAATTCTCTTAGGCGTTCTCCGATTTGATATTCGTTCATATCCTCTTTTCCTGCCTGATGTGTTAACCAATAAAAGAATTTAACCAATGACACTCCGTCACGCACCATTACTTCTCTAAAGCCCTCTAATTCCGTTTGGTTTTTGGTAGCTTTCATTAAATTTCCGGGTGCAGATGCCTCTACAAACTCGTTATTGGTTTTTAAAGCTTCAAAAATAGCTTGATTACTATTTGGTGAAATTAAGATTTTCTCATTGGTAATTGATTCTAAAAATGGGAAAAAACCATCGTACTCTACTAATTTTACATTGTTTTTGTGCAAATGATTTTTTACTTCTTCTGTAACTTTTTGAGGGTCTACAAATAATGTAGCATCTTCTTTTGAAACCACTATATACCCTAAGAAAACAGGATTAAAACTCACGTCACTTCCTCGCAAATTCAGAGTCCAAGCTACGTCATCCAGCGCTGTTATAACATGCGTTGTCGCATTTTGTTCATCCATACTTTTACGAATGTCTTTCAACTTTTCGCTTACCGATTTCCCAGCCCATTTATCCGGATGAACAAAAATTTCATTTATTTTCTCTCCTTTTGTTCTTTCTTTCCAAATTTCTTTTAATAAAGGCTCATCTATTAATTCTACTGATTTAGCTTTTAATTTATCTTTAAGCGTTTTCCAATTACTGTGAGAAGTCGCTAATGCATTTACCGCTACTTTTCCATTTTCAGGCGTTTGTTCTAAAATCCAAGAAATATAATCCGGCGTTCCCTCTACTCCATCTTTAAAAAGAGTAATTCCCGAACCTTTTAATTCTGTATCTGCCTGTAAAAAATAACGAGAATCTGTCCATAATCCACCTTTATCTTTAGTAATAACTACAAAACCCGCAGAACCTGTAAAGCCTGAAAGCCAGGCACGTTCTTGCCATTCTGTAGGTAAATATTCGCTCATGTGCGGATCTGCACTATATATGATAAAAGCGTCTATATTTTTTGATTGCATTTCTTTTCGTAATGCAGAAATTCTTTCTTTTATTTCCATTATATTGGGATGTTTTTATTCTAAGGGTATAAGCCTCAAAAATTGTACAATTGTTTATAAAACCTATTGTTAATTAGGCTGTTTTTCTTCTTTTTCTATTTTGGGTTCATAAGTATGCAAGTGGCGTGTCATTTTTATACCTAAATCCAAGAAAATTAATTTATCGTTTCCGTTTCTTTCTATATGATAGGCAGCGGTGTTTATTTCTTCTAAAATTAAAGCAATATTTGCCCCATGAATATATTTAGAGAAAGCATTCCATTTAAAGCCGTTGCTGTCAAGCGTTTTGTTTACAAGGTTTTCTGTTCCGTAATTTTGCAATAATGCTTGTCGGAAAATATTACTGCAATATTCTAAAAATTGCTTTTGTTTTTCTCGGCTTTTCCATTCATTAATCGTGATTGACCAATCGTAGATATTTTTTAATGCACTTAGTTTGGTTTTTGCCATAAAGGCACTTCTTACCCAATCTATAAAAAGCTCTTCAAATTCTTCAGTTTTGGAATCTAATTTTTCCAACGCAATATTCATATCACCTTCAGATTCCGAAGCAATGTACTCTGCCTTTTCACTCTCTACCGAATATCTATTTTTAAGCACTTCTGCCACTTCTTGATTGCTCAATCTCGGAATTTGAATCCTTTGGCAACGAGATATAATCGTGGTTAAAAGTTCTTCGGGATTTTCTGAAATTAAAATAAAATAAGTGTTTTTTGGCGGTTCTTCCAATATTTTTAAAATCTTATTGGCAAAACTTGTGTTCATGGATTCTGCGTTCCAAATAAGCATTACTTTATTTCCACCCTCGTAACTTCTCAGGTTTAATTTCTGCATAACCTCTAATGCTTGATCGGCATTAATGATTCCTTGTTTTTTCTCTGCCCCGATGTGGCTTACCCAATCATAAACGTTCCCGAAAGGGTTTTCTTTATTAAACGAAACCCAATCTTTTCTAAAAGAATCTGTTGTAGGTTTTTTAATGCTGTCGGTACTGGTTATCGGATAACAAAAATGATAATCTGCGTGTTGAAAATCGTCTACTTTATGTTCGCAACTTTCATTTTTATTATTACAAATCAATCGTTTGGCTAACCAATGAGCCATTAATAAAGTTCCGTAGCCTGTCTTGCCCTGTAATAAAACAGCATGACTGACTTTGTTCTTTTCTAAAGCATTATTAAATTGAGATTTTATAGACTCGTGCAGATTCATAGCGTAAAAATACGGATTTTTAATTGCTTTGTGAAAAACTTGAGTGTTTTAATTTTCCTATATTGTAATGTATTTGAAAGAATCTTTATTTCTTCACCTCAAACATATTCTTTTTAATAGGTTACAAGAATTTTATCTAAAAATACCTTTATCTATTTTTTTGGACTTATAGAGTTCTATCATTTCGTCCTTATACTCAATAATAACACGATTTTGTTCAAATTCTCTCATTAATTTTTCAATAAGTTCTTCAAAATGAGATTTTATAATTTTATGTTCACCTTTAAACTTTGGATAATTGAGAAAGTGTAACTGTAAATGTTCCTCTCTCCACTCGTTGCACACTATTTCTGTTTCAGAAACAGCACAACTTAAAGAGATTCCTTCTTTTTCGATTAAGTTTTTTTGAAGTTTTTTTAGATAGGAAATAACCTCTTCTTTATTTATTATATCTTCCGAGTACGCTCTTTTTAATCCAAAATTAAGAGTAGCAGAAAAAGAATCTATTTTTTCTCTTTTCATATTTTCAGTTTATACATTATAGATAGGCTCTATGGTTTTTAATCGCTCTTTTAGTTTTTCATAATAAGGTAAAAACTTAGAAATATCTTTTGTTGCAAAAAGATTATCTACAAAAGAAACCTTATTATTAAAATTAGGGTCATTACATAGTTTTGAGATGATTAAACCTTTAAAAAGATGTGGAACCCCTCCTGTTAATATATCACTCCAATAACCTTTAGTTTCCATTAGTTCATCCATTCTTTTTAGAATATTAGGCAGATAGGAATACGTTTCTATAAAGTGTTTTCCTTCATTTTCATAGTAATTGATATACCATTTAGTAAATTCTAAAATTTCTTCCTCTGTATTAAGCTCTTTGTAGTCATAAATATTTTCAAATGTTCCATCAAAAACAGTGGTTAAAAAATATTTTTTCTCATCATAGAAATACTTTTTAGAGATGTATTCTCTACCAAATATTTCTATAATATAATTTTCTATTTCAAGAATAGAAATTCTCATATCTGAAATATCAATACTTTGAGCATCTAAGAAATTCATAAAAAATTTGACCACTATAGTATCTGTCTTCATAAGATATGTTGGGTCTCCTCCGGTTTTAAAACTTTTATATCCTAAGGGTTTAAAATATGAGTCAAATTCTCTAAATGTAATTTTTCTTCTTTCTGATTTTAGCATAATTATTTTCCTTTTATAGTTGTTATTCAGCATAATACTTATATTTAGGCTCTGTTTTCTTTAATATTTTTTGTTAATGATATAATTTGTAAACCTCTTTTATTTCTCCTATTTTTTTCATAAATTACTCTAATTCATAAATATGCATAACATCACTGGTATCAATGGCATAGAGCTGATTATTATACCAAACTGTACAATTCGCACTGCTATTTTTAATTCCGTATTTTAAGTGAACAAAATCTATCATTTTTAAAGTATGCCTATCTATTACAACTACATTTTCATCTATTTGATTTTTCATTACAATTACATCTTCATAGACATTAAATTCTCCTGTCATACCTGAGGAATTATCTTTATAATCTTTGTAAGATACTCTTTTTATTTCTTGAGGCTTATCGGTATCTATAACAATCAAATGATTTCCTGTATTTTTATAAATTAAATTTTTATATAATACACATTTACCTTTTTTTTCTCCCTCCAATATCCATTTCGTACTGCCGTCTTCAGCATTTAATGCGATAAGCTGACCACCCGCCATTGATAAATAAATAGTATCGGTATCTGCCATTGCAGGACTATTTATTTTATTGGGATACACTTTCCCGTCAATATCTTTGAATACTCCGTATTCAGGTAATGATAAGTCTTTTTGCCAAAGAAGCTCTTCCGTTTCTTTGCTGTAAGCATAAACATCTTTCTCCCAAACATATCCTATAAATACTTTTTCTAATTCAAATTCATAAGGATTTTTTATTGAAATTAAGTTTTTCTCTTTGTTATATAAATAATAGTTTTTTTTATTTTCTTCTCGAATCATTATTTGAAGATAATTATTCAATGGTTTTCTTATAGCTAATTTTTTGTTTATTTCTTCTATTATTTCATATCTATCGTTTAAAATAATACAATCACTACTACTTTCTCTTTGTATCATAGCAATTCCATCGTGATAATAAAAATTATACACCTTTCCACCTAAAAGTTCTTCTTCTTTTCCTTTATTTATGGTGTAAAGCCCTATCCATTCATTATTTATATATTTGTTATATGCAAAAATATTAAATAAAGGCATTATGTAATTGACATCTTTTATCTCTCCTATTTTTTTCATAAAACTGTTTCTATAAATATATCTTCAAACCAATTATTATTTTCTTCTAATAGAGTTAATAAATCTATTTCATCTTCTACTACTGAATTAAAATATTTTGCAAATTTATTTTGTATACTTTTATCTTTTAAAATAGCTCCATCATTCCATTTTTTAAAGGCATTAATTACTTGTTTTTTTCTTTTAGGTTGTTATTCAGCATATATTTAGTTTTAAAAAAACCTTTTCAAATTTAATTGAAAAGGTTTTTAATTTAGAGAAAACTATTAATTAAATTTCACCGATATCACTTCGGTAATATTCATAATCAAATTTAATTTTCTTAATATTTGAGTAAGCTATTTCTCTCGCTTCTTCTAATGTATTTCCTACACCTACAACGTTTAATACTCTACCTCCACTAGTGATTACCTTATCCTGATAATTCTGAGCTCCGGCAATAAATACGGGAACTTCTACTTTATCCAAACCTCTGATTTCAAAGCCTTTTTCATAATTCCCCGGATATCCTCCACTTGCCATTACGACACAACAAGCATGCTGATCTTTCCATTTTAAATCTATTGGCTCTTTCGCTTTTGCAGCAGAAATCACTTCTAATAGGTTGTTTTCCATTAATGGTAATAAAGCCTCTGTTTCGGGATCACCAAAACGCATGTTATATTCCAATAAATAAATTCCTTTTTCGGTAACCATAAGCCCGAAGAATATGATTCCCGCAAATAACAAGTTTTCTTCTATTAATCCTTTTTGGGTTGGGATAAGAATGTTTTTCTCAAACTCTGCCATGTGTTCTTTTGTGAACAAAGGATTTGGTGCGATTACACCCATTCCACCGGTATTAAGTCCGGTTTCTCCATTCCCAATTTTTTTATGGTCTTTTACCGGTAAAAATGTAGTGATTTCTTTTTTATTAAAAATTGAAAGAATTGAAACCTCAAAACCTTTTAAATATTCTTCTATTACAACACTATCTCCCGCATCTCCAAAGGATTTGTCTAACATTATTTTTCTTAATGTCTCCTCAGCTTCAGCGGCATCATTTACAATAATAACTCCTTTCCCGGCAGCTAAACCACTGGCTTTTATTACAATTGGGAATTCCTTTAAAGCTTTTACATAATCTCTTGCATCTACAAAATAATCAAAGGTTTTAGAAAAAGCAGTTTTTACTCCATATTTTTCCATGAACTTTTTGGCAAAAGCCTTGTCTCCTTCTAACATTGCAGCTACTTTATCCGGACCGAAAATCGCTAATTCTTCTGCTTTAAAAGTATCTACAATACCTTCCACTAATTCTGCCTCAGGTCCTACAATCGTTAAATCTATAGATTCTTTTACAGCAAAATATTTTAAATCGTCTATAGCTGTAGTTTCTATATTTTCACCTATTTCTTGAGTTCCGGCATTTCCGGGTGCAAAAAATAACTCTACTCCGGGATTGTCTTTTTTTATTTTCCAACCGATAGCATGCTCTCTTGCGCCTCCTCCTATGATTAAAACTTTTTGATATATACTTTTCATAATTTTTATTTTGTTGATTAATGTAAGAAATGTCTCATTCCGCTTACTACCATAGGAATATTATGCTCATTTGCTGCTTCTATACTTTCTTTATCTCTGATACTTCCGCCCGGCTGAATAACTGCTTCTATTCCTTGTTCTGCTGCAAAATCCACTACATCTCTGAAAGGGAAAAAGGCATCTGATGCTAAAACTAAACCTTTGTCTGTTTTTTCTTTAGCTCTTTGTACTGCTTGTTGCGCTGCCCAAATTCTGTTTGTTTCACCTGTTCCTACACCTAGAGCTTGTTTGTTTGTAGCTACTACAATGGCGTTACTTTTTACGTGTTTTATTACTTTCAAAGCAAATTTTAAATCATCCATTTGCTCTTGGGTTGGTGCTTTTTCTGTTACTACTTTAAAATCATTACTGAAATCTAAATCTAAATCCTGAACAAGTAATCCTCCATCTACCTGAACAAGTTGCATTTTATTTTTAAGCTGATTTTTTATTTCAATAACTCTTAAGTTTTTCTTTTTAGAGAATATTTCTAACGCTTCTTTCTCAAACTCGGGAGCTGCAATAATTTCTAAGAATGTTTCGTTTGTTTTTTCTGCAATTTCTTTAGTTACTTTTTTATTAAAAGTTACAATTCCTCCAAAAATTGAAATCGGATCGCAATCATAAGCTTTTTGATATGCTGTTACAATATCATCATCCAAAGCAACTCCACAAGGCGTACTGTGTTTTACCGCACAACAAGCAGTTTCTTCAAACTCACAAACGACTTTCCAAGCTAAGTCTAAATCTCTTATATTATTAAAAGACAATTCTTTCCCTTGATGAATAATAAAATCTTTTAAAGCTCCTGTAGAAACAGTAGAAGTATAATAAGCTGCCTCTTGGTGAGGGTTTTCTCCGTATCTTAAATCAAAATCTTTTTTATACGAAATTGTATAATATGGCGGGAATTTATCGTTCAATAAGGCTTGAGAAATAGCCGCATCATAAGCAGAAGTTAAATTAAATACTTTTCCTGCCAATTTCTTTCTGGTTTCAAAAGAAGTATCTCCTTCTTTTTCTATTTCAGCTTTTACAAGCTCATAATCCTTGCTATCTGTAATTACTGTAACATCAAAAAATGATTTTGCTGATGCACGTAACATTGTAGGCCCACCTATGTCTATAAATTCTACTAATTGTTCTAAAGAAAGGTCTTTGTCTGCATTTTCAAAGAAAGGATATAAATTTACCACAACCATATCTATGGTATCTATTCCCATTTCTTTTAGTGTATTCATGTGGTTCTCGTCATTTCTGCGAGCGAGAATTCCGCCATGAATGTTAGGATGAAGTGTTTTTACTCTACCATTTAAAATCTCAGGGAAATCTGTAACTTCAGAAACTTCTGTTACATTGATTCCTTTTTCTTTTAGATGTTTAAAAGTTCCACCCGTAGATAAAATCTTGTAGTTTTGAGTTTCTAAAAATTGAGCAAAATCTGCGATGCCTGTTTTGTCTGATACGCTAAGGAGAGCTGTTTTTTGCATAATTATATTTTTGAATTAAAAATTTTCAACAAATATAATTAATTTTAAAAAGCTTTAATTATCTTATTTGTAATACTTTTTTATCTCTATATACAAAAAACAACTCCTGCTTTAATCTACTTAGTTTTAGCCGTTAATTGCCTCTACATTTTCTACTACATTAGGCAACATTTCTTTTAACATGGCTTCTATTCCATTCTTTAACGTCATAGTTGAGCTGGGACAGCCACTACATGCTCCTTGTAAAAGCATTCTTGCAGTTTTTGTTTGCTCATCAAATTCTATTAAAGCTATATTTCCACCGTCATTGGCTACGGCAGGTTTTATATACTCATCTAAAATCTTTTGAATTTCTTTTTCTACCGAGGTATAAACTTTATTTTCTAATTGCTGCTCTATATCAGATTTTGGTTGAACAAAATCATCTTCTACTATTGTTTCTCCGCTCTGCAAGTATTCTAATAGAAATTGTCTTATTTCTAAAGCTTCCATTTGCCAATTTACTCCATTTTCTGCCATTACAGACAAATAATTATCTTGTAAAAAGACTTCTTTTATAAACGGAAAGTTATTGAATAAAGCTAATGCAATTGGAACTTTTTTAGCTTCTTCTTTACTCTTAACCTCAACAATAACACCTGTAATAAATTGATTTGCAACAAACTTCATTACATTTGGATTTGGTGTCATCTCAGCATAAAGTGTATAAGGCTCTTTCTTTTTCTCTTCTTGAATAATTGTGTTATTCTCTAAATGCTCATTTATTAATTCTTTTAATTCCTGAGCAATATCTTCCCATTCCACCACATCAGTTTTCTGAATTGCCACAAAATTCGCTGTTATAAATATTTTTGTAACAAAAGGAAACTGAAGAAGATGTCTTGCCATAGGAGATTTAGATAAATCACTATTTGCATCTAATTCATAACTTCCGGAAGTTAAAATTTCATCACAAACAAACTTCATTATACTCTTCTGGGTTGTTTGTTCTATATAAACTCTCATACAATTATTTTCTATCTTTGGGTGCAAAGTTAAGATTAAAATGTTTAACTTAAACCAAAAACTAATATATGTCAATTATAAGAGAACTAAACGGAATCAATCCAAATATCGGAGAAAATACTTTTATCGCTGAAACTGCAGTGATTATAGGAGATGTAACAACAGGCAAAGATTGCAGTATTTGGTACAATGCTGTTTTGCGAGGTGATGTAAACTCCATAGAATTGGGTGACAAAGTAAACATTCAGGATAATGCAATGGTACATTGTACGTATGAAAAATCACCTACAAAATTAGGAAATAACGTATCTGTGGGACATAATGCGATTGTACACGGTTGCACAATAAAAGATAATGTTTTGGTAGGAATGGGTGCTATCGTGATGGACGATTGCGTGGTAGAATCTCATTCAATTATAGCAGCAGGAGCTGTACTCACAAAAGGAACTCACGTAAAATCGGGAGAATTATGGGCAGGAATTCCCGCAAAAAAGATTAAAGAAGTTTCCAAAGAATTAAGAGAAGAAGAAATTGAACGAATTGCCGAAAGTTATGTAAAATACAGCGGTTGGTATAAATAATTTGTATTCAATGAATAATATCTATGCGTGTCATGCTGAATTTATTTCAGCATCTCATGTATTTATTATGAGACTCTGAAACAAGTTCAGAGTGACATGGTAGTTTTTCATTATTAGTACAATGTTATTGCTTAGTTTTTTTCAGGTTCATAGTTATAATTACAGAGAATATTGAGCCTAATAGAATTGGTTTTATAAGATTTATATCAAAAATATAATATAAAATTCCGCTTAAAACTAATCCGGTTATGATTACCATAACAAATGCAATAATTTTTTGTTTGGTAGTTACAAACATAATAACTTATTTTTGACAAATGTAATTAAATCTAATTTCCAATGAAAATAATTAAATCCATTTTATCGAGTATAATATTCTTTAGTTGCAGCAAAAAAGAAAATGTTCCTGAAGAAAAATCAATTATAAACACACCAATACAACTGACAAAAATAGACAGTATTTCGACAGTGAAAGATGCAGAGGAAATTATTCATACTTTTGGAGAATACTATGATGAATTTAAGATATATAAAAGCTATAATGACGATTCTTCTTGCAAAAGAATTGCAGATTCATTAGGAATTAGCAAGACATTTTATAAGTACGATTTTGATAAAAATGGATTGACTGACCTTCTGGTTACAGGTAGAATTTCAGATTTTTCAGAAGTTTTTGTGATTTTAAATTATCCTAATGATTCTATGGATATTAAACCTTTATTAAAAGAATACAGTTACGAATGTACATTTGTTTCAGTAAATAAAGAAAAAGGAAATATTGATTTATTTTACACGCCACTTTATTCTTTTTATGAAAAAAATACTCCTGAGATTGTTCGTTCTAATTTAGTATATAAATTCGGGGGGGTTATAGAATATAACTCCTCTCCCACTCAGCACAAAATAGAAAAAATTGAATTGGAAACAGGGCCTTGTTTTGGTACTTGTCCCATTTTTACGTTAGAATTAAAAGAAAAAGGAAAATCTACTTTCTTTGCCAAAGCATACAATTTTGGAAAACATGATTTTTTAGAAGATTACAATGAAGAAGGGGAAGGAACATTTACCACACAATTAAAACAAAAGAATTGGAAAGAACTAACAGAAATTTTAAATTATATAGATTTCCCTAAATTAGATGATAATTATGCCATATCTGCAACTGACCACGCAACAGCTCATTTAACCATTACGTACGACAATGGGAAAATCAAAAAAATAGATGATTATGGACTTCGGGGTACATATGGTTTGATACTACTTTATGATAAATTATTTGAGATTAGAGATAACCAAGATTGGAATAAAATTGAATAAAAAATAAACTCTTTTAAATCAAAAATAGAAAAACTATAAACAAAATTATTCAAAAACGATATAAATAAGTTTTATATATTTGTACATTACATTTTTGGTTAATTATGAAAATCTTTAAATTCGGAGGAGCGTCTGTAAGAGATGCAGCTAATGTAAAGAACGTAGAAAAAGTTCTAAATGCCACAGGATACAATCAATGTTTTCTTGTAGTTTCGGCTATGGGAAAAACCACAAATGCATTGGAAGATGTAGTAAAAGCCTATATAAATAAAGGAGATTATCTTTCATTATTAAATCAATTAGAGCTTTTCCATATTAATATTGCTCGGGAATTAATTCCTGAGATTCACCCTGTTTTTGAGGACATCATAAAACTAATTGCCGAAGTAAAAACTTTTTTGAGTTTAAATAAATCGCCTAAATATGACTTTATTTATGACCAAGTAATCAGTTTGGGAGAATTACTTTCTACCAAAATTATAAGTGCTTACTTAAACTTTAAAGGCATTGGCAACGAATGGATTGATGCAAGAGAATACATTAAAACCAATAGTTTTTACCGAGAAGGAAAAGTGGATTGGAAAAAAACAGAAGAGAATTTTAAACCATTAAATCCTGATAAATTATATATTACTCAGGGATTTATCGGTTCAGATGAGAATAACTTTACAACCACTTTAGGGAGAGAAGGTTCAGATTATACAGGAGCAATCATCGCTTATTGTTTAAATGCCGAAAGTTTAACCATTTGGAAAGATGTAAAAGGAGTTTTAAATGCAGACCCTCGCGAATTTTCCGATACCGTAATTTTAAGACAAATTTCTTACGAAGAGGCGATTGAGTTGGCATATTACGGAGCGTCTGTTATTCACCCAAAAACCTTACAACCATTGGAAAGCAAAAACATTCCGTTGTATGTAAAATGTTTTGAAGACCCGTCTTTGGAAGGAACAGTTATTAAAAAAGGCGAAAAACTCTCACCGCTTACTCCTTGTTTTATTGTAAAGAAAAATCAATCTACACTGGCAATATCCAGCAAGAGCTTTTCTTTTATAGATGAGGATATTATAAGAGATGTTTACGAAATATTATCTGATAATAAAATTAAAGTAAATTTAATTCAGATTTCTGCAATAAGTTTATATTTGTGTATAGAAGATAAATACGATAAATTAAATGATTTAATCGAATCTTTGGATAAAAAATACAAAGTAAATTTAACAACAAATTGCTCTCTGTACACCATAAGACACGCAGAAAAAGACAGCGAGTTGGTTGTACCAAATCATGATAAAGCAATTATAAGACAAACCGGAATTAACACGTTACAGTTGGTTGTAAAAGATACAAAATGAGTTTAATTACAGTTAAAGATATATTTAATCTTACAGTGCTTAAAAAATTAGGCCCTTTAGGGAGGCCTATCGCTTATTCTGTACATAGATTTTTAAAGTTCAACCATTTAAATAAACTCTATGAAGCTCATAAACATTTAGAAAGTCCCGAGTTTGAAAAGTATTTATTAAAGGACTTGGCAGTCTCTTATAAAATACAAGAAGAAGATTTAGCAAGAATCCCAAAAGAAGGACCGTTTATTTTAGTATCTAATCACCCCCTCGGAGGATTAGACGGAATTATAATGCTCAAAGTTTTATCAGAAATAAGACCCGATTTTAAGATTATTGCCAATTTTTTGCTAAACAGAATAGAGCCTCTTAAACCAAAAATTTTCCCGGTAAACCCTTTTGAAACAAGAAAAGATATAAAAAACAGTATTCAAGGGATGAAAAATGCTCTAAAACACTTGGAGGAAGGTCATGCTTTAGGAGTTTTCCCTGCCGGCGAAGTTTCATATAAAAATAATGCCGGCGAGGTGGTAGATAAACCTTGGCAAAAACCGGTGATGAAACTTATAAAGAAAGCTAAAGTTCCTGTAATCCCTATGTATTTTAAAGCAAGGAACAGCCAAAGATTTTATAAATTAAATAAAATTCATCCTGATTTACAAACAGCTATGCTTCCGGGAGAGTTGTTAAGAACAAGACTAAAGCCTATTCAAATAAGAGTTGGACGGCCAATAACCGTAAAACAACAAGAAGAGTTTGAAAATGTGGAAGAGTTTACTCATTTCTTATACAAAAAAACTTATGTCCTTTCTTCTGTTTTTGAACCTAAAAAAAAGATTGCTCAAGTTATAAAAGATTCTATTCCCTCTAAACCAAAAAAGGTAAAAAATATTATTAAAGAAACTCCTTTAGAAGATATTTTAAGAGATATAGAAACTCTTAGAAACACAGATGCTTTATTATTTAGTAATAAAAGATATGAATGCTTTTTCTCTGATTATAAAAGTATTCCTAAAATTATGAGAGAGATAGGAAGACTACGAGAAGTTACTTTTAGGCAAGTGGGAGAAGGAACGAATAATGAAATCGATACCGATAGGTTTGATAAACATTACAGACATCTGATTTTATGGGATTCCGAAGAAAATAAAATCGCCGGTGCTTATCGTATGGGATTAGGAAGTGAAATTTATAAAAATTATGGGATGAAAGGTTTTTATATTAATGAACTTTTCAATTTTGAACCGGAAATTCAGCCTTTCTTAGGAAAATGTATAGAAATGGGACGTGCTTTTGTTACACCCGAATATCAACAAAAGCCAATGCCTTTATTCCTGCTTTGGCGAGGGATTATTCATGTGGCCTTACGAAACCCTGAACATAAATTCATTATGGGTGGAGTAAGTATCAGTAATAAGTTTTCAGGTTTTTCTAAAGCTTTAATGATTGAGTTTATGCAATCTCATTTTTATGATGCTTATGTAGCCCAATACGTAAGACCTAAAAAGGAGTTTAAACCAAAAATAAAAGACCAAGATAAAGATTTTATTTTTGATGAAGCAAAAGCTGATTTAAATAAATTTGACAAATTAATAGATGAATTAGAACCAAATTCTCTAAGACTTCCTGTTTTAATCAAAAAATATATAAAACAGAATGCTAAAGTAATTGCCTTTAATGTAGACCCTAAATTTAATGACGCTATTGACGGACTTATGTATATCAGAATTTCAGAAATCCCTGAAAGTACATTAAAGCCTGTTTTAGAGGAACTACAAGAGCAACTGGAACAGGAACAGAATTCATAATGAGGGAGTTTTTGTTTAATCAGTTTCTACATTCAGAACTTTCCAACCCCATTCTTTTTTCTTTTTATTGAATGAAAGAATGGCTCTTCCTTTATAAAAACTACCATCTAATAGATTAGACCTATTTATGATTCCTGAGTCTATAAAAACATCTTCAATGAAGCCGAAACCTTGAGGGATAATTTTTAGTTTCCCTTCGAAGCTCTTGATAGCTTCTGAAGTTTCGTTAATGTCTGCTTTTCTCAGTGTTTGAACTTGATAAAAATTATTTTCTTCATTCCCTTTAAGTCGAACTTTTAAAATATCTCCTACTTTTGGGGTAACTTGATTTTTATATTTAAAGAAACCATGTTTATTTTTATCTTTTATAAAATTAATAATACTTTTTTCTTTATTTACATATTCAACAGCTACAACTTCCTCAGGAATATCTTGAAATAGAAGTTCTTCTGCAATCTCTTTATGCTTAGAATATAAATCTCTATTATTTGGCTTTGCTTGAGCTGTTTTATACCAATCCTCTGTTTGCCATTGTGCTATTTGAGGTGGAACTCGCCATTCATTATTTTCATACGTTTGACGTACTTTTTCTATTTCGGTTTTAGCTTCATTATACATCTGTTTGTTTGTTAAAACTTTTGCAAAGGTAAGTCTTAGTTTACCTAAAAAATCCTCAGGTGTTTTTAAACTTAGAGCTTTGCAATAACAAGCAAATTGAATATCTTTGTTAGTATAGACGTCCGCTAATAATTCCCATACCCAAAAATCATTTTTCTTCTTTTTAGCAAAAGGAAGAAATGCAGATAAAATATTTTCTTTGTCTCCTAATTCTAAAAGCAATTTAGCAATATAATAGGGAGGATATTGGTATTCCGGATGACTCTCATTCAATTTCTCTAATTTAGGGAGAAATTCTTTTACTTTTTCCTTGTTTACTTTTTTAAATATACCAAAAGCATCAGTAGCCTCTCCTTCTAATAGTTTTTTAGCATAAGCAACGTAGGCTTGTTCTGCAACAGCCATTATTTTTCGCCCGTTTATCTCTTCTTTTTGATAGTCTTCTTCTCTAAAGTTATTAAAATCCCACCAATCGGCAAATGTAAAGTATTCTTCTTTGTTTTTATAAGCTTTATGAAATGCCTTGTACAAGAAAGAAAAACCTTCAGAAGGTCTTGAAAAATGAAAATCTTTAATGATTTCAAAAATCTCATTTATTTTGGAGTAATCAACTTGTTTTTCTTTTTGTAACGCAAAGACAAAACTCCCTATTTGCCAAGCACAGTTGTCAAATAACATATTCTCATCTTTGGGTAGGTTTAGCTCTTTTATTTTGATTAAGTTCTCTTTGAATATATCAAAATTTTCAGCCTCTTTATTATTTTTTAAAAACTCATAATACACCCACGAAATAGCACGTTTATTCCATATATTTTCGGGAGCTTCTTCTAAATTTTGTAAACCTAATTCTAGGGCTTCGCTTAGTTTTCCTGCTTTCCTTAATTCTGTAACTTTATTTGACATATTCTGGGTATTTGATGTGATTTATAGCCTGTTTTACAGTGTCTAATATTTCTTGATTATTGCATTTCTTTTCAAGAGGTAATACTCTTCCAAAAAATCCCCCTCCATTATATTCAAAATCAATAACACAAGAAGTATTTCCCTTTTCAAAAGTATATCTTTCTTTATAATCTAAATGTGTTACATCTGTTATAAAGATACCTTTTTCTTTTAAGATTTCAGATAGATGATCATATAAATTATTTAAGAAAGGGCTGTTTTCTTCTATTTCAAAATGGAAAGCTACTTGGGTTAAAATTCCTTCTGCATTATTTCGGTTTACGACAATTTTCTCACTACTTTCAAGGATTTTTGAAATAGTATTGAATAACTCATCAGAAGAAGTTTGTTTTGGAATTTTTTGGAAATTACTTTTAAATTCATTTTTTCCGTTTACCCAATATTTAAAAGAAGCTGTTTCATCACCTCTTTTGAATAAATAACGGATTTCATAACCGACTCTTTCCCAGCTGAAAATATCTATATAATGCTTTCTTAAATGATACCAACGCTCAATAAAATGATCTTGAATAGGGAGGGGAGCATCCTCTAAATGAAACTTTTTAAGTTCATTATTGATATCTTCCGTTAATTCTAATTCAATGGAATGAGATGATGTTCCTGTCAATTTATCAAAAGCTTTTTGAACTTGTATATCAATAAAATTCATTTCAGAATGAGAAGAAAAATGAGGTGGATTGATGCAAAATAGTTTTTCTGATGCTCGCGTAACCGCAGTATAAGCCCATCGGTAAAAGTCTGCATTGTCTTTTCCAACAATCGTCTGTTCTGATGCACAAAAATTAAATCCTTTTTTTGTGCCTTTATCCCAAAAAACAAAAGCATTATCCCATTCTCCACCTTGAGCCTTATGACAAGTAATGGCATATCCGTACTTTAATTGAATACAATTAAAATATTTATCACTCTTTAAGGACTCTTTAAATGGTTCTGTTTTAGGTTTTAGTTTAGGATTTCTATTCTTAAAATCTATATAAAGAGCGATTTGTTCTTCTCTTGTTAAATAATTATCTCCGTAAAGATAGTTTTCTAACATTAATCCTTCTACTATCTTTATTCCGTTGTCTTCACTACGCATCTTGAGAGTTATTTTTCTCCACTCTAAAGTTACTCGTTCTTTTCCCCCACCTCTCTTATTATAACTAATCTCTCTTTTTTCAGTATTTGAGTCAACATCTACAACTACAGCAAACTCTCCGTTCATTATATCAAGATTGTAATTATTATTTCCTATGATGACAATGTCAGAGGGCTGAATAGGTAACTCTTTCCCAAATTTATTTTCTCTAATGGTTTTATTTAGACCAAGAGCTGTCTTATTTTGATAGCAAATAATGATTTTTTTCTTAGTTTGTGCTTTGTACGTTTCAATAAAATTCTCATAAGAGGGATTGAAAATATCTTTATTATTTGCTCTCAAGTCAAAATCATTAAAATATCCGGAAGTAAGGCATTTTCTTAGGTTAGTAGCAGAATGTAATATTCCATTGTTTGTATCTTGACGCTTTACCTCTTTCATTTCTACAGAAACAGCATCTAAGTCGTATTTCTCTTTTAAGTACTTTTCATCCAAAGCCGGTGAAAAGTTCATTCGGATAGGTGGTAACTGAGCGGGATCTCCCACAAAAATAATTTTACTTTCTGCATTTGGGGTTGCAACTTGACTATAACTGACTAAATCATCAAGTAAATATCCATCTCCAAATCGGAAGAATTCTCCTTGACTTAGCACATTAGAAATCATAGAAGCCTCATCTACAATAAAAATAGAGTGATGAGCCTCATTATCATTTCTGAGTTTATATTGATAGATAAAAGACACATCTTTATCCTCATCAGAATTATTTTTTTCTTCTATTTCTTCTAAACCATCAAGGCTGTAGATTCTTTTATGAATAGTAGTTGCTTTAAACTTTGTTTTTTGGTTAATTACTTTTGCTGCTCTTCCCGTAGGTGCCATTAGGTAATTGTTTTTTTCTAATGCTTCCAGATACTGAACAAAGCCTTTTAGTAGGGTTGTTTTACCACTCCCTGCATATCCTTTAAGGATAAAAATCCTTTTATCGCTTTCTAAAAAAGAAGCGAACTGCTCAACTGCATTACGTTGGTCATTCGTTAAAGTGATATGTTGAAAGTAGTCAAAAATAGTCATCTTTTTCTTATTTGATGCAAATATAAAATAGAACTGTGCAGTAGATGTGCATAGTAATAATTAATGTAACCCGTTATCTATATTTTTATTATTTACATTATCTTGATCTGATATATAAACTAAAAAGTCAAGAATTTCATTTATATCACAAATCTTAATATTTTCTCCTTTTTGCTTATTGTTATAATGGGATACTTTTGTATTTCTATTTTTATTAATATTAGGCCAACCCTTGACAGATGAGTTCTCATTACCATATCTAAATATAAGTAAAGAAGATATTTTGAAGTTTAGGTCAGGATTTGTCTTTTCAGGATTATCATCTTGTTTTAAGGTGTAATAATGATTTTTTTCATCAAATTTAATAGCACGTTTTACGCCTTCATTATATACTTTTTGAATATAAATATCTTTATTTTCTATCTCAATAGAACAATTTTCTCTGCCTTCTACTTTTAAGAAATCTTGTCGATTCGCTAATAGTTCAATAATCAAATATAATTGTAAAAAAGCATAGTTAAAATATTTATTGGTTGTGTTATCATTTGGTTTTACCTGTTCTAGTAAATTATAGGATATATTAAGGAAATTTTCTATTTCAGATAGTGTATAATCATCATTTAAAAAAAGTTCTTTGAAGTTATTTTTTAGCAAACTCATTTTTTTATAGAACTCTTTCAAATATTTTCTCTCAATACTTTTTGAGATGACATTTCTTAAGTTTTTGATATCTTCAGCTATATTAAAGGTAGTATTTTTTAGAATATATCCATCTATACCTTCATCATATAATGTTTCGTAATTCCATACCTTGTTAGAAGCGGTTGTAATGATAACCTGTATTCCTCTATTAATATCTTTTATTTGCTTTGTAATTTTATATCCAGTAAGTTTTTTAGGATCTATATTATCATCAAAATCATCATCGCATAATCTTAAATCTAATAAGACGATATTCGGATCAAAATCTCTAACTCTTTTGACAGCTTCTTTTATTATTTCTTCTTGGGATAAAGTTTTAAAATCAATATCCTTCAAATAATCAAATTCTATTGATGACTTACTATTTTTAAAAAATGTATCATAAAATTTTTGCCAACCTTTTTCTGCTTCATCATCTATTAATAAAATTTTTGCTTTTTTTATATTTATGCAGTATGGATTAATGGGATTCTTTATGGGAGTTAGTGGATTTAAACATCTGCTATATTTAAAATAAAGATTGAAATTCAAATTGTTTTTAACTTCAGGTATATTATCATCGCATTTTAGATATTCAGACCACCTGGCAAGAGTCAATTCGTTATCAATACTATGGTGAGATTGGTAGTTTCCCGCAGGCTTAATTTGGATTTTATCAAGAAACTGATTGTATTCAAAATTATTTAGTTTAGCTTCTTTTTCAGGCTTCCATTCATTTAAAATCCATTTATATTGTTTTTTTATATCCTCAATATCAAATTTATTAGTTGTAAATATGCCGGAAGTAAATAGAATCGTTCCCAAATCTGAAAGTTTCATTATCTGTTCTGCTGTTTCATGACCTATGAATACGATAGGGACTTTGTGATGTCCAAATTCTTTAGTTAGTCTGATATGTAATGCTAAACGCAAGCCTGATAGTTCAAGGTAATTTTGATTTGATAAAGTATAAGGTATAAATATAACATCAAAAAGCTTATCTTTAAGTACTTCTTTTAATTGGTTGTGAGCTTCTCTGTCAAAAGAGAAATCATATTCCATTGTAGTTGCTTGAGATATGTTGAATAGAAGTCTATCTTTAAACCCTTCTGTGAGATCTGTAGGTAGATTATCATTGTGTATTAAGAGAGCATTCATAATGATTTAATTATTTTTTCTATGTTTCTATCAATTTCTTCTTTATAATTGTTATTATTCCTTTGTAAAGAGAGGGTTTCTTTTATCATATTAAGTTTATCTTCTATTTCTATTTGAATCTCTATATCTTTTTCTTGATGATATTTTTCATTGAGTAAACGATATTTCATCATTTCTCCTAATTTCCAATTAGATTTATAAATTAATTCGAGTAGGCTTTCAGAGTTTCCATTTATATAGTTCGTTATAAAACCAATTAAATTTTCAGAATAAAAGTCTTTTGAATTAATTGTTAAATTTTGATAGGGTTCATTAGAGTAGATATATTGAGAGTTCCCCCCCGAAAATAAAATTAAATCTTTACTCTCTTCCTTACAGAATATTTCAATATTTTCTAATCCTTCTCTCTTGAGACTGGACCTATGAATCAAAATCATATCATATTCTTTAAGTTCCTCTATTTCATTAGAGTTAATTTTTTCCATGTATAATCGACATTTGTCTTCTTTTGGAAGATAAAGATTTTCTATAGATTCCAGTTTTTTTACATTGTTATCTCCTAAAAAAAGAGTTTGTCTCTTAGGTCTGTCTTCTATTAATATTATTTTTTTCATTAAACAGGGAATTTAAAATTAAATGTGAATCCTTCTGGTTCACTCTCTATAATATTTACTTTTGGTTTATAATTTTTGTTATCTACCCCCTTGTAAAGGTATTCTATCTCTGCAAAAACAATTTTATTATCTTTTTTAAACTTAGATATAATAGAAAAGTCACAGAGGCTCATTAAATCATTTTTAATAGCTCCTATATCGCCGCTATCTTCATTATTTTGGAGTAATAGTTTAGGGTGTCTTAAATCTTTATTACAGAATGAATTTACATGAGTTATTTTTATATGATATTCATTGCTTTCTTCTAAATAATCACAAAAAATAGAAATTCTAGGGCTTTCTGGGCGACTATCTATCATTTTAAAAACACGACTAATAGCTTTTGACACATACTCTGTATTTGTATAGAAACTACAACCCCTCAATGATTCAAGTCCACTAATATCAAAACTCTCAGCTTTTAAGTCTCTCTTAGTAATTATACGGAATTCTTTATACAAATCATTATCACGGAATTCTATCTCTTTTTTAAATAGATTTACTACATCTTCAAAATATTTAATAGTTTTTCCTGCAATAGGCTTTTCCGGTTTTAATTCTTGAGGAATTTCCATAGAAAAAGGCTGTTTTGCTAACTCTCCTTTGTCATTAAAATGTGTTTTACACCATTCTCTTATGATATCAGGAAATTGCCACCCTATTTTTATTTTATGTTTTCCCCAACCATAATCTCCTTCCTTTTGTATATCTGTAAGTTTATCTTGTTTAAGAAAAGGAAATAGCTTATTCCAATATAAATTATAGCTATAATTTTGTAAATCATATAACTTATGTTCTTTAAGATCTTTTTCTAGTTTAGTAATAAAATCTTCATAAGTTGTATATAGTCTTTGATCCCACAAATGTGTACTAAGTTTTATATTTGAGTTATCTAAAGTAAAGAACTTTAAAAAACCTACTACTTTTTTAGGATTATGTATCTTTTTCTTATTTTCTTTTTTATTTGTAGAATTTTTACTCTCCATTTCCTCATCTCTTGGAATTTCAGAGCTTATCCTTTGTTCTTTTGTTTGAATATTTGAAACTCTAAAAGCTTCCTTAGAAGCAAGTCTTAAAATACGCTCAACATTCGAAGGGTTTGAGCGATGAGATTTTTTTAAAAGTTCTTCTATAAACTTTTGCTTCTGTTGTTGTTTATTCATAATTAAACTTTTAATGCTTAAAATTATTTACCAAAGAGAGCCATAAGCTTTTCCATTGTCATAGTGCGTACTACAGGATTTTTTTTCTTTTTAGGTTGAGTCTTTTTTCTCTTAGAATAAAAATCCATAGCCTTTTCAATACCCTCTTCTTCCCATATATCTAATACTTCATTTATGGGGTCAATTTCTGCTTTTAACACATCAAATCTTTCCTTCAACTTCTTATAAGTAGCATCTTGTTCGCCTTTTACCATTTTTAAAAATTGAAGTTTTCCGTCTAAAACATTAGCAAAGTTAGGAGTACCTTTTTTCACATGTCCTTTATCTGCTTTATAATCACGACTAAAAATTTCACTAGCTTTATTATAGCCGTACTTCTCCCAGTAGTATAGCCACATACGCAATTGTTTTACATAACGACGACGGACATTTACTTTGTCATTTACTACTAATCCAGTTACTTCTTGACGTGCATCTTTATTCTGTAATCTAACTTTTTCTTCTTTTATGATGAGATTTTCTTGAGTAATTAGGCGTTCTAATTCTGCTATAAAATTATCATAACGGCCTTTTTCATTAAGCTGAGGATTCTCTTCTTCCTTGAAAATATTGTACATTGCCGAGAATGTAATATCATCAGCATAACGTGTATAAGTAGCACCAAAACGTTTAGCAAGACCTGATAACCTTCGGTCTAAACGTTTACAAAGAATATTTGTAATTGTAGGAGAAGTTGGGCTTCCTTGTGGTAGTACATTCTGAATTTTCCCATCTATTTCAAAAGGATGTGTACATAAACTAGCCAATAAGAAGGCTAAATCTTCTTTTTCTTTTCCAAGGTTAAAAGGAGCTGTCATAAATCCATATTTCACCCAACTTTTGGTAAAAGAATGGAAGAAGTCTTTGATGTCAATATTATAGACATAAGGCTTATCGATATGCTTTTTGGCATTATCTACAATTGATTTGTCTAACACAAAACCGGTTGCCGATTTATGTGGATCATCTATACATTGCAAGATAAAATTAAGCGGACGCAAAATAGATTTTAGTCCTTTTTCTGGAGCGTGAATAAGTCTATCAGCTCCAGACTTTTTCTTGATTGTAAAAGAACGATAACGTTCTTTACAGAAATTTGGATTTGCAAAATAAGTAAGTTGTCGCAAACTGATAGGTGTGCATTTTCCTTTATATATAATTTTCTTTGCATTATTTAATAAACACAACAAATCTTCTTTTGTTTGTATTTTTGCAAATTCTTCTTTTACAAAGTCAATATGTTGTTGTTCTATTTTCATTGCTCAAAATTTAAAAACTTTGAAAACACCTATCGATATTCTTTTTGTATAAATTAACTTGAAATAAATTAGTGGGGGTAAATTAGATAGGATTAAAATATAAAAATATATCTTAAATCTATATTGAATTTACCTCCTAACATTCAGCCTCTACCGAGTAGAGAAGATGCCGATCTGTTTCAATTTTAAAATTGAAACCAACATCCGAAATCAATATCTTTTGACAGGTGTTTCAAAGAACTTGATGCAAATGTAAAATCCTTGTGTGCACTCTATTTGCATTACAAATATAAAACTTTAAAATATTTTTTAGAAATAAATTAATCATTTGTTTTATAGGGAATTAAATTTATCTTTGTAGATAATTTTTTATAAAATGTCCATAAATAAAAATGCTTTAATTCGTTATCAAACGTTAGACCGTTGTTTCCGTAATACTGGTAGAATGTATTTTATAGAAGATTTATTGGAGGAATGCAATAACGCATTATATGAAGCAGACTTTAATAATGAAGGAATACAGCGAAGACAGCTCTTTAATGATATTAAATTTATGGAAAGTGAGCAAGGCTGGTCTATTCCACTTGAAAGAATTCGTTTTGGAAAAAAAATGTATTATAGATATGAGGATACTTCTTTCTCTATCAATAATCAGCCTTTAAATGAATCGGAAGCGGAACAAATAAAATCAGCATTACAGATTCTTTCGCGATTTTTTGGAACACCTCAATTTGAATGGGTAAATGAGATGATTCCAATGCTAGAAACTAAATTTGGGTTGATTCCTCGAGAAGATAAAATCATTAGTTTTGAAGGCAATATCAAGTTAGCCGGTCTTCATCATTTGACTCCGCTTTTTAACGCGATTACTAATAGGAGAGTATTGATTGTAGAATATAAAGATTTTAAAAGTGAACATTCCTATGAAATTACTTTTCATCCTCATTATTTAAAGCAATTTAATAATCGTTGGTTTGCTTTTGGTTTAAATGAAGATGCCCAAGTTCCTAATTGGAATTTAGCATTAGACCGTATAGAGTCTATAAAAGAAACAGATGTAAAATATCAAAACTCCACAATTAATTGGGAAGAATATTTTTCTGATTTAATAGGAGTTACCCGTCCTGTGGGTATAGAGGTTCAAGAAATTGTGTTGCAATTTACTTCGGAAGTCGCACCTTATGTGGTAACTAAACCTCTTCATTCAAGCCAAAAAGAACAAAATACAGATTCAGGGTTAGAGGTTAAGATAAATGTTATTCCTAATTTTGAATTAGAAAAACTTATCTTATCTTTTGGAGAGCAAGTAAAAGTAATTGCTCCTATATCTCTTAAAGAAAGAATAGCAGAGAGGATTAAATTAGCTAAGAATAGTTATAGTTGCTAAAATCTTTTCAATTCATTATAAAGCGGATACAGCGGTAAACCCATTACCGTAAAATAACTTCCGTTCATGTTTTTCACACCCATGTAACCAATCCATTCTTGTACACCGTAAGAACCAGCCTTATCAAACGGCTTAAAATTGTCTACATAAAACGCAATTTCTTCCTGTGTTAAATCACCAAAAGTAACTTCTGTAATATCAGAAAAAATAACTTGTTTTTCTGTACTTGTTATCCCGACAGATGTTATAACTTCATGAGTATTCCCACTTAATTCGGACAGCATTTTTATTGCCTCTCCTCTATCCTTTGGCTTTTCTATTGCTCTGCCGTTCAGCCAAACAATGGTATCAGATGTTATTAAAATCTCTTTATCAGATGAAAATTTAAAAGCCTTTGCCTTCACTTTACATAAATATTCCGTGATTTGCTCTCGTTTTAAATCATTGGAGTAAGTCTCATCAGCATTTAATGGAATCGTCTTAAAATTCAATTTTAAACCTGCTAATAATTCTTTCCTGCGTGGCGATTGAGAACCCAATATAATTAGATTGTCTTTAAACTTCTCTTGTAATAACATGAATTCAAAGATAAAAAATTTAATTATTCTTCGTACAATTAAAAAATCCTCTTACCTTTGTATTTGTGGAAATAAAAAGATTTTTCATTAGTTTTTTATTTTCGTGGGTGTTTATATTTTCACCCATAGGATTTGCTATGGATTCTCCACAAATGCATAATTCCAAAACAGAAATGTCTTGTTGTTCAAAAAATCAGGAAAACGATTCAAATAAACCTGAAAAGAAAAGTTGCAAAGATGACTGCAAAATGGATTGCCATTTTAGTTGTCCTGTTTTTTCTTTTATTCCTGTAAATATAATGGAACAAAAAGAGGGAAAATCTTTTATAAATTCTGTGGAATCTAACTTCCCACCTAAACACTTACTGGTGAGGAATTTAGTTTTTTCCGTTTGGAATCCTCCTAAATTTTAGTTGTTTTAATTCCGTTATTATCAGCTTAAATATTTGATTTATAAATCAATGACATTCTTTTTAAAGTTTGTTGCTGTTTTGTAATATCAATAAGAATTTAAGCCAAAAAATCTTTGCTTTTCAGCGAAGATAAATATTCAATTATTAATAAAACAAGGATAATCATATCCTTTAAAAACAACTAAAAATGAAATTATATACATCAATATTAATGCTGTGTATGTTTACGTTATTTACATACGCACAAGAAACTACAATAATAAACGAGACTGCTTTAGTAAGAGGAAACTGCGAAACTTGTAAAGGCAAAATAGAAAAGGCTGTACGAAAAGAGCCGTCTGCACAAGGTAGTTGGAGTATAAAAGATCAAATATTAACGTTCAGTTATGATCCAAATCTTACTTCTAAAAGCAAAATTTTAAAACGTATTGCCGAAGTGGGTTATGATAACGAGGAATATAGAGCTCCTGAAAATGCCTACAAAAATTTACCGGGATGTTGTCAATATAGTAGCAAGGACTTGCCTTTAGATAAATTAAAAAAAGAGAATTCTCCTTTTACCGTAGAAACAAATCAAAATGATGCAGAGGAGCATACTCACCACATGAATCACTCTGATTCTCATAAAAATGAAAATGACTTTACAACTGACAATAGTAATATTAAACTAAGTCAAATAGAGATAAAAGGAAACAAGGCGGCGACAAGCATCGATAAAAAAGGTGCCGGATTAACTTTTAATATCGACAAAGGCGAATTATTAAAAGCTGCTTGTTGTAATCTATCTGAAAGTTTTGAAACCAATGCAACAGTAGACGTAAGCTATGCCAATGCCGTAACAGGAACTAAACAAATTAAAATGCTTGGTTTAGACCAAAAATACACTCTGATTTCTACAGAATTATTACCCGAAGTCAGAGGACTTTCTTCTGCTTACGGAATGGGATTTATACCGGGTAGATGGATTTCCGGAATTCAATTAACCAAAGGAGGAAGTTCTGTAACAAATGGGTACGAATCTATTTCAGGGCAAATAAATACAGAGTTTTTTAAATCTACAAAAGAAGAAAAAACATCTATCAATCTTTTTGGCGATTTAAGTTCGCGTGTAGAGGGAAATTTAGTGCATACAGATGGTATAAACAATAAATGGAGTCAGTCGTTTTTGGTACACGGAAACGCAGTTTTAGAGCGTCAGGACAAGAATAATGACGGTTTTATAGATACGCCTGTGGGTAAGCAAATCAATCTTAATTATTTGCTTGATTATAACGATTTAGAAAACTCAGGATTAGGAACTCATTTCGGGATAAATGTTTTAAATGATAATAGAACAGCCGGACAAATGGATTTTTATGATGATAAAGAAAAATCTTTGGCTCAGAATTATGGCGTGGGAATAGATATTTCTCGTTTTCAAGCTTGGAATAAAACAGGTTATATTTTTAAAGGAAAGCCTTATCAATCAATAGGTTTTATGAATAAATATACACATTATAAACAAAATTCATTTTTTGGAAACAGAGTTTATAACGGAACGCAAAACACATATTATTCAAACTTAATTTTTGAAAGTATTTTAGGAAATACAAATCATAAATATAAAACGGGAGCTTCTTTTTTATATGATGATTACCAAGAATTTTATCAAAATTCACCTTACAATCGCACCGAAAAAGTTCCCGGATTATTCTATGAATATACCTACTCGGGAATGGATTTAACAGTGGTTGCTGGAGTAAGAGTAGATTTCCATAATTTGGCGGGAACTCAGTTTACGCCACGACTAAATGTAAAGTATAATTTAGGTAAAAAAACAACACTTAGAGCCTCAGGAGGAAGAGGTTTTAGAACTGCAAATATCTTTGCCGAAAGTCAAACTTATTTAGCAAGTAATCGAAAAATTGAGGTTTTAAACAATAATGGAAAGATTTACGGATTAAATCCCGAAATTGCTTGGAATTACGGAATCAGCCTTCAACAAGATTTTAGATTTTTAGGCAGAAAATCCACTTTGATTGCAGACTTTTTCAGAACTGATTTCGAGAATCAAATCTTACCCGATTTAGATGCTTCTACGCATAAAATTTTGTTTTATAACATGAAAGATTCATACGCAAACAGTTTACAAATTCAGTGGGATTTTCAACCAATTCGTAATTTAGACGTTCGTGTTGCATATAAAAATTATGATACAAAAGCTCTTTATTTATCGGGTAAAAAGGAAATTCCTTTTACTGCAAAAGACCGAGCTTTCTTAAATGTTGCTTATAAAACTAATTCCAATAATTGGACATTTGATACGACTTTACAATGGGTAGGAAAACAGCGTTTGCCAAATAGTAGTACAAATCCTAAAGAATTTCAATGGGATTCGTACTCTAAACCTTATTTCTTGTTGAATGCGCAAGTGGCTCATCAGTTTAATAAACAAATTCGATTGTATTCCGGTGCGGAAAACATTTTGAGTTATCAACAAGACCAACCGATTATAGACGTTAAAAATCCATTCGGAAATTACTTCGACGGTGGAATGGTTTATGCTCCCATTATGCCCGTTAATATTTATGTTGGTTTAGATATTGATTTCTAATAATTGTAATAATTTCCTGCTTAAAACACCCCTAAAATCCCCTCAAGGGGACAAGTTGATTACGTAAATTCCCCCTCTGAGGGGGATAAAGGGGGTGTTTTATTTACATTATAAATAAAAACATTGAATTTGAACGTTTAAAAATTATCAACATAGACTTCTATTGTTCTTCTGTCTTTATAAAATATAATTCTAAGAGTTCCACTTTTTGATTTTTCTTTATTATTAAAAACACTTAAATAATTTGTAGTTTTTGATTCAACTAAATTTTTATTATTTCTTAATTCTGTAAGGAGTTTATTAAATTCATTTTCAGATAATTCTATAACAGATTTAGAAAAATACTTTCCGTGAATATCAGGGTAACAAGAATCTTTAAATTTAATTTCTGCTGAATCGGGAATTTTTCGATTAGTTACATATTCAAATTCCTTAAAATAAAAACTATCTGCCGGATAAAAAGCTCTGTAAGTTTCATAAACAGATAAGCCTATCGAAGAAATACTTAGGTATAAAATCAAACATTTATTTCGTAAAAATTTATTGTTCCATTTGAATTTATCTCTTAAGTATTTGAATATGTAGTATATTACAACAGAAATAATTCCATAAAATAAAAGTATGAGGCAAAACAGAAATATTACGAGAAGAATATCTATCATATTATTGTGAATTTACAAAAATATTTAAAAATTCCTCTGCGGTTTGAACAGGTAGAATAGATTCTTTAAAATCTTTTCCGTTTCTTGTTATAATCACTTTACAATCAAACTCTAATGCACTAAAATACTGTAAAGCGTCTTCAAAATCTTTTATTTCTGAATTTAATCCCTTTTCAATTATTTGCTCATTAATAGAACAAACTTCACTTATGATTTTAAATTTGCGAAGTTTTTCTCTTGCTGTTTTTGAATTTTCATATTTTGATAAAAAATAATTGACCGTAGCAAAAGAAATAGGTGAAACAACCATACTTAATTTCCCCTTTTCTGCTAAAGTTGCAATCTTGGCAATAGGTGTATAAAAAGGCTCTCTTTCTCCTAACAAATCCAACATAATATTGGTATCTATAAAAATACGTTTTTTCATTTGTATTTCTCTGTTAAGTAGTTAGAATATTCTTTTTTATAATCTAAATCCAATGGCAATTTTTTACCTGAAGAAATACTTTTTATAAATGGAGATATTTCTAAATCATTATTAACCTGTTCATTAGTCAATGATTGAAAATAATTTTCAACCATTTTAGATAAACTTATTTCTTTTTCGGAAGCATATTTTTTTGCTTTCTCAATAATACTTTTATCTAATTTTAAAGTTAGTTTTGTATCCATAACTTAATATATACGTACAAATATATAAAAATTATACGGATAAATACTTTTGAAAAATTTATTTATAACTAATGCAATAACTTAAGCTCCAGTTCTATATTTTTTCCGAAGAATTTTCGGGCTAATTTCTGGAAGTTTTTAGTAATATCAGAAACATAAAATCTGTACTTTGCTTCTGTATCATGATTGCTTTCCAACTCATTTTTAGCAAGGATTATTTTTAAAGTATGAGCCACAATTAATGGTGAATTTATCACTTTTACAATGCCTTGAAAATAATTGTCAATTTCCTTTTCTATAAGCGGATAATGCGTACAACCCAATACGATAGAATCAATTCCTTCTAATTTTTTATTAGATAAATAATGTTCTAAAACAGCTTTGGAAATATCAGACTTCATCACATCTTCCTCTATTACTGGAACTAACAAAGGTGTGGCCAATTCCTGAACTTTAATATGTTTATTAAATTTTCTGATTCTTTTTTTATAAACACCTGAATTTACAGTTGCTTTTGTTGCGATAACTCCCATTTTTTGATAAAATCCGTAAGCTACCTTTTCGGCAACGGGTGTAATAACGTCCAAGACAGGAACATTATGCTCTTTTGCAACTCCTTGAATGTCTTGTAAAGCATTGGAAGAAGCTGTGTTACAAGCCACAATTATCACTTTGCAATTCTGCTCTATTAAAAACTGAGTGATGTCTTTACAATACTGAACGATAACTTCTTTCGATTTGTTTCCGTAAGGCAAATGCTTGGAATCACCGAAATAAATAATACTCTCGTTCGGGAATAAATTTTTAACTTCTCGAGCTACCGTAAGTCCGCCCACGCCCGAATCAAAAATACCAATAGGTCTGTTATCATTCATTTTGCAAATTTAAATAATAAACAGTTCAGACGCTATGCCATCGGCAAAAAATCTGTAATTTGAGTTCAAATAAATTTTATTATCCTTTAAAATTAACTTTCCGTCATTTAAAAACGGCGTGGCTTGTTTCAACCATTCATCAATTAAAACAGAAGAAAATTTAGTCTTAAAATCATTGAAATCTATTCCGAAAATCGTACGTAAACCAATCATTGTAAGTTCATTTATTTGGTCTTTTTCGGTTAAAATTTCTACTTCGTTCGGAATATTTTTTTGATTTAATGCTTGAATATATTTTGTGTTATTACTCACATTCCAAGCTCTTGATTTTCCGTCAAATGAATGTGCAGAAGGTCCTATGCCCACATAATTTTTCCCGACCCAATAATTGGAATTATGCTTCGAGAAAAAACCTTCTTTCCCGAAATTGGAAATCTCATAATGCACAAAATCATTTTTGCCCAATTCTTCTACCAAAATATTGAATTGTTCTTGTTGCAAAGCCTCATCTACATTAGGTAAATCTCCTTTATTTATTTTATGATTTAAAACTGTTTTCGGTTCAATAGTGAGTGCATATGCCGAAACATGAGGAATGCCCAAAGCAATGGTTTTCTCAATATTGTTTTTCCACATTTGGGTAGTTGTGGTTGGCGTCCCGTAAATTAAATCAATCGTGATGTTTTCAAAACCAAAATCTTGTGCAGTTTTTATACTTCTTTCTGCTTGATTGGCATCATGAGCTCTGTTCATAAATTGTAAATCCTCATCGTAAAAAGACTGAATACCAATACTAAACCGATTAATCGGGGTTTGTTTTAATTCTTTAATTTTACTTAAAGTTAAATCATCGGGATTTGCTTCTAAAGTGATTTCGGGTTTATTTTCAATCTCGAAAAGGCTTTCAATTAATTTTAATATTGAATTTAGCTCTTCATTAGTCAAAATTGAAGGCGTTCCACCACCAAAATAAATGGTTTCCAACGGCTCTTTTATTTCTGCTTTCCTGAGTTTTAATTCTGTTTTAATGGCAGAAATCATTTCAGACTTATTCCTTAAAATGGTAGAAAAGTGAAAGTTACAATAATTACACTGCTGTTTGCAAAAAGGAATATGTATGTAAAGCGATGCCAAATTTTAATTTTGATTTGGTGCAAAAGTATGAAAATGCATTAAGTATTTCTAAAGAATAACTTGTAGTTGAACCTCTAAATAGTTATTTTTACTCAGTCTTTAAATCATTAATTATGAAAGCAATTAAATTTATCTTATTGATTTTTATTGTTTTTACAAATTGTGTTAAAAAGAAAGATTACAATCAAAATTCAATTGATAAAATCGAAAAAATAAGTTTTTCTCTTATGTATGGAGAGGTAGAAAATCCAAATCTATTGAATGATAAAATCGTGAGTATCATATTAGAAAAAGATAAAATAAGTAAAACACGAAGTATCTATAACGAAGGGCATCTAACAAATGAAACAAAAACAAAACTTATGGACACGCCCAAAAAATATTTAGAAAACAATCAAGTTTTTGGTTATCCAAAAAGAACAGACGAAGGAAGTTTAGGCGTTAACATAGAGTTGAGCAATGGAGAAATTATATTTTGGGAAGTGAGTCATTATAAAGCAGAACTCCCAGAAAAAATTAGAGATATTTATGAAATATACGAAGATATACAGAAACAGTTTAATGTAAATGGCTAAAAAACAAGATTTAAAGATTATGAAACAATTAATCTCAATACTATTTTTACTCATTTCAGTAAATGTTTTTTCACAAGAAATAAATCCTATTCCTGACTCTTCTTGAACAGAGATAAATGATAATCGCCCTAAAGAATGGTTTGTTCCTGTTGTTTTAAATAAAAAGGATAAAAATTCTAAACAGACGATAAAAATGAGAATATCTACATATAAAAGAATTAAAAAAGATTATTCCGATGATGTTTACATTCGTACAAAATTCCTCAAAAAAGAAAATCCTTGGCTCGAAAAAGATGTAGATATTATAGACACATTGGTAGGGTTGGGAACGACATATATTGATTTTACAGCCACATCAAATAATGATTATCTTTATGTGCAGACTTTTCATTCTGCTTCACAAGGCTCAAATGGTTATGTATACGTATTAAAAAAAATGTGAATAATCTTTATTTTTTGGAAAAAGAGCAAGAATGGTATCCTTATTCAAAGAATATTACAAAATATAATGAATTCGGGGAGTATATAGGATCTACTCCTGAAAAAAGTATCAGATATAGAGATATTCCTATTCGTTGGTATAAAAAAAAGTGAAATGAACAAAAAATCCCTAAAAATAGGATTAGGAATAGTTGTAGTTCTTATCATTGGGTTTCTATTAAATCCATTTTGGTGGTTGATGCAAAGCCCGATTGTTCAGCAACCCAAATGGAGTGAGGAAGAAACTGAATATTTTGAGAGATTTACAAAAAATGGAGAGATAGACATAATAAGATATTACAAGAACTTTACGAAAGCAGGGAAAGATACGTTGTTTGTTAATGATTATGATAAAAGAAATTTTGATTATAAATTAGTGTTTTATGGTACTCAAAAAAATGCTTATCAATCTATTATATTAGAAAAAGATTCTATTGAAAAAATGGCTAAATATATTAAATACAATATTTTGAAAAATAACAAATATTTTAGAAACATTATAATTCGAGACGGTCGTAATAAGTATATTTTTAGTGCTAATGATTCTGTGTTTTTTATAAATGAGACGTCTTATTGAGGTGGTAGAAAATCTCCTTATTATTCTTAAGGTATTTTTCTTATCATGGCGAATATTCCCAATCTTCATCACAATAATAGACAGACAAAAAGCTATTTATCGTATCTTTTTTATTCATGCTCCCTAAAAACTTTACTTCCTTATGGTTTGAAGTTAACTTTATCCAACCTCCGGCATTTATCTCGTATTCATATACAACACCTTTGTACATTAAATTTCCCTTTGCATAGCATTTAAAATGTCCAAAACACTGTCCCCAAGTATAAGAGTCAACCTCTTTAAATCGGTTAATGTATTCAAAAATAGAATCTTTATATAAATTGCTATTTATCCGTTTGTTGATATTCTCCTCATTATTATAAAACTGATAAGATAACACACGGTCTTTAGAAACAACAACCTCTTTTGTTGGAGGTAATTCTCCTTTTCTTGTAGTTTTGCTATTACAAGAATATATCATAAAAATGCTAATTAATAACAACCCCAAAAACCTGTATCTTCCCATATCAAATCCAAATCTATGATTTCTCTTTTTTTAATTTCTGAGGGAGAAAGCGGAACACTATCATTTTCATATAAAATAAAATTATTAGTGATAACATCGGTAAATTCTTCATCATTAAAACATCGATGTATGATATAATCCTTTCCAAATTCAGCATTATGGAAATATACTTCTTTTATAAGTTCGCCATTTTTATAATAAAACCAAGTTCCTACACTCATTCCGGTTGAAATATCAGCATTACTTATATAGCCTTGACAGCCTTTTTCTTTTACATTTCCATTTTTATCATACGCAATATGTAATTCATTGCACTTTATCGTATCTTTTCCTTGTAAAATAAGACTATCTCCCTTTACAAAATACCTCACTTCTGATGTTTTATTTCCGTTCTCGTAATATTCATCAATAATAGTTTTGTAATCATCAGAATTTTCATTTTTGGTTGCTAATACCTCATATTTTTTGTGATACAACTCATCTTTATTATCATAAAATAAAGTTGTTCTTTTACTCAAAATACTATCTCCTCCCATATAAATCAGACGATTCTGAAATATAGTTTTATGATAGCCATTCTCAATGTTTATTTCTGATGGATTTGTAGCAGTTTTCTTCTTACAAGAAAACATAACTAAGAGAACAAATAGCAGTTTTATGACTATTTTTATATTCATTTTTTGTTAGGTTGATTTACCAATAAGGCGTTCCTTCTAAATCACTGACCTCTATCCTATTCCAAATTTCATTTATACTTGCCCTTTGAATAGAATTATCGCCTATTGTATAAATATATTCACTATAATTTCCACAATCTTGAGCTCCTACAGAAAACTCATACATATGTATATCGTTATTATCATCAATATAGTAATAACCAACATATCCCATATCTAATGTATTATAAGGAACTTCTTTTTCCATGCTTTTCCATTTCATACTTCCCCATAAAAACTGTCCTGTATCAAAAAATCTAATAAATTGATCGAATTCCATTTTTTCTCCATTCAAAACTATACTTGATATATTTCTATAAATGGCATTATTATTCAAATATTTGTACAACTCTTTTTTATTTTCGTTAATGGGTTTTACATATTTCTTTTTGAACTTGTAAGGCCTTTCCATTTTGTACTTTTTCGTTTTATAGTATCTTTTCTGAATAATAGGAATACAGCAACTCCCCATAAACAAAGAGATGAAAACTAAAATTGTAATTTTATGTATAAGGTTGTGTTTTTTCATGGTTTAAACTTAAAGGCAAACTTCTCTCTACAATAGTACACACTTTATTTTGTATATCCAATTCTTAATCAGTATTTTTTCAATCATATGTAACTGTAATACAGAAAGATTATATTATCTTTACCTCAGATAAAATATGGAAAGTACAGTTTTAATAAAAAGAATAAAAGAGGCTTTTAAAAATGAAAGATATATGGGAGATGAAAACATTGTTTATGACAATTCTCCTGATAATGACGATTGTGCTGAACTTAAATCCTATTTTATAGGAAAAAAATGGCAAGATTTAGAACAATCTCTTATCTTTAATCATAAAGATGAACTGTCTTTTTTCAGTAAAAAAGCATTGAAATATTATTTTCCGGCTTTTATGATTGATGTTTTAAAAGATGTGAGAGCATCAGATACTTTAGCAGATAATTTATTATTTGAGTTAGTATTGCCTTTAGAAATAGATACTATTTTAATCAAAAATGAAGTGAAAAAATATTTATTGAATGATAAAACGCCTAAAACTGATTTTGAAAAAATATTGTCTTATAAACACAACAATCCTGAAGAAAAACTAAACGATTTTTTAGAATTTGTAAGCCTTTTCAATATTGAACAAAGAAGAATTATCTATTTGTTTTTAAATTATTTAGATATGAATTTTTCTGAATATTTTTTAGATTTTAAATCTCCTAAAACTGCCATTGATAGATATTGGTTTTTATATAAATAACAAGAAATGAAATATTTAATTTTCTATATATTAGTTTCGTTTTGCTTATTTAGTTGTGATAAAATAAGCAAAGAAAAAAGAATAAAAGAAAAAACCTCATCATATCATAAAGAAATTTCAGCACCCAATAGTAAACAAAAATCCATACTAAGTCCTCTGTTTCAAAAATATAAAAAATCTAAATACTTTGAGTTTATAATTAAAGAACATAAAGACCTCGAGTTTGATATTCTTCAAAATATACAAGATGAGGGAGGAAACATTGTGTATAAAGAAGAAAAATTAGATACAAATCTATTTTTATCAAATTTTTCACTAAATAAAGCTATTGAATATAATTTTTTTATTGAAGATAATCAGATTATTCTAAAAACAATCAATTCAATAGATAAAACAAATATAAATTTTGAATATAAAGATTGGGATAATAATAAAGAAAAAGAAATTCTTCAATATATTGAAGAATGTAGTGCAGGCTGTCTTTCCTTTTCTAAACAAATGATTATCTATCATATAAAGAAAGATACTGCTCAAAGATTCATTTCTCTTCCATTAAAAAAGGTGGATTGCTACGGAAATATAAGCCATATCATAATTTATGATTATAAAAAGAATGGTAATATATTAAATATCACAAAAACAGTAGGAAAAGGAGATTGTAATTCTAATATAATAGAAAAAATAGACTCTGTATATAACAGTAAAATTTTATTAAGTAATGATAATTACGGACAAGCATTCTTTGATTTTTAAACATTAGTTATGAAAAATAGTATTTTGTTAGCTTTTTTACTTTTTAGTACAAGTGTTTTTTCACAGAAAAGATACTTTCATCCTGTCTTTCCTAAGGAGTCTAGTAGATATAGAATTTACTACAAAACAGATGAAAAGACGAAAATAAAAGCGTATATAAGAATGTTTATGGTGGAAGATGAAAATCAAGAATGTGAAATGGTTACTTTATTTTTAAAAAGAGATAATCCTTGGCTTACCAAAGACTTTAAAACAATAAGTTATTGTTTAGGTTATCAAACAACAGAGATTACTGGAATAGGAACCTTTTCCAATGATAAGTATTTGCATGTGGAAATTAGTTATTTTGGTCCTAAGGGAAATATTTATAGGTTTATTTTTGAGCAAGATAACCAAGGAAAGTATATTCTCATAAAACAACAAGAGGGGTATTCAAGTATATTTGAGGATCGGAAAATAAAATGGTATAACGGGAGAATGTAAATAGTTTACGGAGGGAAATGATATAATAAAGGTTTAAAGAATCAATAAATTATGAGACTAGATATTGTTAGTTTATTTTTTTTATTCTGTATAGGCTGTAAAAAAGATTATAACAGTGAAATGGATAATATAAAGTATATTAATGAAAAATATGTGCTTATAGATAATCCAAGTTTACTGGTATCAGACGATAGATATTGTACGTTGGAAAATAATCGATACCCAATTGAAGAAATAGTAAAGTATGATTCATTAGGAAAAGCTATAGAAGTATTTAAGTCAGGGTCAGAAGGATTTATTATATATCAAAAAGAACATATAAAAAACAAAACATTGCCTTTTACAAATGAAATGTGGGAATACAGTATAAGGTTAAGTGCTGAAAATAAAATGGTTATTGATAATAATGACTCTCTTGCTATAGAGAAAATTACAGAGGATAAGATTATTACCAAACCAGATAAAAACAATAGATTTAGAATTTATACTTATGAAAGCAATTAAATATATCTTATTGATTTTTATCGTTTTTACAAATTGTGTTAAAAAGAAAGATTACAATCAAAATTCAATTGATAAAATCGAAAAAATAAGTTTTTCTCTTATGTATGGAGAGGTAGAAAATCCAAATCTATTGAATGATAAAATCGTGAGTATCGTATTAGAAAAAGATAAAATAAGTAAAACACGAAGTATCTATAACGAAGGGCATCTAACAAATGAAACAAAAACAAAACTTATGGACACGCCCAAAAAATATTTAGAAATAATTGATAATATACCCTCATTATATTTAGAAAATAATCAAGTTTTTGGTTATCCAAACAGAACAGACGAAGGAAGTTTAGGCGTGAATATAGAGTTGAGCAATGGAGAAATTATATTTTGGGAAGTGAGTCATTACAAATCAGAACTGCCTGAAAAAATTAAAAATGTTTACGAAATATATGAAGATGTACAGAAACAATTTAATATAAATATGTATGAATGATTAAAAACGCTAATTTAAAGATTATGAAACAACTAATCAAAATACTATTCTTAATTCTTTCTATAAATGAATTGTACGCTCAAAAAGATACGATTGTTATAAATCAACGAGACATAAAAACCAAACAAGAGCAAATTTATCATTTGAAAAATCCTCGTGGTGGATACAGCTTGGTCAAAGAGTACTCATTAAAAGAAACAAACGCTCTATTAAATGGTTTTTATAAAATAATTATAGATGAAAATCATTTCTATACACTATATTTTGAAAATGGAATAAAAAGTTTAAAGACAAAGCCTTATCTAAATATGGTTAAATATTATCAAAACAACCGCATTTATAAATTAGAAGTCTTTTATCCGACTTTAATCACAACGTTATATTATTATTCGATAGAAGATTTTGATTGTAAAGCCAAAAGATTAACCGGATATAAAAAAAATATTTTTAACAACACAACTGAATCAGTTTTCAAAATCAAGCAGAAAGCTACAAAAGACTCTATAAAATGGGTTTTTAAAGGAAATGAAAAAGGGAAGATTAATTTTTCTAAAATGGAAATATGTGAATAATAAAGTTATATTTTTAGTAGTTTTAATATTGTTTATAAGTTCATCTTGTACTTCAGTAAGCCGTCCTATCATGAAAAACACTCAATATAATAATGATACAATTATATTTTGGAGGGTTGATAATTTGAAAAAATCAGAGCTTTATTCCTTAGAAAATATGTTGTCTTTATCAGAGGTGAAAAGAGATTTTAACGTTATTCAAGGTAAATTGTTTTATAATAATTTGATAGTCTCTAATGCGAAAATACAATTAAGAACAGATTCTCTTATGGGAGAAGATATCAGTATAAAAAATGGACTTCCGGTAGGCTTATATTGTGATTTCACAAATGGTATAACATGTAGAAGAGATATAAATTATGATGCATACGGGAATATTAATTATATCTTTGTTGGGAATTATAATGTAGAGTTTAAATCAGGAAATGGTTACTGGAAAGATTTTTATTATAATAAGGCAAAAGGAACTTACTCTATAAAGGAAGAAGGTCAGGTAAAAAATAATTTTAAGTATGGGAAATGGAAATATTATAATCAATTAGGAACAATAGACAGTATAAAAAGCTATACTCTAAAAGACTCGGTAGATGTACGTTTCCCTCATTGTTTATTTAATAAAAATGAACCATGCTATTAATTATAATTGAAAAAAGAAAATACTCATATTTATCGGTTTAGCTACTGTTATTACGTACCGACAAATAATAAAATTCAAAATCAATTAAAGTTTATATTAATAATCCCAGATTAAAATCTAAATGTTCCATAAAAAGAATTTATTGCATATTTACAAATAAGTGTAACTTGACAAACAAAATGAATAATAAAAAACGAAAACTAAGATTTCATAAAGCCATTGCCACAGGGTTATTCCTTTTAATGGCTTTGGTTTACATAGGCTCATTATTGTGGCAAAAAAGAAATCCCGAACTAAGTTTTCTTGGTTATATAAAGGCATTTTCAGAGGCAGCAATGGTGGGTGCGTTAGCCGATTGGTTTGCAGTTACTGCATTATTTAATAAACCTTTGGGATTGCCCATTCCACACACAAATATCATCGAAAATAGAAAAAATGATATTGGAGATAATTTAGGAACTTTTGTAGTAGAAAATTTTCTAAATCCTGAGAATATTCGTCCGTATATTAAGAGATTGAGCATTGCCTCTCATATTGGAAAATGGCTGAAAAAAGAAAGAAATACCAATATAATTGTAGAAGAAGTTCAGGAAAAAATAATAGAAATTATTGACGAAACGAATGATGAAAAAATTATAACCTTCATTTCAGACAAATCTACGGCTTTATTAAAGGATATAAAGATTCATTTATTTGTATCTGATTTACTTTTATACGTATCTAATAATAAGGAACATCAGCGATTATTAAATTATATTTTTGATAAAATTCAAGGATATATTTCCGAAAATGAGGAAATGATAAAAGACCGTGTAAGACAGGAGAGCAGTAGTTTTATTCCGAGTTTTGTAGATGATATTTTGGCTAAAAAAATCACTGCGGGCTTAAACAATTATTTTAAAGAGATTTCGGAAAATCCGGAACATTCCATACGTATTGAAATTGATAATAAAATCAATCAGTTAATTCATGAAATTTCTACTGAATCTAAATGGAAAAATGAACTGGATAATCTTAAAAATAAACTTTTAAGCGAAGAAAAAATCACGTTGTATTCCAAAGATTTATGGGAATACATAAAAGGAATGTTGCTAAATGATTTAAAACAACCTTTAGAAGATTCTTCATTCAAATCTTATTTAAAAAAATCGATTATAAAATTTGCTAATCAGTTAGATACAGATTTAGAAATGCAAGAAAAAATCGATAAATGGTTACAGAAAAATGCTTATAAATACATTCTTAAAAACCGTGGGGAAGTAGGTAATTTAATAAGTGCCACTGTAGGAAATTGGCAAGGTAGAGAACTCAGTGAAAAATTGGAATTAGAAGTAGGAAAAGATTTGCAATTTATCAGAGTAAACGGAACATTAGTAGGTGGTTTAGTCGGACTTATAATTTATACAATTACACATTTATTTTTGTGATTTTCAAAATATAAAAATTCATACAAATATGGATAAACTAACTAAAGAGCAACGCTCTAAAAATATGAGAGCAGTAAAATCAACCGGCTCAAAAATTGAAGTTATTTTAGGAAAAGCTCTTTGGAATAAAGGTTACAGATACCGAAAAAACAATAAAAAAGTATTTGGCAAACCTGATTTTACTTTTTCAAAATATAAAATTGCTGTTTTTGTAGATGGAGAATTTTGGCATGGAAAAGATTGGAAAATTCGTAAATATGACCATAAAAGTAACCAAAAATTCTGGCATCAAAAAATTGAACGAAATATCCAAAGAGATAAAGAAGTGAATACCGAATTAGAAAAACAAGGATGGATTGTTTTACGATTTTGGGGTAAACAAATAGAAAAAGATTTAGTAAATTGCCTCGAAATAATTGAACAAAAAATTAAAGAAAGGAAATGCAGTTTACAGAAAAAATAGCAATAGAAAGTTTAGGAGAAAAACAATTTAAAATAAGAATTGTAGAACCTGACTCTAATAAAACTGCATTACTAACTCATTATCTGCATAATTTAAAAAATAAGTCTTCTAAGTTCTATAAAAAGGGTGCAATTGATGTGACAAAAGAAATATTAGAAATTAAATATCCTGAACAAAAAATTACTCAAAAAGTTGCTGAAGAAGCCTTACAATATGGAATCTTTAACAATTTCGATGTTCCTTTTCCCGAACCCGAAAAAATAAAATTTAAATTTATTGATTTATTTGCAGGAATAGGAGGCTTTAGATTAGCCCTACAAAATCTTGGAGGAAAATGTGTTTATACAAGTGAGTGGGATAAAAAAGCAAAGGAAACTTATCATGCTAATTTTGGGGAAGTTCCTTTTGGAGATATAACAAAAGAAGAAACAAAATCATATATCCCCGATAATTTTGATATTTTATGTGCCGGGTTTCCTTGTCAAGCATTTTCAATAGCCGGAAAGCGGGGAGGTTTTGAAGATACACGAGGAACATTATTTTTTGATGTAGCAGAAATAATTAAAAGAAAGCAACCTAAAGCTATCTTTTTAGAAAATGTAAAAGGATTACGAAATCATGATAAAGGGAAAACTTTAAAAACTATTTTAAATGTTCTTAGAAACGATTTAGGTTATTATGTTCCGGAGCCTCAAATTATGAATGCAAAAGACTTTGGTGTACCTCAAAACAGAGAAAGAATTTTTATTGTAGGCTTCCACAAAGATACAGGCATTACAGAATTTAATTATCCTAAACCAAGTAATGTAAAAAAAGTATTTTCTGATATAAAGGAAGAAAATGTAGTTCCTACAAAATACTATTTATCAACTGTTTACCTTGACACATTAGAAAAGCATAAGGCACGACATGAAAATAAAGGAAATGGTTTTGGATACGAGATTATTTCTGACGATAGTATTGCAAATGCTGTAGTCTGTGGAGGAATGGGAAGAGAACGAAATTTAGTTTACGACCATAGAATAACTGATTTCACACCAACAACCAACATCAAAGGGGAAGTCAATCGAGAAGGCATTAGAAAAATGACGCCACGAGAATGGGCAAGATTACAAGGTTTTCCCGATAAATTTATAATTCCGGTAGCTGATGCCTCGGCTTATAAACAATTCGGTAACTCTGTTGCTGTTCCGGCAATTCAAGCAACAGCAAAACAAATATTAAAAACTTTAGGATATAAAATAAGATGATAACAGGAAACAAAGGAGAATGGAGTGAACCATATCTTCTATTAAAATTACTTGCTGAACAAAAACTTTTTATAGGGAAAGAAAATTTTGAAAAAGTTGAAGATATTTTCTACCCTATTATTAAGATAATCCATCATGAAAAATCATATAATTCAGAATTTAGTTTTGATGGAGATATTGTTGTTGTTAAATCAAAAGAACAATCATTTCGAATACCTGTCAGAAAGTTTTTAGAATTAAGTAAAGTATGTTTGAATCACATAAATGAAGTTAAGTCCAGAAATGGCTCTTTTTCGATACCTGAAATAGAGTATTTTTTGAATAGTATAAATATAACATCAATTAAATCTAAAGCTACTAATAAAAGTGATATAACAATTCAAATAGAAGACCCTAATACAATATTCTCTCAAATACTTGGATTTAGTATAAAATCACAATTAGGTAAATCTTCAACTCTTTTAAATGCTAGTAAACAAACAGATTTCACTTATCAACTTTCACAAAATATATCTGATAAACAAATACAAAGATTAAACAGTTTAAAAAAATTTTCTGATAAGTTTCAATTACTTAATGACTTAGGGATAGAAGTGAAATTTGAAAAAGTTGATAGTCCTGTATTTAATCTTAATCTTCAAACCATTGACTACAATTTCCCAAAAATACTGTCAGAAATAGTGTTGTTGTACTATAAAAACAATAATTCTAAAAAAAATACTGTCAGAAATTTCACAAAAATCATTTCAAATAATAATGAATTCGGATATGATTTAACATTAAATTCAGAGATTTATGAAATGATTGTAAAACGTTTTTTAGTTGAATATGCTTTAGGGATGAGAGCCGGAGAAGTATGGAAAAGAGATTATCAAGCAAATGGTGGTTATTTAGTAATAAGAGAAGATGGCGAAATTTTATGCTACCATTTCTATTTTATAAAGAATTTTGAGAATTACTTATTTGAAAACACAAAATTGGAAACTCCTTCAAGTAAAAGATATAAAATGGCTGAGATATATGAGGAGAATGGTGTTCAAAAATTAAAATTAAATCTACAAATTAGATTTATAAAATAATATTATAATTGAATCTAAAAACAAACCAATACTTATAATTCACTTATTTAATCTTTTCACTCTGTGAGTAAAAACTTATCTTTGCGATACATAAATTAAAGTATGAGTTTATTAACAGTAGGTACTATCGCTTTTGACGAGGTAGAAACTCCATTTGGAAAATCAGATAAAATACTCGGTGGTGCCGCTACTTACATAGCTTTAGCAGCTACAAAATTAGGAGTAGAAACAAATATTATCTCCGTTATCGGAGAAGATTTCCCCGAAGAATATTTAAATACTCTGAAAGAGAATAATTGTAGAACCGAAGGAATAGAAACCATAAAAGGTGGAAAAACCTTTTTTTGGTCGGGCAAGTATCACATGGATATGAACTCCCGAGATACCCTAAAAACTGAATTGAACGTTTTAGAAAACTTCAATCCGAAAGTTCCCTATTCTTGTAAAAACCCCGAAGTTTTAATGCTTGGAAATCTGCACCCTTCCGTTCAATTAGACATCATAAATAAATTGGACAATCCGCCACGCATGACCATTATGGACACCATGAATTACTGGATGGATAATACTTGGGACGAGCTTTTAAAAGTTCTGGAAAAAGTAGATATTCTTACGATAAATGATGAGGAGGCAAGGCAATTAAGTGGAGAATATAGTCTTAAAAAAGCGGCAAACGTAATCCTCACTATGGGACCAAAGTTTTTAATTATAAAAAAAGGAGAACATGGTGCATTACTTTTCAATAATGAAGAAGTATTTTTTGCGCCGGCATTGCCATTGGAAGAAGTTTTTGACCCTACAGGTGCAGGTGATACTTTTGCGGGAGGATTTTCAGGTTATCTTGCTAAAAGCAAAGATTATAGTTTCGAGAATATGAAAAGAGCCGTGATTTATGGTAGTGCTTTGGCATCTTTTACGGTAGAAAAATTTGGTGTGGAAAGATTATTGCAAATCAATAGAGATGAAATTGCCGAAAGAATTAAGACATTTAAAAAGCTGTCTTATTTCGAGATTTTATAATAAAACTTTTATTTCAAATAAATTGAATATTACTAAACATGAAAACTAAATTAAGTGTAAACATTAATAAAATAGCAACTATCAGAAACGCTCGCGGAGGAAACACACCCAATGTTGTAGAAGCTGCTATTAATTGCCAGAGATTTGGTGCTGAAGGAATTACAGTTCATCCAAGACCCGATGAAAGACATATTACTTATCAAGATGTATATGATTTAAAAAAGGTTATAACTACTGAATTTAATATTGAGGGGAATCCTGTTCCTAAGTTTAGAGAATTAGTTTTAGACGTGAAACCTCATCAGGTAACGCTTGTTCCCGATGCCGAAGACGCCATAACTTCTAACGCCGGTTGGGATACCGAAAAGCATTTGGAATATTTAAAAGATATTATTGCCGAGTTTAAAGAAGCAGGAATCAGAACTTCAATTTTTTTAGACCCAAGACCTGAATTAATCGAATCTGCCGCAGCAACAGGAACTGACAGAATTGAGCTTTATACCGAAGGTTTTGCAGTAGATTATGCCAATGGCGACGAAGGAGCGGCAGAATTGTACAAAGCAACTGCTATTTTTGCAGAAGAAGCCGGTTTAAAAGTAAATGCGGGACACGATTTAAGTTTAGATAATATTGAATTTTTTGTTCAGGAAATCCCGAATTTAGCCGAAGTTTCCATTGGACACGCTTTGATTTCGGAGGCTCTTTATTTAGGTTTGGAAAATACCATTCAAACTTATTTAAGAAAAATAGAAAACGGATTTTTAAAAGCTCAATCTCTATAAAAATAAACAAAATGGCAGATAATATTTTATTTAGTAAAGTGATAGGCGACAAACCTCAGCATTTAATTATAGTGCATGGTTTGTTCGGAATGTTAGATAATTGGGGAACTTTGGGTAAAAAATATGCCGAGTATTTTACAACGCATTTGGTAGACACCAGAAATCACGGGAGAAGTTTTCATTCAGATGAAATTTCGCACGAATTAATGGCAGACGACCTCTACAATTATATGCAAGCAAACGGAATAGAAAAAGCATCATTTATCGGGCATTCTTTGGGAGGAAAAGCTGTAATGGAATTTGCTTTAAAATATACCGAAAACACCGATAAAATCGTAATTGCAGATATGTCGCCAAAGGATTATGAGCCACACCATCAGGCAATTTTAAAGGCTTTAAACAGTGTAGATTTTTCTAAAGTTGAAAAAAGAGGCGATGTAGAAGAGTTTTTAAAACCTTATATAAAAGATGCTTCTATCCGAATGTTTTTAATGAAAAGTGTAAACCGATTAGATAATGGAAGTTATGAATTTAGGTTTAATTTAAAAAGCCTTACAGAAAATTATAATAAACTAATTACTAATCATTTACCTGAAAAAACTTTTACCGGAGATACTTTATTTTTAGGCGGAGGAAATTCCAATTATATCACGAATGAAGATACCATGCAGATTAAACATTATTTTCCAAATGCCAAAATAGAAAAAATTGAAGGTTCAGGACATTGGCTACACGCCGAAAAACCAAACGAATTCTTAGATATTACTTTGGATTTTTTAAAGTAATTTAAAGTTTTAGAAACCATGAAAAAAGCAAGTAAGACTAAACTATTTTTATTAAATGTAATTTTACCAACTTTATTGGTATCTCCTTTTATTTATTCAATAAAATGAATTTTTCTTAGATCTAGATTCGAATATATATATTATTACTCCTATCTCTCTTTTTTTAGCATGTATTTATAATTTCAAGAAAAAATTTTATTAAAGAATTATAAAACCAATAATGCTCTGATATAAAATCAGGGCATTTTCTTTATATAAAAAGCCAATTTGTTATTATTACCAATTTTTGGTCAAATATTTTTAGCTGTTAACCTAAGTTCTATTAAAAAAGGGATAATTGATTAAATATCTCTTACATTTCCCAAAATAATATTTTTATCTAATAAGTTTTGAAACAGCTTTTTTTTTATAACTTTCCTTATTCTAATTTAAGTGCCTTTTTGCAATACTTCTCTTACTCGCTTCATTAAGTTAGAGTTATAAACAAACTCAGAAACAGCCTCGTTATCCGTATCTAAAATTTCTTCTTTTGTCCCTTCCCAAGCCTTTAATCCATCTTTTAGAAATAGAATTTTTTCTCCTATTTCCAATACTGAATTCATATCATGGGAATTTATAACGGTTGTAATATCAAATTCTTTGGTTAGTTTCTGAATAAGATTATCTATCACTGTTGCTGTTTTAGGGTCTAATCCCGAGTTTGGCTCATCGCAAAACAGATATTTTGGTTTGTTAACCACTGCACGGGCAATAGCTACCCGCTTTTGCATACCTCCGGAAATCTCAGAAGGCATTTTGGTTAAAGCATCTTCTTCTATATTTACTTTTTCCAGAATCATTTGTACACGTTCGTTCATCTCATCCATAGAGAGTTTTGTGTACATTTCCAATGGGAATCTTACGTTTTGCTCTACCGTCATAAAATCGAACAGTGCACTGTATTGGAATACCGTACCTACCTGTTTTCTTATATCATGCCGTTTTTTAGAAGACATATCTTTTGTGGAAACTTCTTCATAAACAATCTCTCCTTCGGTTGGCTCAAATAAACCTAAAAGACATTTGAAAAATACCGTTTTCCCCGCTCCACTGGAACCTATAATCAAACTTGTTTTTCCTTTCTCGAAAGTAGTGGAAATCCCTTTTAATACTTCTTTATCTCCGAATCTTTTTTTAAGGTCTTTAACTTCAATCATAATATTAAATTGGTAAGTACTAAATTTGTTACTATTAAGACAATACAAGTCCAAACCACAGCAGTTGTACTGGCACGTCCCACTTCTAACGATCCTCCTTTCACTGTATATCCGTAATAAGCCGGAATGGTAGCTATAATAAAGGCGAAAACTTCCATTTTTATAAAACTATAGGTGAAAAACCAAGGATTAAATTCCATTTGTAACCCTTGTACAAAATCTACCGTAGACCACATATTGGATAGTGCTCCTACAAGATATCCCCCGAGCAAACACATGGAAATTGAAATCATGAGTAATATCGGATAAAATAATAAAGAAGCTATTATTTTGGGTAAAATTAAAAATGAAGCTGAGTTTACTCCCATTACTTCTAAAGCGTCTATTTGCTCTGTCGCTCGCATTGTCCCGATACTTGAGGCAATATAAGACCCTACTTTTCCCGCTAAAATTATACAAATAATAGTAGACGAAAACTCTAAAACCACGATTACTTTGGTAGCAAATCCCACATAACTATCCGGAATAGGCAAAGAGGTACTTTTAAAGTTTTGGTATAGCTGTATAGCAACTACTGCTCCCATAAAAACAGAAAGTATCCCTACTAATCCTACAGAGTTTACTCCAAGATCGTACAACTCTCTCACGATTAATTTACGATATATCTTTGTATTTCTCGGCTTTTTAATCACTTGAAGAAGCAAGGCGAAATACTTGCCAATATTTTCTATATATTGTTTCAAAACTTTTATCATAATTGTTGGCTAAGTTAAAGCATTTATTCATAGTTTTAAAATTTTAAATACGCTTATATATGTTAAAGAAATATATTAATGAATCTGCCCTTTATTTTATAGAAAAATGGACTCAGGATTATCCTTTACTATTAAAAGTAAAAAATGAACGTAAAACAAAATTAGGCGATTATAAAAGATTAAAAAACGGACACCAAATTACTATAAATAATGAGCCAAATAAAGATTTATTTTTTATGGTTTTAACGCATGAAATCGCTCATATGCACGCTTTTCATCAATATGGGTTTAAAATAAAACCTCACGGTAAAGAATGGAAATTTGTTTTTGGGCAACTTTTAAAAGAGTCGGTAAAAGCATATAAAGAGGATTTTCAAAAAATTATTTTAGCTTTTGCCCAAAACCCTAAAGCAAACTATTATGCCTATTCACCTATCGTAAATTACTTTAACAATGAACGAGAAATTAACAAAACTTTATTATCTGATTTAAAGGAAAACACTATATTTTCTATCGGAAACAAAATATTTAAGAAAGGAAATAAAAGAAAAATAAGATATATTTGCACCGAACTATCTACGGGTAAAAAATATACCATTCATGGTTTGGCTCCAATAGATAAAGTAATTGATAAAAATGGATAAGAAGAATACTTATTGTGTAATATTAGCCGGAGGTGTAGGTTCCAGATTTTGGCCGATGAGCACTACAAATCACCCTAAACAGTTTCATGATATTTTAGGCGTTGGCAGAACATTAATTCAACAAACTTATGATAGATTACTGAGTTTTTGCAATTCGGAAAATATTTATGTAATTACAGACGGAAATTATATTGATTTAGTAAAGGAACAAATTCCTGAACTTAATATAGAAAATATTATTGGCGAACCGGTGGGTATGAATACAGCCCCTTGTGCCTTATATTCTGCAATGAAGATTTATAAGAAAAACCCTAAGGCAGAAATTTTAGTTTGTCCTTCAGATCATTTAATTTTAAATGAAGAAAGATTTACAGAAACAGTTTTATTAGCACTGAAAAGCTCTAAAGAAAACCAAGGACTTTATACTTTGGGAATAAAACCTACCAGACCGGATACCGGCTACGGATACATTCAATATGTAGAAAGTGACAAACAGATAAAGAAAGTGAAAACCTTTACCGAAAAACCTAATTTAGATTTAGCAGAAAAATTTCTTAAATCAGGAGATTTCCTTTGGAATAGCGGAATCTTTATTTGGTCGGCTAAAGATATCTTAGATTCTTTTAAAAAGTATTTACCGGAAATGTACAATGCTTTTAACTCTATAAATGATTATTTAAATACCAAAGATGAACTTTCTAAAGTAAAAGAAGTTTACCCCACATTACAAAAAGTATCGATAGATGTAGGCATTATGGAAAAAGATAAAAATGTTTATGTAATCCCCTCTCAATTTGGATGGAGCGACTTAGGAACATGGTTATCTTTATACGAACAAGCTGATAAAGATGATAACAAAAATGCAAAACTCAGTAAAAATATATTTACTTATAGCTCAAATAGAAACATTATTTATACTCAGAAAAATAAAGTTACAGTAATAGATAAATTAGAAGGTTATATTGTAGTAGATACAAATGATGCTTTATTGATATCTCCTATAGAGAATAGTCAAAAAATCAAAAATTATGTAACTGATATAAAATTAAATAAAAAGCAAAGACACATTTAAAACCTCTGTAAAATTAATGGAAGAAAACAAAAAACCTGAAGAAAAACACATCTCTATAGGAGAGAGTGTTTTTTCCTTTCTTAGAGAAGTTTTTAATTTACACGACCAAGTTGATAAAGAAAGAACCCGAGAAGAAGTTTTAGACAATATAAACTTTAAAGGACTGTCCGCATTCGTACTTATAGCTTCTGTATTTATAGCCTCTATTGGCTTAAACTCTAATTCGGTTGCCGTAGTAATAGGAGCCATGCTTATTTCCCCTCTTATGGGGCCAATTATGGGGTTAGGCTATGCTGTTGCCGTAAATGATATAAAAACACTCAATAGATCATTTACAAACTTTGGTATTATGGTGGTAATCGCCATGCTTACCTCCTTTATTTATTTCTCTATTGCTCCGCTTACCACCTTAACAGAGCAATTAAAAGGCAGAATAGAACCCACTTCATTAGATGTCTTAATAGGTATATTTGGTGGTTTAGCCGGGATTGCGGCCTTTAGTAGTAAAATAAAAAATTCAAACGTAATTGCAGGAGTTGCAATTGCAACTGCTCTAATGCCTCCCCTTTGTACCGTAGGATACGGACTATCTATGGGAACAGAGCAAATAGGATATAAAGACTATTCAGGCTATGGAGCAGCTCTAAATGCTTTCTATTTATTTATAATCAACTCAATTTTTATTGGGATTTCTACTTATGTGTATATAAAATTAAATAAATTTCCTTTAGCACAATATCAAAATGCAACACAGGCTAGGAAAACAAATTTTATAATTGCAGGAGTAGCGGTATTAACCATCATCCCAAGTGGATTTATATTTTATGGAATCATTAAAGAAGAATTATACAAAGTACAAGTAAATAACTTTTTAAATCATGAAATTGCGATTCCCTATGAAAATGCATTTTTTAATTTAAACAATCCTACTTTAACAAAAAAAGACTCTGTAAATCTTATAACGATTTCCACAATTACAGAAGTAATTCCTCAAGAAGTAATAAAAAACTGGAACATTATTCTACGAGAAAAATATAATTTAAAAAACACCAAATTAATCGTTCATCAAGGGGGAATGCCTATGGCTAACAACCAAATAAACGAGAGAATTTACAGTTCTATTTATTCTACTGTAAAAGGGGACATTCAAAAAAGAGATAGTATAATTGAATATCAACAAAAACAAATTAACAGGCTGAATAGTGACACCATTCCGTTCCAAAGCATCTCTAAAGAGCTGAAATCACTTTATCCTGAGCTCGATTATTTTGGATACGCCACCTTTAATTATACCGATTTCAAAAACAGAAATATAATGCCTACATTTATTCTATTATGGAATGACAACAAAACCCATTCCGATGAAGAACGAAGAATTAATCAATTTTTAAAATCAAGACTATCTTTAGATACCATACAGTTATTACATAAGTAATAAAAATCATTTTTTTTATTGATAATTCTAATTAATTTAGCAAAAAACAAATAATATGTTAGCTATATACATTATATTTTTTGTAGTCTGTCTAGGATTCGCTACTGCTATGTGGCTTAAAGTAAAAGAACTGAACAATTTAAATAAAGATTAAATATTTCTATCTAAAAACATTTAATTTTATAGTAGTTACTTTCTACTAAAATATCAGCAAGAGAGTGTAAAGTTTAGTTTCTTTTCTAAAAATCATTACCTATCTTTGTTGTGTAATAATAAATAATATGAAAACACTTAACGATTTTAATTTTAAAGACAAAAAAGTATTAGTTCGTGTAGACTTCAATGTCCCGCAAGACAAAGAATTGAATGTAACAGATACTAATAGAATAGAAGCAGCAAAACCAACTATCTTAAAAATTTTGGAAGATGGTGGAGCAGCGATATTAATCACTCACCTTGGTAGACCAAAAGGAGAGAAAAAAGATGAATTATCTTTAAAACACATCGCAGGTACAATTTCTGATATTATAGGCGTTGTTGTAGAAGTAGCTGACGATGTAGTTGGAGAAGATGCAAAAGAAAAAGCAAAAAACTTACAACCGGGTAGTGTTTTATTATTAGAAAATGTTCGTTTTAGAGAAGAGGAAGAAAGCGGAGACGAAGTATTTGCTAAACAATTAGCAGAATTAGGAGATTTCTATGTTAACGATGCATTTGGTACAGCACACAGAGAACACGCTTCTACAGCAGTTATCGCTAAGTTCTTTGATAAAGACCATAAATGTTTTGGTAAATTAATGCAAAAAGAGCTAGAAGCTATAGATAAAGTTTTAAAAAGTGGAGAAAAACCAGTTACAGCAATTTTAGGAGGCTCTAAAGTTTCTTCTAAAATTACAATTATAGATAACATTTTACCAAAAGTTGATAACTTAATTATTGGTGGAGGAATGTCTTATACTTTCTCAAAAGCTAAAGGTGGAAAAATCGGAAATTCTATTGTTGAAGATGATAAACTTGATTTAGCTTTAGAGATCTTAGAACAAGCAGAAAAACATAATGTAAAAGTTTATTTACCTTTAGACTCATTAGCTGCTGACGACTTTAATAACGGAGCGGCAACACAAATTGTAGAGGCTGGAGAAATTCCTGATGGCTGGGAAGGTTTGGATATAGGACCAAAAACTATGGAGCTTTTTGCTGATGTTATCAAAAACTCAAAAACTATCTTATGGAATGGACCTGTAGGTGTATTCGAATTTGAAAACTTTGCTAAAGGAACTAAAGCCATTGGAGACGCCATAGAAGAAGCAACTAAAAACGGAGCATTCTCACTTGTGGGTGGTGGAGATAGTGTTTCTGCAGTAAAACAATTCGGTTATCAAGACAAAGTAAGCTATGTTTCTACAGGAGGAGGAGCAATGTTAGAAAGCTTAGAAGGAATTAAACTTCCGGGTGTAGCTGCAATGGATAAATAATCTCAATTTTATGTAATAACAAAAGCCTAGCTATTTTAGCTGGGCTTTTATTTTATCTCATAATCAAACTATAAATAAAAAAGCAACTCTGTGAGCTGCTTTTCAATTTTCTATAATTTTTATAAATTAAGGAATATATCTTACAAAACCTTCCATAGCTTCGTATTCTGCTAATCCTAATTTATTATATAACTCTGCCGTTTCTCTATTTCTATCCTCTGCTCTTTGCCAGAATAAACGAGAGTCACTTCCCATAAACGGAGCTGCCTCCATTTGAGATTGGTGTCTTAAAATTGCATTTCTTTTTGCTCTTAATTCACTTGGACTCATTGGTACAGCCATTTCAATCTCATTGATCGGCCACTCTTGCCATGCTCCACGATACATCCATACCCAGCAATCTTTTAACCACTCATCTCCATCTTCTTTGATTTGATCTAATGCTAAGAAAATAGCTTCTAAACAAACTTTATGAGTTCCATGAGGATCCATTAAATCACCTGCTGCAAATATTTGATGTGGTTTTATAGAACGAATAAATTCTTTTACAATATCAACATCTTTTTGGCTTAAATCATCTTTTTTTACTTTTCCTGTTTCATAGAACGGAAGTCTTAAGAAATGGGCATTTCCATCTTTCACACCTACGTGTCTACATCCTGATTTTGCTTCTTCTTCTCTCAATAATCCTTTTAAGTGAAGAATATTTGGAGTTACTTTTTCAAAAGTTTCTTGCTCTCCAATTTGACTTAAATATTCTGTGAGATTTTTATACGTTTTAGATGCAGTATCGCCATTTTCTTCTAAGTAATTCTTCATTAAAAGCATTGGTCGTAATAACTCATAGTCAGCCACTGCAATATTACCGGAAACCTGATAAGCTACGTGAACATCATGATTTTGTTCTACTAATCTTCTAAGCGTTCCTCCCATAGAAATTACATCATCATCCGGATGTGGACTGAATACAATTACTCTTTTCTGAGCCGGTTCTCTTCTTTCAGGACGTTTTGTATCATCTGCATTTGGTTTCCCTCCGGGCCAACCTGTTATCGTATTTTGAAGCTCATTAAAAACTTGTATATTAACATTATAAGCAGACCCGTAAGAAACAACCAACTCATCTAAATTATGATCTGTATAATCTTTATTAGTTAACTTTAAGATTGGTTTTCCTGTCGCTAAACAAAGTTGAGCTACCGCTCTTTTTACCAAACTTGGAGTCCAATCGCAAGAACCTACTTTCCATGGAGTTTTCACTCTTGTAAGTTCTCCCGCAGCATCCATATCTATAATATATTTAGCATTTTCATGTCTCTGCAAGAAACTTGCAGGAACATCATCTTTTACTTTTCCTTCTACCGCTTTTCTTACGATTGCCGATTTCTTATCTCCCCAAGCTAATAAAATTATTTTTCTTGCTTTGAATATAGAACCAACCCCCATAGTGATAGCCCCTTTTGGCACATTATCAATTCCTCCGAAATCTTTCGCTGCATCTCTAATCGTTAACTCATCTAAAGAAACAAGTCTTGTATATGAATTCATATTAGATCCCGGCTCATTAAAACCGATATGCCCGGTTCTACCAATTCCTAAGATTTGTAAATCAATTCCTCCGGCTGCATCTATTTTTTTCTCATATTCACGGCAACTTTGTTTCAAGTTTTCAAGAGAAACTGTTCCATCCGGAATATTTATATTTTCAGGTTTTATATCTATATGTTTAAATAAATGCTCATTCATAAAGAAGTTATACGAATTTGGAGATTCTTTATCCATAGGATAGTATTCATCCAAATTAAATGTAATTACATTTTCAAAACTTAAACCTTCTTCTTTATGCATTCTTATAAGCTCATCATACATAGCAATAGGACTACTACCTGTAGCTAATCCTAAAACACACTTCTCTCCGGAAGATTGCTTTTCCTTAATAAGCTCAGCTACTTCTTTCGCCGCAAGCTTAGAACCTTCTGCTGCAGTTTCGCATATCTCTACAGGAATTCTTTCCTCTCGAGTTATTTGAGATAACTCTAATTCATCTTTAGCCTTCTTTAAAATGATTTTGTTTTTCTTTAGTGATGGATTTTCTTCTAAAATGTTTTTCATAACATTGAATATTTAAATAGAACTCTAAAGGTACGTTTTATTATTTATACTCGGTAATATTTTATATAAAATAACAATTAAATTAACTATGAAAATTATCATTTGTGTATGTCCTAATAAATTAGGATATTTATAAGCACAATTTTATAAATAAAAAAAATTCTGTGCTATTTAATTAGGAATCTTTACAAAAAATTATTAACTTTGATATATCCTGGTTTGATAAATTTCAATAATTTACAGTACAGTTAGGTATTAAAATAAATAAAATTTATACGTTATGAGTAATAAAAATATGTCTTTAGTTATCCTTGCCGGGGGGTTGGGAAGTAGATATAAAGGACAAAAACAAATAGACCCAGTCGGTCCAAATGAAGAATGTTTAATGGAATTCGGTTTATACGATGCTATTAACAATGGAGTTAATCATGTTGTTTTTGTTATAAATGATCAACTTTTAGAAGAAACTAAAACTCTTCTTAGAAAACCTTTAGAAGAAAAAGGAATAAAAGTAGATTTTGCTTTACAGGCAATGGAAAATGAAGTTCCGGAAAAATATGCTGATTTAGTACCACAAAGATTAAAACCTTGGGGAACTGCTCATGCCGTTTTAATGACAAGAGAATTTATTAATCAGCCTTTTATTGTAATGAATGCCGATGATTTTTATGGAGCAAATACTTATGAATTGGCTCACTCTTTAGTAAAAGAAGGTAAAATTGACGAAAAAAATTATGGAATGGTTTCTTTCCAATTAGAAAAAACTTTAAGCGATAACGGAACTGTTTCCAGAGGAGTTTGTGAAGTAGATGGAGAGAAATTAACAAAAGTAACGGAAGTTCTCAAAATTATTAAAAAAGAAAACGGAGAAATAGTAAACGAAGCTGATCAAGATATTGATATTAAATTAGAACCTAAATCTAAAGTTTCTATGAATTTCTGGATATTGGATCATACTATTTTTGATAATTTAGAAAAAAGTTTCCATGAATTCTTAAGCACTATAGAAAATAAAGAAAAACAAGAATTCTTTATACCTCTATATATAGATAACGAAATTCAAAAAGGGAATCTTAATGTTTGGGTAAAACAGAGTAGTGAAGACTGGTTTGGAATGACATATCCTGAAGATAGACAGATTGTAGTTGATGCATTACAAGAAAAAACAAAGAACGGTAAATATAACGCTCCTCTTTGGAGTAATAAATAAAAAATATGGAGCAAATTGTAAAAAAGTTTTTTGGAAAGGATGCTAATTTTAAGCTAGAAAAAAATGAGATAGGACATATAAATACTACTTATTTTTTAAGAGATAAAGAAGGAAGTTTTGTATTACAAAAGTTTAATACAAATATTTTTGAGAATCCTGAGGTTATTATAGAAAATATGACAAAATTAGCCGACCATTTAGAGGCTAAAGGATATCCTCATGCTATTCTGAGACCAAAGAAAACAATTAAAAAAGAAAAAAGTTTAGTTTATTCAGACACTGGTGTTTGGAGAGTTATTCCATTAATTGAGAATACACAATGTATAGAGACAGTAGAAAACCCGGAACAAGCTTATGAGGTAGCTAAATTTATAGGAGAATTTCACTCTTATGTTTATGATTTAGATGTAGAAGGACTAAAAGAACCTATTCCCGGATTTATAGATTTTGCAAAAAGAATGCGAGATTACGGACAAGCCATTAATAATGCTTCCCCAAAAAGAAAAGAACAAGCTTTAGAAGCTATTGAATTAGTAGATAAATGGAAATCTATTCCGGAAAAATGGACAGAAGTAATATCTAAAGAAGGCTTTCCTAAACGCTTAATCCATGCAGATCCTAAAATCAGTAATATACTTTTAGATGCTGAGGATAAATACAAACCTGTCGCAATTATAGATTTAGACACACTTATGCCGGGTACTATTCTTTATGATTTTGGAGATATGGTACGCTCTTATACCAACACTAAAGATGAGGATGACCCTACACCAAATAATTTTTCTAAAGAAAATTACGAAGCCATTAAAAAAGGTTTCTTAGAGCCCTTACAAGATAAATTGACTAAACAAGAATTAGAAAACTTTGATTTGGCAGGAGCTACAGTTGTATATATTCAGGCTGTTAGATTTTTAACAGACTTCTTAAATGGCGATGTTTATTATACTGTTAAAAGAGAAAACCAAAACTTAGATAGAACAATGAATCAATTAAATTTATTAAAAGGTATTTTAGACGCTACGCATATACTTGATTAATAATCATATATATAAAGTTTTATATATATAAGGCCCGAAAAAACAATAATTTTTTCGGGTTTTTATTATTTTTTAAATAAATTTTTTAAATTTATTCCATTATTATAGTGGATATTCATTTATTTTATGTAGATTTGTCAAATAATAAAACGACAGGTTACTGCCTTTGCTTTCTGAAAGGTGTAAATTAAAAATTCCCATCTCACAGTATTGCCATCACGTTACCTTTCTATCATTAGTTAATTCTACTCATAGGCGAATAAGCTAATGTAGTATTAATTAATAATTTAAATAAAAAAATATGGGAGATTCTTTTTCTAAAAAGGAAAATTCAAAGAAAAAAGCTCAAAAATTAAAAGAAAAAGCTCAAAGACGAGAGGATCGTAAAACCAACAACAATAAAGGAAAAGGCTTAGAAGCTATGATTTCTTATGTTGATGAAAACGGAAACTTAACCTCTACTCCACCGGATAGAACAAAAGTAGCAGATATAGAATTAGACGATATTCTGTTAGGTGCTGCACCATTACCGGAGGAAGAATTAGAAGGTAGTGGAGTGATCTCTTTCTTTAACGATGAGAAAGGATATGGTTTCATTATTGATGATAAAACGAAAGAAAGTATTTTTGTTCATATCAATCAATTAACTGAAGAGTTAACAAAAGGAGATAGAGTAACTTTTGAAAAAGAGAAAAATCCCAAAGGCTATATAGCCAACAATGTAAAAAAAGAAGTAAAATAACAATTAATAAATTAGTAAAAATGCAAGAAGGAATAGTAAAGTTTTTTGACGAAACAAAAGGATTCGGATTTATAACTCCATCAGACGGAGGAGAAGATGTGTTTGTTCATATATCTGCTCTTAAAGATAAAATTCAAGAAGATGACAAAGTTGTTTTCGACGTAGAAAGAGGAAAAAAAGGATTAAACGCTGTAAACGTAGAATTAGCTGAAGACTAAAATTACATTTACACAAAAGAAGGAGCCGTCTCAGTTTTGAGACGGTTTTTTTATTAAAAAAATCATATAAGAATTCTGTATTTTAATTGAATGTTTAAATAATATAATCAAGAACAAAATTGGCTATTTTTGACTTGATTGAGTAACTTATATCCTACCTATCACCGTATTATAATAATAAGATGATAGGGCTTTCTTTAATTACATATACCACTAATTTAATAGAAAACCTCAATGGAAAAATACGAAATGCAAAGTCATTTACAAACACTTCTATAAAAGATAAAAAAGTGTTCTAAATATACACAAAAAACAAAATATATTTTCCTACAGATGAGACAATTATCAAGTAGGTATATTTAGCTCTAAGAGAAGCTACAAAAAAATGGTCGAAGCCTATTGCTAATTGGGGTATGGTTTTAAACCAATTTATGCTTATATTTGACAAAAGGCTCAGATTATAATACCTAAGCCTCTTTTTAAATTACACACTTTAGGGGATAATATCTCCTTTTTTTATAATCCTACTAAAACAAATAAAAAACCGCCTTGATGGGTATCAAGACGGATTCTTTTAGTCTATTTACTATTTATTCAATCAACTCAAAATCAAGTTGTTTTTTCTCTAAATCTGCTCTTACTATTTTTACTCTTACTTCGCTTCCTAATTGATAAGTTTTACCGGAAGATTGTCCTACAATTGCATAATTCTTTTGGTCAAATACATAATGATCTCCATGAATATCTCTTAATCTTACTAATCCTTCTGCTCTACATTGTGGTAATTCTACATAAATTCCCCATTCTGTAACTCCTGTAATCACTCCTTCAAATTCTTCGCCTACATGCTTATCCATAAATTTAACTTGCATGTATTTTATACTATCTCTTTCCGCATCTGCCGCTAAACGCTCTCTTTGGCTACAATGTTCACATTTATCTTCATAAGTTTCTTTATCCACCGATTTTCCACCATCTAAATAATGTTGTAAAAGTCTATGTGCTATAACATCGGGATAACGACGAATTGGTGATGTAAAGTGTGAATAATATTCAAAAGCTAAACCATAATGTCCTATATTCTCAGTAGAATAAATCGCTTTTGACATAGAACGTAAAGTTAGAGTTTCAATCATATTTTCTTCTCCTTTACCTTTTACATCATGCAATAATTTATTAATAGAGGCAGTAGTTTTCTTTCTATCACCTAATTCTAAACCATATCCAAACTGATTAATAAATTGTTTTAAACTTGCTAATTTTTCAGGATCGGGATCATCATGTATACGGTAAATAAAGGTTTTATCGTTAGGATTTCCTTTTTTATTTAAACTTACAAATTCAGATACTTTTTTATTAGCCAATAACATAAATTCTTCAATCAATTTATTGGCATCTTTACTTTCTTTAAAGTAAACATTAATAGGATTTCCTTCGGCGTCCAAATTAAATTTAACTTCTAATCTGTCAAAACTAATTGCACCGTCTTTCAATCTTTCTTTTCTTAAAATCTTAGCTAATTTATCCAAAGCCAAAATTTCATTTTTCATATCTCCTTCAGCTCCTTCTATAATTTCTTGAGCCTCTTCATAAGCAAATCTTCTATCAGAATGTGTTACTGTTCTACCAAACCAACTTTTAATAATTTTGGCTTTATGGTTCATTTCAAAAACGGCAGAAAAAGTGTATTTATCCTCATTAGGACGTAATGAACAGGCAAAATTAGATAAAACTTCCGGTAGCATCGGCACTACTCTATCTACCAAATAAACCGAAGTTGCTCTTTTATATGCCTCTTCGTCTAATAAAGTTCCGGGTTTTACATAATGAGCAACATCTGCAATATGCACTCCTATTTCATAATTTCCATTTTCTAAAGTTCTGAATGATAAAGCATCATCAAAATCTTTAGCATCTTTAGGATCTATGGTGAATGTAGGAACATCTCGCATATCTCGTCTTCTTGCAATTTCATCTGCCGTGATAGACGTATCTAAATTATGTGCCTCATCTTCCACTTCTTTCGGGAATGCAGCAGGTAAACCATATTCTGCCAAAATAGCATGAATTTCTACATCATGTTCTCCCGGTTTTCCTAAAACTCTTGTAATTTCTCCAAACGGTGAATCTGCATCTTCCGGCCAACCCACCACATTACAAACTACTTTATCACCGTTTTGTGCATGGTTTAGGTTTTCTTTAGAAATATAAATATCCACCGGCATAGATTTTCCTTCTACCACTACAAAACCATATTTTCTATCAGCAATAATCTGTAAAACTCCTACATATTGCATTCTATTACGTTGAATAACTTTTACAATGCTACCCTCCGGCTTTCTACCTTTAGAAGTTTTATGTACAACTAATTGAACTAAATCATTCTGTAAAGCATTTTTAGTTTCTCCTTTCGGAATATAAATATCGTTTTCTAAGCCTTCTACAATTACGTAAGCTGCTCCGGATGAAGTAAAATCTATTGTACCTACCAACATATTTTTCTCCATATTCAATTTGAATTTTCCCGGAGAAACCTCAATTAAAGAATCATCTGCCGCTAAACGAGAAAGCACTTTTATTAAATGCTGTTTTTCTTTTGCGTTGGTATATTGTAAAGCTGTACCTAATTGCTTATGATTTAAAGTCTTATTTGGATATTTTAAATAATATTGAAGTATACTTTTTGCAGTTTTTCTAAAACCTTTTTCGTTTGTTCTATTTTTTTGCTTTCTATCTTGTGACATATTGCTTTTAATTTAATGACTTATAGAACTTTTATTCATAAGTCGTTTCTATACCAATCAATTATTATGCTATTTTGTTAATTAATTCAAAATTTTATGGTTTAGTAATACTTAAACAAAAAAAGCAACTAAAAATTTAATTGCTTTTCTAATTATCTTTTAAGTTACATACATGCAATTTTATCTACACGTCTTTGATGTCTTCCACCTTCAAAATCAGTATTTAAATAAGCCTCCACAATTTCTAAACCTAATTCCTCAGAAATAAAACGAGCAGGCAATACCAAAATATTGGCATCGTTATGTTGTTTGGCAAGTTCAGCCAATTCGGTATTCCAACAAATTGCAGCTCTTATACCTTGGTGTTTATTTGCTGTCATTGCAATTCCGTTACCGCTTCCGCAAAGTAAAATTCCAAAGTCTGCTTCTTTGTTTTCTACAGCAGTTGCTGCCGGATGTGCAAAATCAGGATAATCAACACTGTCTGTGGAAAAAGCTCCAAAGTCTTTAAAGTCAATTTCTTTGCTTGTTAATAACGCTTTAATTTTCTCTTTTAATTCAAAACCTGCGTGGTCAGATGCTATCGCTATTTTCATATAAATAAGTTTTCAACACTACAAAAGTCGGAATTTATTCTAAAATATTACTAATCAAACCTTTTTTAATATTACCAAATTGTTGATTAATCTTTAATTCAAGTTTAAAACTTTTAAAAGATTTTCCTTGACTCGTGTCTTAATTTTTACAATACAATGAACAGATAATCCAATGCAAATTTATTTATTGTTTTCTATTGATTAATTATTAACCGACTATCAATAGTTATTAATGCTCTTTTTTGGTCTTTATTTTCCAATTTTACACGTCTTTGTTAGTTTGTTGATAACCTCTTCAATCAATTTAAATATAACATTTTATAATTAAGAAAAACTAAATTTCTATAAAAAATCAATAATTAAGTTATCCACATATTAACAGGCATATTATATACATCATATCTTTTTTTAAAATTTTTTAAAATTAAATTTATTATATAAATATATGAGTTAAAAGTTAAAAACTTATTTCTTTTGAATCGAGTAATTCTTTGCTCATCTTTGCCATGTAAAATTAATACGAAGGTATGGAATCAAAAAAATTGAAAACAAATAATAAGGAATAAAAAATTCTTATCTTCGCAGATGTATCAAAAATAAAAAAGCTATGCAATACAATCCGAATGAAATAGAGCCTAAATGGCAAAAGTTTTGGGCTGAAAATAAGATTTATGAAGCTAAAGATAAATCAGACAAACCAAAGTTTTATGTTTTAGATATGTTTCCTTATCCGTCCGGAGCAGGATTACACGTAGGACACCCGTTAGGATACATAGCATCAGACATTTACGCTCGTTATAAAAGACACAAAGGATTCAATGTATTGCACCCAATGGGATACGATTCTTTCGGATTACCGGCAGAGCAATATGCGATACAAACAGGTCAGCACCCTGCGGTTACTACCAAAGAAAACGTAGCACGTTATAGAGAACAATTAGATAAAATAGGATTTTCTTTTGATTGGGACAGAGAAATCAGAACTTCTAATCCTGATTATTATAAATGGACTCAATGGATTTTCTTACAATTATTTAATTCATTTTATTGTAATAAAGACCAAAAAGCTAAACCGATTTCTGATTTAATTAAATATTTTGAAGAAAAAGGAAATTCAGATTTAGACGTAGCTTGTGATGATAATGTACCAAATTTCACAGCAGAAGAATGGAATAATTTTACCGAAAAGGAAAAATCAGAAATATTATTAAAATACAGACTTACTTATTTAGCCGAAGCTGAGGTAAACTGGTGTCCTGAATTGGGTACAGTATTAGCTAATGATGAGGTAGTTAACGGAGTTTCTCAACGTGGAGGACACCCTGTGCAACGCAAAAAAATGACACAATGGATGATGCGTATCACAGCCTATGCAGAAAGATTATTAAATGGAATAGCTTATAACGAATCAGCTTTAGAATGGACAGATGCCATAAAAGAATCTCAAAAAAACTGGATAGGAAAATCCAAAGGAGCCTCTGTTAATTTTAAAGTAAAACACGAAAACGATTATTCTATCGAAGTATTTACTACTCGAGCAGATACTATTTTTGGTGTTTCATTTATGGTACTCGCACCTGAGCATGATTTAGTAAAAGAAATTACAACCGAAGAGCAAAAAACTGAAGTTGAAAATTATATCGTAGAAACTTCTAAACGTAGTGAGCGCGAGCGTATGGCAGATACCAAGCGAGTTACGGGAGCATTTACAGGAGCGTATGCCATTAACCCTGTGAATGGAAAAGAAGTACCTATTTGGATTGCAGATTATGTTTTGGCAGGTTACGGAACGGGGGCTGTAATGGCGGTTCCTGCGGGAGATGAGAGAGATTATGCTTTTGCCAAAACTTTTGATATAGAAATTCCTAATATTTTTGAAGGAGTAAATATCAGCGAGGAGGCGTACTCAGATAAAACAGGAAATATTCCGTTAAAAGATTCAGGTTTCTTAAACGGATTAACCGTAAAAGATGCATTGCCAAAAGCTATCGAAAAATTAGAAGAATTAGGCGTAGGAAAAGGAAAAATAAATTACAGATTAAGAGATGCCGTATTTAGCCGTCAGCGTTATTGGGGAGAACCCGTACCAATGTATTTTGACAACGGAATTCCAAAATCAATAGGAGAGGAAAATCTTCCGTTGGAATTGCCTGAGGTTGATGAATATTTACCAACCGAAACCGGAGAGCCACCATTAGGACGAGCTACTCAGTGGGCTTGGGATACCGAAAATAAAAAGGTAGTTTCTAATGATAAAATCGATGAAAAAACTGTTTTCCCGTTAGAATTAAATACAATGCCGGGTTGGGCAGGAAGTTCTTGGTATCAGTTCAGATACATGGACGCTAATAATAACACCGAATTGGCATCTAAAGAGGCTTTAAATTATTGGCAAAATGTTGATTTATATTTAGGTGGAAGTGAACACGCTACTGGGCATTTATTATACAGTCGTTTTTGGACTAAATTCTTGAAAGATATAGGATATGTTGAAGTAGAAGAGCCTTTCAAAAAAATGATTAATCAAGGAATGATTTTGGGCGAAAGTGCTTTTGTTTACAGAATTAAAGATAGTAACGAATACGTTTCTGCTGACAGAAAAGACCATTATGATACTGTTGCAGTTCATGCTGATGTTAATTTGGTAGATTCAAGCAATTCTTTAGATACAGAAAGATTTAAACAATGGCGAGATGATTTAAAAGATGCAGAATTTATTTTCTCTGAAAACGGAAAATTCTATGTTTCTCGTGAGGTAGAAAAAATGTCTAAATCTAAATTTAATGTAGTAAATCCTGATGATATTTGCGAGGAATATGGAGCAGATACATTACGTATGTACGAAATGTTTTTAGGTCCGATTGAACAAGCTAAACCTTGGATAACTAATGGATTAAGTGGAGTAAATGGATTTGTTAAAAAACTTTGGCGTTTGTTCTATGAAGGAGAAAACTTAAACATTTCAGATACAGAGCCTACCAAAGAAGAATTAAAAGTATTGCATACATTAATTCAGAAAGTAACAGACGATATAGAGAAATTCTCTTTCAATACGTCTATTTCTGCCTTTATGATTGCCGTGAACGATTTACAAAAATTAAAATGTAACAAAAAAGCGATTTTAGAGCCGTTGGTAATTTTAATTTCGCCGTTTGCACCGCATATTGCAGAAGAATTATGGCATCAGTTAGGAAATGAGGGAACAGTTACGACACAACCTTATCCGATTTTTGAAGAAAAATATTTGAAAGAAGATGCTAAAGAGTATCCGATTTCATTTAACGGAAAAATGCGTTTTACTATGAATTTACCTTTAGATTTATCTAAAGAAGAAGTAGAAAAAGCAGTATTGGCAAACGAACAAACCGAAAAGTATTTAGAAGGAAAATCACCTAAAAAAGTGATAGTTGTACCCGGTAAAATTGTGAATATTGTAATGTAATTATCATACTGAACTTGTTTCAGTATCACATAAGTTTTAAAACTTCCCCTTTGAAGGGGATTAATGGGATGTTTTTAGAGCCTCTGAAATAAATTCAGAGTGACAGATGTGTGTTAATAACGATTGTCATACTGAACTTGTTTCAGTATCACATAAGTTTTAAACTTTTCCTTTAAAGGGATTAAGGGGATGTTTCTAAGTATGAGACTCTGAAATAAATTCAGAGTGACAGATGTGTGAATAACGATTGCCATGCTGAACTTGTTTCAGTATCGCATGAAATTTTAAAGTTTAAAATAAATTAAGAAGAATAAAAAACTTAAATCGTTCTAATAAATTATATTAGAACGATTTATTTTTTTAATTAAATTTATTTCTATCTATAATAATTCCCTATCTTTGAAACATTAAAAATTAAAGAAAAGCGTTAGCTTTTGTTCTGTTGCCCTAAATCTACCAAATTTAAAACAGCAACACAGAAACAAAAAGTTGATGCTCACGCTATATGCGTGGGTTATTACTTTATTCTGTGTTGCACGGCTTTGGTAGAGCCTAGGACAGCAGGGTTGAGTTTTACTCACGCTTTCTTTTTTGTAAATATAGAAAAGCGTTAGCTTTATTCTGCTGTCCTAAATCTACCAAATTTTAAAACAGCAACACAGAATAGGTTAGCCTAAGGTGGAGGGTAGTTTATGCTATCCTCTGCCGTGTGCATAGTTTTTTCCGTGAATTAAGAGTAAGGCTTTTTGTTCCACGCTTTTAGTCAATAAAAATCACTGTTTTGGAGCGAGGCAGTGGCTATATTGCTATGGAAAAAACACAAGTCAAATCCCGAAAGCGGGTGGCTGACCACGGCGAGGTATTTACCAATGAGCGAGAAGTAAATGCAATGCTCGATTTGGTAAAAGACCAAGTGGAACGCATTGATGCCACTTTTTTAGAACCCGCCTGTGGTTCGGGTAATTTCCTTATCGAAATTCTCAATCGGAGAATACTCATTCTAAAAGACAAATACAAGAAAGACAAAATTTTATACGATACACACCTTATCAAAAGCGTGAGTAGTATATATGGTGTCGAACTTTTGGAAGACAACGCCATAGAATGCCGAAATCGTCTTTTCGAAAAGGTAGGAAAAGACTACCCAAAGGCATTTAAAACAAGCGGAGACTATCCGCATTTAATGAAAAGCATTCGCCATATTTTGAATAAAAACATCGTATGTGGCGATGCTCTCAAATACACTACTTTGGAGGGAACACCTTTGGTTTTTACCGAGTGGAAATTCATCAATAGCACACAAGTAAAAAGGCGATGCTTTGATTATCAAGTTGTTTTGGAAGACGGGAAACAACTTTCCATTTTTGGAGAAGATAATCAAATTGCCACCATTCCCGAGCATAACACTGAATATCCGCCCACTCATTATCTAAAACTTTATACTGATGAATAAGCTCAACTACAACCCCGATGTGCTGACTTGTTTGGCGAATTTAAGTAACGATGAAGTTTTTACACCGCCCAATATTGCCAACCAAATGCTGGACACACTACCGCAAGAACTTTGGAGTAATCCGAAAGCCACTTTTTTAGACCCGTTTACTAAATCGGGTGTATTTTTAAGAGAAATTGCCAAGCGACTTTTAAAAGGTTTAGAAACCCAAATCCCCGATTTGCAAGAGCGTATCAATCACATAATGCAAAATCAAATTTTTGGAATTGGTATCACAGAACTGACCTCACTTTTGGCACGGCGTACGCTTTATTGCACCAAAAATGCCAATGGAGAATACTCGGTAGTTACCGGTTTTAAAAGTGAAAACGGGAATATTCATTTTGAAAATATCCCGCATACTTGGGAAAACGGAAAATGTACTTATTGCGGTGCGAACCAAGATATTTACGACCGAGATGACAGCTTGGAAACCCACGCATACCAATTTATACACAACAAAAATCCTTTTAAAAATATGCAGTTTGATGTAATTATAGGAAATCCGCCTTACCAATTAAATGACGGTGGAGGAACAGGTTCAAGTGCAAAACCTTTGTATCATTTATTTGTGCAACAAGCAAAAAAATTAAGACCGCATTATCTGTGTATGATTATTCCGAGCCGTTGGTTTGTGGGAGGAAAAGGTTTAGATGATTTTAGAGATGAAATGTTGAATGATAAACGAATGAAAGAAATTCACGATTTTCCAAATGCCTCAGAATGTTTCCCGGGGATAAGTTTAGAAGGAGGAGTTAATTATTTTTTATGGGATAGAGAATATAGAGGCGATTGTTTGATAAAAACTTATGAGAATGAGGAATGTATTTCAGAAATGAAACGCCCTTTAAAAGAAAAAGATACAGATGTTTTTATACGATATAATAAAGCTATTTCTATTTTAAGAAAAGTCCAAAAATTTAATGAAGATAGTTTCAGTAAAATTGTAAGTTCAAGAAAGCCTTTTGGATTATCATCTACTATTAAAGGAAATACAAAACCTTATGTTAAAAATGAAAATATAAAACTATATCAGACAAAAGGGACAGGATATATTAAAAAAGAAGATATTTTCCAGAATGAGCATTGGATAAATGAACATAAAGTATATGTAGGAAAAGCCTACGGAATGGGTAATCAACCACCTTATAAAGTTATAAATAATCCTATCTATGGAGAACCTAATACAGCGTGTACAGAAACTTACTTATTGATAGGAGCTTTCAAAGATAAAAATAGATGTGAAAATGTAATTTCATATATGGAAACTAAATTTTTTAGAAATCTATTACTTTTAAAAAAATCAACTCAAAATACAACAAAATCAACTTATGAATTTATTCCAATACAAAATTTTGATGAAGAATGGACAGACGAAAAATTATATAAAAAATATAATCTGACAGAGGAAGAAATCAATTATATAGAAAGTATGGTAAGACCAATGGATAATTAAAAGATAATAAAAAATTTTATCTATTTGGAGAAAGAAACTAAGTGAAATACTTTTGTAGATATTAATTTATAAAAAATATAATTGAGGATATGAAAAACGTAGATTTATCAAAAAAAATATCTGATGAAATTAATAATGCTATTCAATTAGATGAAGATGAACGCATTATAACTGAATATCCAATTGGATATAAATATCGAGATTGGAGTAATAATTATCATAAAGAAATTATTACAAGAAAAGAATTATATTTTCCTACTTATTCAGACTTCAATGATAAGTTTGATATGCAAAGACCATTTCGTTTTGATAATAATTTATCATTTGAAGAATGGAAAAAAGTATTAGAAAAAGAAGATGAAAAAGAGTTCTATTCATTGACTGAGGAAAAATTAGAAATAATGTTTGATAAGTATAAAAGTGGTATTGATTGGAGAGAATATTATGAAACTCATTTAGGAATAATGAAGAATTTTGGAGTATATTCTCTAAGTAAAAATAATAATAATGATGTAATGTGGGCTCATTATTCTAATAATTCTAAAGGTTTTTGTATAGGTTTTGATATAAGAAATATTCAAAATATTTTATTTCGTTGTATAATTAGAGAAGTCAAATATTTAGATAAGGAGATTATAATGCCTCATAATTCCAAAAATAAAATAGATACATATTTAGATTTATTTATTACAAAAAATAATAAATGGAGTTATGAAGAAGAAATACGCATTTTTAAAACTTGGACTGAAGAAGATAGGAAAATTAAATTAGATGAAAATTCTATAAAAGAGATAATTTTTGGAATTGATACTTCAAAAGAAGATATGAAAGAAATTATAGAAGAAGTAAATAAAAATTTTTCAAATGTATCTTTTTATCAAATAGAAAAAGATATAGAATTTTCAAAATTAACAGCAACCCCTATTAAAATATAATAATAACCCATGAAACTATTCCCCACACCGAGCAATCCCCGTATTTATGCTTATTCAGATACTCGTTATCCTAATTGTTTAAAAGTTGGTTATACCAATAAATCGGCAGAGGAGCGAGTGCAAGAGCAATATCCTGTTAAAACGCCTTTGCAATCGTGGCAAATCGTTTTGGACGAGTTGGCAATCCGAGAAGACGGCACTTTTTTCGATGACCATGCCATACACAAACGCCTTAAGCAAAAAGGATTTATCAATGAGGCGGGCGAGTGGTTTCATTGTACTGAAAGTGATGTCCGAGCGTGTATTTTAGCCGAGAAAAAGGGAATCATCAATGAAGAAAATAGGACACAAAGTTTTAAAATGCGTCCCGAACAGCGAGAAGCTGTGGAAAAAACGGCTCACTATTTTCGTTCGTTTCAAAATGATGAGGTAATTCCCCACTTTTTATGGAATGCGAAAATGCGTTTCGGGAAAACTTTTGCATCGTATCAATTAGCTTTGGAAATGGGGTGGAAAAAGGTGTTGGTGCTTACTTTCAAACCTGCCGTTTTAAGTGCGTGGCGAGAAGATTTGCAATCTCATATCGATTTTAAAAATTGGCAATTTGCCTCAACCAAAGAGGAAGATTTAAACGAGCAAGACCTCGACCATTCCAAGCCTTTCGTGTATTTTGCATCTTTTCAAGATGTTTTGGGGAAAGATAACAAAACGGGCGGTATCAAACCTAAAAATGAATGGGTACACGCCGAGCAGTGGAATTGTGTGATTTTTGATGAATATCATTATGGAGCGTGGCGGGAAAATGCCAAAGATTTATTCGGGAAAGAGGAAAAACAAGAATATCAAACCTTAAAAGAGGAGTTAGCCGAAATGGAAATGGACAACCCCGATTATTTTGATGAGGAGGCTATTCCTATCACGACTAATCATTATTTATATCTTTCGGGAACACCTTTTCGGGCGATTGGTTCGGGCGAATTTATAGAAGAACAAATTTTTAATTGGACATATAGCGATGAGCAAAAAGCCAAACAAGATTGGAACGAAGAAAACGGAGTAAATCCGTATGAATCTTTGCCGAGAATGGTAATGCTCACTTACCAAATGCCTGAGGAAATTCAGCAAATTGCTTTAAAAGGAGAATTTAATGAATTTGATTTGAATGTATTTTTCTCAGCCGAGGGAACGGGAAAAAATGCCCAATTCAAGTATGAGGAGGAAGTCCAAAAATGGTTACAACTGATACAAGGTCAGTACAAAGAAAGTTTTATAAATGATTTAAAATTAGGGCATAAGAAACCGCCAATGCCATTTTCTGATGTTCGTTTGTTGAACGCATTACAACATACTTTTTGGTTTTTACCGAGTGTAGCGTCCTGTTATGCAATGGCGAATTTATTGCAACAACCGCAAAATAAATTTTTCCACGATTACGAAATCATTACTTGTGCGGGAACAAAAGCGGGTATCGGGATTGAGGCTTTAAAACCCGTAGAAAAAGCTATGCGAGAACCTTTGGAAACCAAAACGATAACACTTTCTTGCGGAAAACTTACCACAGGAGTAACCGTAAAACCATGGACGGGAATTTTTATGTTGCGTAATTCTTCCAGTCCCGAAACTTATTTTCAGGCAGTGTTTCGAGTGCAATCGCCTTGGGTGCTTAAAAATCCCGATAAAAAATCGCCTAATCAAGAGGAAATTATTAAAAGAGAATGTTATGTGTTTGATTTTTCGCCTACTCGTGCATTGAGCCAAGTAGCGACTTACAGCGGTCAGTTAAATTTTGATGAAGGAGTAAGTCCCGAAACAAAAGTCGCGGAGTTTGTTCGTTTTCTACCGATTTTAGCCTATGACGGAAGTTCAATGAAAGAGGTAAACGCAGAAGAAATTTTAGATATTGCCACACGAGGAACGACCGCCACGCTTTTAGCCAAACGCTGGGAAAGTGCTTTGTTGGTAAATGTGGATAATGTAACTCTGCAACGCTTAATGAACGATGAAAGAGCGATGAAAGCATTGATGAGTATAGAGGGATTTCGTTCGTTAAATCAAGATTTAGAAACGATTATCAATAAATCTGAAGCGGTTAAAAAAGCTCGGAAAGAGGCTTCAGAAAATGGCGAAGAATTAGATAAAAAAACAAAGAAAGAACTTACAAAAGAAGAAAAAGAAGCGAAAAGTTTACGCAAGCAAATTCAAGAAAAATTGATTAAATTTGCCACACGAATTCCTGTGTTTATGTATCTTACAGATTTTAGAGAACACACGCTGAAAGATGTTATTACCAAATTAGAGCCTCAATTATTTAAAAAGGTAACGGGATTATCGGTAGAAGATTTTGCTTTATTGGAAAGGCTAAATGTTTTTAACGGAGCTCTGATGAATGATGCTGTTTTTAAATTCAAACGATACGAAGATTCCAGCTTAAATTATACGGGTGTAGATAAGCATACGGGCGAAAGAGTAGGAGGGTTTGATACCACAGTAGAAAATAGAGAGTATTTGGAGATGAGGTAAAACTATAAACCCTCAATCCAATTTAAAATTTTGTTGGTAGCTCCAAGGTTTTTATCAAATACTTTTTTAGCTTTTGGTTTAAAAGAACTTAATTCTGAGTTGATTAAATTATCTAAAACTTGTTCAAAAGAGGTGTAATCTTTTATAGGGAGAATTACACCTTCATTTTTGAGTTCTAAAACTTCATTAAACTTTTGATAGTGAGGACCTATAATAATCGGAACACCAAAAACCGCAGGTTCTAAAGTGTTATGAACACCACTTTTATTAAATCCTCCGCCCACATAAGCCATATCTGCGTAGGCATAAATTTTACTTAAAAATCCAATGGCATCAACGATTAAAACTTTTGAATTTTGTAAATCATTTTGATTTTTATAAGTAGTTACCCCAACCTTAAATTGATTTTTTAATTCAATAATTGATTTATAGGTCATTTCGTGTGGAGCAATGATTACTTTCCAATTATTTGGAAGTTTTTCATTAATCCATTTTATCCACAAATCTTCATCTTCTTTCCAAGAACTTCCGATTACAATTAAATTATTTTCATTTTTAAAAGTTTCTACCCAGCTTAAACTTTCTGCATTATCAGCAATTTGCCAAACTCTGTCAAATCGAGTATCTCCTACAACACTAACTTGATTGATATCAATGTTTTGTAATAAATTTTTAGATTTTTCATTCTGAATAAAAAAGTGAGCTAAATTCTCTTTTAATTGCCGAGTAAACCATTTTCCGTAAGGTTTAAAATAAATTTGATTTTCTCTAAAAATAGAAGAAATAACAATGATTGGAACATTCGCTTTTTTGAATGTTTTTAAATGATTATACCAATAATCATACTTTACCAAAATCCATAATTTAGGTTTAAAAACTTGCAATAATTTTTTAGCATTTTTAGGTGTATCAAACGGAATATAAAAAACTAAATCCGCTTGATTATAGTTTTTTCTAATCTCATAACCGGACGGCGAAAAGAAAGAAAGTGCAATTTTATAATTGGAATGTTTCTTTTTTAGCGTTTCTATAACCGGTCTGCCTTGCTCAAATTCACCCAAAGAACTACAATGAATCCAAACCCAATTTTCATCCTTTTTTACTGTTTTTTTAATTAAATCAAAAGTGTGCTTTCTTCCTTCAATTGATTTTTTAGCTTTCTCATTAAAAAAAGAAAGAATCTTTATGCCTACAGACATGGCTTTAATTCCTATATTATAGAATAATTGCATGTAACAAAGATAGGTTATTTAACGCGTATTTTTTATTTTTTCAGGGTTTTGTCTACAATCAAAGATATTAGCAATTACAATTCTTTTAGTTTCAAAATTTATGTAATAAATAATTTTATAATTTGTTGATATTAAATATCTAAATTCTTGTTTTCTATCTTTTAGTAATTCTTCAACATTTCCTATTTTAGGATTTTGATTTAAACAAATTGTTCTTTCAATGATTTGGTTTACAACAGATTGAGCTGTTTTTAAATTAGCTTTTACTTTATAATAATCAAAAATATCTCTTAATTTGTCTTCTGCAAGTTCTGACCAAAAAACTTTTAAGTCCATTTTTGAATTCTTTTTTTCAGTGTTTCAGTATCTGTAATTTTATTATTATTTTCATCTTCAATAGCCTTATCTATTTCATTATTAAACACCTCTAAAGACATAGGTTTAAAACTTTTCTCTTCAAAAACTTCAGACTTAGTTTTATAAAAGAATTTTTCAACCGCATTAAGAATTCTTTCATCATTAATTTTTAGATAATCTTGAATAAATGATATTTTTCTTGCTTCAGTATTCATTGTAAAATATTTTATTCAAAAATAATTAAAATTTATTAACTTACTGAGGTTTATTTGAGTTTGATTAAAAAACAAACCCTAACATTTTTCATCTTAATAAATTTCTCTATTCATGTAAGTTTAATTAACTTTACAAACCAAACATTTATAAAGAATGCAAAAAATACAAATGGTTGATTTAGTGTCGCAGTACCAAAAAATCAAGCCTGAATTAGATAAAAAAATTATAGAAGTTGTAGAATCTTCGGCATATATTAATGGTCCGGAAGTTAAGGCTTTTCAACAAGAATTAGAGGAGTATTTAAATGTAAAACACGTTATTCCTTGTGCTAATGGAACAGATGCTCTGCAAATTGCTCTTATGTCTTTAGGGTTAGAAGAGGGAGATGAGATTATTACGGCAGATTTTACTTTTGCGGCTACAGTAGAGGTAATAGATTTATTAAAGTTAAAATCTGTTTTGGTAGATGTTGATAAAGAAACTTTCAACATAGATGTAGAGGCTCTGGAAAATGCAATTACACCAAAGACTAAAGCCATAATTCCTGTTCATCTTTTTGGACAATGTGCTAATATGGAAGAAATTATGGATATTGCCGAAAAACATAACTTACATGTAGTAGAAGATACCGCTCAGGCATTGGGTGCAGAGTATCATTTTTCTAATGGAACAAGTAAAAAAGCCGGAACAATAGGACATATAGGAGCTACTTCTTTTTTTCCGTCTAAAAACTTAGGTTGCTACGGAGACGGGGGTGCAATTTTTACAAATGATGATGATTTGGCTCATAAAATGAGAGGTATCGTAAATCATGGAATGTATAAAAGATATTATCATGATGAGGTTGGAGTAAATTCTCGATTAGATAGTATTCAAGCGGCGATTTTAAGACTTAAATTACCTCATTTAGACCATTATAATTCTGCCAGACAAGATGCTGCAGATTATTATGATAAGGCTTTTGAGGATTGTCCTAATATCGTAACTCCTACAAGAAGTCCTAAAAGTACACATGTATTTCATCAATATACATTAAGAGTTTTAGACACGGATAGAGATGAATTACAACATTTCTTAGCTGAAAATGATATTCCGGCTATGATTTATTATCCTGTGCCTCTTCATCAGCAAAAAGCGTATAATCGGGGAAACTATGATGATAAAGATTTTCCGGTAACTATGCAGTTGATAGATGAGGTAATTTCTTTGCCAATGCATACAGAATTGACAGAGGAACAATTAGAAAAAATAACCACAACAATAAAAACATTTTTTAATGAGTAAAAAAGTATTAGTAACAGGTGGATTGGGATACATTGGTTCTCACACCGTAGTAGAGTTACAAAACGAAGGTTTTGAGGTAGTTATAATAGATGATTTATCTAACTCAGAAGATTTTGTACAAGAAAGAATAGAAAAAATATCGGGTAAACCGGTAGAAACACATATTTTAGATTTAAAAGATCAAGAAGCAGTTGATGAATTTTTTAGTCATCAAGATATTCAAGGGATTATTCACTTTGCGGCACATAAAGCAGTGGGAGAATCTATGGAAAAACCTTTAATGTATTATAGAAATAATATTGTAGGACTTTTAAATTTATTGGAAGCGGCAAAAGAAAATGATGTAGATAATGTAATATTTAGTTCATCATGTACAGTTTACGGTCAGGCAGATAAATTACCGATAGACGAATCTGCACCAATCAAAAAGGCAGAAAGTTCTTACGGTAAAACGAAACAAATGGGAGAAGAAATTTTAGAAGATTTCTCTCGTGCATTTAAAAAACACGTAATTGCGTTAAGATATTTTAATCCTATCGGAGCACATCCAACTGCTTTAATAGGGGAGTTACCAAAAGGAGTTCCGAATAACTTAATTCCGTTTGTAACACAAACTGCTGCGGGAATAAGAGAATGCTTATCTGTATTTGGAGATGATTACCCAACACGCGACGGAACAGCTGTTCGTGATTACATTTATGTAGTAGATTTAGCAAAAGCTCATGTTAAAGCATTAAAACGCTTATTAAACGGTGAAAATAAAGAAGATTATGAAGTATTTAACTTAGGAACAGGAACAGGTTCTACTGTTTTAGAAGTAATCAATGCGTTTGAAAAAGCTAATGGTGTAAAATTAAATTATAAAATTACCGATAGACGTGCCGGAGATATAACTGCGGCTTATGCAGATAATTCTAAAGCGTCTAAAGAACTTGGTTGGAATCCTGATACTTCTTTAGAAGAGGCTTTAAAAACAGCTTGGGAATGGCAAAAATCTCTGGCTAAATAAGTTATTAATTGATTATAAAAATAAAATCGCTTTGATACCGAAGCGATTTTTTTATATAATATTTTAAACGATAGTAAATTTTTATACTTTTGCCCGAATAAAAAATAAAGAATGAAAAAATTATTATTAGCAACTACACTTATTTCGAGTTTATCTTTTGCACAGTTAAAAGATGTAAAAAAAGAAATTAGTAAAATAGCTGTTCAAAATAATGATACAATCGACGGATGGAAAAATGGAGGAATATTTTCATTTTCATTTAATCAATCAGCTTTTTCTAATTGGGTAGCCGGTGGAGTAAATAACATAGCAGGAAATGCATCTGTAAACTACGATATAAATTATAAGAATGGTCCTTGGAATTGGGATAATAAAATTATTTTGGCTTATGGAATTTCTAAAAATAAAGGAGAAGAAGTAGATTATAGAAAAACAGATGACCGTATTGAACTTAATTCTTTGGTAGGTAGAGAAGCTTTTGGTTATTGGAAATACTCTTTGTTTGCGAATTTCAGAACTCAATTTACAGATGGTTATAATTATAATGCAAAGGATTTACCCGTAGGGACAACCTATAAAGACTTCCCTAACTCAGGATTTATGAAACCTGCTTATTTAACCTTTGGCCCGGGATTATTATGGAGACAAAGTGATAATTTAAAATTTAATATTGCTCCGGTTACTTCTAAAATCACATTATTATTAGACAAAGTATATGATTTAAAAACTTTTAAATCCTCTGATGAAGTAGAAATGTTTGGTATAGAACCGGGAAAACACTATAGATATGAGCTGGGTATGTATGCTACAGGATATTACAAAGTTGAATTAATGGAAAATATAACTTTAGAGAATATAGCTGTTTTTTATTCTAATTATTTAGATGATTTTCAGAATATAGATGTGGATTATACAATGAATCTCGCTATGAAAATAAACAAATACATAACTACAAATCTTACAGTACAAACAGTATATGATGATGATGCTTTTAAAGGATTGCAAGTAAGAGAAGTATTTGGTTTAGGATTTAATCTTAATTTTTAGGAATTTTAAATAATATGTTAAAAGGCTAAGCTTTTAAGTTTAGCTTTTTTTTTATTCATTATTTTTGCCGGAATGTGGTTATTGAGGACTTTTAGAAATATTATTATTATTACTTTATTCTTTATTCATTATCTTACTAAAGCTCAAGTTAAAGATGTTTTTAAAGAAATAAAGAGAATAGAATTTAATATTGATAAAAAGAAAGTTGAAGAAAGAAGATGGAAACGCGAAGGTAATTTAGATGTTTCTTTCGGGCAATATTATTATGATAATTGGATAGGTGGAGGTACCGGAAAGTTAGAAACTTTCGGAAAATTTTCTCAAAAACTTAGCTATCAGAATAATAAAATAGTATGGGATAATAGTTTAGATATCATTTACGGAATGAATAAAAACTATGGAGAGGAATTAAAAAAAACATCAGATCAAGTAACATTTAATTCAATATTTGGTAGAAAAGAAAGCGATAATTTTTCTTACTCCTTTTTTCTTAATTTAAGGACTCAGCTTACTAATTCTTATTTAGAAAATAAAGATAAAGAAGAGCAATATCGTATTTCCGGATTTTTAGCACCTTTATACATTGCTACCGGACCGGGTATTATGTGGAGAAAAAGTAATAATTTAGTAGTTAATTTAGCTCCGGCATCTTTAAGAATGACTTATTTAAATGGAAAAGTTTTTGAATATGATAACAGTTCAAAAACTTTTATAAGTAATTCCGAAAAACAAATATACGGAGTAGAAGCAGGAGAAGAAATTAACTATCAATTAGGTTTTTATTCTTCTGTTTATGCTAAATTTAATTTGTTTAAAAATATTGGAATAGAAAATAAACTATCTCTTTATTCTGATTATTTAAATGAGCCAAAAAATATTGATTTGGATTACGTTATGAATATTAATTTTAAAGTTAATAAATTAATTTCCACGAATTTATTATTTCAGGCTACTTATGATGATAATGTCTTTAGTGGTTTTCAAATAAGACAACATTTTGGTGTAGGGTTTAAATTAAATTTATAAACTATGTCTAATGTTTTTCGGTTTAAAAAGTTTGAAGTTTCACAAAATAATGTAGGAGCAAAAGTAGGAACAGATGGAGTTTTATTAGGTGCATGGACTCCCATTAACGAAAAGTATAAAAATTATTTAGACATAGGAACAGGCACAGGAGTAATTGCTTTAATTTTAGCCCAAAGAAGTAGAAGTATTATTGATGCGATTGATATTGATAATAATGCTTGTAAAACGGCTTCTTTCAATTTTGAACAGTCTATATGGAAAGATAATTTAAACCTTTTAAAAGGTGATTTTTTAGAATACCCTTTCACTAAAAAATATGATTGTATTGTATCTAATCCGCCTTTTTATAAAAATATTTTCCCGATTGATAATCAACAAAGAAATTTTGCACGTAATGAATCTTCCCTTTCGTTTGAACATTTAATAAATAAAGTATCTTCAATTTTATCCCCTTTCGGCATTTTTTCTGTTATAATTCCTTTTGAGTATGAGCAGGAATTTATTTTATTAGCAGAAAAGGTAAAATTATTCGCTAAAAAGATTTTGCGAGTGAAAGGAAATATTAATTCTAAAATCAAAAGAAGTTTGATTTGTTTTTCTTTTGATAAATTTGAAGTAGAAGAAGATTTATTAATTATAGAAGAACAAAGGCATATCTATACTCAAAAATATATAGATTTAGTGAAAAATTTCTATTTAAAGATGTAAAAACGCATATAAATTTATTTTAAAGCTATTTTATAATGCTAAATGTACTTTGCTATCAAATATTTGAGAAATTGGATTAAAATAAAAAT
>JAHUUM010000007.1 GCA_019218445.1 Weeksellaceae bacterium TAE3-ERU29 | reverse complement strand
TATAATCCTACCAAAAACAAATAAAAAAACCGCCTTGATGGGTATCAAGACGGCTTCATGTTTATGAAAGGTAAGTTTTATTGATTATCCTTTTGTTGCTCATTAAACTTACGTTGATTTATTTGATACTGCATAGAGTCATAGATAGAATTATTTTTCTTCTCATCATTTCTGGCTTCAGCAATATCATGTGCATTATGAATACGCACTTCGGTTGGGAATGGTAAATCTATGTTTGCTTTGTTCATTGCTTTTTGAGTTTCTAAGAGCACTTTACTCCAAACTTTTACAACTTCTCCACGTTCCGGTTTAGTCCACCAACGCATACGTATTGTTAACCACCAATCTGCTTGATCCCAAACTAAAATATCTACCGGTTTATCCTTTACAACGCCTTCAATATTACGAATCGTTTCTTCTAATATTTTCATAGCTTTTTCATATGGTTGATCATAACCTAAGCCTAAATCATATTGAGAACGCACATATTCATTGGCTGTTTTCACTTTTACCGCATTGGTATAAATATCGGAATTAGGAATAATCACATCTTGTCCGTCATACGTTTTTATTGTGGTAGCGCGTGTTTCTACCACTTCTACTTTTCCTTCATAACCATTTACTATAATTTCATCTCCAATTTTAAAAGGCTGACGAGATAATATTAAAATTCCGGCTAACCAGTTTTGTAAAATATCTTTAAATGCAAAACCAATAGCTACTGAACTTACACCTAATCCCGCAAGTAAATCGGCAGGTGTTAAATTAGGAGAAATGATGGTAATTGCAAAAGCTAATCCGACAATAGTTAATCCCCAACGAGCAAAACTTCCTAAAATAGAGCCGTAATTCTCTCTGCCTTTTCTTTTAAAAATATTTTTCACCCATTTTCCTAACCAACGAGCTATAAAAAAGACGATTACAAAAAATATAATAGCTACAATAATATTAGGGATAAGTCTAATAGTTCCTCGGATCCATTTTTCCAATTTTTCTATTAAAGTTGCTGTAGGATTTACATCAATTTCATTGGTGGTATTTTGAACTTGAGCTAATAGTGTAAATAAAGGTGTTAATTTCATAGATTAAAATTTTAAAGTTTTCAAAAGTAACTATTTTCTATATTTTTTAGGGTAAGTAAGGATATTTTTCATCAAAGAATTTATAAAAAATTTTATTTTTTATTTAAATGGAACAGGGAAATTCAATTTTAAAACAAAAAAAATAGCTATCATTTTAATAGCTATTTTTGTATTTATATATAGTGGATGATTACATCATGCCACCCATTCCGCCCATACCCGGCATTCCGGCTGGCATTCCACCACCTTCGTTCTCATTTGGGATGTCATAAACTACAGCTTCCGTAGTAACTAACATTCCGGCAACAGAGGCAGCGTTTTCTAAAGCGATACGAGTAACTTTAGTAGGATCGATAATTCCTGCATCTAGCATGTTTACATACTCATCAGTTTTAGCATTGTAACCATAATTAGCATCGTTACCTTCTTTTACTTTTGATACGATTACAGAACCTTCGCCTCCTGCATTCGCTACAATCTGTCTTAAAGGTTCTTCAATTGCTCTTTTTACAATTTTGATACCTGTTTCTTCATCTTGGTTTTCCGCAGTTAAGTTGTCTAAAGCGTTTACTGAACGTACTAAAGCTACTCCACCTCCGGCAACAATCCCTTCTTCTACGGCAGCTCTTGTTGCGTGTAAAGCGTCATCTACACGGTCTTTTTTCTCTTTCATTTCTACCTCAGAAGCAGCTCCTACGTAAAGAACAGCAACACCTCCGGCTAATTTAGCCAAACGCTCTTGTAATTTTTCTTTATCATAGTCAGAAGTAGTAGTTTCTATCTGAGCTTTGATTTGTCCTACTCTTGCTTTGATAGCTTCCTCGTTTCCTGCTCCGTTTACAATTGTAGTATTATCTTTATCAATTGAAACTTTTTCAGCAGTACCTAACATGTCAAGTGTAGCATTTTCTAAAGTATAACCTCTTTCTTCGGAAACTACAGTACCTCCTGTAAGGATTGCAATATCCTCTAACATTGCTTTTCTTCTATCACCGAATCCAGGAGCTTTTACAGCTGCAATTTTTAAAGAACCTCTTAATTTGTTTACTACTAAAGTAGCTAAAGCTTCACCTTCTACTTCTTCAGAAATAATTAATAATGGTTTTCCTTGCTGAGCAACAGGCTCTAAAACAGGTAATAAATCTTTCATGTTAGAAATCTTTTTATCTATTAATAAGATATAAGGATTGTCTAACTCGGTAGTCATTTTTTCAGAATCAGTTACAAAATAAGGAGATTGGTAACCTCTATCGAATTGCATACCTTCTACTACATCTACGTAAGTATCAGTACCTTTTGCTTCTTCTACTGTGATAACTCCTTCTTTTCCTACTTTTCCGAATGCTTCTGCGATTAAAGAACCGATAGTTTCATCGTTATTAGCAGAAATAGAAGCTACTTGTTTGATTTTGTCTTTGTTGTCACCTACTTCAGTAGACTGTTTTTTCAAGTCTTCTACGATTTTTTCTACGGCTTTGTCTATACCTCTTTTTAAATCCATTGGGTTAGCTCCCGCCGCAACGTTTTTCAATCCTTCACGAACGATTGCTTGTGCTAAAACAGTTGCAGTAGTTGTTCCGTCTCCTGCTAAATCATTGGTTTTAGAAGCTACTTCTTTTACCATTTGAGCTCCCATATTTTCGATTGGGTCTTCTAACTCAATTTCTTTAGCTACAGAAACTCCGTCTTTAGTAACGTGAGGAGCTCCGAAAGATTTAGATAAAACTACATTTCTACCTTTTGGTCCTAATGTAACTTTTACTGCATTTGCCAGTGTATCTACACCTTTTTTTAATTTATCTCTTGATTCTATATTGAATTTAATATCTTTTGCCATGATGTTTTATATTTTATTTTTTAATTAATTTGAAAGATTACGTTTTTAGATAATAGCTAAAATATCAGCTTCTCTCATGATTAAATAATCTTTTCCTTCTAATTTAAGTTCAGTTCCAGCATATTTACCGTAAAGCACTTTATCTCCCACTTTTACAGTTAAAGGCTCATCTTTTTTACCGTTTCCTACAGCAACTACAGTCCCTTCTTGAGGTTTTTCTTTTGCTGAATCCGGAATTATAATTCCTGAGGCGGTTTTAGTTTCTGCCGGAGATGGTTCTACAACCACTCTATCTGCTAATGGTTTAATGTTTAAATTGCTCATATTTATTTTTATTATTTTAAATTTTACACATGACCAATTTCATAAAGTATGCCACAAAGATAGAATGATAGAATGTTTAATGGCTTAAAAGTTTGATTTTTAGATATATAGAGTCCTTTGTGAGTTTATATAAACTGACAATTATTTTTAGGCTGGTGACATTATGACATTGATTTGCAATATTGACAAATAATATTACTGAATGATTAGTTTTGTACTAAAATCAATGCTGTTTCCTTCTACTTTTAGAATATAAATTCCTTTGCTAATACCTGTTAAAGATATTTTTTGAGTAAAAGATTTTGTGCTGATTAAGTTTTCTTGAAGTCTTACTAATTGTCCAGCTAAGTTGTAAATCTTAAAAGAAACTCCGGGGCTTTTTAAATCTAAAACATCTATATTTAATTTTTCTGAAGTTGACACCGGATTAGGATAAACTCGTACTTTGTCTTTTTTAATAGGTAAATTATAAGGTTCATAAGTAGATGAACAGATGTTTAGTTTAGCACTGTTTACTTTTCCTGTATCAATTTTTTGTCTGTCTTTTATAAATAAAGACCAAATTCCTTTCTGATTTGTATTTGAAAATTTAGTGAAACTTTCTATAGGTTTAAAATCAGATTGGGAGGAATTAGAACAATTTAAATTTTCTGCTTTATCGTCTATTAAAGCGTCAATGTTTTCTTTATTACAATTATGACTGAAAATATTTACGATTTCTCCTCTTGGAGATTGTAGATAAATAAGCAAATCGGAAGAGTTGGTATGATTTAAACCTAAATTTAAAGAAACAGAATTGATATTTCCTTCTTCTGCTACCTCAAAATTAAGTCTTAAAGGATTTCCATATTTATAACTTGAAGTGCTTTCCCCATCCGGAATGTCAGCCGGTAAACTTTTTATGGGATTGTAACTTTTGCATATGTTATTTTCTTTATAACCAATAGATATTCTATTACTTAACGCAAAGAAAATATTATTAACAGCTTCTATCTTTATATATGCTTTTTTAGATAAATAATCTTTTGGTAAAGTAACAAATTCAGAGCCGTCATTATCGGTGTTTTCTTTTAATAGAGTGTAATTAATCCCATCTTCTGTAAGGTAAATATTCACTTTAGAAACATTGATAGGTGCTTTGTCTGTTCCTGTAATATTCCATTTTACCATTAAATCTTCATTAGGGTTTACACTTTGAAATGCTTGAGGGGTTGTAACTGAAAAACCTGTTTCACTATCAAGCACTTTAATTTTCATTCGGTCTGTAGAGGATTGTCCGTATTTTTCTCCATTTCTTACAATAAATCCAAAATTCAATTCTCGAGCAATTTTAGGTAAAGATTCAAATTTAGAATAATAATTATGGTTTAATAAATTTTCTATTTTAGGAAAAGTTCGTTCAGTATTTTTGGATGGAGGTAAACTTCTAAACAATGGGCCTTTAATATCAGTTGGGTCTGTGAGTGAAAATTCATCTTTTTTAGAGCTATCTAATTGTTCCCAAGTATAAAAATAATTGTCTTTTTTATCTCCGTCAATATTACCTTTTAAAGTGAAAGGAGTTTTAGCCGGAATTATATAATCTGCCCCTGCATTAGCATTTGGTAAAGAATTAGGTACATTAGTAGTCTTTCCGCAATTTTTATTTTTTAAAGTATTATTTACTTGGATTATATTTACTTGATTAAAATAAGAGTCACTGTTTTTCTGAACATTATAAATTCCTCCATCAGTATCTACAATTCCTGCATATCCCATAATGGTTGAGCCACTTCCCGGTTCCACATTTGTTCCGGTATCTTCGTCTTTAGAAAAAATATGTGTAGCTCCTAATTGGTGAGTCATTTCATGTGTTAAATAATCAATGTCGAAAGCTGCTCCTTCCGGTTTGCTGTCATAAGGAGAAGAAAAACCACTGCCTTTTTTTCCATTTTTACAAACAGTTCCTATTCCACCGGAATAGCCACCATCACCTTTTGCAGATAATAAGTGTCCTAAATCGTAATTTTCTTCACCGATTATGGTTGAAAGGACTTTTTGCACCTCATAAGACCAAGCTCCCTCTGAGCCTGTTTTAGAATCTGAGTAAGGATCTTTATCAGGGTCAATGAAAATGATTTCATCATTATTTCCTATTAAACTTAAGTGTACAGAAAGCTCTTTTTCCAATATTGCATTTACTCGAGTAAGAGAAGCATTAATTGCTGCTAAAGCTTTTTCTTTTGTTCCACCGTGATATTGAGTATATTCTCCTGTTACGGAAATAGCTGTGCGATATGTTCTTAATTTATTATCTGTTTTTTGTGGATATTTAGAAAAATTAGTTAATAATTCTCTATCGTTTTTAGTTAAACAGATTAATTTACTGTTGGTTTCTTTTGGTTTTATTTCATAAGTATTATAAAAACGATTTACTTTTTCTAAAGTATTTATTTTACCATTTTTTTCTAATATAATACCTTCTATTTTTTCGGGAGATACACTTAGCCTTAACTCTCCATTTTCAGAATATCCGATATAAGATTTTATGTTAGGGTACTTTTTTGATAGTTCCGGAGAGAAATTAGAGTTTTCTACTATTTTGTAATATTCTAAATCACCATCTAAATTAGGAATACTAATTTGATTGCTATTATTAATTTGCTTTCTAAAAGTTAATAAATCTAATATATATTCTTTTGAATTAAATGATTTATTCGAATTATTGACAGCTTGCCAATATTCTTGTGAAAAGCTTAAACTACATATAGTTATGAAGATTATGCTTATATATATTTTTTTCATGAAACTTATTCTGTAATGTAACTTCCAAAATTACAAAAAAATAATATAATATAGCAAATAAAGCCCTAATATGTTGAATATTAGAGCTTATTATTTTTTTGTATTTAAATGCTTTACTCTGTCGGAATATTGCTTGCCGGAGTTTGTGCCGGAGCATTTGGCATAGGAGTAGTATCCGGAGTTGGAGCTGTTGGTATAGCATTTTCTTGATCTATTATAACATCCGGAGTGCCATAAGCAGAGTTTCTTGGGATTACAAAAGTGGAAACAACAACTAATACAACAATAGCGATAGCTAATGTCCAAGTTGCTTTGTCCAAGAAATCGTTAGTTCTTTGAACTCCGAACATTTGGCTTCCTCCTCCTCCGAAAGTAGAAGATAAACCTCCTCCTTTTGGGTTTTGAGATAATATAACCATAATAAGTAATGCACAAACAATCATTACAACGATCATTAAAAATATAAATGTTGTCATCTTTAGTTATTCTTTAATTCTTTAATAAATTTAATCTGGTCTGCAAAGAAACCACTTTTTTCTGGATATTTCAAACGTAAAATGTTATAAGCTTTAATTGCTTTGTCATATTTTTTTTGTTCTACATAGATTTTGGCTAAAGTTTCTGTCATTAAATGAGACATTCCTTCTCCTGTTTGCGGTAGGGTAGATGGTGTTTTATACTCTTTGACAGGCACTATTTTAGGGTTTTTCTCTAAGAATTCATTAATTATTTTAAATTTCTCTTCAATACTTTCTTTTTCAAAATTATTATTGAAATCTTTTTCATTAGAAATTATATGAAATTTATCATCTAATGATTTTTTTTGTTCTAAAATTTCTTCACTTTCCGAGGAAGAAGTTTTTCCTGATTTTAGCCATTGACTAAATGAATGTGCTTCTTTTAGTTTTTTTGGAGGCGAGTTTTCCGCTATTTTATCTTCTTTAACTTCTGTTGTAGAAGGAGTTTCTAATGGAATACTGTTTTCTTGAAGCTTTTTAGGTTCAATTATAGTTTCTTCTTCAATTTTTTTATTCTTATCCTCCGGCGAATTTTTATAATAGAGATAGTCAAATAAAATTTTTCTATTACTACAAAAAGTAGATGCTTTTTCTAAAGAAGCATTAAAAATAGTTTTATCTCCATTTTTTAATGCTTTAACTTGCAGTAAATGTAAAGGTTGAAAATAAGGATACTTTTCTAATTCATTTTGAATTAAAAATAATTTATCCTCTTTTAAATCCAGTGGTTTTTTAAGTAAATTTATAATTTCCATAATTACCAATCAGAAACTATTGCATTAAAAATTTGGTCAATTAGTCTTACATTAATTTTTTCTACTAAATCATCTTGTACTTGAGTTAAAGATTGAGAAGCATCAAAATCTTCATAGTCAGAAAAACTTTTTGAAAAACTTTTTGCTTCTTGAATCTTATTTTCATACCGAACTTTTACTGTAATTGTTAATCGGTTTTGAGCCGCCCTGTCTCCACTTACAACAGAGGTAGGAGTAACATCGTAACCGGTAATTTCTCCGTCTATTATAATATCAGCATTGTCGTTATTTAATAATGTAAGACTTGTTCTTCGTTCAAATCGCAGTTGTAAAGCATTACTAAATAACCGACTTAAATTTGGGTTTTGTAAGGGGGCATAGTTAGGAAACTGTTTAATGTATGCTGTTTTTATTCTTGGGTCTAAAGATGAGCCGGTGAATGAGTAGCAACCTATAATTCCTAAAAATAGAGGAATTAAAAATAAACTATATAAAAGCTTTTTATAAGTCATATTGTTTGATTTTTCGGTAAAGCGTTCTTTCTGAGATTCCTAATTCTTCTGCGGCTTCTTTTCTTTTTCCGCTGTGTTTTTGCAAAGCCTTCTCAATTAATTCAATTTCATTGTCTTGTAAGGATAAAGATGAACTCTCCTGAATATCCTCATAATCATAATCCTCTGCATCTGAATAAGTTCTTATAGGAGTTGTGGGGATAGTTTCAGGTTCATATTTTAATAAAGAATCACCTCTGGGCGTATCTATATTACTAAAAATACGATTCACTAAATCTTTATTATTGGCAACCACTTCACCATTATTTTTTGATAAAAGTTCTAAAGTTAAAGTTCTTAAATCATTCAAATCCTTTTTCATATCGAAAAGGAATTTATAAAGCAGCTCACGTTCATTAGAAAAATCATTATCTTGATTGCTACTTCCCGAATTTTTTTGATTCACGTGAATAATACTATTCGTCGGTAAAAATTTATTGACTTCTTCTACGTCTAAAATTTCTCCTGTTTCTACCACAGAGACTTCTTCTGCAAAGTTTCTTAACTGGCGGACATTTCCCGGCCATGCATAATTAGAAATTAAATTTTCCGCTTTCGGAGTAAGCTTAACTACTGGTCTTCTATATTTTTCGGCAAAGTCAATTGCAAATTTCCTGAACAATATATTAATGTCGCTTTTTCTTTCTCTTAAAGCAGGGACTTTTATTTCTACAGTATTTAATCTGTAATATAAATCCTCTCTAAATTTTCCTTTTTGTACGGCATCCAAAACATTTACGTTTGTAGCCGCAACGATTCTCACATCAGTTTTTTGAACATTAGAAGAACCTACTTTCATAAACTCGCCACTTTCTAAAACACGTAAAAGTCTTACTTGTGTATGTAATGGTAGTTCACCTACTTCATCCAAGAAAATTGTACCGCCGTCAGCGACTTCAAAATAACCTTTTCGGGTTTGAGTAGCTCCTGTAAAAGAGCCTTTCTCGTGTCCAAATAACTCTGAATCTATTGTTCCTTCCGGAATAGCACCACAGTTTACGGCAATATAATTATTGTGTTTTCTTAAACTTAAAGCATGGATTATCTGAGGGAAAAACTCTTTACCAACTCCACTCTCTCCTGTAACCAAAACAGAAATATCAGTATTTGCAACTTGCATAGCTCGCTCTATTGCCATGTTGAGAGCACTATTATTTCCTATGATACCAAATCTTTGCTTGATTCCTTGTAAGGTCTCTGCCATTGGAAATTATATTTTAATTATTTATTGTACTTTATTTCCTAAAAGAGTAGCGGAGGTGCAATCTGTTACATGAACGTTTACGAAGTCGCCTACCTTTTCATTACCTGTTTTAGGGAAAACAATCACTGTATTTTGAGTTGTTCTTCCGTACCAGTCTTTATCACTTTTCTTAGAATCGCCTTCAATTAAAACTTCGTGAGTTTTGTTTAAATAACTATCCATTCTTTCTCTGGAATGTTTTTGTTGCAAAGCAATAATTTCGCTTAATCTTCTTTTCTTTATTTCTAAAGGAATATTATCGTCCATTTTTTTATGAGCCGGTGTTCCCGGTCTGTCCGAGTAAGCAAACATATATCCAAAGTCATATTTAACGTATTCCATTAGAGAAAGCGTATCTTTATGTTCTTCTTCCGTTTCATCACAAAACCCTGTAATCATATCATGAGATAATGCACATTCCGGAACGATACGTTTTATATCGTCAATTAATTGAATATATTCCTCTCGGGTATGCTGGCGGTTCATTCTTTTTAGAACACTTGTGCTTCCGGACTGAACGGGTAAATGGATATATTTACAAATATTATCATGCTTAGCCATAACATATAGTACATCCCTTGTCATGTCTTGAGGATTAGATGTGCTGAACCTTATACGCATATTAGGAACAGCTAAGGCGACCATTTCTAAAAGGTTGGCAAATGTAACTGCCGTAGCCTTTTGTATTTCACTTGCTTTTTTGAAATCTTTTTTCAGGCCTCCGCCATACCATAAATAACTATCCACATTTTGCCCTAAAAGGGTAACTTCTTTATATCCGTTATCCCATAACTCCTTACATTCATTTATAATTGAATGAGGGTCTCGGCTGCGTTCTCTTCCACGTGTAAACGGAACTACACAGAAAGTACACATATTATCGCAACCTCGTGTGATAGAAACAAAAGCAGTAACACCATTTCCACCTAATCGGACAGGACTTAAGTCTGCGTATGTTTCATCTTTAGATAATAATACATTTACTGCAGAATGTCCGTCTTCCAATTCCTCTAATAAATTAGGTAAATCACGATAAGCATCCGGGCCTACGACTAAATCTACAATATGTTCTTCCTCTAAAAATTTATCTTTCAGACGTTCAGCCATACAACCTAAAACGCCGATTAAAAGTTTAGGATTATTTTTTTTTATTGCATTAAACTGTCTCAATCTTTTTCTAATAGTTTGCTCTGCTTTCTCTCGAATAGAACAAGTATTTAATAAGATTAAATCAGCTTTTTCCACAAAAGTTGTAGTAGAATATCCTTCTTTATCTAAAATAGATGCAACAATTTCTGAATCGGAGAAATTCATTTGACATCCATAGCTTTCTAAAAATAACTTTTTGCCGTCATCTTTAGATTGATTATTTGAATAGACTTCGCCTTGTCTTTTTTCATCTATTACCTTTTCTTCAAACATATTCAATTCAAATAAATATTTTAATTGAGCACAAAAGTATAAAAAAAAACTGACAGTGTGGCAGTTTTGATGTTTTTAGGTATCATTTAATGCAAAAATAGAGGTTTTTGCAGGTGTGATAATAGGGGAACTCATATAAAAGAAAGAAAATAATCATATAATTGTTTGTAAATTAATAAAAAAGATTTACCTTTGCACTCCCTTTAATAGATGAAGTCTGTTTTAGGGTTAGAAAAGAATATTTATAAAATATGCCAACAATACAGCAATTAGTAAGAAAAGGTAGAAGTAAACTCACCAAGAAGAGTAAATCGGCTGCTTTGGAAAGTTGTCCACAAAGACGTGGCGTGTGTACTCGTGTGTACACAACAACACCTAAGAAACCAAACTCAGCAATGCGTAAAGTAGCACGTGTTCGTTTGACAAATGGTAAAGAGGTGAACGCTTACATCGGAGGAGAAGGTCACAACTTGCAGGAGCACTCGATAGTATTGGTAAGAGGAGGAAGGGTGAAAGATTTACCCGGTGTACGTTATCATATCGTACGTGGTGCATTAGACACTGCAGGAGTTAACGGTCGTTTGCAGAGAAGAAGTAAATATGGAGCAAAACGTCCTAAAAAATAATTTTAAATCCCTTTAAAAAGAAATGAGAAAGACAAGAGCTAAAAAACGTCATTTGCTTCCTGATCCTAAGTTTAATGATACTTTGGTGACGAGATTTGTAAACAACTTAATGTTAGACGGAAAGAAAAGTACAGCATTTAAAGTTTTTTATGATGCAATTGACATTGTAGATCAGAAAAAAGAGGATGAGGAAAAAGAGGCTTTAGAGGTTTGGAAAGAAGCATTAACTAATGTTATGCCTCACGTAGAAGTTCGTTCTAGAAGAGTAGGAGGAGCTACATTCCAAATTCCTATGCAGATTCGTCCTGATAGAAAAATATCTATGGCCATGAAATGGTTGATTAAATATGCTAGAGCCCGTAACGAAAAGTCTACGGCTCAAAAACTAGCTGCTGAGATTATAGCTGCTTCTAAAGAAGAAGGTGCAGCTGTTAAGAAGAGAGTTGAAACTCATCGAATGGCAGAAGCTAATAAAGCATTTTCACACTTTAGATTCTAAAAATAATGTCAAGAGATTTAAAATATACAAGAAATATTGGTATCGCAGCTCACATCGATGCTGGGAAGACAACAACTACAGAACGTATTTTGTTTTATACAGGGCGTTCCCATAAAATTGGAGAGGTGCACGAAGGTGCAGCTACAATGGACTGGATGGAGCAAGAAGCTGAAAGAGGTATTACAATTACTTCTGCGGCTACAACTTGTACATGGGTTTTTCCTAAGCATAACGGAAAGCCTTTACCAGAAGCACATGATTATCACTTTAATATAATAGATACTCCGGGCCACGTGGATTTCACTGTAGAGGTGAATCGTTCTTTACGTGTATTAGACGGATTAGTATTCTTATTTAGTGCAGTAGATGGTGTAGAACCTCAATCAGAAACTAACTGGAGACTTGCAGATAACTACAAAGTTCCTCGTTTAGGATTCGTTAATAAAATGGATCGTCAAGGATCTAACTTCTTAGGAGTTTGTAAGCAAGTTCGTGAAATGTTAGGCTCTAACGCAGTGCCTATTGTATTAAACATTGGTGATGAAGCGGATTTTAAAGGAGTAGTAGATTTAGTTAAAAATAAAGCGATTGTGTGGCATGATGAAACACAAGGAGCTACTTTTGACGAGATTGAAATTCCTGAAGACTTAAAAGAACAGTCAGCAGAATTAAGAGCTAAGCTTATTGAAGCAGTAGCTGAATATGATGAGGACTTAATGGAGAAATTCTTTGAGGATGAAGATAGCATTACAGAGGATGAAGTACATGCAGCTTTAAGAGCAGCTACTTTAGATATGGCTATCATCCCAATGATTTGTGGTTCTGCGTTCAAGAATAAAGGAGTTCAATTCATGTTAGATGCTGTATGTAGATACTTACCGGCACCAACAGATATTGAAGCTATAGAAGGAGTAAATCCTAATACAGGAGATATTGAGAAAAGAAAACCGTCTGTAGATGAGCCTTTTGCTGCATTAGCATTCAAAATTGCGACAGACCCGTTCGTAGGACGTTTAGCATTCTTCAGAACTTATTCAGGACATTTAGATGCTGGGTCATATATCTTGAACAATCGTTCGGGGAACAAAGAACGTATTTCTCGTATTTACCAAATGCACGCTAATAAGCAAGAGCCTTTAGATTATATAGAAGCTGGAGATATAGGTGCTGCTGTAGGATTTAAAGATATTAAAACAGGAGATACATTGTCCGCAGAGAATGCTCCAATCGTTTTAGAAAGTATGGAATTTCCGGAACCTGTTATTGGTATAGCGGTTGAACCTAAATCTAAAGCAGATATGGATAAATTGGGAATGGCTTTATCTAAATTAGCTGAAGAAGATCCGACATTCCAAGTAAGAACTGATGAAAAATCAGGACAAACTGTAATTTCAGGAATGGGAGAGCTTCACTTAGATATTATTGTAGATCGTTTAAGAAGAGAGTTTAAGGTAGAAGTTAACCAAGGGCAACCTCAAGTAGAGTACAAAGAGGCTATTATGGGAACTTCTGAACACAGAGAAACTTATAAGAAACAGACTGGTGGTCGTGGTAAATTCGCAGATATTGTGTTTACATTAGGGCCTGCAGATGAAGGACATGATGGACTTCAGTTTATCAATGAAATCAAAGGTGGTAACATTCCAAGAGAATATATTCCGTCTGTAGAAAAAGGCTTTAAAGAAGCTATGAAGAATGGTCCATTAGCTGGATACGAAGTGGATTCTATGAAGGTTACTTTAAAAGATGGTTCATTCCACCCTGTGGATTCAGATCAACTATCTTTCGAATTAGCAGCTAAATTAGGATTTAGAGCCGCAGCTAAGAAAGCAAAACCTGCAATTATGGAACCTATAATGAAATTGGAGATTTTAACTCCGGAAGAAAACATGGGGGATATAGTAGGAGATTTAAATAGAAGACGTGGAGTTCCTTCAGGAATGAGTGATAGAAATAATGCTAAGGTTATAAAAGCTACAGTTCCATTATCAGAAATGTTTGGATATGTAACTTCATTAAGAACCTTATCTTCTGGACGTGCAACTTCAACTATGGAGTTTGAAAAATACGATGCTGCACCACAAAATATTGCAGAGGACGTAATTGCTAAAGCTAAAGGAAACGAAGAATAATTGAAATAATGAGTCAGAAAATAAGAATTAAGCTTAAATCTTACGATCATAATTTAGTAGATAAATCTGCTGAGAAGATTGTAAAAACTGTAAAAACTACAGGAGCAGTAGTAAATGGACCAATTCCATTACCTACTAATAAAAGAATTTTTACTGTATTACGTTCACCGCATGTTAATAAAAAAGCACGTGAGCAGTTTGAACTAAATGCACATAAACGTTTGTTAGATATTTATTCTTCTTCATCTAAAACAGTAGATGCTTTAATGAAGTTAGAATTGCCAAGTGGCGTAGAAGTAGAAATAAAAGTTTAGTAGAAAATAAAAAAATTATAATTGAATAATGTAGAGTGATTTTTTTACTCTACATTATTATCTAAAAAATATTAATTAATAATAATGTCAGGAATTATTGGAAAAAAAGTCGCAATGACTAGTTTGTATGATGAGAATGGAAAAAACATTCCTTGTACTATCATAGAAGCAGGTCCATGTGTTGTGACACAGGTCAGAACGGTTGAAACAGACGGATATAGCTCTGTTCAACTTGGTTTCGATGACAAGAGAGAAAAGAATACCGGTCAAGCCTTAACAGGGCATTTTAAAAAAGCCGGTACTACACCAAAACATAAATTGGTGGAATTTTATGGAGATTTTGTAAATGGGTTGTCTCTAGGGCAGGAAGTTAAAGTTGATTTATTTAGAGAAGGAGAATTTGTAGATGTTACAGGTACTTCTAAAGGTAAAGGGTTCCAAGGGGTTGTAAAACGTCATGGATTCGGTGGAGTAGGACAAGCTACTCACGGTCAACATAACAGACTTAGAGCTCCGGGTTCTATAGGTGCAGGATCAGATCCTTCAAGAGTATTTAAAGGGATGAGAATGGCAGGGAGAACAGGAGGAAAAAAAGTTACTGTTCAGAATTTACAAGTTGTAAGAGTAGACGAGGAAAAAAACTTAATCATAGTGAAAGGTGCGGTTCCTGGTCCTAAAAATTCATATGTAATATTAAGAAGATGGAAGTAGTAGTTTTAGATAAATTAGGAAAAGAAACAGCTAAGAAAGTTCAGTTGGACGAAGCGATTTTCGGTATAGAGCCAAGCGAGCATACTGTTTACTTAGAGATAAAGCAACATCTTGCAAATAAGAGACAAGGTACTCATAAAGCTAAAGAAAGAAGTGAAGTAGCAGGAAGTACTAGAAAGATAAAAAAACAGAAAGGTACTGGAGGTGCGAGAGCAGGTGATATTAAAAACCCATTATTTAAAGGAGGAGGTAGAGTATTCGGGCCAAGACCAAGAAATTATGGTTTTAAATTAAATAAAGCTCAAAAAAGAGTGGCGAAAAAATCTGCCTTAAGCCAAAAAGTAATAGACAACGCTCTTAAAGTTTTAGAAGATATCAATTTTGATAATCCAAAGACTAAAAACTTTAATGAATTATTAGATAATTTAGCATTAACAAATAAAAAATCTGTATTTGTATTGGGAGAACCAAATAAATTTGTATATTTGTCCTCCCGAAATTTACAAAATGTTAAAGTTGTAAATTTTTCTGAATTAACAAGTTATGATATTGTAAATGCTTCGGATTTGATTTTATTTGAGAGTTCAGTAGAGAAAATCCAAGAAAATTTAAGAAAGTAAACGATTATGAGTATAATTTTAAAACCGGTAATAACCGAAAAGGCTACTAACGATTCAGAGTTAAACAATCGTTATGCTTTCTTAGTAAATACAAAATCAAATAAGATTGAGATTAAGAAAGCAATACAGTCTATGTATAATGTAGATGTATTATCTGTGAAGACAATGATTTATGCACCTAAAATTAAATCAAAGTATACCAAATCAGGTTTACAAGTAGGTGCTACGAATAAGCTAAAAAAAGCTATTGTAGAAATCGCTGAAGGACAAGAAATTGATTTGTACGGTAATATTTAAGAAAAAGAAATTATGTCAGTAAGAAAATTAAAACCAATAACACCGGCTCAAAGATTTCGTATCGTAAATAATTACGAAGAGGTTACTACGAATAAGCCAGAGAAATCTTTGACTAAAGGAAAAAGCAAATCCGGAGGTAGAAATAATTCCGGTCGCATGACAATGCGTTTTATCGGTGGAGGTCATAAACAAAAATACCGTATCATCGATTTCAAAAGAAATAAATTTGAAGAAGCAGAAGTTGTTTCTATAGAATATGATCCTAATAGAACTTCTTTTATTGCTTTAATTCAATATAAAGACGGAGAGAAAAGATATATTATCGCTCAGAATGGTTTGAAGGTAGGTGATAAAGTAGCTAGTGGAGAACAAGTAGACGTTGAAGTTGGTAATGCAATGAAATTGAAAAACATCCCTTTAGGGACTGTTGTTTCATGTATAGAATTAAGACCTGGACAAGGGGCAATTATCGCAAGAAGTGCTGGATCTTATGCTCAATTAGTAGCAAGAGACGGTAAATTTGCAACAATTAAAATGCCTTCAGGAGAAATTAGATTAATTCTTACAGAATGTATGGCAACTGTAGGTGCGGTATCCAACTCAGATCACCAGTTAGTAGTTAGTGGAAAAGCTGGTAGAAGCAGATGGAAAGGAAGAAGACCAAGAACTCGTTCTATGGTTATGAACCCTGTAGATCACCCAATGGGTGGGGGAGAAGGACGTGCAACCGGAGGTATACCTCGTAATAAAAATGGTATCCCTGCAAAAGGTTACAAAACACGTTCTAAGAAAAAATCATCTAATAAGTATATCATTCAAAGAAGAAAGAAATAATCTATGGCACGTTCGTTAAAAAAAGGACCATATATTCACTATAAATTAGAAAGAAAAGTCCAAGCTAATATAGAGAGTGGTAAGAAAACCGTTATAAAAACTTGGTCTCGTGCATCTATGATATCTCCTGATTTTGTTGGGCAGACTATAGCTGTACATAATGGAAAACAATTTATACCTGTTTACGTTACAGAGAATATGGTAGGTCATAAACTAGGAGAATTTTCACCAACGCGTACATTCCGAGGACATGGAGGTAACGCTAAAAATAAAGGTAAAAAGTAAAATAGAGAGCTATGGGAGTTAGAAAACATAACAGTGCTCAGGCATTAAAAGAAACGAAGAAAGATTTAGCTTTTGCTAAGTTAAATAATTGTCCTACATCTCCTCGTAAGATGAGATTAGTAGCGGATATTATTCGTGGTGAGAATGTAAATAAAGCATTATATATATTAAGATACTCTAAAAAAGAGGCTTCTTTAAGATTAGAAAAATTATTATTGTCAGCTATTTCTAACTGGCAAAATAAGAATGAAGATTCAGATGTAGAAGATGCTAATTTATATGTAAAAGAAATATATGTGGATAGTGGAAGACAGTTAAAAAGACTTCGTCCGGCACCACAAGGTAGAGCTCATAGAATTAGAAAAAGATCTAATCACGTGACTTTAATTTTAGGAAGTAGAACCGAAGAGAATCAGCAATAATTATGGGTCAAAAAACAAATCCAATAGGAAATAGATTAGGAATCATCAGAGGTTGGGATTCTAACTGGTATGGTGGTGATGACTACGGAGATAAAATTGCAGAAGATGCTAAAATAAGAAAGTATCTTGGAGCTCGTTTAGCTAAAGCAAGTATCTCTAGTATTTATATTGAAAGAACATTAAAACTTATAACTGTAACTTTAACAACAGCTCGTCCTGGTATCATTATTGGTAAAGGAGGAACAGAGGTTGATAAAATTAAAGAAGAGCTTAAAAAGCTAACAGGGAAAGATGTTCAAATTAATATTTTTGAGATAAAAAGACCTGAATTAGATGCAACTTTAGTAGCTGAAAGTATTGCTAGGCAAATTGAAAATCGTATTTCATATAGAAGAGCGGTTAAAATGGCTATAGCATCAGCTATAAGAATGAATGCTGAAGGTATTAAGGTTCAAGTTTCTGGTCGTTTAAATGGAGCTGAGATGGCTCGTTCAGAAACTTATAAAGAAGGAAGAATTCCATTGTCTACATTCAGAGCAGATATTGATTATCATGTTGCTGAAGCACACACTACTTATGGTAGATTAGGTATAAAAGTGTGGATAATGAAAGGTGAAGTTTACGGTAAAAGAGAATTATCTCCTTTAACCGGATTGAAGAAAAATAAAAAAACAGGCGGAAAACGCAGAGAGCGTAGTAATAAACGCGGTGGTCGTAAAAGATCATAAACTAAAAAGATTTATTTGAATCATGTTACAGCCAAAGAGAACAAAACATAGAAAGCAACAAAAGAATGTAGGGAAAGGAAATGACCACAGAGGTACTCAATTAGCATTCGGTACTTTTGGGATCAAAGCCCTGGAGGATAAGTGGATAACTGCTAGACAAATAGAAGCAGCTCGTATTGCTGCAACACGTTATATGAAACGTGAAGGAAGTATCTGGATTAAGATTTTCCCGGATAAACCAATTACTAAAAAACCTCAAGAGGTACGTATGGGTAAAGGTAAAGGAGCCGTAGAATATTGGGTAGCTCCTGTAAGACCTGGACGTATTTTGTTCGAAATTGGTGGTATTCCTAAAGAAGTTGCAGAAGAAGCTTTGAGATTAGCTGCTCAAAAACTACCTGTTAAAACTAAGTTTATTGTTGCAAGAGATTATAGACATTAATAATTAAGAATATAATGAAAGCATCAGATATAAAAGAATTAACAGTAGAGGAGTTAAGAGACAAAATTGCTCAAGAAAAAGCAAATTACGGGTTATTAAAAATTAACCACGGAATGTCTCCTGTAGAGAATCCAATTCAATTACGTTATAAACGTAAAACTATTGCAAGATTGAATACAGAGTTGACTAAACGATTAAATGAATCACAAGAAAATTAATACTGTGATGGAAAGAAATTTAAGAAAAGAACGTGTAGGATTAGTTAAGAGTAACAAAATGGATAAAACCGTAGTTGTTGCTGAAACTAAAAGACAAAAACACCCTATGTACGGTAAGTTCGTATTAAAAACAAAAACTTATAAAGCTCATGATGAAAAAAATGAGTGCAACGAGGGTGATACAGTAAGGATTATGGAAACTCGTCCATTAAGCAAAGATAAATGCTGGAGAGTTGTAGAAATAATAGAAAGAGCTAAGTAATACAAAATGGTACAACAAGAATCTAGATTAAAAGTAGCTGATAATACAGGAGCTAGAGAGGCTTTGGTTATTAGAGTGCTGGGAGGTACAGGAAAAAGATACGCATCAATAGGTGATAAAATAGTTATCTCTATAAAAGATGCTACTCCTGCAGGAAATGTAAAAAAAGGACAAGTATCTAAAGCTGTTGTAGTACGTACTAAAAAAGAAATTAGACGTAAAGACGGTTCTTATATTCGCTTTGATGATAATGCATGTGTGTTATTAGATAATAATGGCGAAATGAGAGGTACTCGTGTTTTTGGACCGGTAGCTCGAGAATTACGTGATAAACAATATATGAAAATTATATCTCTGGCTCCAGAGGTATTATAAAAAGTTATTATACCATGGCACAGGTGAAATTAAAGATAAAAAAGGGAGACCAGGTTGTAGTTTTATCAGGAAGTGATAAAGGTAAGCAAGGGGAAGTATTATTAGTAATACCTGCTAAGAACAAAGCTATTGTTCAAGGTGTTAATGTAATAAAGAAACATACAAAACCTTCTGCTCAAAATCCTCAGGGTGGAATTTTAGAGACTGAAGCTCCGATTCAAATTTCTAATTTAGCAATCGTAGATCCGGAATCAGGTAAACCAACTCGTGTTGGATATAAATTTGAGGATGGTAAAAAAGTACGTTTTGCTAAGAAATCAGGAAAAACATTATAATCAAATGAGTACAGAAAAATACATACCACGTCCTGCTAAATTATATAAGGATAAAATTGTAAATGCTATGAAAGAAGAGTTTGGTTACTCTTCTGTAATGCAAGTACCTAGATTAACTAAAATAGTAGTTAGTCAAGGTTTAGGAGATGCAGTTTCTGACAAAAAAATAATAGAATATTCAATAGAAGAAATTTCTAATATAACAGGACAAAAAGCAGTTGCAACTTTATCTAAAAAGGATGTAGCAACATTTAAGCTTAGAAAAGAAATGCCTATTGGTGTTAAAGTAACTCTAAGAGATGAGAAAATGTATGAGTTTTTAGATAGACTTATAACTACAGCTCTTCCTCGAGTAAGAGATTTTAACGGAATTAATCCAAATGGTTTTGATGGTCGTGGTAATTATAACTTAGGTATAACAGAACAGATTATTTTCCCGGAAATTAATATAGATAAGGTGAAGAAAATTCAAGGTATGGATATTACTTTTGTAACTACTGCGAAAACAGATAAAGAGGCAAAAGCTTTATTAGAAAAATTTGGACTACCTTTTAAAAAGAATAATTAATTATGGCTAAAGAAAGTATGAAAGCGCGTGAGCGTAAAAGAGAGAAACTGGTAGAAAAATATGCTGAGAAAAGAAAGGCTTTAAAAGAAGCTGGAGATTATGAAGCTTTACAAAAGTTACCAAAGAATGCATCTCCCGTACGTTTACATAATAGATGTAAATTAACAGGAAGACCTAAAGGTTATATGCGACAGTTTGGTTTATCTCGAGTACAGTTTCGTGAATTAGCTAATAAAGGATTGATTCCGGGAGTTAAAAAAGCTAGTTGGTAATTAAAATATAAAATAAAAATAATGACAGATCCAATATCAGATTTTTTAACGCGTATTAGAAACGCGATGATGGCCGGACATAAATTAGTAGAAATTCCTGCTTCGAATATGAGAAAAGATATTACTAAAATATTGTTCGATCAAGGATATATACTAAATTATAAATTTGTAGAAGAAGGCTATCAAGGAATGATCAAAATAGCTTTGAAGTATGATAAAAAAACAAATACTCCTGCTATTCGTAAAATAGTAAGAATCTCTAAGCCGGGATTAAGAAAATATTCTTCATCTAAAGAATTGCCTAGAGTATTAAATGGATTAGGAATAGCTATAGTATCTACTTCTAATGGAGTAATGACAGATAAACAAGCTAGGCAAAATAATGTCGGAGGCGAAGTTTTATGTTACGTTTATTAATAATTGATTAAAGAAGATTAAACATGTCACGAATAGGATTTGCTAGTATTACCATCCCTGATGGAATTTCAGTAAACGTTACTAATAATTTAGTAACTGTTAAAGGTAAAAAAGCACAATTAGAACAAGAGATTAAAGAAGGATTTAAAGTTAATATTGAGGACGGAGAGATTACTGTAGAAAGACCTTCAGAATCAAAAGGAGATAAAGCCCTTCATGGATTATATAGATCTTTAATCAACAATATGATTGAAGGTTTAGATAAAGGATTTACAAAAGAGTTAGAATTAGTAGGTGTTGGTTATAGAGCATCTAATCAAGGACAAAGGTTAGATTTATCTTTAGGTTACTCTCATAATATTATATTAGAAGTACCGGAAGAAGTTACAGTAGAAACTGTAACAGAAAAAGGTAAAAACCCTATTATAAAATTATCTTCTTATGATAAACAATTATTAGGAATGATTGCTGCGAAAATAAGAGGATTTAGAAAACCTGAACCGTATAAAGGAAAAGGTGTTAAATTTGTAGGTGAACAAATCCGAAGAAAAGCAGGTAAGTCTGCGTAAAATATAAATTGATTATGGCACTTGATAAGACTCAAAAAAGATTAAAAATAAAAAGAAGAGTACGCAAAAATATTTTTGGTACAGCTGAAAGACCTAGATTATCTGTTTATAGATCTAATAAAGAAATTTATGCTCAGATTATAGATGATACAAAAGGAGTAACTTTAGTATCTTCCTCTTCTAGAGATAAAGAAATTTCTGGTAAAGGTACTAAAACAGAAGTATCTTCTTTAGTAGGTAAAAAAGTAGCGGAGTTAGCTTTATCTGCAGGGATAAATACGGTTATATTTGATCGTAATGGCTTTTTGTATCATGGTAGAATAAAAGCATTGGCAGACGGTGCTAGAGAAGGGGGATTAAATTTCTAAAAATAGATTATGTTAGGTTTTAAAAATATAGAAAAAGTTAAACCGGGAGGTTTAGAATTAAAAGATAGATTAGTAGGAATTCAACGTGTTACTAAAGTAACAAAAGGTGGTAGAGCTTTTGGTTTTTCTGCGATTGTAGTAGTAGGTGACGAGAATGGAGTAGTAGGATTTGGATTAGGTAAATCTAAAGATGTTGCTAGTGCAATTCAAAAGGCAGTGGAAGACGCTAAGAAAAACTTGGTTAGAATTCCATTAGAAGGACATACTATTCCTCATGAGCAAGAAACCAGATATGGTGGAGCTCAAATATTCATTAGACCTGCATCTCACGGTACGGGACTAATCGCTGGTGGAGCTGTTCGTGCAGTTTTAGAATCAGTAGGAATACATGATGTATTATCTAAATCTAAAGGTTCATCAAACCCTCACAATGTAGTTAAAGCTACTATGAAGGCTTTATTGAGCTTAAGAAGTGCTAGAGAAATATCTAGATTAAGAGGAATTCCTGTAAGTAAAGTTTATAACGGTTAATATTATATAATGGCTAAAATAAAAGTAACTCAGGTTAAAAGTGCAATAAACAGATCTAAAAGACAAAAAGCAACTTTAGAAGCTTTAGGTCTTAGAAAATTACAGCAAACTGTTGAGCATGAGGATAATGATGTTATCCGCGGAATGATTAAGAAAGTTGAACACATGGTTTCTGTTGAAAAAGCATAACCATTAAAATAGTATTTTATTCATTATGAAATTAAATAACTTAAAACCAGCAATTGGTTCTACTAAAAATAAATATAGAAAAGGAAGAGGAGAAGGTTCCGGAAATGGCTTAACAGCAGGTCGTGGACATAAAGGAGCTAAATCTCGTTCTGGATATTCTAGAAAAATAGGATTCGAAGGAGGGCAAATGCCTTTACAAAGAAGAGTTCCTAAGTTTGGATTTACTAATATAAATAGAGTTTCTTATAGAGGAATTAATTTAGATACAATTCAATCATTAATAGACGAAAATAATTTGTCAGATACAATTAATAAAGATACCTTTGTAGCCTTTGGACTTGCATCTAAAAAAGATTTAATAAAAATATTAGGAAGAGGAGAGATAAAATCTTCAATTACAATTGAAGCAAATAAGTTTACTTCTTCAGCCAAAGAGGCGATAGAGAAAGTTGGTGGAAAAGCAACTGAAGTTAAATAAGAAATTATAAAAATCGATGAAAGGTTTTATACAGACCATTAAAAATATTTGGAGTATTGAAGAACTAAGAAAAAAATTATTAATAACTTTTGCGTTATTATTAGTTTATAGATTTGGTTCTCATATTCCTTTACCGGGTATTGATTTAAGTGCAATTAATACTGATGTTTTAAGTGCGAGAGGTAAAGAAGGAGGAAACGGATTTCTAGAATTATTAAACGCGTTTACTGGTGGTGGATTTAGCCGAGCATCGATTTTAGCATTAGGTATTATGCCTTATATATCTGCTAGTATCGTTGTGCAGTTAATGGGGTTAGCATTACCTTATTTACAAAAGCTACAGAAAGAAGGAGAGAGTGGCCGTAAGAAAATAACACAAATTACAAGATGGTTAACTATAGCAATATGTTTAGTACAGGCACCTGCTTATTTAACGTCTGTGACTAGCTATTTCTTACCTTATTCAGACCCGGCTATTGCCCCTGCTTATGCAGTCTCTCCAAATAGTCTTTGGTTTTGGTTACCGTCTACTGTAATTCTTGTTACAGGGACTATGTTTGCAATGTGGTTAGGCGAGAAGATAACTGATAAAGGAATTGGAAATGGGATTTCGTTAATAATCATGGTCGGTATTATGGCTAGATTACCTGAAGCTTTTTTCTCAGAAGTAGTATCTCAGAAAGAAATATTTGTACTATTTGAAATATTTGGATTTTTAGCTACAATATTATTCATGATTTTATTAGTAAAAGGGATTAGACAAGTCCCTGTACAATATGTGGGGAGAGCCCAAGGAGGTAGAGGAAATTATATGAAAACTTTTACAAATACTGTAAGACAATATATTCCTTTGAAAATAAATGCAGCTGGAGTAATGCCTATCATTTTTGCTCAAGCAATTATGTTCTTACCGGGATTATTAGGTAGAGCGATTTATAGTGATGGAAATATTCCTTATTTTGTTCAAAGTTTAGGAGATCCTTTTAGTTTTTGGTACAACGTAGTTTTTGGTATACTTATTATTTTATTTACTTTCTTCTATACAGCGATTACTATTCCGGTAAATCAAATGGCAGAAGATTTAAGAAGAAATGAAGGTATTATACCTAGGGTTAAACCAGGAAAAGATACTGCAAATTATTTAGATGATATTTTATCGAAGATAACATTGCCAGGATCTATTCTTTTAGCTTTGGCTGCGGTATTACCGGCTATTGTTTACCAATTTGGAGTAGGGACAGCTTTATCATATTTCTTTGGAGGTACATCTCTAATAATTATGGTAGGTGTTATTTTAGATACAGTTCAGCAGATTAATACTTATTTATTAAACCATCATTATGATGGAATGATGCAGACTGATAGGGTTTCTAAAAAAATGGCATAATATCTGAAGATATAAGATTATGGCAAAACAAAAACATATAGAGCAAGACGGAACAATAATTGAGGCATTATCTAATGCCATGTTTCGTGTAGAGTTAGAAAATAATCATGTGGTAACGGCACATATCTCAGGAAAAATGAGAATGCACTATATCAAACTTTTACCGGGAGATAAGGTGAAGTTAGAAATGTCTCCGTATGATTTAACCAAAGGAAGAATAACTTATAGATATTAATAACACATAATAGGAGGTTTTGAGAAAAAACCGGATTATATAAAAACTAAAAAAATGAAAGTAAGAGCATCTGTTAAAAAGAGGAGTTCGGAATGTAAAATCGTTCGTAGAAAAGGTCGCTTATACGTGATCAACAAAAAAAATCCTAAATTTAAACAAAGACAAGGTTAATTATGGCACGTATAGCAGGAATTGATTTACCAAAAAACAAAAGAGGTGTAATAGGACTAACTTACATCTATGGTATAGGAAGAAGTACATCTAAAAAAATACTTGCAGAAGCAGGGGTAGATGAAAGCAAAAAAGTTAATGATTGGGACGATGACGATATTAATGGTATTCGTAAAGCCCTTTCTGAAAATTACAAAGTAGAGGGAGAGTTACGTTCAGAAACTCAGATGAATATCAAACGATTAATGGATATTGGTAGCCAAAGAGGTATTAGACACAGATTAGGATTACCATTAAGAGGACAGAGAACTAAAAACAACTCACGTACACGTAAAGGTAAGAGAAAAACTGTTGCTAACAAGAAAAAAGCGACTAAATAATAAGTAGACGACTATGGCAAAAAAACAACAAAATACTAAAGGTAAAGCTAAAGCTAAAAAACGTAATGTTAAGGTTGAAGCGAACGGTCAAGCTCATGTGAAAGCTACTTTTAATAATGTTATTATTTCCCTTGCTAATAAGAATGGTGAAGTAATATCTTGGTCATCTGCCGGTAAAATGGGATTCAGAGGATCTAAAAAGAATACTCCTTATGCAGCACAAGTAGCAGCAGAAGATTGTGCTCAAGTGGCTTATGAGGCTGGTTTAAGAAGAGTTAAAGTTTATGTAAAAGGACCTGGTTCAGGTAGAGAATCAGCAATACGTTCTATCCATAATGCGGGTATAGAAGTTAGTGAAATTATAGATGTAACTCCATTACCGCACAACGGATGTCGTCCACCAAAAAGAAGAAGAGTTTAATAACAAAAGAATAAACAATGGCAAGATATACAGGACCTAGAACAAAAATTGCAAGAAAATTTGGACAGGCTATTTTCGGAGACGATAAAGCTTTCGAAAAAAGAAAATACCCACCGGGACAACATGGGCCTAACAGAAGAAGAGGTAAAAAATCTGAGTATGCTGTTCAGTTAGCAGAAAAGCAAAAAGCAAAATATACTTATGGTATATTAGAAAAACAATTTTCTAATATGTTTAAAGCAGCTGCAAGATCTAAAGGAATTACAGGGGAAGTATTATTACAACTTTGTGAGTCAAGATTAGATAACGTAGTTTATAGATTAGGAATTAGTCCTACTCGTGCTGCTGCAAGACAATTAGTAACTCATAAACATGTAACAGTTAATGGTGAAGTAGTAAACATACCATCTTATCAATTAAAACCTGGAGATGTTGTTGGGGTAAGAGAAAAGTCTAAATCTCTTTTAGTTGTAGAGGAGTCTTTACAAAACAGAAATGATTATGAATGGTTAAACTGGAATCCAGATACTAAGACTGGTACTTTTCACGTTGTTCCTGAAAGAATCCAGATTCCTGAAGACATCAAGGAGCAATTAATAGTAGAGCTTTACTCTAAATAATTTTCAATTTTATTCATTCAATTTATGGCTATTTTAAACTTTATAAAACCTGATAAAGTTGTTTTAATAGAAGCAAGTGATTTCAAAGGTCAATTCGAATTTAGACCTTTGGAACCAGGATACGGACTTACTATAGGCAATGCCTTGAGACGTGTCTTACTTTCTTCATTAGAAGGATTTGCTTTCACTTCTGTTAAGATAGAAGGTGTAGAGCACGAATTTTCAACTATAGAAGGTGTAGTAGAAGATGTAACTGAAATTATATTAAATCTTAAAAAAGTTAGATTTAAAAGACAGATTGAAGATACTGAATCTGAAACTGTTACTGCTACTGTTTCCAATAAAAATCAGCTTACAGCTGGTGATTTAGGTAAATTTATCTCTGGTTTCCAAATATTAAATCCTGATTTAGTATTATGTAATATGGATAAATCAGTTGAGTTAAATTTGACTTTAACTATTGAAAAAGGTAGAGGTTATGTGCCAGCAGAAGAAAATGCTCAAGCAAATGCTTCTATCGGGACTATAGCAATAGACTCTATTTACACTCCAATTCGTAATGTTAAATACGGTATAGAGAATTACCGTGTGGAACAAAAAACGGATTATGAAAAATTAGTATTAGATATAGAAACAGACGGTTCTATTCATCCGCAATTAGCTCTTACAGAAGCTGCGAAAATACTTATTCACCATTTCATGTTATTCTCTGATGAAAGAATAACTTTAGAGGCTGAAGAAGTTGCTTCTAATGAGGCTTATGATGAAGAAGCATTGCACATGAGACAATTGCTTAAAATGAATCTTGTAGATTTAGATCTTTCTGTTAGAGCACTAAACTGTTTAAAGGCTGCGGAAGTAGATACTTTAGGAGAGTTAGTTTCTTATACTAAGGCAGATTTAATGAAGTTTAGAAACTTTGGTAAAAAATCTTTAACAGAATTAGAGGAATTAGTAGCCAGAAAAGATTTATCTTTTGGAATGGATATTAGTAAATATAAATTAGACGTAGAATAAGTTATCATGAGACACGGAAAAAAAATAAATCATTTAAGTAGAAAAGCAGGACACCGTAGAGCCCTTTTGGCTAATATGGGAGTTGCTTTAGTTACTCATAAAAGAATAAAGACTACAGTTGCTAAAGCAAAAGCTTTACAAAGATACATAGAGCCAATATTAACTAAAGCGAAAGAAGATACAACAACTTCTAGAAGAACTGCTTTCAAATATCTACAAGATAAAGAAGCTGTTTCAGAGCTTTTCAGAAGTATTGGTCCTAAAATAGCTGAAAGACCGGGAGGTTATACAAGAATTATTAAAATTGGGTTCAGACAAGGAGATGCCGCAGATATGGCTATTATAGAGTTAGTTGATTATAACGAGCTTTATGATAACTCTAATAAAAAGAAAACTAGAAGAAGCAGACGCTCTAGTTCTAAATCTGCTCAAGCAATAACAGATTCTGATAACTCAGAAGAATAAGAAGTTAAGCTATAAAATTGAATTAAATAGATACTATAATTGGTATCTATTTTTTTTTACAATAAATATCATTTTTTCATTGGTAAACTTTTCGTAAATTTGAGGAATAAATTATTAAATTATAAATTATGAGTTTTATTGCAGGTATACACGCAAGACAGATTTTGGATTCAAGAGGTAATCCTACGGTAGAGGTAGACGTAATTACTGAAAACGGAATAGTAGGTAGAGCAGCAGTTCCTTCAGGAGCATCAACAGGAGAGCATGAAGCTGTTGAGTTGAGAGATGGTGAAGATTTTTATGGAGGGAAAGGAGTTTTAAAAGCTGTGGAAAACGTAAATGATATTATTGCTCCGGAATTAATAGGGGAGTCTATTTTTGAACAAAATTTGATTGATAAAATTATGATAGACTTAGATGGCACTCCTAATAAAAGTAAATTAGGAGCAAATGCTATTTTAGGTGTTTCGTTAGCAGTAGCAAAAGCAGCAGCAGAAGAGCTTGGCTTACCATTGTTTAGATACGTAGGAGGAGTTAGTGGAAATACTTTACCTGTTCCTATGATGAACATTATCAACGGTGGTTCACACTCAGACGCTCCAATAGCATTCCAAGAGTTTATGATTATGCCTGTAAAAGCAGAATCTTTCTCAGATGCTTTAAGAAAAGGAGTAGAAGTATTCCATAGCCTTAAAAAAGTATTACATGACAGAGGTTTATCTACTGCGGTAGGTGATGAAGGAGGTTTTGCTCCTACATTTGAAGGAACAGAAGATGCTTTAGATACTATTAAAAAAGCAGTAGAGAATGCAGGATATAATTTTGGAGAAGAAATTAAAATTGCATTAGACTGTGCTTCTTCTGAGTTCTACAAAGATGGGGTTTATGATTATACTATCTTTGAAGGTGAAAAAGGACAAAAAAGAAGTCGTGAAGAACAAGTAGAATATTTAGCTCAGTTAGCAGAGAAATATCCTATCATTTCTATTGAAGATGGTATGGATGAAAACGATTGGGAAGGTTGGGAAATGTTAACTAAGAAAATTGGTGACAAAGTTCAATTAGTAGGAGATGATTTATTTGTAACTAATACTGAAATCCTTAAAAGAGGAATTGAAAATAAAGTAGGTAATTCTATCTTAATTAAAGTAAATCAGATAGGTAGTTTAACTGAAACTATTAATGCTGTAAATATGGCTAAAAATGCAGGTTATACAGCTGTTATGTCTCACCGTTCAGGAGAGACAGAAGATAGCACAATTGCTGATTTGGCAGTAGCTTTAAATACAGGGCAAATTAAAACAGGTTCTGCATCTCGTTCAGATCGTATGGCTAAATACAATCAATTGTTAAGAATTGAAGAAATTCTTGGAGAAACAGCTGTTTTCTTACAGGATAAAGCATTCAATGTATAATTGAAGTATAAAAAAAGTAAAAGTACCGATGAGAAATCATCGGTATTTTTTATTTGTAAATTAAATAATTAATAGAAAATAATAATACTTAATGAGATTATTTAAGAGTTTTATTTATGAATTCTAATTATTATTGAAAAAAATATCTATCTTTGATTAATTTCTTAGAATAAAAAAATGACATTAGATAAAACAGACAAGAAAATATTACGTGAGCTCTTATCAAGCAGTAAGCAGTCTATAAAAGATTTGGCTAAGAAGGTAGATTTATCTGTAACCCCTGTACATGAAAGAATAAAAAAATTAGAATCAACAGGGATTATTACCGGTTATACGGCAAATGTAGATATTCAAAAAATAGGATTCAGTTTAGTCGTTTTTATGAATATTACTTTGATTAGGCATCAAGAGGAATTAGACAATGAGATTGCTGAATATATTAAAAATTTAGACGAAGTAGTCGAGGCTTATTTTGTTTCGGGAGACTTCGATTTATTAGTAAAAGTAATTCTAAAAGATATGAAGCATTACCAAGAGTTTGTTTTACATAAAATGTCTAAAATAGATATAATATCTAACGTTAGAAGTTATTTTGCAATTAAAAATATAAAGGAAAACGGTGAAAAAATTTACTCGGGTAATTTAAAATAATCATTTTCTAAAACTCCATTTTTAGCGTTTTTTACATTAAAATCGCCTATTTGTTCTCGTCTTAATTTTACTAAATATGCCCCAGAATTTAAAGCTTTTCCAAAATCATAAGCTAAGGATCTTATATAAGTTCCTTTTCCGCAAGTGACTTTAAAGCTAACGTATGGCATATCAATGTTGGTAATTTCAAATTTAGAAATTGTAATTTTTCGAGGTTTTATTTCGGCTTCTTCTCCAGCACGGGCTAATTCGTATAACCTTTTTCCATTTAATTTAATAGCAGAGTGCATAGGCGGAAACTGATCTATTTCTCCCAAGAATTGTTTTGTAGTTTCATGAATCAAATCCGGTGTAATATGACTGATGCTAAACTGTTTGTTTTCCGGTTTTTCAGTATCATACGATTCGGTAGTTGCCCCTAATTTTATTTTTCCTGTATATACTTTTTCTTGAGCTTGGTATTCGTCTATTTTCTTTGTGAATTTGCCCACACATATAATTAAAAGACCGGTAGCTTTAGGATCTAAAGTTCCGGCATGTCCCACTTTAAACTTTTTTAAATTATGAGCTTTTCTGATATTGTATCTGATTTTTTTTACCACATCAAAGGAAGTCCAATCAAGTGGTTTGTCTACCAAAAAAACTTTTCCTTCTCTAAGTTCGTCTAAGGTATAACTCATTATTTAGTATAAAAGTAGATTAAAAGAACTATTCCTACTATAATTCTGTACCATCCCCAAGGTTTAAAGCCGTATTTATTTAATAAAGTAATAAAGGATTTTATAGCAATTAAAGCGACAATAAAGGCGATAATATTTCCAATAATAAAAGCTAACATATTTTGATTAGAGGCTAAAAGCATCTCATAACCTCTTTGTTGTATTTCTCCTTCTAATCCCCATTTTTTTAGAAAAAGAGAATATACGGTTACAGCCAACATGGTAGGAACAGCTAAAAAGAAAGAAAATTCTGCGGCAGCTTTTCTACTTAATTTCTCTGTCATTCCACCTATAATGGAAGCGGCACTTCTACTTGTACCCGGCATCATGGCTAAACATTGCCAAAAACCAATAATAACAGCTTTTTTATAACTAAGTTGTTTTTCGTCTGTAATTGTAGGGTTTTTGAACCAATTATCTGCAAATAGCAAAACAACTCCACCTAAGACTAATACAATAGATATTGCAATTTGATTCCCTAAAACAGCCTCGATTTTATCATCAAATAAATAACCTAAAATAAGGGCAGGAATTACAGCTGCTACAAGTTTAAAATAGAAATTTAAATTACTGAAATTAAGAAATTTTTTATGATAGGCTACAACTACCGCTAATATTGCCCCAAACTGAATAGAAACTTGAAACATTTTTAAGAATTCAGTTTCTTGCATTCCCATTAGACTTGCCGTAAAACCCATGTGTGCAGTAGATGAGATTGGTAAATACTCAGTTAATCCCTCTACTACAGCAATTATAATTGATTGTAATAAATCCATTATTTATTTTTAGGTTGATATAATATTGCTATTATTTCTATAATAAATCCGATTAAAACTAATGTAGGAGCTAATCGTATTCTTTTCCAAGAAAAAATATCCTGATTCCAATAATTAGGATCGAAAACTCCATCAGGGCGAGTATTGGCATCCGCTCCCGTCATTAAAAAGAAACCTAAGGCGATGGTAATTATACCGATAGCCATTAATATGTAATTTTTCTTTGTAAAAAGAATTTGGTTTGATATTTTAATTTTTTCGTCCATTCTCGTCTATGAATAATATAATTGGTCTGTTCTTAATTTTAAATATCTCCAAGATGCGAAGAAAGTACTAATTACAGCAATTAAAACTCCTACGCTTATCACTCCCGCAATTATGTAAATAAAGTCATCGTGCCAAAGTGCTAAATGTAATTTTGGAGCAGCGTAATACCAAAGTGCAGCTAAGCCGGATAAGGCTATAAGAGCACCTAATAAACCTAACCAAAAGCTTTGGATAACAAATGGTTTAATAATAAATCTTCTTTTAGCACCCACCAATTGCATGGTTTTAATAGTGAATCGTTTAGAGAATATTTTAAGTCTTAAAGAGTTATTGATTAGGATAATAGAAATTATTAAAAAGACAGCAGCTAAACCAACTAACCAATAAATAATTTTATCTATTCTTTGGTAAATCCCTGCTAATCCGGAAGTGTTATTTACACTGTCTATAATCTCGTAGCTCTCTAAAACATGGGTAATACTATCTACTCTTAAAGAATCTACATAGCTTGGTTTTACAGTAATTACTACTGAAGGGGGAAAGATTCCCTCCTCAAATAGATCCAAATCTTCTTTTTTTAAACCCAATTGAGTCTTAGCAATATTTAAAGCTTTTTCTTTAGAAATATATTCTACTTTTCTAACATAAGGTTTTAGTTGCAAAGAGTCGACAAAATCCCTTTGTATTTGAGGTTCTTTTTCAATATCCTTTTTATCTTTTGCTTGTTTAAAATAAGCTTCTATTTCAAATTGATTTTTAAGATGTTCCGCATAGTCGTTGGAGTTTACCACGATTAAGGCAAATAAACCCAATAAAAATAAAACTAATGCAATACTAACTACTACTGTGAAGTTAGAAGAACGAAGCCTGCTTCTGTTTAATTTCTCGACTGATCTTGACATGAAAAATAAGTTTGTCTATATTATTGTGCAATATTACTAAAAAGAATTTAAATATATAAGTATATACCCATAAGGTTATAATATTTGTCGGATTATAACTAAAATTTATGATATAAAACATAGCTGATATTTACCATATCTAATTTTTTGTACTAAATCAAAAAAAAGTACATTTTTGCTTCCGATTGATTAATTTAAAAAGAATGGAGTGGATAATTGATTTATTTTCTAATCATGAAAGTATTGCGTATACAGTATTAATTTACAGTATTGTAATTGCATTGGGTGTCTCTTTAGGGAAGATAAAAATTTTTGGAATTTCTTTTGGGATAGCATTTGTTTTGTTTGCCGGAATACTTTTATCTCATTTCGGGTTTACGATTAATCCTGAAATATTACACTTTGTAAAAGAATTCGGATTAATTCTATTTGTATATACCATAGGATTGCAAGTAGGTCCGGGCTTTTTTGCCTCATTAGAAAAAGAAGGTTTAAAACTGAATTTTATTTCCATAATTACAGTACTTGTAGGTGTTGCTACCGTTTTAGCCATTTATTTTATTAGTGGAGAAAGTATTGTAGTTTTAACTGGAATTATGTCCGGGGCAGTAACAAATACGCCGGGATTGGGTGCAGCTCAACAGACGATTATGGATTTATCGGCAGGAAACCCTGATCCTGACATCTCTACATTAGGAACAGCTTATGCCGTAAGTTATCCATTTGGAGTATTAGGTATAATTTTAGTAATGTTATTCTTTAAGACAGCTTTGAAAATTAATGTAGAAGCAGAATCTCGATTAACAAAATGGAAGATTATTTCTAAATCTAAATCATTCTCCAGAAAAGCAATAAGAGTGATTAATCCTCAGCTATTTGGGAAAAAAGTAGAAACTATTTATGATGTTTTGGGAGACGATTTAGTCATCTCTCGAGTATTGAGAAATGGTAAAATTTCCAGAGTAAATGCCAATACAACCTTAAAAGAAAATGATATTTTATTAGTAATTTCATCTCCTAAGTCTTTTTATAAAATAGAAAATTTTATAGGGGCAGAAGAGAAAAATGTAGATTTAGGAGTTGGAAACTCTTCAAATTCCCCTATTGTTTCTAAGAGAATTAATGTAACTAAAAAAGAGGCTTACTCTAAGAAGATTGGGCAATCAGAAGTGTTTAATGCTTATCCTATTACTGTAAGTAGATTTATTAGAGCCGGAATGGAATTTATTGCAACTCCTTCGACAAAGTTACAGTTTGGTGATACAATAATTGTGATAGGAGAGGAGAAAGATATAGAGAAATTCTCTAAAGCAGTAGGAAACTCTAAAAAAGAAATGAGTATGCCGCACATTGCCGAATTATTTTTCGGGATAATTTTAGGAGTTTTATTAGGAAGTATTCCGTTCCATATTCCCGGAGTTCCGTTACCTGTAAAATTAGGTTTAGCCGGAGGGCCACTAATTGTAGCTATTTTGATTAGTCGCTATGGAGGAAAATTCTCAGTTACAAATTATGTTTCTCAAAGTGCTAATTTAATGGTAAGAGAAATAGGAATTGTATTATTTTTAGCAAGTGTAGGATTAGGAGCCGGAGCAGGATTTGTAGATACAATTGTAAATGGAGACGGTTTATATTGGATGCTTTTAGGGATATTAATAACATTAATCCCCTTGCTTGTAACAGCAATATTATCCCGATCTGTGTATAAACTAAGCTATCCGGAAATTTGTGGAGTTTTAGCCGGTGTTTCCACAGATCCGCCTGCATTGGCTTTTGCTAATCAATCTACAAACTCAGATGCTCCGGCAGTAAGTTATGCTACAGTATATCCACTTACAACTTTTTTAAGAATAATGGTAGCTCAGTTTTTAATTTTATTTTTTTATGCATAATTAATATTCTTTACTCGAAAATAGAGAGAACAACCGAAAAGATTTTATTTTTGTAATTAGAATATTACAGAAATGAAAGAAATAACAAATAAATTTATAGTTATAAGTACAATTATAGCTTTTGTTGCTTTATACTTATTTTTCGGGAGAAAAGAAGATGTCACTCACGAATTAGTGTTAATGAATGCTGTTGGTGGAGCGATTGGCATGGCTATTGGGCTTATTATTTATCGTAGAATATTGAAAAATAACAGTTCTGATTCCGATAAAGATTAAAAAAACTTGACAACCCACCCCTTAAGGTTGTATATTTGCAAGCTAACGAAAATTAATACAATAATAATTACAATAAAATGAAGACATCTGATTTCGATTTTAAATTACCCGAAAAACTTTTAGCAGATCGCCCTTCTCGTTTTAGAGATGAGGCTCGATTAATGGTTTTACACAGAGAAACACAAACCATAGAGCATAAAGAGTTTAAAGATTTAATCGATTATTTTGACGAAGAGGATGTTCTTATAATGAATAATACTAAAGTTTTCCCTGCTCGTCTTTACGGTAATAAAGAAAAAACAGGAGCTAAAATAGAGGTGTTTTTATTAAGAGAATTAGATCCTGAAGTTAAATTATGGGATGTTTTAGTAGATCCAGCAAGAAAAATCAGAATAGGAAATAAATTATTCTTCGGGGATGATGATAGTTTAGTTGCGGAAGTAGTAGACAATACAACTTCTCGTGGTAGAACCCTAAGATTTTTATTTGACGGATCTTATGAAGAATACCGAGCGAAATTACAAGAATTAGGTCACACTCCACTTCCTAAATACATAAAGCGTGAAGCTGATGCAGAAGATGCAGAAAGATATCAAACGATTTATGCTAAAGAAGAAGGTGCTGTAGCAGCACCTACGGCGGGCTTACACTTCTCTAAACACTTGTTAAAAAGATTGGAAATTAAAGGAGTAGATTTTGCAGAGGTTACATTGCACGTAGGTTTAGGTACATTTTCACCTGTTCAAGTAGAAGATTTAACCAAGCACAAAATGGAGTCTGAAAGAGTAATTATTCCTCAGGCAACAGCAGACAGAGTAAATTTAGCTTTAGATAATAAAAAGAATATTTGTGCAATTGGAACAACAGCAATGAGAGCTATAGAATCTGCAGTTTCTGCTAACGGAAGATTAAACACAATAGAAGGTTGGACTAATAAATACATTCACCCACCTTACGATTTTAGTATAGCAAGCTCTATGGTAACAAACTTCCATACGCCTAAATCTACTTTATTAATGATGATTTCTGCTTTTGCAGGACATGATTTTGTAATGAAAGCCTATAAAGAAGCCATAAAAAAAGAATATAAATTCTATTCTTATGGTGACGCAATGTTAATTTTATAAAACAGATTGAGTATCCAAAAACAAGATATAAGAAAATTAAATCTTCAACAAATTCAGGATTTTATTGTTCAGAATGGTGAAAAAGCATTCCGAGCAAAACAAATCTATGAATGGCTTTGGAGTAAAAACGCACATTCATTTCAGGAAATGAGTAGTCTTTCTAAAGACTTACGTTCACTTTTGGAGGTGCATTTTTCTATTCAGCCAATTCGTGTAGAAGAACATCAGAAAAGTAATGATGGGACAATAAAAAATGCCATAAAACTTTTTGATGATAATGTAGTGGAATCTGTTTTAATTCCTACAGATAGCCGAACAACGGCTTGCGTATCTTCTCAAGTAGGTTGCAGTTTGAACTGTGATTTTTGTGCTACTGCAAAACTGGATAGAATGCGAAATCTTACAGTTGCAGAGATTGTTGACCAGGTAGCTTTAATAGATAGGCAAAGTAAAAAAGATTATGGAATTCCGTTAAGCAATATTGTATATATGGGTATGGGAGAACCTTTGCTTAATTATAATAATGTGGTAGAGTCTATCCGTAAAATAACTACTCCATTTCCGAATGGTTTAGGAATGTCCCCCAGAAGAATTACAGTTTCCACATCAGGGATTCCTAAAATGATAAAAAAACTTGCCGATGAGAATTTACGCGTTGGCTTAGCTTTATCTCTACATTCCGCTATTGAGGAAAAACGAAATAAAATAATGCCTTTTAGTGTTAAATTTCCATTAGAAGATATAATGGAAAGTCTTCAATATTGGTATAATAAAACCAAAAGTAGAATTACTTTAGAGTACATTATTTGGAAGGATATTAATGATACTGATGAAGATATTGCTGCATTACTTAAATTCTGTAAAAAAGTTCCTGTAAAAATTAATCTGATTGAATATAACAGTATTGGCGATAATAAATTTCTTCAAGCTCCGGAGAGTGTAACTAACAATTATATAGACACATTAGAACGAGAAGGAATTATTGTAAATGTAAGAAGAAGCAGGGGTAAAGATATTGATGCAGCTTGTGGACAATTAGCAAATAAAAATAAAATAGCAGTTAAAGTATAATGAAGAATTTACTATATATATTTATAAGTTGTTTTCTTTTGAGTTCTTGTTTTAATTCGGGAGAAGTAGCGAGAGAACAGGAATATAAAAAATCTACTAAGAATTTCACTATTAAAGAAAGACTTTCTTTACCGGATAAATTAGAAGAAATATCAGGATTAGAAAAATACGGAAATACTTTTTTAGGGTTTAATGACAGTGGAGGTGCTCCGGAGGTATATCAATTTACTAATAGTAATCCTTCTGAAATTATTAAAACTATAAAAATAAAAAATGCTAAAAATACCGATTGGGAAGAAATAGCAATGAGTGATTCTCTAATTTTTGTAGGAGATTTTGGTAATAATAGAGGTAATAGAAAAGATTTAAAAATCTATTACTTTCCTAAAAAAGTATTAGAAAATAATAAAGATTTTGTTGAAGCAGAAGCAGATACAATTACATTCTTTTATCCTGAACAAGAGGATTATACACTTAAAACTCATAAACACAATTTCGATTTAGAAGCTATGTTTTATTATGGCGGTAAACTTCATTTATTTACTAAACAATGGAAAAGTTTAAAAACGAGTCATTATACAGTAGATATTATAAAAGGTAAACAACCGGCTTGGCTTGTGGAAGAGTTTACTACTGATTTCTTAATTACAGGAGCAGATGCCAAATTAATTAATAATGAATTGAATGTTGCTTTTGTGGGGTACACAAAAAGAGGAACTGTTTATCTGTTAAAAGGAGTTGTTTCTCCTGATATTCCACAAAGTAAGTGGCTTACTGATGGAGAATTTACAAGATATAAAATTGGGTTTGCGGGAGATGTAGGACAAGTTGAGGGTGTTACAATTATATCTGAAAATGAAATTTGTTACAGTGCTGAAAGATTTAAGCGTATGACATTCAATTATCCACAAAATGTGACTTGTATTGAGTTTAAATAAAATTAATGTCTTATATTTCAAACTTTAATTACAGATACTAAACAGCGTGGCAAAAATAGTTGAAAAAATAAAACAGCCTATCTCAGAAGAAATGAGAATTTTTGAAAAGAAATTCTACAAATCTATGAAGACAAATGTCTCACTATTAGATAGGATAATGCAATTTATCGTTCGTAGAAAAGGTAAACAAATGCGTCCGATGTTTGTTTTTTTAACTGCAAAATTACTTGGTGAAACCACAGAAAGAACTTATCGCGGTGCATCTATGATAGAGCTTATTCACACAGCTTCTTTGGTACATGATGATGTGGTAGATGACAGTAATCTCCGCAGAGGATTTTTCTCTATTAATGCCATGTGGAAAAATAAAATCGCTGTTTTAGTCGGGGATTATCTATTATCAAAAAGTGTTTTGTTAGCCTCAGAAAATAAAGATTTCGATTTACTTACGGTTGTTTCTAATGCCATAAGAGAAATGAGCGAAGGCGAATTATTACAAATTGAGAAGGCGAAAAATCTTGATATTACAGAAGATATTTATTTTGAAATCATCAGACAAAAAACCGCTGCTTTACTTTCTGCTTGTTGTGAAATTGGAGCACGTTCTGTAGGAGCAGATGAAGACATTGCAAAAAAAATGTATCGTTTTGGCGAATTAGTCGGAATAGCCTTTCAAATTAAAGATGATTTATTTGATTATACCAGCACCAATATTATTGGGAAGCCGATTGGGATAGACATTAAAGAACAAAAAATGACACTCCCATTAATCTATAGTATAAATACCGCTTCCAAAAGCGAAAGGCGTTGGCTTATCCGCTCTGTTAAAAAATATAATAATAACAAAAAACGGGTACGAGAAGTCATAGAATACGTAAAAAATCATGGAGGATTGAATTATGCCGAACAAGCTATGTATGATTATAGAGATAAAGCATTACGTATTTTAGATGAGTTTGAAGAGTCTGAAGCTAAAGAATCTCTAAAAACTTTACTAAATTACGTTGTCGAGCGTAAACATTAGCAAATCACTTATCATTTAATAAATAAATCCATTATATTTGCCAAGTATTTGGTGTTTTATCTTATTTTAAGATAAAACTTAAAAGGGAAAATGGTGAAAATCCATTACTGTACCCGCAACTGTAAAATTTCATAATTTTATTATACAAAGCCACTGATTTATAAAATTGGGAAGGCATAATAAAAGAAATAAGTCAGGAGACCTGCCAATACATAACCCAAAATCAACCTTCGGGAATAAAGGTTATTTAGTGTATGAAAAATAAATTTTTACTTTTATTATTATTGAGTTTTATAAGTCTTAAAGCTCAACAAGATACCATTCGTCTAAAAGATTTAGTCGTTTCGGATGTCTTTATATTTGAGGCAGATAAAGTGCAGAATGTTTTATTAATTTCTGATTCTGTCATTCAAAAAAGTCCTTATTCTCTAACTGATTTATTGAAGTTAAACAGTCCCGTATTCTTTAAAGAAGATGGTTACGGTATGGTTTCATCTCCTTCTTTTAGAGGAACATCAGCACAACAAACTTCGGTATTTTGGAACGGAATAAATGTTAATTCATTGTTTTTAGGTCAGTCAGATTTTAATACGATTAATTCTTATGATTACGAGGAGATTGCCGTGAAACTTGGTGGCGGAAGCGTGGTTTACGGAAGTGGAGCAATCGGGGGAAGTATTCATTTAAATAATGAATTAAATTTTAATCAACAAACAGAACACGAAGTTAATCTTTTGGGTGGAAGTTTCGGAACGGCTCAAATGGGATATAAACTGAAATCCGGAAAAGATAAATGGGCGTTTAATTTAGTTTTAAATAGAAATCAATCTAAAAATGATTTTGAAATCAAAAAGAAAAATTATAAAAACCTAAACGGAAAGTTTTATGCAAATACTTTAGGATTTAATGTCGGATATAAAATTAATAATCATCAAAAATTATTTTTTTATAATCAAGCTCATTCAGATTTAAGGCATTTTTCACTAATAGAACCTACCGAAAATAAAACGAAATATTATAACGATAATATCAGGAATCTTGTGCATTGGAATTTTAATTCTGTGAAAAATAAAGCTAATGTAAAAGCAGGATATATTTACGAAAAGTTCAGATATTTTGATGATGTTGATGCTACCAATTATCTTTCGAGCGGAACAGTTTCCAGTTTAGTTTTAAAAACAGATTATCGACATACTTTTTATAAAAATTTGAATCTTTCTGTTTTAGGTCAAGTTCAAAAAAGTTATGCCAAAGGCGACGGCTCAGGAATAGGAAAAGAAGAGCGACTTGGGGAAAGTATAGCAACTTTATTATCTCATCAAGTCAGTTCAAAATTGTATTATGAGGCGGGAATCAGAAAAGAATTTTCCAATGATTTTAAAAGTCCGTTATTGTATTCTCTCGGCTTTAATTATGAATATTTAAAAAATCTAAAGTTCAAAATCAATTATTCCAAAAACTTTAGAATGCCAACGTTTAATGACTTATTTTGGCAACCGGGAGGAAACATCAACTTAAAAGCAGAAACTACAAATCAATTAGAAATTTCCAATGAGTTTAATAATGGAAAGATAGATTTTAATGTTGTTCTGTATTACAATAAGATAGAAGATATGATTCGCTGGGTTCCAACGTTAAAAGGCTATTGGGCTCCGGAAAATACACATAATGTAGAATCTAAAGGATTTGAAACGTATTTGAATGCTAAACTTTATTCTTCTAAAGATTTCAATTTAAAATTGAACGCAAATTATGCTTATACAAAAGCAATTAACAAACAAAATAATGAGCTTTTACCTTATGTTCCTAAAAATAAATTTAACGGAACAATAAGTTCAGATTATAAAAACTGGAATTTTTATCTGCAAAATTTATATGTAGATGAATTCAGAATAAATGAGTCTGAGACGAATAAAGTTAAGGCTTATACCATTTTAAACACAGGTTTATATTATGCTTTCGGGCGAGAAAATAAGTTTAATATTGGAGTGGATGTTTACAATTTAACCAATAAAATTTATCAATCTATGCCAAACAGATATATGCCACCAAGACAATATTTATTAAAAATTAAAATTCAATTTATATGATGAAAAAACTATTTTATTTAGCAATGTTCGGTTTATTATTAACCGCTTGTAACAACGACGACGAAACATTAGACATTCCTACTCCTACCACAGACAACTACGACAATGGAATTATTGTACTAAACGAAGGAGCTTTAAAAAAAGTTTTAGCTGAAGTTTCCTACATAAGTCCGAACGGAAAAGTAGAAAATAATATTTATAGAAATAATAATGCTAATGAGATTTTAGGCGATGTTTTACAGGGAATTACATTTTATAAAGACAAGGCTTTTTTAGTAATTAATAATTCTAATAAAGTAGTGGTGGTAGATCGCCATAATTTTAAAAAGTTAGCGGTAATTACAAAGAATCTTTCTTTGCCGAGATACGCAACTGTGAGCAGAGATAAATTATATGTGACTAATAATAGATCTAAAAGTGTAAATGTTTATGACGCAGATACGTATGAATTTTTAGAAACACTCCCTATGACTAATTCTCCGGAAGATATTATCTCTAAGGATAATACAGTTTATGTAATGTTAGCTTCTTATGGATCAGGAAATAAAATCATGATTTTAGACTCCAGAACAAATAATAAAAAAGACTCAATTATTCTGGATAAAGGAAGCTTAAGAGGTATTAAATTCAATTCAGATAAGAGTAATTTATATGCTTTTTGTGCTCCAAGAGAAGGCTCTCATATTTTCCAAATTTCTACTGAAACCAACAAAGTCACAAAAGAGTGGGCAACTACTATAGAAGGAACATGGACAAGTAAAATGGCTGTAGATAAAAATCAAGTTTATTTTGTGGGAGAAGGAAAAAATGTATATCATTTAGATCCTACAAAAGATGCTGTAGATGAAAATCCTATTGTGAAAACTACAATCGATAAAAGTGAAACGTATGTATATAACTTTTACGGATTTAATGTAATAGACGAAAAAATCTATAATGGAAAAGGAAATTTCGCAGGAGATAGCAAAATTGATGTTTATAATTTAAAAGGTGAAAAAACGGCTACTTATACCGTAGGAAATGGTGTAAGTGGTTTTATAAAGAATAAATAATCAACCTTTTTATGCTTAAATAAAATAGCCGATACAATTTTATATCGGCTATTTTTTATATTTGATTTGTTGTTTCTACCTATTCCAAATTTCCCAAGCAACATCGGCTTGTTTTTGTAACATTTCTAATCCGTTTTTTATGGTAGCTCCGTTATTTTCGGCTTTTCTGAGGAAAGTTGTCTTTTCTGGATTATAAATTAAATCATAAACTAAGTGTTTATCTGTAATTGCCTCAAAAGGAATATTTGGTGTTTTTTCTACATTTGGGAATGTTCCCAGAGGAGTGCAGTTTACAATAATTAAGTATTCAGATAAGATTTCCTCATTTAAATCTTCATAAGTAAAATCCGCTTTGTCTGAACGCGAAACTACTTTAAAATCAATGTTTAATTCTTTAAAAACATATTTTACAGCTTTGGACGCTCCGCCCGTTCCCAAAATTAAAGCCTTTTTATGATGAGCTTTTAATAATGGTTCAATAGATTTTCTAAAACCAATAACATCGGTATTATGCCCGATGATTTTATAATCTTTAAACTGAATGGTATTTACCGCATTTATTTCTTTGGCTGCACCGCTTATTTCATCCAAAAACGGTATAATTTCTTCTTTATAAGGAATAGTGACATTTAATCCGCCTACCGATTGATTGAAAACACCTTTTACCTTATTAATTTCATCAATATCAAATAACCTGTATTCGGCATCTATATCTTCTTCTTTAAATTTATTATTAAAGTAATTTGGGGAAAAAGAATAAGAAATATTTTTTCCGATTAGTCCAAAAATTTTATGCTTTTCTCTCATATTTATAAATTAATAAAATAGATGTAATTCCTAAAGCAATACAAATTATATCTACTCCAAACATTATATTTATTTCAGGTAAATAACGAGTGTAACCTACTAAATTACCTACTTCGTTGAGGTCTTTTGTTTTCCAAGGCCATGCAGCTCCTAATGAACCAATAATAAAACCAATAAGCCATCCCAATACAATATTGTGGAAATTCCTTAATAAATAACCCATTATTTTTGAAAAACTGATAAGCCCTATAAAAGAACCGAGAGCGAAAAATCCTACCATATATAGCATACGTATTCGGGCTGCTCTTTCTATGAGATTTTGTGTGCCGAGCATATAAAAATCACCGTCTAATAATGCTAAAATTGTATAGAATAAATTATTTACACTGTCTACTAACAGTAAGTTATAATTCCCTATTATGATAAGAATAAATGAGCCTGAAAACCCGGGCAACGTCATTCCGGAAACACTTATGATTCCGCATAAGACAATAAACCAATAATTATCATTCGGGGCCATTGGTTCCATAAAGGAAATGGTTAAGCCTAAGATTGCACCTGCAATTATTCCGAAATAAACAGATTTTTGCCAATGAGTTATTTTTTTTGAAACATAAAATATTGAGCCTATAATCAGTCCGAAAAAGTAACTCCATACCTCTGTTTCCAAGCCTAAACCTCCGGTTGCACGTGTTCGCATGAGATAATCAATCAGTAAGGAAATGGAGAAAAATGCAGAAACTGATCCAAAGTTCACTGCAAACTGAAACTTAAAATTAATGTATTCAAAAAACTTTCTAAATCTCCCTGAAATAAATAGTTTAAAGGCTTTTATATTTAATTTTTGGTAAGAATAGATTAATTCCTCGTAAAAATTGGTTACTAAGGCAATCATTCCACCGGAAACTCCGGGGATTTTGTTGGCTGTTCCCATTAATAAGCCTTTTAGCCAAAGAATTAGATAATCTACAAAGTTTCGTTTATACATTTTTTAGTTTTGCGATGTACTCTATTATAAATATTAAAGAAAATCCAAAAATACAGAATATTATTGAATACATTAAATTGTGTGGTATTCCGTTGTTTACCAGTTCATAAGTAAATGGCGAAACGTTTTTCTCTATATACGAGCTTATATTTTTAAATTGCTCATTTCCTTGCTCTTGCATATAAGCCGAAAGGCTTTGGAATCCGCCTGAAAAATCACTAAAAGTTCGTACGCCTTGTTCTTTTATATAAACGGTTTCATTTATTTTCCAAGGCCAAATTTTCCATAAAGAACCAATTAAAAAACCTGTTAAAACACCTATAAGTGTATTATGATAATTATTTAATAAATAATTTAATAATTTAGAAAATAAAATCAGTCCTGTTACAGCACCTAATCCTACAACGCCCACTGTTACAAAATCATGATTGCCAATAGCGGAAATTACCGCTGTATAAGCTCCGAGTAATAATAAAATAAAACTCCCCGAAATTCCCGGCAATATCATGGCACAAGCGGCGAGTGAACCTGCGAAAAATAAATATAAATAAGAATTTTCGGGTGAAAGCGGTGGAACAGATGATATGTAATAAATAAAAAATGTTCCTAAGATAATTCCTAAAATACTTCCGATATTCCAGTGTTTAACTTGCTTTCCTACATAAACAATGCTTGCCAAAATCAACCCAAAGAAAAATGACCATAGTTGTATCGGGTAATATTGCATTAAAAATGTAAGAATTTTTGCCAACGAAAAAATACTTGTAGCAATTCCTGCCAAGAGTGTAAAAAGAAAACTCCCGTTTATTTTTTGCCAAACCAATTTAAAGTTTCCTTTAAATAAATCTTTGATTAATTCGGGTTTTATGGCACTTATACTTTCTATTAATTTGTCGTAAATTCCGGAAATAAAGGCAATAGTTCCTCCTGATACACCGGGTACAACGTCTGCGGAACCCATAGCGATTCCTTTTAAATAAACTAAAAAATAATCTTTAAAGTTTTTCATTTTTAATTGAGAGCTATACGCTTAATATCTACACCTATATTTCTTAATCTTTCCTCTATATTTTCGTAACCTCTGTCGATTTGCTCTATATTGTGAATTATGCTTTTTCCTTGAGCAGAAACTGCTGCAATTAATAAAGCAATTCCGGCTCTAATATCAGGCGAAGACATAGTTGTTCCTCTAAGTTCTGTTTCGTGATTTAGCCCGATAACAGTAGCTCTGTGTGGGTCGCATAAAATAATTTGTGCTCCCATATCTATTAATTTATCTACAAAGAATAAACGGCTTTCAAACATTTTTTGATGAATTAAAACACTTCCTTTCGCTTGGGTTGCAACCACTAAAATAATACTTAATAAATCGGGCGTGAATCCCGGCCAAGGAGCATCTGATATACTCAGAATAGAGCCGTCCATAAAATGAGTTACTTTATAATGCTCTTGTTTCGGAATGAAAATATCATCACCTCTGCGTTCTAATTTTATTCCTAATTTTCTAAAAACTTCCGGAATAATTCCCAGATGTTCCCATCCTACATTTTTAATGGTAAGCTCTGATTTTGTCATGGCTGCCATACCAATCCAGCTCCCGATTTCAATCATATCGGGAAGACAAGTATGTTCTGTTCCGTGTAATTTTTCTACCCCTGTAATGGTAAGTAAATTAGATTTAATTCCGTCTATTTTTGCTCCCATTCTTACAAGCATTTCACAAAGTTGCTGAATATAAGGCTCACAAGCGGCATTATAAATAGTTGTTTTTCCTTTTGCTAAAACAGCTGAAAGAATAATGTTTGCAGTCCCTGTTACAGACGCCTCTTCTAAAAGCATATAAGTTCCTTGGAGTTTTTCCTCTTCAGGAACTTTTAAGCAATACATTTCTTGTTTTTTATCGTAAAAATATTCTGCTCCTAAATCTATAAAGCCTTGGAAATGCGTGTCTAATCTACGTCTTCCTATTTTATCTCCTCCCGGCTTTGGCATATAAGCAAATCCAAATTTTGTAAGAATAGCTCCCATTAGCATAACAGAACCTCTTAGCGATGCTCCGTCTTTTTTAAATTCCTCTGATTTCAAGTAATCTAAATTAAGGTCATCTGCTTGAAACGTAAAATCTCCTTGTTTGTTTTTTGTAACTTTAACACTTAAATTTTTTAAAATATCAATTAAACGATTAATGTCTTTAATATCAGGAAGATTTTTGATTCTTACGGGTTCGTCTGTTAATAAAACAGCACAAAGGATTTGTAAGGCTTCATTTTTTGCACCTTGAGGTTTTATTTCGCCATGTAAAGATTTTCCGCCGTTAATTTCGAATATTGCCATAGATAATTTAGTGGAAGTTTATTGATTCTTCTTTTTATAGATTTTTTTATAAGGTTTTCTTCTTGTAGGGCGAGTTCTTGACTGATAGTTTCCGCCTGTTAAATCTTTTCCGGAAGATAGATTGATATCGTGTTCACTTTCAGATTCCATTTTTTCAATATCTAAAAGTCCGTTAGATAAGTCTTTTAATTCTTTATAAATCACTTTATCATCTACTGTATCTTTATTCCATAAAAGATAACTTTTCTTCATTTGATTAGCAATGGATTTTACCAGTCCCATTTTTTCATCTCCATCTTCCCAACTGATGGCTACATCTATCATTTTCTTTATATTTTTCCCGTAATATCTGTATCGCGGAATATAAGAGGGGTATTTTACTCTATTAGGTTTAGAAGTTAATTCTTCTCGTGTAGGGATAGGAAATGGAGAGTCTACATCTAAATCAAAATCTGCCATTATAAAAAGCTGATCCCATAATTTATGATGAAAGTCTGAAATATCTCGTAAATGAGTATTTAAATTTCCCATTACACTTATGATTGCTTGTGCAAAATCATTTCTTTCATCTCTGTCTTCAATTGTTTTACAGTAATCAACCATTTTTTGAATATGTCTTCCGTATTCAGGGATTACTAATTTTTTTCTTAGTGTATTATATTGCATTATACTTTAAATTATTATATGAAATAACCAATAGGTTATGGGATGTAAAAATATATATTTTATATGGTAATAAAAAGATTAAGCATTAATATTTCGGATATTTTATTTAGTATAGATTTCCTCAAAATACATTTAGTTCTTATTTTTGAATAAAGAATTTAATTATGAAAATAATTTCACTCTTAGCAAAATCTAAGGTTATAAACATAGGTAAGTTTTGGATAAATGTAGATATAAGAATATATTATGGGATTATACTCTTATTAATAGTTTTAGTTATCTTTTTATTTACTTTAATTTTTATAGCTATTAGATCTCAACAAAATAAATAATTATTAAATATTCCTTTTGGCTGCTTTTTTGTTGAGGGTTGAATCTATTTTGATTAAATTTGTAATAAAGTTGATTTAATCAGAAAAAATCATTAATATAGCTTTATAAAAGATAACTATGAACAGTCGCCACAAGTATATAAATAGAGAGATAACTTGGTTGGAATTTAATGCCAGAGTGTTACAAGAAGCTCGGGATAAAACAGTTCCTCTATTAGAGCGTTTAAGGTTTTTGGGGATTTATTCTAATAATTTAGATGAGTTTTACAAAGTACGTTATGCCACTGTATTACGTGCTTTGCAGTTGGATCATAGTGCTTATTCCAATATTATTAAAGGACAGTCTGTAAAAACTTTACTTAATGATATTAAAGAAACTGTTTCTTTGCAACAGGATACGTATGATTCTGCTTATGAAGAGATACTATCAGAGCTCAGAAAAGAAGGAATTTATTTCATAAATGATAAGGAAGTAGATGAGAAATATGAAAAGTATATAAAAACATATTATCAAAATAAATTAAGCCATACAATTGCAGTTTATTTATGGGAACCGAACATAGATAAAATTCCGGAACTTAAAGAAGGGGCTAATTATTTAGCAGTGAAAATGGTTAGGTATTCCGATACAGAAAATAATAATACAGTAGAGAATTCCGGAATTGTTAAAAAAACAAAAGATTGGATTTCTTTAGAAAAACAAAATAAATCGGTATCTACTAATACTTATGCAATAATAGAGGTTCCAACACATTTATTTTCACGATTTGTAGTGTTGCCAAAAAGAGATGAGAATAAAAATTATATAATGATGTTGGAGGATGTAGTAAGGTATAATTTAAATGAGATATTTGATATTTTTGATTATGATCATATAGAGGCACATTCGTTTAAATCCTCGAAAGATGCAGGCTTGGATTTAGATCAAGATGTTCAAGAAAGTTTTATGGAAAGAATCTCTAAAAGTGTAGAACGCCGAAGAAGAGGAGAGCCTGTTCGTTTGGTTTACGACAGAGATATGTCTGAGGATATGTTGAGTTATTTAAAAGAAATTTTGCATATAGATCCTTACGATACGTTGTCTCCGGGAGGTAAATATAATAACAAACGAGATTTTATAGGTTTTCCAAACTTAGGAAGATCTGATTTAGAGTTTGATAAAATAGAGCCATTAATTCCGTCTGCATTACGAGGAGTAAAAAGCTATATAAAAGCAATAGAAAAACAGGATCATATGCTGTATGCTCCTTATGTAGATTATTCCGTATTGCTTAAGTTTTTGAGAGAAGCAGCAATAGACCCGAAAGTGAAATCTATAAAGATGACTGTTTATCGGGTTGCTAAGAAATCTCAAATAATGAGTGCTCTTATAAACGCAGCTAAAAATGGTAAGAAAGTAACGGCTGTTTTAGAGCTTAGAGCTAGATTTGATGAGGCAAATAATGTAAATTGGTCTAAAGCATTACAAGATGAAGGTGTTCAAGTAATATTTGGAGTAGCTGATTTAAAAGTACACTCCAAAGTAGGTCTTATTACCTATCAAAAAGATGGAAAAGAGAAGCAAATTTCATTTATAAGCACAGGGAACTTCCATGAGAAAACTGCCAGAATTTACACTGATTTTACTTTATTAACAGCAAGAGAGGAAATTACAAAAGAAGTAGCACAAGTATTTGATTTCTTTGAGTTTAATTATAAAATAAAACCTTATAAGCATTTAATTGTATCGCCTCTTGAGATGAGAAATAAATTGTATAAACTCATAAGACAGGAAATAGAAAATAAAAAACAAGGAAAACCGGCTCAAATTAATATTAAAGTTAACAGTCTTTCAGATAAAAGAATGATAGATAAACTTTACGAGGCCAGCTGTGCAGGAGTAGAAATACGTTTAGTTATTAGAGGAATTTGTTGCTTGCTCCAAGGCGTTCCTAATTTAAGTGAAAACATAAGAGCTATAAGTGTAATTGATAAATTTTTAGAACACCCGAGAATTTATTGGTTCAAAAACGCAGGAGAAGATGCTGTCTATATTTCTTCGGCGGATTTAATGCCTCGTAATATAGATCACCGTGTAGAAGTAGGTTGTCCTATTTACGATGATGAGATAAAAAAACAAGTAATGGATACCTTTGAATTGAGTTTTAACGACAATGTGAAAGGAAGAATCCAAAATAGTGTGAACGGTGAATACCAAAAAAATAATTTACCTAAAAATCGTTCGCAAATAAGTATTTACGAATATTATAAAAAATTGTATGATGAAAATAACTAAACTCGCCGCTATAGATATAGGCTCTAATGCCGTAAGATTATTAATAAGTTCTATTTATAGAGAAGATGAAAAAATAACCTTCAATAAAACCAGTTTAATCCGAGTTCCGGTTCGTTTAGGAGAAGATGCCTTTGTTAGGGGGAAAATATCATCTGATAATGAAAAGAGATTAATAAAAGCCATGAAAGCTTATAAACTCTTAATGGATATCCATCAAGTAGAAGATTACTCTGCTTATGCAACTTCAGCTATGAGAGAGGTGAAAAATGGTAAAAAAATCAGAGAGAAAATAAAAGAAGAAGCCGGAATTAATTTAGAAATAATCGATGGACAAAAAGAAGGTAAAATCATTTTTGCAACTGAGTTGAGAGAATATGTGAACGATAAAAACTCATATCTTTATATAGATGTTGGTGGAGGAAGTACGGAACTTACGGTTTTAGCTCACGGTAAAGTATTGAATACGCGTTCTTTTAATGTTGGAACAGTACGTTGGTTAAATGGGAAAGTAGATCCGTCTTATTTAGTAAACGAAGTAAAACCTTGGATTATAGAAAACTGTAAAGATTTAGGAAATATAGAAATAATAGGTTCGGGTGGAAACATCAACCATATCTATAAATATTCCGGTAAGAAAAAATCATTGAATTATACTTATTTAAATCAACAAAGAAAAATCCTAAGTGCTTTAAATTTTGAGGATAGGCTTTCTATTTACAATATGAAACCTGACCGTGCCGATGTTATCGTTCCTGCATTAGAAATCTATACAGCTGTTATGCGTTTTGCCAAGGCAAAGAAAATGCATGTGCCGAAAATAGGGTTAACAGACGGAATGATTCAGTATATGTACCATAATAACGAATATTAAAATCATTCTAAATAAACGTGAATAATTAATAAAATTTCATTTTTATTGAATAATTTATAAATTGCACCCTTTTAAAAATTATATATGTCTAAAACTTTTCCTTTTTTAAAAAAGTTAGAAAAAAAAATAGAAGAAGCAAAGAGCACATCCAAGTCAAATCGCCTTGCGAGGAAATTAAACTTGGGGCCACATCAATTAGCCAAAAAAATGGGTGAGGAAGCTGTAGAAATGGTAATTGCATCAGGTAAAGAAAGTGATAAAGATTTCTTAGAGGAATCTGCTGATATGTTTTACTATTTTTTATTAGCACTTCATGATAGAGGATATTCAATAAAAGATGTTCTGCTTATTCTTGAAGATAGAAATAAAAACGGAAGAAAAAATAAAGAGTAATTTAATTCCAAATAAAAAAGACGCACTAAATACTTATTTCTGTGCGTCTTTTTTATTAGTTAATGCTAATATCATCTTACATTCTTTGTGGAGCTTCAATTCCCAATAAATTTAAAGAGTCTTTAATCTTATGTGCAACCTGCTCAGCCAAATGTAAACGAACTTGTTTTTGCTCATTGGTTTCTGCATGAATTATACTATGATTTTGATAGAATGAATTAAATTGTTTTACCAAATCATAAACATAATTTGCTATTAGAGCAGGACTCAATTCTTCTGCCGCTTTTTGAACAGTTTCCTGATAATCGTTTATATTTTTTAATAAATCCTTTTCTGTTTGGCTGAATTCATAATTTATATTTTCTATCGGCTGAGGTTTTTCTCTTCTCAATACCGATTGAATTCTTACATAAGCATACTGAATAAAAGGACCTGTATTTCCATTAAAATCAATGCTTTCTTTAGGTTTAAACATGATTCGCTTTTTAGGGTCGATTTTCAGAATAAAATATTTTAATGCCCCTAAACCAATGATTTCATACAACTCATCTTTTTCTTCTTCGCTTAGTCCGTCAAGTTTTCCGGCTTCGGCTGCGATTTCTTTGGCAGTTTGTTTCATTTCTTCCATTAAGTCATCGGCATCAACCACGGTACCCTCTCTTGATTTCATTTTTCCGTCCGGAATTTCTACCATTCCATAAGATAAATGATGCAACTGATTTGCCCAATCAAAACCTAATTTCTCTAAAATTAAAAATAATACTTTAAAATGATAATCTTGCTCGTTACCAACAACATAAGTTAAACCGTCTATATCATATTTTTTAAAACGTTCTACCGCCGTACCTAAATCCTGAGTCATGTAAACAGAAGTTCCGTCTGAACGTAAAACTAATTTTTCGTCTAAACCTTCATCGGTTAAATCAATCCAAACCGAGCCGTCTTCTTTTTTATAAAAAATACCTTTTTCTAAACCTTCATTTACTAAATCTTTCCCAAGTAAATAAGTTTCACTCTCGTGCTGAACCATATCAAAATCAACACCTAAACGCTTATAAGTTATATCAAATCCGTCATAAACCCACTGATTCATTTTTTCCCATAAGGCACGAATTTCAGCATCGTCATTTTCCCATTTTCTTAGCATTTCCTGAGCTTCTAAGAAAACCGGAGCTGTTTTTTTCGCTTCTTCCTCAGTTTTACCTTCGGCTATTAATTGTTTAATTTCTTCGCGGTAAACTTTATCAAAAATAACATAATATTTTCCCACTAAATGGTCACCTTTCATGCCGGAAGATTCAGTAGTTTCTCCTTCGCCGAACTTTTGCCAAGCCAACATGGATTTACAGATATGAATTCCTCGGTCGTTAATAATTTGAGTTTTCATAACCTCATTTCCGGCAGCTTTTAAAATTTGAGCTACGGAATATCCCAATAAATTATTTCTAATGTGTCCTAAGTGCAGAGGTTTATTGGTGTTTGGAGATGAATATTCAACCATCAATTTTTGCTTTTTGGTTGTATTTTCTTCACCATTTATTAAATCAGTTAAAAACTGACTGAAAAATTCATTGGAAAGACTTAAATTTAAAAAACCTTTTACAACATTGAATTTAGAGAAAATATCATTTTCTAAAAGAGCTTCACCAATTGCCTCTCCGGCTTGTTCAGGTTTCATTTTCATGAAACGAACCAAAGGGAAAACAACCAAAGTATAATCTCCTTCAAATTCCTTTCTCGTTATTTGAATTTCTACGGATTCCGGTTCTAAATTGAATTTCTCCTTTAAAGTGGAAAGTACAGTTTCTGCGATATGTTGTTTTAAATTCATCTTTTCAATTTCTGATTCAATTCACAAAAATAAGGATTTTGAATGTTTTATTTACTATTAGCAAATAAAATCTCATTAGAAAAAGAATAACGGTCTAAATTAATTTTAAGAGAAAGAAACATATTCTACTTTGTAGCCTTTCCTCAAGGGGACAATTGATATTAATTCCCTCTTGAGAGTTAACAAAGAGTGCTTTATTTTTTCATACGAAAGAGAATATTAATATTTTGAAACTATTTAAATGTACAACGGACTCTTCATTTAAAATTAAGTAAAGAGAACGAAAGAGTAACAATTTTTTTAATTCAATTATATTCTTTAATTTTGCTTGGCAAAAAAATATATGCCCTTATCAGACAAAATTATTCAGGAAGGATACACATTCGATGACTTATTATTAGTCCCTGCGTATTCAAATACATTACCCTCTCAGGTTGATTTAAAAACAAAATTAACCGAAAAAATATCACTTAATATCCCGATTGTGAGTGCCGCAATGGATACTGTTTCTGAGTCTAAACTTGCTATAGCTTTAGCTCGAGAAGGAGGTCTTGCTTTTATTCATAAAAATATGAGTATAGAGCAACAGGCTAAGGAAATAGATATTGTAAAACGTTCTGAAAACGGAATGATTGCTAATCCTATAACCTTAAAACCTAATCAACTTTTAGAAGATGCAGAATTGCTAATGCGTACTTATAAAATAAGTGGTTTGCCTATTATAGAAGAAGACAGAACTTTAATCGGTATTTTAACTAATCGAGACATTCGTTATCAAACAAATATGAAGCAAAGGGTAACAGATGTTATGACTAAAATGCCATTAGTTACCTCTGATATTAGTACCGGATTGGAAGATGCTAAAGAAATTTTATTAAAAAATAGAATTGAAAAATTACCTATTGTAGATTCAGAGAATAAATTGTTAGGTTTAATTACCATTAAAGATATAGATAACTTAACTGAATTCCCAAATGCTTGTAAAGATTCTACGGGAAGATTAAGAGTAGGAGCTGGAGTAGGAGTAGGAGCAGATACCTTAGAGAGAGTAGATGCCTTAGTAAAATCCGGAGTGGATATTATCGCTTTAGATTCAGCTCATGGGCATTCTCAGGGAGTTATTTCAAAAATTAAAGAAGTAAGAAATGCTTATCCTGATTTAGATATTGTGGGAGGGAACATAGTAACAGCAGAAGCTGCAAAAGCATTAATAGATGCCGGAGCAAGTGCTTTGAAAGTAGGAGTAGGGCCCGGTTCTATCTGTACAACTCGTGTGGTTGCCGGAGTTGGAGTGCCTCAATTATCTGCAGTCTATGACGTGTATGAATATGCTAAAACAAGGAATATTGGTGTAATTGCCGATGGTGGTATAAAATTATCCGGTGACATTGTAAAAGCAATTGCTTGTGGTGCAAGTTGTGTGATGTTAGGTAGTTTATTTGCAGGTGCAGATGAAGCTCCTGGAGAAGAAATTATCTATCAAGGAAGAAAGTTCAAAACATATCAAGGAATGGGATCTTTAGCCGCTATGAAACGTGGAAGTAAAGACAGATATTTCCAAACTGAAGCAAGTGATGCTAAAAAATTAGTGCCGGAAGGAATTGAAGGACGAGTACCTTATAAAGGTCCTGTAAAAGAAGTTATCTACCAATTATGTGGAGGTTTACGTGCCGGAATGGGATATTGCGGAACTAAAACTATTGCAGATTTAAACAAAGACGGCAAATTAGTGAAAATAACAAATGCAGGTTTACAAGAAAGTCATCCGCACGATATTGTAATTACTAAAGAAGCTCCAAATTATTCTATTTAGAAGTTTAATTATAAAAACTAAAAAATCCGTTGTAAATATTCTACAACGGATTTTTTAGTTTGTTATTTTATTGCTTAGAAAGCATAACCTAAACCAATTCTTGCCATTGGACCAATTCCATTAAATTGGAATGTTAAATCAGTATTTCCGTCAGAATCAAAGTTATAATAACCAGCTCCTAAACCAAGATCTGCTACAAAACCTCCTGTAGTAAGAAATTGGTATCCACCAATAACTCCAACAGCAAACACGTTAACATTTGTATCCTTATTTTTCTCTGATTTAAATTCTGCACTTGCAGAAGAATAACTTATTTGTGGTGTAATATTCCAACCTTTGGGTGCTCCATGTGAACCAAAAAAGTAACGAATAGCTGCTCTTCCTCCAAAGCCATTTGCTTTAACTTCTTCTGTATTAGATTTAACCTTAGTACTTGCAATTTCTAACCCTAACTCTCCCGAAACATTGTTTGTAAATGCTCGTTCATAAGTTAGTCCAAAACTACCAAAAAGTAACCCTAATGGATTCGTTTTGACAACATTTTTGCGTTCTTGCTGTGCTTGTAAACAAACACTTCCTGCAAATGCAATACTTAATAATAATAAGAATTTTTTCATACCTTTTATTTTTTATTAATTAAATGCTAAAGTAATTATTTTTTTTCATATTTTCATAATATTTTATCAAATACAATTAACTAAATAATTAAGTGTAGAAAAACAAAAAACTTTGCTTCGTTATTTTATAAACTTATCTTTGTAAAAACTCTAATCATGAAAATTTTAGACGGTGTAAAACTTTCCAAAGAAATTAAGAAAAATATAAAAGAAAAAGTTTCTGACTATATCAAAGGACAAAATCGTGCGCCCCATTTGGCAGCGGTATTGGTAGGAGAAAATCCTGCGAGTAAAGCCTATGTGGGAATGAAGATAAAAGATTGTGAACAAGTTGGCTTTAAATCTACTCTTTGTAAAAAAGATGAAAATATTACAGAAGAAGAATTATTAAATTTAATTAATGATTTAAATAATGATAAAACTTTAGATGGTTTTATTATCCAATTGCCTTTGCCAAAACATATTGATGAAGAGAAAGTATTATTAGCTATAGATCCTAAAAAAGATGCAGATGGATTTCATCCTCAGAATGTAGGTAGAATGACACTCGGGATGGAGACTTTTTTACCGGCAACTCCTTACGGAATCATGCGTTTGTTAGAGCGATATGAAGTGCCAACACAAGGAAAACATTGTGTAGTAATTGGTAGAAGTAATATTGTGGGTAGACCGATTAGTATTTTAATGAGTGAAAAAAACAATCCGGGAAATAGTACTGTTACGCTTTGCCATAGTGGGACTAAAGATTTGGAAAAATTCACAAAAGATGCTGATATTATAATTGCTGCTTTGGGCAGAGCAAGTTTTTTAACAGCTGAAATGGTGAAAGAAGGAGCTGTAATTATTGATGTAGGAATCAATAGAGTAGACGATGAAAAAGAGGCGAGAGGCTATAAATTAGTAGGTGATGTGGATTACGAGAATGTTGCAGAGAAAGCTTCTTTTATTACGCCGGTTCCCGGTGGAGTAGGACCGATGACACGTGCCATGCTATTGGAAAATACACTTTTAGCTTACGAAAGATTTTATTTGAATAAATAATTTTTTCACACAATGATTATAAAACACTCCCTATATCCCCCTCAAGGTGGAATTTTTCACAATTAATTGTCCCCTTGAGGGGACTTTAGGGGTGTTGGTTTACTAAAAAATATCATAATCCACAACGAGATTGAATAAATAATTTGTAACTTTGCATAAAGAATTAGACGTGCCACAACGTAGTTTGGGGCACGTTTTATTTGCTTTAAATTGAAGATAATTTATGGTTCACTCATTAACAGAAGAACAAAAAAGATTGATGAACGAGGGTAAAACACTTCCTATAATGGAAGATTTTTATACCATTCAGGGAGAAGGAGCATACACAGGAACAGCCTCTTATTTTATAAGAATTGGCGGTTGCGATGTAGGTTGCCATTGGTGTGATGTTAAGGAAAGTTGGGATGCCTCTAAACATCCGCTTACCGATGTAGATGAGTTAGTGGAGAGAGCTGTAAAATATTGTAAAACAATTATCATTACAGGTGGTGAGCCACTTATGTGGAATCTTGATTATTTAACTAAAAAGCTAAAAGAACACAATTGTAGAATCCATATTGAAACTTCTGGCTCTCATTCATTGAGTGGAGAGTTAGATTGGATTTGTCTTTCTCCTAAAAAAAGACAATTGCCTAAACAAGAAGTTCTGGACAAAGCAAGTGAATTAAAAGTAATTATCTTCAATAATCATGATTTTAAATTTGCCGAAGAAAATGCAGCAAAAGTAAGTGATTCGTGTCAGTTATACCTTCAGCCTGAATGGAGTAAAAAGGATATTGTGACTCCTAAAATCATTGATTATGTTTTAGCTAATCCTAAATGGAAAATTTCTTTACAAACACATAAAGTTTTAAGGATTCCGTAAAGGTTAAGTAATTATTTTATTTTCAATTCTTTTCTAATTTCCTTTGTCAAATTCTGTTTTGTCAATCCGATTTTGTTAAGTTCTGTCCATACATCATTTTTGGATTGAAAAATTTGAAGTAATTTTTCTTTTCTGTGTTTTTTGATGATGATTTCACAAATTAAAGCCCCCATAATATACGGAATTGAGGTTTCTTCTTGATAATACAAACGCTCGTACGGGTCGAGGTGTTCGGCTATATCTATATTTGGATTTTGGGAAAGGAATTCTTTGAATTTTGCTTTGTGCCAAGCGTAATCATTTTTGCCTGAACCACCGAGATAAGTGGCAATGCCTTCATCCAAAAGCGGGTCTAAATGTGGGAATAGTTTATGTCTATAAATATGGATAATCTCGTGAGTATAAAACTCGGATTGATTTCCCGAATAAATAATTTGTCCTAAGTCAGCATATCCGCCCGTTGTTCCGAAATACATATTGGGCAAATAATCAAATCCTTTGATTTCAAGGATTTGCTTAGGCGTGTCGCAAGAATAATACGTAATGGTTTCAATGGGTGGCGTTTCAAAGAAATTACTAATTTTTTGAATGTCGTCCTTCTGTTTTTCTATTTCTTCTCGGTTGGGTTTTCTATGTGGTGGAATGATATATTTTATCGTTCCTTCTTTTAGAATTTGCCAATCTTGTGTCAAATAATCAGTAGCTCGTTTGAGTTTCCAATGATTATTTTCTTTTTGAGCCATAATATTATAAATCGCACGAACAAATCGGTCGTTGGTTTCTTCATTAACGCCGATAAAAGCAATCTTCACAAGACGTTGCATATCGGAAATTTTGATAATTTCCATAAGAGAAGGTTGATAATAATTCTCTCCAAATCGAGGACTTCTCTCTATCCCGATAATATCTTGATAAGGCTCAATAAATTTCTCCTTATCCGATTTTATCCAATATGGATTTTCCCACGAAGTATCATTTTTATGTTGTAAAAAATCACTTATAATAGAAATGATTTCTTTATTTTCAATCTCCATTTTGTCAATGGCGGGCGAAATGCTTAAATGAAATTCTTGCTTGTTTTGTGCTTGGCAAGAAGTGAATATAAAGAGGGAAAGGATTAGGAGGTTTTTCATTGATATTATAGATAAAAAATATTGTTTGTTTCCCTTTCCTTTTTGAATTTTATAGGGTCATAATTTTCAATTTCAGGTTCTTTTATATTATTACTAAAAAATAATATTTCTTTTCCAATTCTACTCTCATATACAGTATGTTTAAATGAGAATTCTTTTTTAGGACAGTCGCTATATAAATCTTTGATTTCAGGAACATTATCATAAGAAACAATCCATTTTATATTTCTGATTGCTTTAATTTTTTCGCTTACTTCTTTATGATTATTTTCTTGATAATGATTCATGTATAATGTACTTCCCTTACAAAAATACGGAGGATCAAAATAAAAAATGATATTGTCGCTTTTTGCTTCCTCTTCTATCAGGTTAATTAAATCAATCGCATCTTTTTTATAAAGTCTAATATATTTCTTCTTCTTTGCAATAATCTTTATACGATTGATTAAGTCAGCTTTATTGAATCTACAGTCCATTAAATAATTACCTTTTTGCTCCATTCCTCCAATTACGCCGGCATTTATTATACCAGACCGATTTGTTCTATTTAAATAGAAAGTAGAAAACCCTAGAGTAAGTAAGTCTACATCATTTTTATTTTTTTGAATATCCTTTTGTTTCTTCCACTCCTCAATATTTAGTTCTGCATTAGAGATTAACTCGCACAATTGCTTGGTTTTATTTAAAACAGAATACCAAAAAGCATAAATAGATCGGTCTTTATCATTGATAGTAATCTTATTTACATATCCTTCCATTAATAAAAATAAAGCAACTGACGCCCCTCCGGAATAAGGTTCGACATAGTGTCCATTAATATTATTATCAATACAGATTTTGGCAATAAATGCAGAAAGTTTATTTTTCCCGCCCGGATATCTAAGTGGAGAATAAAACATTTTATACTTTAGTTAGGTAGGTCTATTGAGTTTAATAAATCAGCTTCATCTTGTAGCATAAACTCAACCAAGTCAATTAAATTGTCACAAAGTCCTTTTGCATCTGCAGGTATTGCACCTACTCTATAATTGTGTATTATCTGATGAGAGTTTTGGAGATCAAAATTTTCAAAAGCCTTTTTTATTCCCGTATCAATAATTAATTCAGTAAATTTAGATTTTAAAGTGTCAAAGTTTGTATAAGGTAAAGGTTCTCCTCTCTTATTTTTATAAGCTAAAGAAAAATGATTTGACTCTTTAAGTTTTTTTCCATTAGGTTTATTAGTATTTTCAATGATATATTTTAGAATACATTCAAAAGTTACACGTGTAAGAGCTGTTTTTGCATTTGCAAAATCATTTTGATTTAAGTCATAAGTTTCTCTAATTAAAGTTGTCAGTGCTCTAGGTATTCCTTTTCTTTTTAATGTAGGTTTAGTTTTTATACTATGCCTTTTACTAGGTTTATTTGAAGCGGATGAAGTGTCTTTATCCTGATTTGGTGTTGAAGAATTATTTGTATTTTGTGGGATAGGGGAATTATTTGTATTTGAAGCATATGGCTTTTCAAAAGGAGAATTATTATCTAAATCATTATTAGCAAGAGATTCTTTACTCTGAATAATATCCGTGTTTATCTTTTGTGAGTTATCAGAAGAAGAGTTATTTAATTGAGGTGGAAAACCATAAGGTTTTAGAAGATCTAAAAATGATTCACCTTTTCTATATATTTCATCCATTTTACGAGAAGTAGTATCAGGATGATTTATTAAATAAGCAACAATAGCATTAATATAAGATTCAAATAAATGTTTATCCTTAATTAAAATTCTTCCATCTTTAGTTCCAAAGTTATATCCACATTCTTTTCTTTCTCTAAATAATCTTTCAAAGATAATTGTTTTTCCTCCCATTTTCCCTCTTCCTTCTCGAACAAGCTTTTTGAAATTTTCACCTTTCTGCTGTACAGCTTCATGGTAAAAAGAGGCTATTTTTATAAAGTCTCTAGGATTAGAATCGATTTTGGATAATGATTCTATAGAATTTCCTGAAGTAAGCAACCTATAAATTTCTAAAGCCTTTGCAATTCGTCCCCATTTTTTGAACAGACTACCTGTGTGTTCTTGTCTAATTCTGATATCTAAATCACTTTCATTATGATAAATTAAAACTGGTAATTCATCTATCTCCATTTTAGGCAAATCAAGCCCATATTTTTTAGGGTGTTTCAATGCTTTAACAGAAGCACAACGCCTATTCCCATCTTTAACTATATATTTACTTCCTTTTTGTAAAACCCAAAGAGGCCTATCAGGATAAAATTCGTTAGCCTCAGATATAGCATTAGCAACCTCTTCCGCAGACTCAGTAAATAATAAATATTCTATTAAATCTTGTTCCTTATCGCTTCCACTATATAATTCAGCAAATCTTGGATTTTCTTTATCTAATACGAGTTCTTCTAATTTTATATTTTTTAAAGTATGCTTATTCATAGTATTATAATACTTGGTTATATAAGAAATAATGACAAATATACACAAAAAACTTCCTTTGTTTCCAAAGAGAGTTTTAAGATTAAAAAATATAGAAACACTCTGTTAATACGTTAAAAATTGTTGTAACGTATCACTGAAATACGTGGTGCTTTCTCGTTCGTCAAAGTGTTTAGCCAAAGTTTCGGCAAGTGCTTTATAATAGTCGTATAACGCTTGTGCACTATAAACTCCGTTAGGCTGATAATAAGGCTGACGAGACGAAATGTTTAATTCCAAAGAGTCTTCGTTTTTAAGCATCGCAAGTGCATGTTGTGCAAAATATAATTTCAGATCATCTTCTGCTTCACACTCCATAAGTGTATTGTTCTCAAACTGTTTCCAGGCGTCGCCCGTACCTGTTTTCCATTGGTAAAACATGAGTTTGGTCCAAGCTACCAATTCCGATTGCTGATAGTCTTTTTCAGGATCGTCCGCATCCAGTGCTTTTTGATAAAACTCTTCGGCTTGCGGGTGATTTTGTAATAACAATTCATAGGCTAATGTGGCAAATGAACGGAACGGAACGGCATAACAAGACAGTCGGTCTTCTATTAAAGGACGAGCCTCTTCCAATGCTTTTTCGGTTTGATTCAGTTTAAGTAAATTCCCTACTTTAGCATCTGTTTCACATGCCTCACAGTTAGACATATTGTCGCGAGATTCCTGCTCCACTAAGCGGATAAGTTGCTGCGCTTCTTCCTCTTTTCCTGCAAAACGTCGCCAATTACTCATCACATTATAGTAAGCACGCAGCGTATAACCGTTTTTTTCTAATCGATTTTTTAAATCCTCTGTGATGTGTTCTATTTGCTCAAAAGAAATACGCGTATTTCGGTAAGCAGAACCCACCATCCATTTATATTCCCAAAGGATTTCTTCATCATTGAATTCTTCGGGATAGGTATCGCATACGTCCAAAAGCCACGCAAAGGCTTGAAAAGATTCGTGTGAAGAAGAGGTGTGTATTTCATTATTAATAAGCTCTACACGTAAATCAAATCCCCATTCTATATCGTTGTTTTTATCGGCAATCGCAATGGCTTCTTTTAGCCATTGTACTTTGTCTTTATAGTGAGGTAATTTTTCAACTTTTAATAATATTTTTTGTATTTCTAACGTGTGATTCATGAGGTTAAAATTTAAATTTTAGGTAAAAAATCGCTCATCCCCAATACCATTAATTGATAAAGCGCTTCATTAAAGGTTTTCATTTCTCTTTGATTGATACTGTATCCGCCCAGCATGAGTGCTTGCACATAAAAAACCATAATAAATGCTTCCACCAAAAGTGGATCATTTATTTTAAGTAAATGCGTAATAATCTCATTATCATAATTAAAACAGAGAATAGGTTTTTCTTCTTCTGGTGCTGTTTTTCCCAATGCTTTAGCGAATGGATTATTTTTCGGACTCATTTGCCGAATATTTTTTTGGCTAATCATTTTATCATTTGCAACATAAAGAGCAGGCGTATCTTTGGGTTCAAAACGTTTAATTTTTGCTTCACAAAAATGATTTTTTAAAGATTGATTAGCCAATTGTATAAAACGTCGAATATTCTCGTCTTCCTCTACTTCCGACTCAAACCCACCCAGTAAATCCTCAGGATATATCTGTTTGATGTCATCATTACTATTTTGCTTCAGTTTTTCGATTAAGTCTGCTTCATAACTGTATGCTGCATTGATAACGAGTTTATTTTTAGAGCCTGCAATTCGTCTAATTTGCCTAAAATCATCTAATGAAGGCGTGTAATAAAGTGTAGAATAAATATTTCTCATATCATTTAACGTCATAAGTCCTTGGTTGGTTTCAAAAGGTAAATACGGAATAAAGGTTTCCATAATTTCCTTGTCCATAGACGCTAACGCCTTGATGTGTAAATGATGAACTTCGATGATGCGTTGCAAAGTGTCAGTTTTAGTCACAGAAAGCAGTTTTAAATATTCTTTAAAACACGACTTTAAATCGTTTTTAGCCGATTGCAAAAGCGTATTGTTCATTAAAGTTTCCCGTGAGGCAGTAGGTTGCAGCGCATTGGTATTAATAATGCAACGCACAAAAGATGACCATTCAGGAAGTAAATGTCCTGCTTGCTCGGTTAAGAACATACGTTTGACGTAAATTCGGTGTGTAGGTTGTACCGTTGTATTAACTTTTCTCGGAATAACGTAGGCAACACCTTGGATTTCTCCTGTATCCGAAGAAATGGGAAATACGTCTAAAAATTTAGTTTTAAAAACTTCTTTACCCAATTTCAATAATTCTTCTTTGGAGGCATCGGGGTTTAACCAAATAGGTTTTCCGTCAATGATTAATTCTTTATTATCTCCGTCTTTAAAATAAATTTGAAAAGGCAAAGCATCTCCATAATAACGGATTTTTTCAATTAAAGTTTCTTTTTGAAAAAGGGAAGTATGTTCTTTTTTGGCATGTAAAATCACTTGTGTTCCTACTTCCAACGGTTGTTCGGGGATTTGTACTTCGTATGTACCATCCGAGTAACCAATCCACACCACAGATTCGTCTTTGATAAGCGAACGAGATTCTACACGAATGTCTTCACTTACGACCAAACAACTCAATAAACCAATCCCAAATTTACCGATTAATTCTTTGTCGGCAAGTTCTCCGCTTTTGGAACTTTGCCCAATAACAGAGAGAAACTCGTGCACATCTTGTGGACTGAGCCCGATTCCGTTGTCTTTGAATTTCAGCGTGTTCTCTTGTAGTGTGATTTCTATTTCGGGTATAAATTCGGGGTCAATGCTTCGGCGTACCGTAATGGCATCAATAGCATTTTGCAAAAGCTCACGGATAAAAACATCGGGTGAGCTGTAAATATGCTCCGACAAAAGGGAAATCATTCCCTTCATATTGACTTGAAATTTATACGGGTGGTTTTCTTTATTCATCAAAACTTTTATTAAAATTTTCTTCTTCTACTTCCGGTACGTCCTATGATTTTTCCGGCTTTTTCATGGCCTTGTTCTGCAGCTCTTTGGTAATATACCATGGCGGTATCGGAATCTTCTTCCACACCCAAACCTGTTAAATAGCAGTTTCCTAATTCGTATAATGCCATGCTTTCGTTGTTTTCTGCCGCATTTTTGAGCAACGCAATACCTTGTTCTGGATTTTGTTCTATTCCTTCGCCGTCCACGAGCATTTTCCCTGCATAACTCATAGAAATCACGTCGCCTAAGTCAGCTGCTTTTTGGAAATAATCATAGGCTTCTACTTTATCGGTAGTGGTTCCTTCGCCCTTATAATAGCACAATGCCACTCGGTACATGGAGGTAGAAAGTCCTTGGTCAGCGTATTCTTTGTAAATTTCAAAGGCTTTTTTGACATCGGTTTCCGTTCCAATACCGAACTCATAACAGATACCTAAATCTTCGGTAGTAAGACCATTTTCATAGGCGTAAAGATAATATGGGAAGGCTTTTTCTTCTTCGTTTTCTCCGCCTAAATCATATAAATAATATTCGCCTAATCGATAAGCCCCCCAAGGTGAGCCGTTTTCATAGGCTTGTTGAAAACATGCTAAGGCTTTTTCTTCGTCGGGTTCTGTACCGATTCCGTTGGCATAATAGCCACCTAAGCAGAATTGTGCATAATGATAACCCTCATCAGCTGCTTTTTCCATGTATTCAAAGGCTTTATTTTCGTCTTCGGATACACTTCCTTCGCCGGATTCATAGAAAAAGGCTAAATCTACATACGCCGGTACATAACCCGCTTCAGCTGCCTTTTGATAATAAGTAAATGCTTGATCCAAATCTTGTTCTGTTCCTGTTCCTCGGTGGTAGCAAAGTGCTAAGGCATTCAATGCTTCGGCAAATTCATGTTCGGCAGCACGTTGAATATAAGTAAAGGCTTTTTCGTCATTATGATTTTCAAATTCAGGATTTCTATATAAGTAGCCCAAACGTAAAGCCGCATAAATATAATCTTGTTCCAAGGCTTTTAAATACAATTCCTCGGCACGAAGTAAATCACATTCCACACCTGTTCCATTCTCATGACACATCGCCAATTCTACCATGGCAAAAGCAGAGTTGTAGTGTTCCATCGCTTTGGTATAATAGTCAATGGCTTTGTCGATTTGAGGCTCTCCTGTCCAACCGTACAAATGGAATTTTCCTGCATTTTCCAAACCGTATAAATCCATTCCTTCAGCAGCAATATCATAGTATTCCAATGCTTTATCCAAATTAATGTCTTCTTCCCAAATTCCGTTCTGATATCCGTATCCCAAACGAAATGCGGCATGTGGATTTCCACTTTTATAGGCTTTTTGAAATAATCGGAAAGCTTCTTCCCTGTTTTCTCCCACAGGACTTTCAGGGTCTAATAGGAGGATCCCCATTTCTACTTCGGCTCTGGAATTTCCGTTTTGAACAGCTTGTTCTAAGTAACGTAAACCTTGGGCAACATCTTTTTCATCTTCATTAAAGAGGTAGAAAGTTCCCAATTCATATTGTGCGGTCGGCTCATTAAATAAAGCCGCTTGTTTTATATAAGTAAGTCCTTCTTCTTTTTTCTCGGGCTTTTCTCCGTAAAGCAAACGAGTTCCATACAAATACCCGGAATACATCGTGCCATGTTCAAACGCAGTACGTAAGGCTTCTAAACCTTCTTGTTCCGGATTTTCTACCGGAATATTACCGTTGATTACCTCGATTCCCCAAATATGATAACAATAAAATTCATTTTCTTTTTTCCCTTCCTCTAAATAAGGGAGTGCTTTTTCGGGTTGTTGTGTACGTAAATAAAATTCAGCAATCACAAAGTTTGCCGGATTCTCCTCTCGTGGTTGTTTTCGGTATTCTTGAATCAGTTCTTCGCCTTTTTCTTGGTCTTGCTCTCCTCTTAATTGAATAATAAATTCAAAGAAATCTACGTCTTTGAAATCCATGTCTTTGACTTCTTGTAGATAGGCTTGTGCCTTTTCTTTATCAATGGGTCTGTCAAAATAACCAAAGGTTAAAAAGTACGCCATTAAACAAAGACAATCAGGGTCTTTTTTCTCTATTCCTTTTTCAATAAAAGCAAGGGCGTCTTGCATGGTTTTATCAATGGTGGTACGTCGCATGTCTATCAAATCAAATTGATTGGAATAGGCAATTGTATGTCCTTTTTCAATAAAATCAAGGTTTAGCTGATACGCATCTTTAAACCATTTTTGATATTCCTCTTCAGAAAGCCATATACAGGAGGAAACCAAACGTCTTTTTTTATATAATGAATCATATACGTTTTTAACTGAATCATTAAAATAATCGTTTTTTAGGGCATTGACTAAAAGAGTAAGCCGTTCATTAATGATTTGGGTATCAAATGTATCAATATTTTTTTCGTGTTTTGATAGTAAATTTTGAATTTCGGTAATGGTATATTCTTTGGGTTGGTAGGTGTCTTTTCTCATGCCATAAATTTTAAAGCAAATTAACGATAAATAAGGTGTTGTAAAAGTGATTAAGAAAATTTTAACGAGAGAGAAATAGGTTTAATTTCTAATGATTTAAAGAAACGCATTCCCTTTTTCTTCTGTTGAAATTTGTTTAAAACTCCCCTTGTTTCCAAAGAGAGTTTTAAGATTAAAAAATATAGAAACGCCCTACTAAAACTCTACATCATCAGCGATATTTCCGCCTTGTTCTTTTGCAAATTTCTCGCCGTATTCTTTAGCTTTCTGCTCTTGATAACCAAGCATTTTAGACATATCGGTAGTGGTCATCCATTTCATGGCAACTCCTTGAAATTCCCCGATAGAAAGTCCGTAATTATCTCGTAACCATTGAGCTCCGTCCATTCCGTATTCATAGGCGGCTTGTATTGCTCCCGCCAATTCATAATAAAAATACGGGTCAGAATTGATTTTTTGTAAATTCTCCTGATTGGTCGGCATAGAAGAATCTTCCTCTAAATCTTGGAATTTCGGGTGGCTGTCGGCAGTAGCGAAATATTGTCCGTAAAGTCCGGTAACTACAAAATCTGTGTCTTGTTGCATACGCTTTATCCATAGCTGATTAGCCTCGTCCCATTGCGGACGTTCTACGCCTAAGGCTTTAGCTACTTGCTCCTCTGTCATTCCGTTTGCCAATCGAGAAGCTGCCGCCGCATAATCCTCTAAGCGGATACCATGAATAGGCTGTAAAAGCGGATTGTTTTCGTCAAAATCGATGTGTTCCATGGTTGGATTGGAAAAATCAACCTCTCCGTAACTTTCGAAATCAAAATCTTCATCATCGTCGTCATTATCAAAATACGAATTTTCAAACTCGTTAAGTGCCTCTTGTAGTGGCATCAAATCGTTTTCAGTTCGTTGTCTTAAATCCTCAAAAACGGGGGTAACAGAATTTTCGTCCAACTTATTAGATTTCAAATCTTCGAATAGTTGTTTCCATTCGCCGATTCTTTCTTGCGTCGTGTTCAAATATTCTTGGGCTTTGTTCATCAAGTTATCATCGCCCTCATAATCACCCAAATTGGTGATATGTTCTTTGTTTTCTGCAATCATTGCTTTTACCTCGTCAATAAGAGCCATTTTTTCCGCTTGTGAAGGACTTTGTATAATCGCCGGTAAATAGCCGTTTAAGAAATTAGTATAACAAATGATTTCGTTATAATATTCCACCTCGTTGTCGTACGAACCTTTGGCATAATATACGCCTTCTTCTTCGTTCCAACCGCCTTGAAATTCGTCGTTGTAATTACTCATAATTTTGTTTTTTTAATTGAAAAATGAAGAAAGTGATAATAAAATTACTATCACTTTCTATTTGATTTATAGACCTTTTGGGTCTGCTCCGTATTCGTTTGCTCCTTTTTCGCCTTCTTGAAGGGTAAGGATAAAACCATAAATTGGGATAAAAATAAACCAACCCGGTTTTCCTACATCTTGCACTCTTCTAAATCCAAGAGCAATAGAAGGAACAAAAACGGCTAACCAATAAAGACTTGCCACAAATGATAAGTCAAGAAGACCAAAAATAAATCCAAGTACAAAAGCGATAATCACATTAAACAGCACAAAATACCAATATTCGGCTCTTCTTGCTCTGCCTTTGAAGTTAGCATAATTGTTCTTCAAAATGTTTACGAAATACATGTCGAATTTTTCTTTCATAGTCGTTGTTTTTTTAGTTATTTATAAAATTATTATTGATTTATGTTCGTTTGATTTTCTTCTTTTGTATCTTCTATTTCCTCAATTTCATTAGGTGTATTTTTTTTAAAAAAGAGAACATAAATAGTAGATAATCCGATGACTACCAATAAAATAATTGCACCCGAATAACGGTCTAAAAAGCCAATATGTTTTAATTCATCGACACTTGGTAAGTTATTTTCTTCTATGATTGCTTGAATGGTTTCATCGTCTAAATCATAATAAATATCTCTTTTAAAAGTATTAACACCCACGATTTTAGGTTCTTCCGTAACCCACAAAGGCATTCCTGCAATTTCAAATCGCTCGTAAAGGACACCCAAATTCAGATAATCGCCATTGTCTAATAAATATTCTTCTGTGTTAGGTAATTGAGCCACCGTTTCCAGTTTTTCGCTCGTTCCTATGGAAATTCTTTTTCGTGCGTGTGCCTCGGTTGAAAGCAATCCGAAAATTAAAAGGCATAAGCCAAATACTACATTTTTTCTCATACATCTAAGTTTTAATAATTGAAATTTAGCTACTTATTTTTCTTATTTTCTTCCAAAATATCTTGTAAAATCGTTGCACTATCGGTTTTTGTATTTTCAAAAATCAGATTGGAAGTGAATATATAATATCGTTCTTTCTTTCCGTTGTTGTCAATGGTAAGCAGTACGGAAGTCCCTCTGTGGTCACCCATTGTGTAAATATGAGAAAGCTGTTTGATGTCAAAAATTTCTCTCTTTCCGAAAAATTTTCTTAAATGAAATTCATTGTCAATGATTTCAGCCTTAGCTAAATATACCGCCATTAAAGCAAATAATCCAATGAAAACAGCTACCACCAACAAAAACACCCATGTGTTAACCTCAAAAATTTGATAGGCAAATTGAGCCACACCAATAAGAGCCATAATGAGTATGGCAAACAGAAATCCGATAAAGGCTAAATAGGTCATTCCTGACGATAATTTTACGTACTTGTAATTTTTCATAGTTATAATTTTATAATTCGTTTAGTTTCGATTTTAAATTTGTTAATCGTTCGTGATTTTGCTGATAAATGGTTTGATATTTCCCGAAATCACCAATTTTTTCGAGATAACCCAAAGACAAATACAACATCAAATCCCAATCGGATTTTAAAGCTGATTTTTCTGCATCGGTAGCATACTGTATTTTTTCTGAAAAATCTTTCTCAAAACCTAATTTCTCTACGATTTTTTGATAGATTTCGGGGTGTTTTTCGTAGTCATAATTATGAGAATACCTTTGTTCATCGTGAACTTCTCGATAAAAAACTTTTAAATTTTCATCTTTAAAAACAGGCAGAATTTTCGATTTTTCCAACCATACAAACGCTCGATATTTGAAATATGCCCAAAGCGATTCGGCGGTTTGTTCGGACTTTAATTCATCATAAATTCGCTCCAAATCTTTGTGTCGTTCTTCGCCTACTTCCCTTGTCAAACCTTCCACCTCGCCCATTCGTGTACCGGGAACAAACGTATTTTGCGTTTTACAATACGGACAAGGAATATAGGTCGAAACAAAATAAAGTTGGTCGATATGAATGGGTGCACCGCATTGTGAACAAGAAAAAGCGTCTTTCACTTGTTCGTATTCGTCCAAGGCTTGTTTCAAATACACTTCGGGACTGATTTTCTGCACCGAATCAAAAATCGAGTACATTTGGTTTTGTATTTCGTTGTCAAAATCTTGAAAAAGTTGGACAATTTCGTTGTACAAATTACCATAATCACCTTGCTCGTCCCAACCACCTCGACGGGGCATAATTTGTTTTTTATAAATCTCATTGGCTTTCTCCCGAATGCTCTTGAATTGCCCTTTTATTCCCAATTCAAAATTATAGAACGCACGTTTGTAACGCTCGGTATCTTCGTCATAAACCGATTGAGCGATACTGCGTGCTTCTGCCTCCAATTCGTTGGCTTTTACTTTTAATTTTTGTAAAAACACTTGGGAACGTTGTTGCAATTCTTTCAGTTCTAAATAGGATTTTGTCATAGAAATCGCTTTGAATTATCGTCTTTTTTTAAGTGAATTCCGTCTTCTATTTTTTGATGAATAAATTCAAAACCACAATACGCACAATGCGTTACGCCCTCGTGTTTGGCTCGTCCCGCACCGCAATTCGGACAATCTTGAGCAGAAACTTCTGCCTTTTTTTCGACAAATTGTCCACCGTATTTTGAGTTTTGTTGTGCTTTGAGTTTCATTCGCTCCACAAGTGAAAGCGGTTTTTTGTTTTCTTCTTGCATTTTTCCCTAATTAAAAATTACAATTCAGCAATAATCTCTGCTTTTTTTGCCTTAAATTCTTCCTCGTCTATTAATCCGTTTTCAAAAAGTGTTTTGAGTTTTTGCAAACGAGAGGCTACATCATCGGTGGGTGCATTAGACTGATTTTGAGAAGAATTTGAATTTTGCATTTGTTGTTGCATTGCACCGAGCATCATTCCCATAGCTGTGCCTTGTTGCACATTGTTTTGCAATGGATTTCCCTCTTCTCCAATGGCTTTTGCGGTTTGAAATTGCGTGTATCGATTCATATCGCCGACCATATTCATACTCGTAACATCGTCAAAATGCTTGGTAACTTCGGTAGGAAGGGTTACGGAACTCACGGCAAACTCCGTAACTTCTACACCCAGATTTTCAAAATAAGGCGTGATAAGCGGACGAATTTTCGCACTTAATTCTGTCATATTTCCCGCCAAATCCAATACGGAAATTCCCGACTGGGCAATCACTTCGCCAAATTTGGGGGCAATGAAATCTCGTAACTGATTTTCCAATTCAAAAATGGTCAGAATCGGAAAAGTACCCGCATATTCCTTGAAAAATTTGGCAATATCCTTAATACGAACATTGTAACTTCCAAAGGCTTTGATACGGACTTGCCCAAACTGACTGTCTCGCATCAAAATCGGGGCGGGCGTTCCCCATTTTAAATTAACGAATTGTGTAACCGAAAAATAATAAATATCCGCTTTAAACGGACTTTCAAAACCGTATTTCCAGCCTTTTAATTTGCTTAAAACAGGAATATTTTGAGTTTTGAGTGTGTGCGTTCCCGCCTCAAAAATATCGGCAATTGTTCCCTCATTGAGAAACATTGCTTTTTGACTTTCTCGCACGATGAGTTTTGCTCCATTTTTGATTTCCTTATCGGAATCACAGATTTTTCTCATCAATAAATTAGGGTTTTCTTCCACCCATTCGATGATTTCCAAAAAAGGAAGTTTTGAGTCCGGATTTGCCATTGATTTTTATAAATTGGTTTCAATGGCAAATATCAATGATTTTTGGTCTTGTACAAAAAAGTAAGCGTCTACAAAACGACTACATTATTTTTTAATATGTTGTTTATTAGATTTTTGTGTTTTATTGCGTAGACGATTATACTAAGAGGTTATGTAAGAATTCTTCTAAATCTGTTGCTTTATCCAAATTTAATTTTTGTTTAATTCGGTATTTTGTCATTCGCACACTTTTGGGTTCTACATTAAAAATGGTAGCAATTTCCTTATTAGATAATTTTAAATAGAGATAAGCACAATATTTTTTATCCAAATTGGTAAGTTTACCTTCGGATAATTCATCTATTCTTTCAAAGAATTTAGGATTAACTTTTTTAAACTCATTGAGATTTTTATTCAAACTTTTATCAATGCGTTTTTCTTCTTTTAGAATTTGTTTTACTGTTTGATTTTCTCCATTGTCTAATTTTTCCAGTAGTTCATTTTTTCGTTCGATTTGAAGAGAATGGGCTAAAACTTCTTTTTCGATTTGCTGATTTTTGACTTTAAGAAGTTCTTGTTCGGTACGCAATCGGCGTTGCTCTTCTTGCTCGAATTTAATCCGCATTTGAGCCTCCTCTTTTTCCATTTGAAGTCGGTGGGCCTTCTCTTTTTGAAGATTGGATTTATTTTTAAAATTTCGAACAATGAAAAATAATAATCCGATAAGGAAAAGTACTGCCACTACCAATAAATAATTACTGATTTTACGCTGATTAGCAGTTTCCTTAATGAGTTCCAATTCTTTTTTGATTTGTTTGTTTTGGTAAATAGCCTCCAAACGCACCGTTTGTTCCATTTGATTTTGTTTATAAATGGAATCTTTATAACTCTCCTTTTTTTCTTTGTAAAGATAAGCATTTCTGTAATCGCCTTTGTTTTTATAAAGCCGACTTAGCCCTTCGCTAATATTAGTCATTGTATAAAAAGGAGGGCTTTTCTCTGATTGTAACTCATTATACGCAGTTTGTAATAAATTTTCAGCCTCTATTGTGTTTCCTTCATTGAGTGCTAATTCAGAAGAAATACCTTTGATATTTGCTAAGATTTCTCCCTTATTGTATACATTCTTTAATGTTTTTTCGGTGATGTTTAGATATTTTTGAATACTATCCTTAAATTCATCAGAATGATTAGAGTTCCATTTTTCATAATAAAGGTTGGTAAGATTGGTTGTTAAAATAGCCTGCGTTCGTTTATAAACTTGATTAGGATATTTTTGAGCTATTTTATTGGCTTTCATTAGATAATTAAGAACACTATCTCTGTATTGTCCTTTTTCGGTTTCTTTATGATAAATTCGCATTACAGTAGATTTGGCAGAATACCCATTGGCAAGTAAGTCATACTCTTTATGTTTTTTTGCTAAATCAATAACTTTATTGGCGTATTTCTCGGTCAATTCCAAATTATCCCAGTTAGAATATAAGCCATATAATCTGTAATAAAGAAGTATCTCGAGTTTAGGGTCTTTGTTTTTAGGTAAGATTTCGAGGGCTTTGTTGGTATATTCCGAACATAAATCTTTTATGTCTAAGAAATGATAATAAAAGGCATAACTATAATATGCGTAGGCTAATGCTAACGGAGATTTAGATTTTTCAGCTATTTCTAAAGATAAATCAGCATATTTTTTTCCCTTAGTAAAATCATTTTTTCGAGTGTACACTTTACTATACATCATATAGATTTTTGCTAAATCTACTTGATTATTGTTGGCTTGACTTTGTCTTTCTAACTCTGAAAGTTGATTTTTGACTTGTTCTGTTTTGCCTTCCGTATCTAAATTATCAATTTGATTTAAAGTATCATCAATGGCATGAGTTTGAGCAAATGAAATCATCGCTGTGAAAAGTAAAATCATTGATAAAATAAGCCGTTTTGTGTATTGCATGTATTATATATCTAATTAAGAAAAAAGCTACTAAAAATGAATTCAGTAGCTTTTTAATCTAGTTAAGTTATGGAAATTTATTTATTTAGTTCTTTCGTTTTGAGCTTTTACATCTTCTAAAAACTCATCAAAACTAACTTCTTTTTCTTCTAATTTTACGTTGTCTTTAAACACTTGTAACATTTTACCTGCAAAAACTTGGTCAGCTAATTGGCGGTACTGATTTTCATCTTGTAATGCTTGTTGTGCAATGTTTTTAAGCATAGCATCATCAAAATTCATTCCTGCACCGTACATTGCTATTTGCTTTTTAACCATTTCTATTGCTTGACTTTCAATATCTTCTTTGGTTACACTAATGTCAAATTTATTAGCAACTTTACCTTCAACTAATTGGAAACGCATACCTTTTTCTGCACCTTCGTACATTTCTTCTGCTTTTTCCGGAGAGTCTGCCTCTTTATTAGAGAACTGAACCCATTTAACTAAGAAATCTTTAGGTAAATCAAACTTAGTATTTTCTACTAAATATAAAAGTCCGTTTGTAAGCATAACTCTATCAGCTTCTTCGACGTACATTTTTTCTGACTCTTCTTTTACTTTCGCTCTAAAAGCTTCTTCTGAATCTACTTCACCTTCTCCGTAAATTTTATCGAAGAATTCTTGATTCATTTCTGCTTTTTCGTGATTAGTAATACTTTGAATTTTGAAAACTAATTTTTTGTTGAAATCAGCAACTTCTTCTTTTTCTAAACCAAAAGTAGCAGCTAATTTATCATCATCTTCAAAAACTTCTTTAGCATCAACTTCTACTTTATCATCTTTCTTTTTACCTTCAAATAATTCTTTTGATTTTAAATCGTTGAAAGCGATAGTTGCATGATAATGTTCTGCTGTTTCTTCTCCGTTTTCGTCTAATTCGTAGAAAATACCTTTTAAATAAGCACCTTCTGCTGCAGTTTCTGCCTCAGACATTTTACCATAACGCATTCTGAAGTTCTCGATGTATTTGTCTACATCTTCGTCAGATACTTGGATTTTGTGATAAGGTAAAGTGATTTCCTCTAAATTTACATCAAACTGAGGAGCTAAACCTAATTCAAACTCGAATTTTAAAGTATCGTTATCCCAATCAAAGCTTTTGTCTTCTTTTGGTAATGGTTGACCTAAAATTTCGATTTTATTTTCGGTTAAATATTTATCTACGTTTTCTTGTAATAATTTATTTACTTCTTCGTAAATCAGTGGTTTTTCGTATTGTTTTTTGATAAGTCCCATAGGAACGTGCCCTTTTCTAAAGCCGGGAACATTCGCATTTTTTTTGTAGTTTTTTAAAGCTGAGTTTACTTTATCAGTATAGTCTGCTTTATCTATAGAAACCGTTAAAACGGCACTTAAATCATCTGCGTTTACGTGTGTAACATTCATTCCATTAAAATTTTGGGTTGCAAAGATAGTAAAATTATTATTAGTTATTAGATTTTTTGTAAGTTATTCAATCATTGTTTTGTAAAACCTCTTTTATCTCCTCAACTAATTCTGCCGGTATGTGTGGACCTATCTTTGTAAGCAAAACTTCTCCATTTTCATCCACTAACAACATTGTAGGGGTAATTTTTATATCAAAATTTGAAGCTTTAATTCTTCCGACATCACAGGCTTGGTCAAAAACAAAAAAGTTGAAATGTTTTTTTGCATAGTTTACGAAAACAGAATCCTCTCTAAGTTCCTTTTTAAGAATATTACTGGGAGATGTTTCATACATGTCTTCAGGAAGCATTCCTTCGGAATCGAAAAAATAAAAGGTAAGTTTACCGGTATTGTCGTAATTTTCTATTTGCTCGGCACAACTATTCTCTTTTGAAAAGAAAAACTTTTCTTCAGCAGGTATAGATTGGTTTTCATCTAATAAATTATTATGAGTGTTTTTACTGTTACAAGCTGTAAGTATTATCACAAATGCAAATAATATTTTTTTCATGCTTTAATATTTTGTATACATAGATAATTAAACTAAATAAAATTTTAAAATCCTTGTTGATTGTACGCCTCTTTTATCTGTTGTAGTGCTTGTTCTACAATTTTTCTTGGCGTAGCTAAATTAATTCGCATAAAACCTTTTCCCGATTCGCCATAACTTGCTCCGTCATTTAAGGCTAAATGAGCTTTATCTACAAAGAAATCAACTAATTCAGGTTGTGTTAAATTCAGTTCTCTACAATCTAAAAACACCAAATAAGAGGCTTGTGGAATTATAGCTTTTATTTTTGGCGTATGTTCTTTTAAATATTCATCTAAAAATTGAATATTACTAAAGATATAATCTTTCACTTCTTTTAACCATTCTTCCCCGTTTTTATAAGCAGAAATAGTGGTGATGTAAGCAAAAACATTTGGGTCACCAAGCATTTTTTCTTCTAAGAATTTATTCAGTTTTTTTCTTAAATCTGTATTTTCTGTAATGGCATAAGCAGAGCAATATCCTGCAAGGTTAAAAGCTTTACTCGGAGCGTTTAAAGTGATGTTATTTTCTTTAGCTTCCGGACAAGTATTAGAAAAAACGTGATGTTTATGCGGAGCGAAAGTTAAATCAGAGTGAATTTCATCTGAGATTACTAATGTCCCGTTTTCTTTACAGATTTTTGCGATTTTAATTAATTCATCTTTAGTCCAAACCTTTCCGCCCGGATTATGAGGATTACAGAATAAAAATAGTTTACAACCTTTAATATCTTGTTCGAATTTTTCAAAGTTTATATGATATTCTCCGTTTTTTAATTCTAATGGACTATTCACTAATTCTCGACCATTATTTTCTACTGCCAAACGGAAAGGGTAATATACCGGTGGCATAATCAATACTTTATCTCCGGGATTTGTAAAACATTGTACAGCAACGGATAACCCGGGAACAACGCCCGGTAAAAAAGTAATCATATACTCATTTATATTCCATTGATTTCTTTTGTCGTGCCAATTTATAATAGAATTATACCACTCTTTTGGAATAGAAGTATATCCGAAAATTCCGTTATCTAATCGTTTTTTTACAGATTCTACCACAAAAGGAGGTGCTTTAAAATCCATATCAGCCACCCACATAGGTAATAAATCTTCTCTCCCCCAGCGAGGCAAAAGTGCTTCTACTTTTAGCGCATCAGAGCCTTTTCTATCGACTATTTCGTTAAAATCGTATTTCATGATTTGTATTATTTTATTTTGGACGCATGTGCATAATCTTCGGCAAATAACCTTATCATTTTAGCCACATCATCTTCAGAAGTAGCCTTGCTGTAAGTATCTGCCATTGCATTAAATATTTGATGAAAAAATATTTTCATGTGATCCATCGGCATATCTTTCGTCCATAAATCAATTCTTAAAGCTTCTTTTTTATCATCGTCCCAAAAAGAAAGTAAAACGGCTTTTGTAGGTTCATTTTCCACGCCACCGTCTTTAGCGGTCCAGCTTAAATTTTCCGGTACATTGTTTTCGTCTAATTCGATTTCAATTTTTATTTCTGATTTCATCATTTTGTTGGTTTATATTTTGATTCGTTGAATATTTTTAAATAATTAGTGTCGTTTAAGAATGTGACTAAATCTACATCAGGGTGCTTTTCTAAATAAGCATTACAAATTTGCATACCTACCCATGCTCCGATTTTGCCAGGAGTTTCTTTATCATTGTCACTAAAGAATTTAGAAAATGGTGCAGGTTCTATAAACCTTTCGCTTAACTTTTTATCTTCGCTAAATAGATATTCCTGTTCAGTAAAGTAAATATAGACATTGACTTCATTTTCTTTGCTCCATTGCCATTGTTCCGGCGTGTAACCAATGATAGTTTGTGGAGATTTATCGGGTAAAAAGGCTTGTGTTGCAATTAGCACTTTCCCTGCATAAATCATTCTTTCTACAAACTTTCTTTTTGTAATATCTATGGGGATGTATTGTTTTGCGATACTTTCTGCAATTGCAACTTTAAAATATTTAGGCTGCATATTTTCGCGGAGATAGGCAGGGATTCCCATTTGTTCGTAAATAGGATAATTTTTTCCTAAAAACCAATCCGGACCGATTACCATATCATTACTTTGTCGCCAGTATGCAACGGGGTTCATGTATGGAAGTTCTCCCGTAAAGGTGTAAACAGTAGGCGGAACGAAATCAGGATAATAATATTTTACGTATTTGAATACAGAATTTAAAGAATCTACTAAAGATTTATTGTTAAATTCCTTTTCTACGGCTTTATTTAATACAAGCGAAATACTGTCTGCTCGTCTGGAAGTTAAAATACTATCCGGAATATTATTGAAGAAATCAGGATAAGAATTTACCAAACTTTGGTTATTTACAGAGGAATCATAGTATTTCTCAGATACATTATTTACTGTAATAGTTTCTTGTAAATCAGGGACTTCTTTAGTGAATCTATCATCTTTTTTATTACAAGAAAACACTAATATTAATAATAATGGATAAACTAATTTTATTTGCATTATCTTTGAATATATTTTTAAAAGTTCAAAAATACAGATAATTATGCATACAAAAGAAGTTATTGACTATATAGTTGATTGGATGGGCTATTATTTAAGAGAATCCGGTATGAAAGGCTGGGTTATGGGAGTTTCCGGCGGAATAGATTCTGCGGTAGTTTCCACCTTGGCGGCTAAGACAGGGTTTCCTTTATTAGTATTAGAAATGCCAATTCATCAAGCGGAAGACCAAGTTACAAGAGCAAAAGACCATATCAATTGGCTTAAAAATAATTTCGATAATGTTACGGGTTTATCTGTGAACTTAACTGAAACTTTTGATTCGCTTTCAAATGCTGTAAATGTAGATAATTCTGATTCTAATACAGGTTTAGCTTTGGCAAACACTCGAGCAAGACTTAGAATGACGACACTTTATTATTATGCAGGAATAAATAAATATTTAGTAGTGGGAACAGGAAATAAAGTAGAAGATTTTGGCGTGGGGTTCTTTACAAAATACGGAGATGGAGGTGTAGATATTTCACCCATTGGCGATTTATTGAAAAGTGAGGTTTACGAATTAGCAAAAGAATTAGACATTATTGAATCTATTCAAACAGCAAAACCAACCGACGGCTTGTGGAACGATGACCGAACAGACGAAGACCAATTAGGCGCAACTTATGACGAGTTGGAATGGGCAATGTCCGTTTATCAAGATTATGACCCGGAAGATTTTCAAGGGAGAAAACAAGAAGTATTAAAGATATTCAATAAATTCAATAGAGCGATGCAACATAAAATAAACCCTATTCCTGTTGCCGAAATTCCTGATAATTTAAAGTCTAAATAAGAAAATAAAAATGGTTTTTTATATCTATAAGACCTTAAGATTTTAATATTATTACTGTGATTATACAGTAAAAAACAATAAAGCCGTTTCATGCATGAAACGGCTTTATATATTAAAAGATTACTCGTTATAAGTTTCTTCCTTAATCACAATTTTTTTATCTATAAGATTGCATTTAACTTCGAAAGGGATAACATCATCTGTCTCCTCTGTAAAATCATCCACTTCCCCTGTCCAGAGTAATTGTAGTTTTCCATTTTTTTCAGTAAATTTTAAATGATTGTTATTTAATTCAAAATCATCTTCATTTACAATTAAATTGGTATAAAAAATTTCCTCTAATTCTCCTTCTTCATCTTCTACCTCAATAGTGCTTTCCGGAATTTCATAAGATTTTCCGGCTAATCTCTTTTTGGAGTCAACATCAATTGGGAAATCATCGATAGTAAGGACTACTTTTGGAAATTCGTTTTGAAGAGAATCTTCGGCCAAGTGGTCTAAATCTTCATTAGATTCAATCTCTAAGACTAAACAATTTTTCTTCTTTAAATAAACCACTTTACAAAATGATTTGTCTACATTGTAAACAAAAGTTTCTTCCGGATGGAAGAATTTAATTGTACCACTCATTTTTTCTGATAACTATATTTAACATTATTATGATGCGAATATATATAAATTGAATTAATTAAAGTATAAAATTTTAAAGAAAATATCATAGATTCTTTAAAAAAGTTATTTTTTATGATAAAATTCAGGCATTAAGCATTATATGTTTCTCTATTTTTTGAGATTCAGCTATTAATACAGTACATTATTCAGTAATAATATTATATTTATGGTATAATATTCATGTAATTTATAGTGCATTAAAAAAATGTATTTATTTTTGCACCAAATTTATAACCTATGCCCAAAAATTTAGTTATCGTAGAGTCACCGGCAAAAGCCAAAACTATTCAAAAATATTTAGGAGAAGATTTTCAAGTAGAGTCCAGTTTTGGGCACATTGCGGATTTGCCAAAAAAAAATATGGGGATAGATATAGAGAATAAATTTAAACCGAATTATGTAATTTCTCCGGATAAAAAGGATATAGTTAAAAAATTAAAAAAATTATCTGATAAAGCAGATGTTATTTGGTTAGCATCTGATGAGGACCGTGAGGGAGAAGCGATAGCATGGCATCTATATAATCAACTTGATTTAAAAAAGAAAAATGCTAAAAGAATTGTTTTTAATGAGATAACTCAAAAAGCAATTTTAAAAGCAGTAGAAAATCCAAGGAAAATAGATGAAGATTTAGTAAATGCTCAACAAGCTAGGCGTATATTAGATAGACTTGTGGGATTTGAAATGTCTCCTGTTCTTTGGAAAAAAGTGAGGCCGGGACTTTCTGCGGGGAGAGTTCAGTCGGTAGCGGTACGATTGATTGTAGAGAGGGAGAAAGAAATAAGGGATTTTGAGCCAGAGAATAGCTTTAGGTTTGTAGCAGAATTTAAATTACAATCGGGAGAAGTTTTTGAAGCTAATTTAAATACAGAATTTAAAACTTATGATGAGGCTAAAGAATTTATAGAAAAATGTGCTCAGGTAGATTTTAAAGTTTCAGACATAGAAACAAAACCGGGAAAAAGAACTCCGGCAGCCCCATTTACTACGTCTACATTACAGCAAGAAGCTTCAAGAAAATTAGGTTTTTCGGTATCTCGCACAATGAGTGTGGCTCAGCAATTATATGAGCAAGGTTTAATTACATATATGAGAACTGATAGTGAAAATTTATCAGAAGATGCTTTAAGTGCTGCAAATGAAGTGATAAAAAACGAATATGGAGCAAAATATGCAAAAACACGGAGATATAAAAGTAAATCGAAAGGAGCACAAGAAGCTCATGAAGCGATAAGACCTACTGATTTATCTAAAAAAAGAGCGGGATCTGACCCTTCAAAAAACAGATTATACGATTTAATTTATAAAAGAACTTTAGCCAGCCAAATGACTGATGCTAAGTTAGAAAAAACAACCATTAGCGTAGAAAGCAATAAAGAGGAAAAACATATATTCAGAGGAAAAGGAGAGGTTTTATTATTTGATGGATTTTTAAAAGTGTACCAAGAAAGCAGTGATGACGATGACGAAGTAATTCAACCAAGAGGAATGACGATTTTACCAAAAGTTAAAGTGGGAGAACCGTTAGAGGCTCAATTAATAAAAGGGATAGAGAAATTTACTCGTCATGCACCAAGGTATTCGGAGGCGACATTAGTGCGTCAATTAGAGGAATTAGGAATTGGTCGTCCATCTACTTATGCACCTACCATTTCAACCATTCAGAAAAGAAATTATGTTGAGTTGATTAATTTAGATGGAGAGGAAAGAAACATTAGAACTTTAGTTTTAAAAAATAGAGAAGTAAAAGAAGTTGATGAAACTGAAAGGTTTGGAGCAGATAAAAATAAATTAAAACCTACTGATATTGGGATTGTTGTAAATGATTTTCTTGTAGCATATTTCAAAAATATTATGGACTATCAGTTTACGGCAAGAGTAGAAGAAAATTTTGATGAGATTGCAGCAGGAAAAGAAAACTGGTTTAAAGTATTAGATAACTTTTATAAAGGTTTCCACGAAAATGTAGAGGATGTTTCTGAAAATGCAGATAGAGCTACAGGAGAAAGACTTTTAGGCGTAGACCCTAAATCCGGAAAAAATATTTATGCCCGAATAGGAAGATACGGAGCAATGGTACAAATTGGAGAGGTAGAAGATGAAGAGAAGCCTAAATTTGCAGGACTAAATCCGGAACAGAATATTTCTACAATTACGATAGAAGAAGCTTTAAAATTATTTGAATTACCAAAAGAATTAGGAAAATATAAAGAAGAGCCGGTTGAGGTGAATATAGGAAGATTTGGACCTTATATTAAATTCGGGAAAAGTTATATCTCTTTACCAAAAAGCGAAGATCCGTTTGAGGTGACTTTCGAAAGGGCAAAAGAATTAATAGACATTAAATTAAAACAAGATGCTCCTATTGCTCAATATGAGGGACTGGATGTTACAAGAGGGAAAGGACGTTTTGGTCCGTTTATTAAATGGAATGATTGGTTTATTAACGTCAATAAAAAATATGATTTTGATAATCTTTCCCAGAGTGATATAGAAGAACTGATTGAAGCTAAAAAGAAAAAAGAAGCGGAGAAAGTTGTAAAAGTTTGGAAAGAAGAAGGAATTAGAATTGAAAAAGCTCGTTGGAAGAGACATAATATTATTCAAGGTAAGACCAAAGTAGAGGTAAGTAAGGAAGTGGATGTGGAAAATATGACACTGGAAGAAGCTAAAAATCTAATAGAAAGTGCCAAACCTAAGTCAAAAACCAAAGCCAAGCCAAAGACTAAAGCTAAATCGAAAGTAAAAGCTAAACCTAAATCTAAAAAGAAAACTAAATAATATATGGATTTAGAGGATTTTTTGGTTTCAGTTCCCTTTGAGATAAGAGAGAATATAAATAGGGAAAATAAATTTTCAATCGGAGGGCATATAAAGTTTGATATAGATGAGGAAATAAATGAAAACTCAATTGTATTAATTTCTTTACCACAAGAGCATACCTTAGAAATAGAGGAAGATTCAGACTTTTTTTATTCAAAAGTGAGAGAGCAATTTTATCAGTTGGCTTATAGCAATTGGAAAAGGAGTATTTATGATTTAGGAACAATACTACCCGGAGAGACTTTTGAGGATACTTGCTTTGCTCTGCACAATATAGTTTCTCAGTTTTCTGAAAGAAAAATTACTGTTGTTTTTATAGGAGGTACTCAAGCATTGAGCTACATTATATATAAAGGAATCAAGAAAAAATATATAAATGTAGCAACCATAGATTTTAAATTAGATATGGATGCCAGCGTACAAAAACTAAATAGCAGGAATTTTATAACTCATATGATTTTAGATGAGGAACAAAAATTGTTAGAGTACGTAAATATAGGAAGTCAAGCACCGTATAATGCTACAGAGGAATTTGATATATTGGAACAATTGAATTTCGAGAATGTGAGATTGGGAAAAGTAACAGAGAGTATTTCTATTGCCGAGCCACTGCTTAGAGAAATGGATTTAGTTTCTGTGGATCTTGGCGTTTTACAAAGGAGTTCTTTCTCTTCTGCTTTAGTAAAAACACCAAATGGCTTAAACGAAAGAGAAATTTGCGGAATTATGCGCTATTGTGGATTAAGTGAATCTTTAAAAAAGATTCATATTTCTAACGGATTAATTGATACAGAGGAGGATGCTTTTTTAGTTTCGGAAATGCTTTGGTATTTGATAGATGCTAAAAACAATCAAAAAAGTGACGTTGATTTAGAAACTTATAGAGTATTGTTCGATGATCAAGAAATTGTCTTTTTTAAGTCAAAAAACTCAGAAAGATGGTGGATACAAGTTTTTGTAGATGATGCGTTGAAGAAGATTCCGTGTAATGAATCAGATTATTTAAACACCTTAAAAGGTGATTTGCCAGATAAGTGGTTGAAGTTTTTTAAAAAGTTTTATTAATCAGATATAATAATAGCGATTAAATATCGTTAAAAACATAGTCCCAAATTTAATTTTGGGAGTTAGAAAAAATATAATAGTTTTACAAACTCTAAAAATAAGAGTAAAAATGATGAGAATATCCATAGTTGTAATTATAGTTTTTGCATTAACTTCTTGTAACATGTTCAGTGGTAAGAAGTCTAATGACAGAGGAATGATAGTTGCCAAAACTAAATCAAAAGCCTTTACTCCGGAGCGTCCCTACGGAATGGTGCCAATTCCCGGAGGGTCTTTTGTAATGGGACAAACCGATTACGATTTTGCAGAACAGCAGAATGCAACACCAAAAACGGTTTCTGTATCAGGCTTCTTTATGGACGATACAGAAATCACTAATGCAGAATATCGCGTTTTTGTAGAATACGTAAGAGATTCAATTGTAAGACAACGATTGGCAGAAAGAGCTTATGAATTAGGGTTTAGCGGAGGTCAAAATACCACAGGGCAAACAGGAATAGCTGATTATGCTTTTAAAGTAAGAACAAATAACCAAGGAAATGTTTCTGCATATGATGACTATATTAATGAAATGGCAGATGGTAGAAGTGGATATGAATCTGAGCGTCAGTTAAATTGGGATGAACCTATTATTTGGGATAAATACCAATATCCGGATAGAGATTATGTAGAAGTAATGGAGAGTTTATATTATCCGCCGGAAGATAGATTTAATGGAGAGCGTTTGATGGATGTTCGTAAATTGAATTATGTTTTTACCGAAATAGATAAAAATAAGGCAGCGAGAGCAACTAACAAAACAAGAAAAGATTTTGTAACGACAGATACAGTTAATGTTTATCCTGATACAACAGTTTGGGTAAGAGATTTTAATTATGCGTATAATGATCCGTTGCACCAAGATTATTTCTGGAATACTGCTTATTCAGATTATCCTGTAGTAGGAGTAAGTTGGGATCAGGCAAGAGCATTCTGTGCGTATAGAACAGATAAACATAAAAAATACAATGCTTCACGTAAAAACAAAGGAGACGTAATTGCCTATAGATTACCAACAGAAGTAGAGTGGGAGTATGCCGCAAGAGGTGGGTTAGATGATGCTCCATATCCTTGGGGAGGACCATATTTAGTTGATAGTAGAGGTTGTTATTTAGCAAACTTTAAACCTAAAAGAGGAGATTATGTAGAGGATTGTTGTTCGAAATCTAAAAAGAAAGGCTTTATTTATACAGCACCTGCTAAAAGCTTCCTTCCAAATGATTACGGATTATATGACATGTCCGGAAATGTTGCAGAGTGGACTCAATCACCTTATATAACAGCTTCTAATGAATATACATCAACATTAAATCCTTATTTAGGAACAGCTAAACAAAGCAGAAATAAAACTGTAAAAGGAGGTTCTTGGAAAGATGTAGGTTATATGCTTATGGTGGGAAATAGAGATTATGAAGATAAAGACTCAGCAAGAAGTTATATTGGGTTTAGAACAGTACAATCTATTCCGGAAGGAGCAAAAGTGAGATATAAAAGAACAAAACAATAAAAAATTAAATCAAAAAATATAATTAACTGATTTTATGGCAGCAAAAGCAAGTAAAAAAGATAAAGTTTTAAATATGGTATACTCCTTAGGAGCGGCCATAGTAATTTTAGGAGCATTATTAAAAATTAATCACTGGTCTCTTTTAGGAATAGATGGGGCTTATATATTAGCGGCAGGGTTAGTAACAGAAATGCTTATATTTATTATATTTGCGTTTGATCCACCGGCTGGAGAGTATGAATGGGAAAGAGTTCATCCTGAATTAGCAGATCCAAATGCAAAACCAATAGCAAGAAAAACAGTAGCTCCGGTAGAAATTAATACAGGAGAAGGATTAAGCTCTAAATTAGATAAAATGTTAGCAGAGGCTAAATTAGATTCAGCTTTAATTAGTAGATTGAGAGACGGAATAGATAATTTCAGTAACTCTGTAAATGATATGAATAAAACAGTTGATGCTTCCAGAAATACTCAAAAATATGGAGATCAATTAGCTTTGGCGGCTAATCATATGGAATCTTTAAATTCTCTTTATCAAGTTCAATTAGAGAACGGAAAAAAACAAGTGGAATTAAATAGAAAATTCATTGATGAAATGCAAAAATCTGCAACAGGATCAGAGCAATTCATGGCAGAAATGAATAAATTGACTAAAAACGTAAACGATTTAAATAAAGTTTATGGTGGTATGCTTTCAGCAATGAGACAACCGGGCGTTTAAAAAATTAATTATTAATTCTACAAAGATTTAAATAATGGCAAAGGGAAAATTACCACCACGCCAGAAGATGATAAACCTAATGTATCTTATCTTTATAGCTATGATGGCTATGCAGGTAGATAGAGAGGTTTTGAGAAGCTTCGAGGGCATAAATGAATCACTTACAGATGCTACGGCATTAACGACTAAAAATAACGCTACTTTCTATGATCAAATAAAGAGCAAAGCAGCTCAAGACACTGATTACAGAAAAATAGAAAATGATGCAGTTGCAGTTAGAGAGGAGTCTAACAAAGTGTATGATGAAATAGAACAAGTAAAACAACGTTTAATAAAAGACGCTGATTTTCAACCACCAAAAGAAGGTGAAGAAATAAATTATAATTCGCTTCAGAATGTTGAGGTAGCTACTAATTTATTCTTTAATGGAGATAAGCCAACTGAAGAGGGGCAGTTATTGATAGATAAAATAAATGCCTATAAAAACTTTTTATTACAAAAATATTCTTCTGTGGGAGATAAAGAAAGAGTAAATGCGTTGTTTAATACAGAAGATAAAAACAATGTAAGTTGGTTATATAGAATGTTTTATAATCAACCAATGGTTGCAGCTTTAACGAATATGACTAAGTTACAGTCTGATGTAAGAACAGAGGAAGGGAATTTAGTACGTACTTTATTAGCAAATAAACTACAAGATGAGATAGAGCTGAAAGCATTCCAGCCGATTGTTGATATTCCTCCGGTAGTAAGAAAAGGGGACAAAGTATTGGCAAATATTGCTTTTGGAGCGTATGATAATAGTTTAAAAGGTTCAGTAAGTCTTAACGGACGAAATATTCCGTTAACAGATGGTAGAGCTACATTTGATTTGAACACAAGTGCAGACGGAACGCAAACTATAAAAGGAACAATGTCTTATCAAAAACCGGATGGTACTACAGAGACAATGCCTTTTGAAAGAACATATACCGTAGTAAGCGAGACATTAGCAAAAGCACCAACAGGAGGATCTATTGCAGCTGATAAAATGAATGTAGTTTATAGAGGAGTAAGTAACCCTATGACTGCTACAATTAATGGAGCAGACGGACCAATTAATATGACAGTCTCTACAGGTGTTTTAAGCGGTTCTAACGGGAAATATACGTATAGAGTTTCTTCAGGTGATAAAGTTGTATTTACTGCAAGTGCAAAAACATCCAGTGGAAGTACGGTAACAGAGAAAAAAGAGTTTAGAATTAAACCTGTACCACCACCACAAGGGCAAATTAGAGGTAAAAATGCTTTAACTACTTCAGTTAGTTCATTAACAAGATTAACAGTAGATGCTGCTATTCCTGATTTTGAATTCCCTGTAACTTTTAATGTAACAAGCTTTAAAGTAAAAGTTCCCGGGCAAAAAACAATACAGGTAAACGGAAACAGTTTAAGTGGTGCAGAAAGAGTATTAAGAGCAGTACAATCTGGCGATGCAGTAAATATATTCGATATAGAAGCAACAGCTTCCGGATTAGAAGGACGAATACCAAATATTTCCCCGGTAGTAATAGATGTACAGTAGAAAGTTAAAATAAATTTTAAAGTGATTTTTCACTTTTTAAAAAAGAATTAAATAAAATGAAATTAAATATTTTAAGCTTAACATTGGTTTTGTTTGGTATGATTGCAGCAAATGCTCAGTCTGTCCTCAACGCTAAATCTCCGGAAGAGCTTCGTAAAATGAGAGAAGAAAACCTTACTCAAAACGCGGAAGGAGAAGTGGTAAAAGATGATAGCAAACCCTTACCTTATGGCTATATAAACGAGAAAGACGTTATTTGGTCTAAAGTAGTTTGGGAAGTAATAGATTTAAACGAGAAAATTAATCAACCCTATTATAACTCTACAGATGGGGTAGCATATAAAACATTATCTCTTTTCGATGCTTTAAAAAAAGGAATCGAGAGCGGAGAAATAAGAGAAGTTTATGATGATGAATTTTTTCAATATAAATTATCATCTCAAGATGCCATGAATTCCTTGTCCAGAACAGATACTACAGACTGGTATTATGAGCAAAAAGAGAAAGGAGTAGATATGTCTAAAGTTACCGATACCGGTATAGACCGTTATCCTGTGGGAAGTGATAAAGTAAAGCTCATAAAAGTAAAAGGAATGTGGTATATAGATAGACGTATGAGTGAAATGCGTTATCGTATATTAGGAATTGCAATGATGGGGCCTGATGCTCAATCTATGGGAAGAGGGTTTGAAGGAGCAGATGATTATGTGGATTTATTTTGGATTTGGTATCCTGATGCCAGAAATGTATTACATAAATATACTGTATTTAACCCTAAAAATGCTTCGTCTAAAATCACGTATGATGATATGTTGAATGCCCGAAGGTTTAACTCAGTAATTTATAAAACTAGTGATGCTTTAGGGAATAGAAGTATAGAACAATATATTCCATTAGATGCTCAATCTCAAATGGAGGAAAGTAGAAGGATAAAAGAACAAATTCTACAGAAAGAGAACGAAATGTGGAATTATTAAAATCTAAAAAAAATTAAACATGATAAATTTAATCCCGATATTATTATAAATCGGGATTATTTGTTTTAAATTTACATTATGAAAGTCGATTATTTATTAGTAGGCTATGGATTAGCCAATATTTGTTTTGCAAAATACTGTATAGAAAATAATAAATCATTTATAATATACGATGACCAAAAAATGACTGCATCTAATGTTGCTGCGGGAGTTGTAAATCCTGTTGTGTTAAAAAGATTTAGTCCTGTTTGGAAAGCTAAAGAGCGTGTTGATTTATTAAAAAAAACTTACGAAGAGTTCAAAGGTTTATTAGGAGGAAAGTATTTTAAAGATTTACCTACATATAGAATCTTAGCCAATGATAAAGAAAAAGAGATTTGGCAAAGAAAGAGAATAGAAAATCATATTTTGGAAGAATACCTGAAAAGAGATATCAAACCAAATGATTATCAGGTGCTAAAAGCAGATTATGGTTTTGGAGAAATGAAAGGAACAGGATATGTTAAGATAACAGAACTTTTAGCAGATTTTAAAAATCAGTATAAAGAGCACTTTATAAATGAAAAATTAGAGTATAAAGATCTTGATATAGAAAATAAAACTTACAGAGATATAAATTTCGATAAAATAGTATTTGCTGAAGGAGCTAAGGTTTTAAATAATCCATTTTTTAATTTTGTACCATTAGAGCCTAATAAAGGCCAGATGTTAAAAATTAGAACTGAAGCAGAGTTGCCGAATGCTATTATAAAGTCTAAATGTTTTTTGATGCCTATCGGAGGGTATGAATATTATGTTGGAGCTACTTATAATGTAGACTTTGAAAATGAAGAAGCAACGTTAGAAGATAGACAAAAATTACAGGAACAGTTAGAGTCATTTTTTAAAGGCAGATATCAAATAATAGATGAAAAAGTAGGGCTGAGACCTACTGTTCCAGACAGAAAGCCAATTATAGGAGAGCATACTATCCATAAGGGAATGTATATACTAAATGGCTTGGGAACACGAGGAACATTTAACGGGCCGGCAATGGCAAAAGAGCTTTTTGAGCATATAGAAAATGGAAAAGAAATTTCGGCTGATGTAGATGTGAAAAGATTTAAACAAGACTAATAAAAAAGCAGTTAAGATAGAATATAAAAAAAATCTTGAGAGATTTTAAACCTCTCAAGATTTTTTTATATTTTGCTATACTGAATTTTTCAGCATAGCAAAATTTATGAGATTCAGAATGACAAAATAGATACTCGCACTTAATCCTCCTCTACAATTGGATTACACTCTTTCCATCCTTTAGCTTGTTCATACTTTGTTTTAGTACCTTTAGGAACAAATAATTTTTTTGAAAAAACTATTCCCTCTTTTATTAATGGTGGCTCTAAAGCTTTAATATGAATTTCTCTTATACTGCTATAAATAAAGGCATCTTTCCCTATCTCTTTAACTCCTTTTGGAATTACTAAAGCCATTAAACTATAACAGCCATAAAAAACCCCTTCTTCAATTGACTCAACAGAATCCGGAAGATTTATTGATTCTAGCTTAGAGCAGCGAGAGAAAGCCCAGTACCCTATATTTACTAATGAATTACCTTGGATTGTTACTGATCTAAGCTCTTCACATCGTTGAAAAGTGTGTCTTTCTATATTAGTAACACTACTTGGAATAGAAATTGAGGTTAAGCTTGTACAATTGGCAAAAGCACCGCTTCCCAATGTCTTTACTGAATTTGGAATTTCTATTGAAGTTAGTTTTGAACAGCCAAAAAAAGTATTCCCTTTTATAGTTTTAATAGAATTTGACAATTTTACAGACTCTAGATTCTTAGAATTAGTAAATACATCTTCTCCCATTTCCTTCACACTATTAGGTATTTCTATTGACTTTAAATTTTGACAATCTAAAAAAGCTCTACTTCCTATACTCGTAACTGAATTTGGAATTTTTATAGAGGCTATACCTGAGCTCATAAATGCACCATATCCTATCTCTATAACACTAGCAGGGATATTTAAAGAAGTTAAATTCTTACAATCTGAAAAAGCGTATTTTCCTATACTCGTAACCGTATTTGGAATGTCTACATGTCCATTTGATGGTATTTTATCACACGGCCAGCTTTTTAACACTCCATTTTCTATTACTACCCCATCTGGTATAGTTACAGGTTTAGCAGTAACCGTTACATTTATCTGTTTTCTATCTCTTAAAATATTATCAAAAACAGTTACTATAGTGGTTCCCTCTGCTTTTCCTGCAATAGTTATAGTGGTACCATTTAATTCCGAAGTTGCTACTTCCTTATTTTTAACAATACTTGTACTATAATCACCACTCCCTGAAGTGATTTGCAATGTTACAGCTTTATCTACTTCTACGCTAACTTCTGTATTAGACACCTCTAAACTATTTACTTTTACTGTAATTTGTTTAGTTTCTTCTGTTAGATTATCTGTTACAGTTATTATTGCTATTCCTTTTGTCTTTCCTGTGATTTTCACCTCTGTTCCACTTAATTCCACCATCGCAACATCCGGCTTATCACTACTCACACTGTAATTCCCACTCCCTGAAGCTATATCTACTGAAATTTCTCCTCCTGTTTTTAAATCTAATCGGTCTTTTGCTATGACTAAATTCTTTACAGTTACTGTTATCTTTTTACTTTGATTTGTCTTAGTATCGGTTACTGTTATCTCCGCTGTACCTTCTGATTTTGATGTAATATTTATTGTTGTTCCACTTAAATCTGCTGTGGCAATATTCATTTTATTGCTACTCACAATATAATTACCACTACCTGAAGTTATATTTACTTGCTTTGTCCCTTCTACTTTTAAATAAACATTATCTGTAGATAAAGCTAATCCATAAATTTTTTCTACCTTAAAACTAAATAAATCACTTGAGGTTTTATGTTTACCATCTGTTGCTTCTATCTTCCATTGATAAGTTCCTTCAGGTAATGTCTTTTCTATATTATAAAAAGTTGATGTTATACCACTTTTCAATAATTCTAACTCACTCTTGTCTTTCTCTGAGAGATATACATTATATTTTATGGGATCTTTATCTGCATCTGTACTTGCTTCCCACATTAATTTAATTTCTTCTCCTAAATTTAGTTCTGCCTTATTTTCCGGCATTTTTAATTTTGGAGCTGTAGGAGCATGCTGTTCTGTTTTTGTGTTTTCGTCATCCGAAGAACAACTTGAAAAAAATCCGAAAAGTATAATAAATATACTTAACGATAATAATTGAATTTGTTTTGTGTTCATAATTATGTTTTTATTAATTTAATCTTCCTCTACAATTGGGTTACATCTACCCCATACGCTATGTCTTAGATATCTCCCTCTACTACCTTTAGGAACAACTAACTTTCCTGTATAGAACATAGAGTTGTGTATATTAGGAGGAACTGCTGATTTCACATAGACAACCTTTAAGGCAGGATAGTTATTAATAACTGTATGATCTATTTCTGTAACTGATTTAGGAATAGTAAGTGAAGATAAACTTGTACAATTTTGAAAAAGTTGATTAGGTAGAGCCTTTAAATTTTCAGATAATTTCACAGACTCTAAACTTGTACAATCTTGGAAGACACCAAATTCTAGACTCGTAACACTATTTGGTATCTCTATACTTTTTAAACTTTTGCACCCATAAAACGCAGCATACTTTATCTTTTCAATTCCATCATTCAAAACTACATTTTTTAATTTATCACATCCCCAAAAACTACTTCCTTTTATTACAGAGATAGAACCAGGTATCTCAATAGAAACCAAACTTATACAACCGTTAAAAAAAGAGTCACCAATGCTTTTTATAGAGTTTCCTAATCTTACATTCTTCAAACTTTCGCACTTATAAAACACAGTATTCCCCATAGTTACAACAGAATTTGGAATATCTATTTCAGTTAATCCTATACACTCATAAAAAATTGAGTTTCCCATAATTTTGAGAGAATTAGGGAGATATACATTTTTTAATTTATCACATCCCCAAAAAGCATAATCTTTTATTTCTTTTACAGAGTTACCAATTCTTGCAGTAATTAAACTTTTACAATCATTAAATAAATCTTCATTGATTATTTCTACCGAATTTGGAATAGTAATAGAAGTTAATCCAGTTGCTCTAAAAGCTCCTTTTTCTATAGTTTTTATAGAATTTGGCAAATCTAAAGAGGTTAAAGCTACGCAATTATAAAAAGCTAACTCTCCTACATTTTTCAAACTATTTGAAAAATTTACTGTTGTTAAATTATTACAACTTGCAAAAGCTCCTCTCCCTATACTTGTAACGCTATTCGGAATATTAACTGATCTTAATTTTGAGCAATCATAAAAAACAGTTTCTCCTATACTCGTAACAGTATCTGGAATATCTAAATGTCCATTTGCAGGTATTTTGCTACATGGCCAACTCTTTAATACTCCATTTTCAATAACTACTCCTTCAGGTATAGATGTAGATTTAGTATTTACCGTAACTTGTATTTCTTCTGTTTGCTGTATTCGAGTATCTGTAACTCTAATATTTGTAGTCCCTTGAGATTTTCCAGTAATAGTAATTGTTTCCCCACTTAAAGAGGCTGTAGCAATATTTCCATTATTACTTTGTATATTGTAGTTTCCGCTCCCCGAAGTTATCTTTACAGTCGTTGTTTCCTCTTCTTCTATAGTTACACTATTTTTAGACAACTCTAAACTGTTTACTTTAACAGTTATATTTTGCGCTTCTCCTGTCTGAGTATCTGTCACAGTAATTGTAGCAGTTCCTTTAGATTTACCAGTAATTGTAATTGAATTGCCGTTTATGCTCGCCGTAGCTACGTTTGTATTATTACTACTTACACTATAACTCCCACTTCCGGAGGTTATATTTACTTTTGTAGCTCCTCCTACCTTTAAAATTACACTGTTTTCTGATAATTCTAAGTTACTTACTTTAACAGTTATATTTTGTGCTTCTCCTGTCTGAGTATCTGTCACAGTAATTGTAGCAGTTCCTTTAGATTTACCAGTAATTGTAATTGAATTGCCATTTATGCTCGCCGTAGCTACGTTTGTATTATTACTACTTACACTATAACTCCCACTTCCGGAGGTTATATTTACTTTTGTAGCTCCTCCTACCTTTAAAATTACACTGTTTTCTGATAATTCTAAGTTACTTACTTTAACAGTTATATTTCGTGCTTCTCCTGTCTGAGTATCTGTCACAGTAATTGTAGCAGTTCCTTTAGATTTACCAGTAATTGTAATTGAATTGCCGTTTATGCTCGCGGTAGCTACGTTTGTATTATTACTACTTACATTATAACTCCCACTTCCGGAGGTTATCTCTACCCTTGATGTTCCATTTACACTTAATACTACTGAGTTTTCTGATAATTTTAAACTTCTTACAACTACTCTTATCTTTTTCTTTTGCCACGTTTTTGTATCAGTTACTGTTATGTCTATTTCCCCTTCTGCCTTTGCAGTTATATTAATTGTAGTATCATTTAATTCTGCTGTTGCTATTACTGAATTACTTACATCTATACTATATGACCCACTTCCTGAGACAATATTTATTTTAGCTTTCCCTCCTATTTGTAAAGTTACGCTATTAGATGATAGCTCTAAATCTTTTATGGGAGCAGGAGTTTCTTTCGCTATTTTCACAACTATATCTTGTGTTTCTTTACTTTTTGTATCTGTTACAGTTATAGTAGCCTGCCCTTCTGCCTTACCTGTTATTGTTATTGTCGCTCCACTAATCTCTACAGTAGCTTTAAGCACATTATCACTTGTCGCTGTATAGTTACCACTTCCCGTAGTTACTTCTACTGTAGCGCTTTGTCCTACTTTTAAATTTAATTCATTAGTAGAAAGAACTAAACTTTCTACTTTTTTTACTGTAAAAATAAAAACATCACTAGTTACTTTATTTTTACCATCTGTTGCTTCTACTTTCCACTGATAAACTCCTTCCGACAGTTCTCTATCTAAAATATAAAATGTATTGGATAATGCTCCATTCTCCAAATGGAACTTATCATTATCTTTTTCTGAAAGATATACATTATACTTTATAGGGTCTTTATCTGCATCTGTGCTTGCTCCCCATACTAACTTTATATTTTTCCCTGAAGTTAGTTCTGTTTTATTCTCAGGGATTTTTAATTTTGGTACTGTTGGTGCATGTTCTTTAGGTGTTGGTGCTGGAGTAGAACCTCCTTCACTATCTCCTGAACAACTTGAAAATAAAGCAAAAAGTACAACAAGTATACTAAATAATGAACGAAATGGATTTTTGATTTGCATAACAAAGATTTATAGGTTTATTAAGCAAATTTATAATGAACCCATCTAAATCACAACTGACTTTGCACGAAACCCTTTTTTATGAACGCGAAACCTCTTAATTCTTTTTTTTTAACACTTTTACCAGGTTCAATTTAGAATTTCAAAACGGTTTTTAAAAATATTATTGGAATAACTTATTCTGAGCAAAACTTTATTTAAGAACAGAAAATCTATCTTCTGCCGGAAGTATAATTTCTCAATTCATTTTTATTACTGTTAAAATCAAAGACATCATACACTATATAGAAGTTTTGTCTATCCACACATTTATCAAAAAGGTGTTTTGCTATTTCTAATCGACTGCTGTCAAAGCTGAATTCTTTTAGTAAATCTCTTATTTGCCCTGCTGTAAATAAAGAAGATTGCATTTGGTTTTCTATAATACTTACCCTTTCCCTGTCGAAATCTCCTTCTTCTTTATAATAATTAAAAAATTGATTAAACTCAACATTATTCATTACATTACCATAGTAACTATTATTTCGAGAAGGAATTTCCCATTTATTAGGATTCCAAGGAATGTTATTTCTTTGATTATTTATAGGAAGAATATCTACCAGATAAAGTCCGTCTCGAGTAAAGAAATCCAGCAATATTCTACTGTTAGAACGAACTCTCATCTTTGTTCTATAAACTAAATAGCCATTTTTGTAAATAGAAATATTCTTAGTTCCTGCATTTACATCAAAAAATCTGAACATTCCTTTTCTATTTCCCACCATTTGGTCATTTAACTCTATAGTAAAATAGCCTCTTTCGGGAACTCTTATAAAAATCTCTGAATAATCTCTATTATTTTGCCAATCCCAATCAGGATAAGTTTCCCTTCTATCTCTCTTGAAAGAAGAATTAAAACTAGTTTCTTCCTCTACTTTAATTTCCTTTTCCATTTTTTGAAGCAATGACAATTCTTGATTTAATTGTCCCATTTCATTTGGAAATCGCTCTCCTTTTATTCGATTATTTTGTGCATTTAAACTAAAAACAATCATTAATGCCAATAGTGTATATAACTTTCTCATAACATTGATTTTTTAAATGTAAAATCATTTTATGTGCCAAAAAAAGTTAAAATATAAAAATCAGCCTTTTGCAAAGCTGATTTTAATCTTGTTTAGGAGTGCTTCGAGCAAGCTTTTGCAATGACGAATTTTTTATTCTGTTTATTGCTATGAGACCCTAAATTTATTTCAGGGTAACACTATGTATTCTTCTATCTATGCCATGCTGAAACAAGTTCAGCATCGCACTCGCGACACGCTTTCATACTTATTTCAGTTCTCTTATTCCCATTTCATAAAGGGCAAATGCTTGAGCATCTCCATATTCTTGAATTACTTGGTCAGTAGAGCGTCCAGCCCCATGTCCCGCATTAATATCAATTCTGATTAGTACAGGATTGTCACAACTTTGTTTTGCTTGTAACTCCGAAATAAATTTAAAACTATGCGCCGGCACTACTCTATCATCATGGTCACCTGTAAGTACCAAAGTTGCCGGATAACAAACACCTTTCTTCACATTATGCACGGGTGAATAAGATTTTAAATATTCAAACATTTCTTTGTTGTCTTCTGCTGTTCCATAATCATAAGCCCATCCCGCTCCGGCAGTGAATGTATGATACCTCAACATGTCTAAAACACCTACTCCGGGAAGTGCAACTTTAAATAAATTAGGTCGCATGGTTTCTGTTGCTCCTACCAACAATCCTCCGTTGGATCTTCCATCAATGGCTAAGTATTCAGGTGAAGTATATTTATTATTTTGTAAATATTCTGCCGCAGCTATAAAATCATTAAAAACATTCTTTTTATGTAATTTCGTTCCTGCATCATGCCATTCTTTTCCGTATTCTCCTCCACCTCTTAAGTTTGCAACGGCAAAGACTCCTCCATTTTCTATCCAAACAGCTCTCGCAACACTAAACGAAGGCGTTAAACTGATATTAAATCCTCCATAACCATATAAGATTGTCGGATTTTTACCATTCTTTTCCAATCCTTTTTTATAGAAAATAGTCATAGGGATTTTTGTTCCGTCTTTAGAAGTATAAAAAATTTGTTCGCTGGTGTATTTAGTTTCATCAAACTTAATTTCCGGTTTTTGATACACTTCAACATCTCCACTAATTACATCGTATTTATACGTAGTTCCCGGTGTAATATAATTGGTGAAAGTAAAATAAGTTTCTTTATCTTCTTCTTTTCCACTAAAACCACTTGCAGTACCTAAACCGGGTAATTCTATTTTTCTAATTCTGCGTCCGTCATGATTGTATTGATAAACTTGCGTATTAGCATCTTGCAAATAATGAGCAAATAAGAATCCTCCCACCGTAGAAACACTTAAAACATTCTCTGTTTCCGGGATCACGTCTATCCAATTATCAGGAGAAAGATTATTAATATCTGTTTTTACCAATCGGTTATTTGGTGCTTTATAATTTGTGATTAAATAGAGCGTATCTCCCTTACTATCCACCACATTTGTATCCGTATCAAAGTTATTTACAATACTTTTTATTCCCGAATCAGGATTTTGTAAATCTTGCACGTATAATTCCTGCCCACTGGTTGATTGTGCCGCAGAAATAATTAAATATCTTTGGTCTTCGGTAATATCTCCGCCGATATATCTTCTCGGAGTTTTCTCTCCACCAAATATTAACTCATCTTCCTTCTGAGGTGTTCCCAATTTATGAAAGTATAATTTGTGTTGATTCGTCTTTGCCGAAAGTTCACTCCCTTTTGGTTTATCATAAGAAGAATAGTAAAAACCATCATTCCCTTTCCAAGAAAGTCCTGAAAACTTAACATCGACTAAAGTGTCTTCTACCTGCTTTTTATTCTCGGTATCTATAATGATTACTTTTCGCCAATCAGAGCCACCCTCAGATATTTGATATGCTGCTAAACTTCCATCTTTTGTAAAACTGATTCCTGCAAGAGAAGTTGTTCCGTCATCAGAAAACTTATTTGGGTCTAAAAATACTTCCGGCTCTCCGCCCTCTTTTTTACGATATAATACCGATTGTGCTTGCAATCCGTCATTTTTATAAAAATAAATCCAATCGCCGTGTTCTCTCGGGACTGAAATTTTTTCATAATCCCACATTTCTTTCAATTGGTCTTTAATTTTTTGTCTGAAAGGAATCTTATTTAAATAATCATAAGTTATTTTATTCTGTTCTTTCACCCATTCTGCGGTTTCTTGTGAACGATCGTCCTCTAACCAACGATAAGGGTCTTTTACTGTTTCCCCAAAGTGAGTATATTCTACTTCAACCTTTTTAGTTTTAGGATATTTCATGCTATTATTAACATTATTATTTACAACTTTCTTCTGAGTAGTACATGCACAAAATGCTATAGTACTTAGTAATATTATTGTTTTCTTCATTCAATTATATTTTCAAGCAAAATACAAAAATATTTTTAATTAAAAACGTCAGGATTTAAACTTAAATCATCAGGAATTTAAGTTATCCCTAGAGTTTCTCTCTAAATATCAGCCTTATTTACTATACTATTACCCATGTAGAACACCCCTGTACCACATACTCCTTTTCCAAGTATTCAAAAGACTTTCCTTGAGGGGGACAATTACTCCGATAATTCTTTTCTTTGGAGAGGGGATTCATAAAAATATTTGAAGAAATTGAAGAACGGAAGTCAAGGCTCTATGAACCGCGTGAGGGATAGTAACGGAAAGCCCACAGTGCAGTAAAACGGAACGAGGACTTGCAGTGAATAGCCCGACCCGATAGGGGCACGCCCAAAATAAATTTATAAATCAAGGCGAAGTTATCATTCAATCAAGATTAAATCTAAAATTATTTAATATTTCTTAAATCCTAAAAATAGTATCTTTGCAAAATGATTCAGATAGATGATACAGTTATAAGTACTGATGTGCTTAAAAAAGAATTTGTGTGCAATTTGAAGCACTGCAAAGGAATATGCTGCGTAGAAGGAGATAGCGGTGCACCTTTAAATGAGGATGAACTGGAAATATTGGACGATATATACGATAAAGTAAAGCCTTATATGCGGAAAGAGGGCATTGAGGCAATAGAAGAACAAGGAAGATATATAAAAGATTTTGAGGGTGATTGGGTTACGCCGTTGGTTAATAATGCTGAATGTGCATACGTGATTTTTGAGGATAACGGAATGACGCGTTGTGCAATCGAAAAGGCAAATTCAGACGGAGTTATAGATTATAAAAAACCGATTTCTTGTCACCTTTATCCGATAAGATTAAGTGAGTATAAAGATTTTACAGCCGTAAATTATGATAAATGGGATATTTGCAGTAAAGCGTGTTCTTTGGGGCAAGAATTAGGTGTAACCGTTGCCGAATTTACGAAAGATGCTTTGATTAGAAAATTCGGAGAGGAATGGTACGAGCAATTAATGATTGCTCAAAAAGAAATGTCTAACCAAAATCTAATTTAAATGGTAACTAATTCACCTTTAGCAAGGAAGTCAACAGGAGCAATAGAAAGGCTTTACATAACTATGCGACACCTTTTTTACAGAGGTTCGTTTAAAGTGAGCGGGACGTCGGGTAGTTCTTTACGCGATTTATTATTAAAATTAAACCCCGAAATTTATGGTTCTATCACTAATCCTAATAAAGTAGAACTAAACGGTTTATTGTATGTTTTAGACAGACTTCCAAAAGGCATTGAAGAATGTTCTTATATCAACCTTACGGCTGACGAATGTTACGATAATGAGGTTTTTGAAACAATTGTTCCGTTAAAAAGACGAAGAAATTGTTACAGAATAGATGAGGAACAAATGAATATTGAGGTTTCTCGTGGTAGAAGTGAGATTTATGATGTCCTTACGCATCTTACTTTTTTCTATAACGAGGGTGATAAAATTAGAAATAAAGCCATTGGAGAAAATCTGAAAAAGCCTAAAAGAATTTGGCAAAAGCTAGAGGAATTTATTTTTAATACAGCTGAAAAGTCTGAAAAAGAAAGAGCTGTTGCAATGATGCATTTAGCGGATATTTTAGGCAGAACATTCGAGGAAGTTAAGATTGCGTGTGACGCCTTTAGTCTAAATGGTGAAAAAGACCGACTTTTCCATATTGTATATTGGATGGGGAAACTTAGTCAGTTAGATGCTTTGGGAGAAATTCACCGTGAAATTTCTTTTACGTCTACTCTAATTTCTAAAATCGGACATCATGCGACCGGTGAAAAATGGGCAAATAAAATTAAACAGGTATTGTGGGAGGAAGATTTAATTAATCGTCCGTTGCATATCATCAGTTCTAATATGCATAGTGTTATGAATATGCTGTATGCTTATAATGCTTTAGACCATACTTTTGAATCTCATAATGATTTATCTATTTACGAAAACCTTTCGCAAACAAGAAACAAAGAATTAAGAGAACAAGTGACTGAATTCGCTACTAATTCGGGCATGATTAAAATTAAAGATACTTCGGGTGCTAATATAAATGTTCAGATTATTGATTTGGCAAAGGTAGACTTACAAAACACGCCATTCAGTAAAAATAAAGCTTCGCAAGATGTCTTATTAGTAATGGATTACGCTTTTGGAGAACAGGCTTTTGAGGTATTAGATGAATTATTGAAACCTTATAAACTAAACGATTCTAAAATCCACATGAATATTAAAAGTGTTTCTATCATGGGAAAAGCAGGGATTTTAGAAGGTGGAAAGGGAGATATTATTGTTCCTACTTCTCACGTTTTTGAAGGAACAGCAGATAATTATCCTTTTCATAATGAATTGTCTTTAACTGATTTTGAAAATCAAGATTTAGGCGTGTACGAAGGTATGATGATTACCGTTTTAGGTACTTCTTTGCAAAATAAAGATTTATTGCATTTCTTTAGAGATACCTCTTGGAATTGTGTGGGACTGGAAATGGAAGGCGCTCATTACCAAAAAGCAGTTCAGATTGCAAGTAAAATCAGAGGTCACATTCAAGAAGATGTAAAAGTGAGATATGCTTATTACGCATCTGATAATCCACTGGAAACAGGAAGTACATTAGCGTCGGGCGGACTAGGACTTACCGGAGTAAAACCTACTTATTTAATTACAAGTAAAATTATTGAACAAATTTTAGCTTAAACCATGAAGAAAATCTATTATCTAAGCACTTGCGACACATGTAAAAAGATACTTTCATCAATCAATACAGAAGGTTTTGAATTAATTGATATTAAGAAAAATCCCTTATCTGAAAGTGATTTAGATTTATTGAAAGATTTAGTGGGGAGTTATGAAAAGTTATTTTCTAAACGAGCTCAACTCTACAAAAAATTAAATCTGAAAGAGAAAAACTTAACCGAACAGGATTATAAAAAATATCTTTTGGAGCATTATACATTTTTGCAACGTCCCGTTTTGGTAGATAATGACTTTATTTCTGTTGGGAGTAGTGTTAAAGCTAAAGAATCTTTAGTTAATAGATACGGGATTTCTTAACTTGGGGAATTAGCTAATTCTCCATAATGAAAAACGCAATTAAAACAACCATAATCCTATTAGTTATAGGTATAAGTAGTTGCTATGCGCAAACTACAGTTTCCTTAAAACACGTAGAAGATTGCCGTAGAGAACATCCAAATTCACAAGAGGTTTGCTATTAAGGGAACTATTAATATAAAATTCTTAAAAAAGAAAATAATTATTTTATTGTAACAATAGGACGGAAAGGTAGTAGTTATGCTTTCAAAAAAATTGAATAAAAGTGTATGATTTAAATAATAGATTTAGAAATTACCTTTGTTTTTTTATTAATTGTAAATTAAATCCAGATATACAATCCAAACCTAATCAAGACTTATGTTTTCTTCTTTTTTCTTTGCCTCTGAAAGAAAAAGAAGTACTAAAAATTTATAAGCTCTTTTCAAGATGAAAATTCTTGCAGTAAGCCCGATTCTCTTCTTTTAACTACTTTTTTTAATTCAGGAATAATCGGTTTTTTTCATGAAAAGTATATGTTAAAATATAGCTAAATTAATATCAAAGTCTTATTGAGTACTTCCTAATTTCATTTTTATATAGTATTTATTATGAAATTATTAGTACTTTTATACTCACATTCAATAGTTAAAAACAATTGTATGAAGTGGTCATTATTATTTAAAAGTTTAAAGAGTAGTTTTCTATATATAGTTGTAATGGGTATTACAGTTAGTATAGTAAGTCCTATAGTGAATAATCGTTTTCCTAATCCTGAATTCTCTGATATTTTCGACTTTGCTTGGTTTGTAATGACTCTATCAGTTATGTATTTAATTCCCTTTACTCTTGTTGCATATGCCTCTCTTTGGATTTTTACACGATTAGGTAAAACAAATTTTAAAAGAAATTATTTACCTTTTATCCTTACTTATTCCGTATGGTTACTTACCTTTTTTTACAAATGGGATCTTGAAATTTTTATAGTTACTTTTTTTAGTGCAGGAATAACGGGTTTGTTAATGAAAAAGTATATATTAAAAGATAGTTGAGTAACATAGAAAAATAAAATAAAAACACCTACACTAGTTTATACAAAAGACAATCTTTAAAACCATAAAAATGAAAAAAATAATATTAAGAATATTGATATTAGTTATAATTTGTTTTACTACCACTCGTTTATTAGGATATTTAGAATATAAAAGTTATAAAGATAAAGGAGCTATTTTAGTAGAAAAAGTGGAAGAATACAAAGCAAAGCACAATAAACTCCCAAAATCGGAAGAAGATATAGATTTCACCTTTGAGATGGGCAACGGACCTTTTTATAAAAAAATTGACAGCTTAAGATATATAGTATATTTTTCTATCGGCTTTGATGAATACTTTACTTACTCATCTGAAACAAGGGAATGGAAAGACACACGATAGTAATTGAAGTTTAAAAAGTAGATATCATTAAAGCAAGAGTGAATAAAAAAGATAATACAACTTATACCAACCCTATATGTAAAGTCTTTCAACACGTAGATAGTACTGAAACAACAATATATTGAACAACAGATAATAATAAAGTTATTAAAAAATGGTAAAATATTAATTTAAATT
>JAHUUM010000006.1 GCA_019218445.1 Weeksellaceae bacterium TAE3-ERU29 | reverse complement strand
AGAAGTTGTATTTGCCCATCTTAAACACAACCGAAACTTTAAGCGATTTAGCTTAAAAGGCTTAAAAAAAGTAGAATTAGAGTTCGGATTACATGCTTTAGCTCATAATTTAAAGAAAATGGCAACTTAACAAAGGGTAGCATTCTGTCTTTTTTCTAAATCAAAGATATAAATCTCATTTTTTTATAATCCTACCAAAAACAAAAAAAAAACCGCCTTGATGGGTATCAAGACGGCTTCATTTTTATTTTATAATCATTCCCTTTTTTATTTCTTATCTTTGTATTTCTCAAAAATAAAGAAATGGAAAATAATATATTATTAAATCAACCCTTTGATACGCCTTATCAAACGCCACCTTTTTCTAAAATAAAATTAGAAGATTACAAAACGGCTTTTATTACAGCCATAGAAGAGGCAAAAAAGGAAATAGACGAAATCACTAATAATCCCGAAAAACCTAACTTTAAAAACACGATAGAATCTTTAGCTCAAAACGGAGAAAAACTAAGTAGAATTTCTTCGATTTTCTTTAATTTAAACTCTGCCGAAACTTGTGATGAATTACAACAAATTGCACAAGAGGTTTCACCGCTTTTATCGGAGTTCAATAGTGATGTAAAACTAAATAAAGAATTATTCCAAAGGATAAAAAAGGTTTACGACAATCAAGACAAAGAAAATCTAACTCCCGAACAAAAAGAACTTTTAAAGAAAACATATAAAGGTTTTAGCCGAAACGGAGCTTTATTAAGCGAAGAAAAACAAGCGGAACTTAGAAAAATCGATAATGATTTAGCATTGCTTTCTTTACAATTCGGACAAAATGTACTGGGAGCTATCAATGATTACACACTTCATTTAACCAATGAAAATGATTTAAAAGGTTTACCCGAAGACGAAATCAATAATGCAAAAGAAACCGCAGAGGCAAAAGGTTTAGACGATTGGGCAATTACTTTACAAATGCCGAGTTATTTAGGATTTATGAAATATGCCGAAAACCGAGAGCTTCGCGAGAAATTATACAAAGCAAATGGCTCTAAAGCATTTCAAGACAATAAATTCAATAATACAGAAAATGTTTTAAAAATAGTAAAACTAAGATACGAAAGAGCAAATCTTTTAGGGTATAAAACTCACGCCGATTTTGTTTTAGAAGAACGTATGGCAAAATCACCCGAAAAAGTAAAAACATTTTTAAATGATTTACTCGAAAAATCTAAATCTTTTGCTGTTTCAGACGTAAAAGAGTTAGCGGATTATGCCAAACAAAAAGACGGAATTTCAGAATTTATGCCTTGGGACCATGCGTATTACGAAGAACTTTACAAAAAAGAAAAATTCGATTTAAGCGAACAAGAATTAAAGCCTTATTTTAAATTAGAAAATGTTGTGAACGGAGCTTTCCAAGTAGCAAATAAACTTTACGGACTTGAGTTTAAAGAAATCAATAATATAGATGTTTATCATTCTGATGTAACTACTTACGAAGTAATTAAAAACAATAAAGTTATCGGGATTTTCTATACTGATTTCTTCCCGAGAGCAGGAAAAAGAGCGGGAGCTTGGATGACGAGTTATAGAGATGGACATTACCAAAACAATGAACATAAAATTCCACAGATTTCTATCGTTTGTAATTTCACAAAGCCAACAGCAACTAAACCTTCTTTATTAACTTTTAATGAGGTTACTACGCTTTTCCATGAGTTCGGACACGCATTGCACGGGCTTTTGGCAAATACTCAATATGAAGGTTTAGCGGGAACCAATGTCTCTTGGGATTTTGTAGAGTTACCTTCTCAGTTTATGGAGAATTTCTGCTATGAGCCGGAGGCATTAGCGTTATTTGCAAAGCATTATGAAACAGGAGAAATTATTCCTCAAAAATTAATTGATAAAATTATTGCATCATCTCAATTTATGGAAGGTTACCAGACTGTTCGTCAGTTAAGTTTCGGAATTTTAGATATGGCTTGGCACACAGAAAATCCTACTTTAATAGAGAATATAGACGATTTTGAAACAAAGGCATTCAAAGAAACGCAAGTTTATCCTAAAATTGAAGGAACAAATATGAGTTCAGCTTTTAGTCATATTTTTCAAGGTGGTTATTCTTCAGGTTATTACAGCTATAAATGGGCAGAAGTTTTAGACGCAGACGCTTTTGATTTCTTTAAACAAAACGGAATCTTTAATAAAGAAATTGCCGATAAATTCTATAAAATTTTAAGCAGTGGCGGAACTATCGACCCAATGATTTTATATAAAGAATTCAGAGGACAAGAACCTACTAATAAAGCCTTATTAAAAAGAGCCGGACTTATAAACGATTAAGTTTTACATTAAATATTATTATTTTAAATTCAAAATATGACGACACCCGACCAAGATAAACGATTATTTTTATTAGATGCTTATGCTTTGATTTTCAGAGGATATTATGCTTTTATTAAAAATCCAAGAATTAACTCTAAAGGACTGAACACCTCTGCCATTATGGGGTTTATGAATTCTCTTTTAGATGTGATTAAGCGAGAACAGCCTACGCACTTAGCAGTTGTTTTCGATGTTGGGAGTCAAAATACTTTAAGACATGGATATTTCCCTGATTACAAAGCAAATCGTGATGAAACGCCCGAAGGAATTAAAGTTGCCGTTCCTTATATTCAGGAAATTTTAAGAGCTATGCACATTCCGATTTTATTTGCTGAGGGTTATGAGGCAGATGACGTTATCGGGACACTATCTCGTCAGGCAGAAGACGAAGGTTTCACTACTTATATGGTAACTCCTGATAAAGATTTCGCTCAACTTGTTACCGATAAAGTAAAAATGTATAAGCCCTCTTCTCGTGGTGGTGGGATTCAGATTTGGGGAGTAAAAGAGATACAAGAGAATTTCGGATTAGAATCACCTCATCAAGTGATAGACTATCTTGGAATGATGGGTGATAGTGCTGATAATATTCCGGGAATTCCGGGAATTGGGCCAAAAATAGCTCAGAAATTATTAGCGAAGTATGGCTCAATGGAAGCTCTTTATGAAAACACTCACGAGCTAAAAGGTAAGCAAAAACAAAATGTAGAGGAAAATAAAGAACAAGCCTTTTTATCTAAACGATTAGCTACGATTTTAACCGATGCCCCTGTAGATTTTGATGAAAAATCTCTAACGGTAGACAAACCCGATTTTGAGAAAGTTACAGAAATTTTTAATGAACTGGAGTTTAGAAGATTATTAGAAAATATCTATAAAACATATAGTGCCGAAGATGAATTAAAGAAACTCCAACCAAAAGTAGAAAATTCTACGCCCACTCTATTTGATGCTGTTACAGAAGAAACGGACACAACTCAAACAGCGTTTAAAACCATAGAAAATCAGGAGCATTTATATCAATTAGTGGATTCTGAAATGGGATTAAAACTATTGGTAAACAAACTTTTAAAGCAAAAAGAATTCTGTTTTGATTGTGAAACAACCGATTTAAAAGCCTTAGATGCTGAGCTGGTAGGAATGTCTTTCAGTTATGAGGCGGGGAAAGGATATTATGTAACTTTTAGTAAAGATTTCGAGGAAACCAAAGCTAAATTAGAAGTCTTACGTCCCGTTTTAGAAAATAATGAAATCCTAAAAATTGGTCAGAATTTAAAATATGATATAAAAGTATTATTTAAATACGGTATTCAGATTGCCTCGCCAATTTATGACACAATGGTAGCGCATTATCTCATCAATCCGGATATGCGACACAATATGGATACTTTATCCGAAACTTATTTGAATTATCAGCCCGTAAGCATTGAATCTTTAATCGGAAAAAAAGGTAAAAATCAGAAAAGTTTCGACAGTGTTCCGTTAGACCAACAAACCGAATACGCCGTTGAAGATGCAGATATTACCTATCAATTAAAACAAGTTTTTCAGCCTAAGTTAGAAGAAATTAAAGCCGAGAAATTATTCCAAGAAGTAGAAATTCCTTTAATAAAAGTACTTGCCGACATGGAGAAAGAGGGCATTACTTTGGACGTTTCTGCCTTAGCCGAAATCTCAAAAGAATTAGAAACCGATTTAGCCGAATTAGAAAAAAAGATTTATGAATTTGCAGAAGAAGAATTCAATTTAAATTCCCCTAAACAACTGGGAGATATTCTGTTCGAGAAAATGCAATTGGTTAAAAAACCGAAAAAAACCAGAACAGGACAATATTCAACCTCAGAAGATATTTTATCTAAATTAGTTGATAAACACCCAATTATTGCAAATATTTTGGAATACCGCCAACTTCAGAAATTAAAATCGACTTATGTAGATTCTTTACCAAATGAAGTAGATAAAAAAACGGGGAGAATTCATACGGTATTTGCTCAAACCGTAGCAGCAACGGGAAGATTAGCATCAAATAATCCGAATTTGCAAAACATTCCGATAAGAACTCCGAGAGGGCAAGAAGTAAGAAAATCATTCATTGCCAAAGACGACAATCACGTGATTTTAGCGGCGGATTATTCTCAAATTGAATTAAGATTAATTGCGGGAATGAGCCAAGACAAAGCCATGATGGAATCCTTCTTAAACGGGGAAGACATTCACACGGCGACTGCTGCAAAAGTATTTGGAATAAATCCGAATGAAGTTACACGAGAGCAAAGAAGTAACGCTAAAACCGTAAACTTTGGGATTATTTATGGAGTTTCTGCTTTTGGTCTAAGTGAACAAACCACTCTTTCTCGCGGAGAATCCAAAGACTTAATTGATGCTTATTTTGAAACTTATCCTCAATTAAAAGATTATATGTCTAAGCAAGTGGATTTAGCAAGAAAACAAGGTTATGTTGAGACTATTTTGGGCAGAAGACGTTACTTGAGAGATATTAATTCCAACAATTATGTAGTGAGAAGTCACGCTGAACGAAACGCAGTAAATGCTCCAGTACAAGGAAGTGCGGCAGATATTATAAAGCTGGGAATGGTAAAACTTCATCAAATTTTAAACGAAAAAAACTTCAAAACTAAAATGCTTTTGCAAGTGCACGATGAGTTAGTTTTTGAAACTCCAAAAGATGAATTAGAAATCGTAAAACCTATCATAAAAGAAACGATGGAAAATGCTATTGAATTTAGCGTTCCATTGGTTGTAGAATGTGGTATAGGTAAAAATTGGTTAGAGGCACATTAAATATAATTTAGAAAAATACTAAATAACACAGTAAGAAATAAGCAAACCTAATTCTTTTTATGCAATTGTATATATTTGCCAAAATTAAAAAATTATCATGAACAGTATTTATCCGTTTATCAAAACATTCCATTGTATGTGGGCTTATGTAGTTGTACTGAGTTCTATTCTATTATTTGCAATGGTTTTATATTATTTTATTACAAAAAAGCCTGTCACAAGAGGACTTAAAAAAATATCTTTTTATACCGTATTATCATTTCATATTCAGTTTTTAGTAGGGGTCGTTTTATATATCGTATCCCCTATGATTCAAGGATATTGGAGTAATATGAACATGAAAGAGAGTACCATACGTCTTTTCACTGTAGAACACCCGTTTATGATGTTTACCGCAGTAATATTAATTACGATTGCTAATGTAAAACTGAAAAAATCACCTATTATTAAAGTTTCCACATTAATATTTTTAATATTATCCTTATTGTGCTTTTACATGATTCCGTGGTCAGTTTGGTTACAATAATTGCTCTAAAAACAATTAAAGATCAAAGAATTACATAAGTGGCATTCTATTTGAGGATAGAATTAGAAATGCTTGGATATGAAAAATTTAAAAAACATAAAAAGATTAATATTTATTCTGGTTCCATCTTTTTTTCTTTTTGCATTTATAACATTTAATACTTTCCATACTTCAACTACAAAAGTAGAATTGAATACAGGGAGCTCATCTATGACTTTTAATTCTAAATTTGTTACAGAAGACTTAGTAAAGGCAGTAGGAGTAGGGATAGAGAATGAAGCACAATTTAATGCAGCAGTTGAAAGATATTTGAAGAATAATTTCATTGTTAAAATCAATGAAAATAGAGTGAATTATGATTATGCTCAGGCACAAACTTCACCTAAGGCAACAAGGCTTTATTTTGAAGTTTCAAATGTATCTAATGTTTCTTCAATAGAAATTAGAAACTCTATGCTCGTAAATGAATTCTCAGATCAACAGAACTTCATCAACTTTAATATTAATAACAAAAGAGATTCTTTTGTAACTAAGAAAGGAAGTGAAACAGGGAAAGTTATATTTAATTAATTTAAAATTGATTTGTAAATATTTAAAGAGCCTATTTTGGCTCTTTTTTTGTGCTTTTACTATATGTATAAAATGAACTACATTTTGTAACTTTGGAAAAACGCAACAAGAAATAAAATCATATTTATGAACCAAGAAATAAGAAATTTAGAACCAAAGGCTCTTTGGAATCACTTTACTGACTTAAATGCCGTACCTCGTCCTTCTAAAAAAGAAGAAAAAGTACGTGAATTTATGAAAGATTTCGGGCAAAAATTAGGCTTAGAAACATTAGAGGATAAAATCGGGAATGTTATCATAAAAAAGCCGGCTACACAAGGAATGGAGGATCGTAAAACATTAATTTTACAATCTCATTTAGACATGGTTCATCAAAAAAATAATGATACGAATTTCGATTTTGCTACACAAGGAATTGAAATGGAAGTTGTAGATGGTTGGGTAAAAGCAAAAGGCACAACTTTAGGAGCAGATAACGGAATAGGTGTTGCTGCTATTATGGCAATTTTAAGTTCAAATGAAATAGAGCATCCTGCAATTGAGGCTTTATTCACAATAGATGAAGAAACAGGAATGACGGGAGCTAAACACTTAGACGGAAGTCTTTTTAAAGGTAAAATCCTTTTAAATTTAGATACTGAAGAAGATAACGAAATCGGAATCGGATGTGCCGGAGGTGTAGATGTTACTGCTGAAAGAACTTATGAATTACAGCATACTCAAAGTGAAGAAATGTCTTTAAAAATAACAGTTAAAGGGTTAACCGGGGGACACAGCGGAATGGAGATTCATAAAGGATTAGGGAATGCCAATAAAATATTAGGTGAATTAATCAATAGTATTTCTGATGATTATAAAATAAACGAAGTTGATGGTGGTGGGCTTAGAAATGCTATCCCGAGAGAGGCTCATGCAGTTTTAGTATTAGAAAATGTTTCCACTGCGGAAAGAGAAGTAGAAGACAAGGCTTGGGAAATTAAGGATAAATTAAAAGATACAGATCCTAATTTAACTGTATTAATTGAAGCCAGTGAAGAAGAACCTACTAATTCAATTAGTGTAGAAGACTCTAAAGCATTCACTAAAATGCTTATTGAAACTCATAATGGAGTATTTAAAATGAGCCCTGAAATAGAAGGATTAGTAGAGGCGTCAAACAACTTAGCAAGAGTAATTTTAAAAGATGGAAAAGCTACTATTCAATGCTTAACCAGAAGTAGTGTAGAAGAAAGTAAAGAAGAAGTTGCTCAACGACTTACAGAAACTTTTGAAAACACAGGATTTACTGTCATGAAAGAAGGTGATTATCCCGGTTGGGCACCAAATAGAGAATCTGAAATATTAGCAGAGTTAAAAACATTATATAAAGAAATGTTTAAAGAAGAGCCTCATGTAGCTGCTTGCCATGCCGGTCTTGAGTGCGGAATTATAAGCGAACATATTCCGGGATTAGATATGGTTAGTTTTGGACCTACAATTTTAGGAGCTCACTCTCCGGATGAAAAAGTAAATATAGAAAGCACTCAAAAATTTTGGAAGTTTTTATTATCTATTTTAAAGAATACTCCAAAAAAATAATTAGAATTAACTTTAAATAAAACTATTTTCCGGTTATGCTTTATCGGGAAATAGTTTTTATTTGCTAATTATTAATTGGTTAACTAAAATTTTTATACTATTTAACAAGATTCTGTAATATTCTATTTTTAATTTATCTTATTAATTATCATATTTGCAGACATTATTAACTAATATAGAATAAATGTTTAAAAATAAAAGGATTTTATGTGGAGTAGCTTTTCTTTTAGTATTAGCTCAGTTGCAAGCACAAAAAACCTCTATATCTCCGTATTCCTCTTTTGGATACGGCGATTACAGATTGAGCAATGATGCTGCTAATTTTGGTATGGGAGGAGTTTCTTCCGCTTATATGTCAACTTATGGTTCACAGGCTAACTTCGCAAACCCTGCAGCTAATATTAATTTAAATTATACCAGTTTCACTTTTGAAGGAACTCTTAACGCTTCTTCCTTTGAAAGCAATGACCTGAAAGCAGAAAGAAGCACTACTTATATTTCTAAACTGAGCTTGGCATTCCCTATGGGAGCTAAGTGGCGAGGAGGGTTTAACTTTCAGCCTTACTCATCATTAGGTTATGACATCGTAAATATAAATACTAAAGTTACACCTAATACTTATAATAGTTATAAAGGAGAAGGAGATTTAAACACTGTACAGCTTTTCACATCATATAATGTTACTAATAATTTTGCTGTAGGTTTAAAAGCATCTTATTTGTTCGGTGGGTTAGAGAAGAAAGAAATACATAATACAAGTGATGCAATTCTTCTTAGTTCTTTTGAAAACTCAATCGATATTAATGGATTTATTTTTACAGGGGGATTAGCTTATTCTAAGAAAATAAAAGAAAGAAATCGTTTAAATTTAGGGCTTAATTATACCATAGGAAATGGATTATCCTCTGAGCAACAATATCAAGTGCTTACTTATGCAATTGATCCTTTAAGTAAACAAATGTATAATCAGGATATAGTTTATAAAGAAAACACTTCTACAAGTTTAAATTTACCACAAAAAGTAGGTATAGGTGTTAGCTACGGAGAAGATTACAGATGGAATATTGGAGTACAGTTAGACTGGGAACAAAACTCAAAATTTAAATTAAAGAATGAAAATATAGCCTTTAATGATAGGTTTAGATCAGCTATAGGAGGATTTATTGTACCTAATGTAAATAGCTACACAAACTACTTTGCCAGAACAACTTACCGCGGTGGAGCTTTCTATGAAAGAACGCCAATTTCCATTAATGGAAACGATATTCAAAAATATGGTATAACATTTGGATTAGGACTCCCTGTTGGAAAAGCTTCTGACCCTTCTGAAATAAATATAGGAGTAGAGCTAGGACAACAAGGAACAGAGAAAAACAACTTAATAAAAGAGAATTTTGTGAACATGAAATTAAGTTTCACATTAAATGATTCTTGGTTCCAAAGAAGAAAGTACAATTAATAACCGAAAAATAGAGAAAAAAATGAAGAAATTATTATCAGTATGCTCTGTCTTACTATTTTTTGCATCTCATCAGGTGAGTGCTCAGAATTGTGATGGTTACGAGATCAAATTAAATCAGTTAGTACAGAAAGAAGCTTATGAAGAAGCTTACCCTACTTTTATTGAAGCAATAGAAAAATGTGCAGATAAAAAAGTTAGTTATTATATTTTTGGAGAAAAGATATTAGATGAGTTGGCTAAAAATGCTACAACAGAGGCTGAGCGTAAAAAATATGCAACTCAGATTGTAGATTTATTACAGAAAAGAATCAATCTATTCCCTAATGACAAACCAGCTTATTGGGAAGGTGAGAAAATTAACTATGAGCTAACCTATAATTTAAAAACTAAAGAGAATATTTATAAAGAATATAAAAAATTATTTGATTCATCAGAGGCAGAAAAGCTTTCTACTTCTACAGTGTTAAATTATTATACAATCGCATTAGAATTACTAAACGAACAAGTATTACAGTTTGATGAAGCTTTAGATGTATACTTTAAAACCAAAGAAGTAACAGAGAAAAACATAGAATTGCGTTCAAGAGAATATGGTGAATTAGCAGAAAAATTGGATAGTTTACAAACAATAGATCCTGCTAAGAAACTAAGTAATGAAGAGGAACAAAAAATGGCTAATGCTCAAAGTGCTAAAAATAGCTTTTTAGAAATTCAAGACTCTATGGAAGCAATATTATCTCAATATACTACATGTGAGAATCTATCTCCAATGTATATTAATAAGTTTGAAGCTAACAGAGATAGTTTAGAATGGTTGATTAGCTCTTATCAACAATTAGCATCAAGAGACTGTTATGATTTGCCAATCATGGAGACTATAGAAAAACAATATGCTTATCTATGGAAAAAAGCAAATCCACAAGCAGAGCAAGCTCCGGTTCAAGCAAGCTCAAAAGGTCCTGGGCCTGGTTCTTCATACGGACAAGCTGCCAGAGCTTTTTCTCAGAAAAACTATAGCTCTGCTATAAAATTATTCCAAGAAGCATTAAATGACGCTTCAGGAGGACAAAAAGGAGACATTGCTTATTATATAGCAATATCTTACCAAAAAATAGGACAATTAAGCACAGCAGTAAATTGGGCTAAAAAAGCCACAAGTTACAAGCCGGGGTACGGAGCTCCTTATGAGTTAATAGCAGGAATATTTGGTTCTAATGCTAATAGTTGTGGAAATAACACTTTTGAGAAGTTAACAGCTTATTGGGTAGCAGCAGATTTTGCAAATAAAGCATGTGCAGTAGATAGTAGATCTTGTAAAAGAGCAAGAAGTGCAGCTGCAAGTTACAATGCAAACGGGCCAAGTTTAGAAATGGCTTTCCAACAAGGAAAGAAAAAAGGAGATAGAGTTTCTATATCTTGCTTCGGTGGAGCAACAACTACTGTAAGATAAACTTTATGAGACAATTTAAATTGTCAGGAATATACTTAATTAAAGCAGCCCTATTTATAGGTGCTGCTTTGGTTTTTCATGCGTGCGAAGAATCTAAAACCGGAGATCTCGGGGAAATTAATAGAAACTTTGCCGATAGGACTACCATCAATGCAGATGTTATATATAAAGATTCCGGAATTGTAAAAGTAAACTTAAAAGCACCAATTATAGAAGAATATACTCTGATCGATTCTCCTTATACAATTATGAGAAAAGGATTAGATTTAACTTTTTGGAGTGCAGAAAGCAAAAAACCGAACTATCTAAGAGCTGATTGGGCTAAAATTGATGATAAAAGAAATTTTTATGAAGGTAGAGGTAATATTGTTATGATTAATAACGATGGAGACACACTAAGAACCGAAAAAATTTTTTGGGACAAACAAAATAGAAAAATATATACCCGAGATACCGTGATTATTTCAAGGCTGGACGGAACAAAAATAACCTCTGATTATGGTATGGAAGGAACAGAAGACTTTAGAGAATTTACCTTTTTCCAAAACCATGGAGTTATTAATGCAGATAGAAAAAGTAATGGAAACTCATCCACTTCCAATATAAATGATTTAGATAAATTACCTACAACAGATAAAAAACCTGTATATTTGGATCTTAAAGAAAAAGACTCTCAATAAATGGGAACTTCTATAACTATTATTATACTATCAATAATTGCCTCTGCATTTTTTTCAGGGACAGAAATAGCTTTTATTTCCTCTAATAGAATGCAGTTAGAACTTGAAGCTAAAAATGAAACATGGGTTTCTCGTATAATGATCTCCCTCGTAGAACATGGGAAAAGCTTTATAGCTACCATGCTCATTGGCAATAACATCTCTTTAGTTATATACGGGATTTATATGGGAGAGCTTATCATGTATTTCATCCCTTCTTTATCGGGAACTTTAGGTGTTCTTGTCCAAACATTTATTTCTACAATTGTTATTTTAATTACTGCTGAATTTCTCCCTAAAGCTATTTTCAGTATATATCCCAATAAATTATTTAAGGTTTTTGTGATTCCTGCTTGGATAATTTATAAAATTTTCACACCTATTACTTTATTCGTAATGGGACTATCTAACCTATTTCTAAAAATAGTAGGAGAAAAAGAGATAGAAGACGAAATCTTTTTAAAAGATGAATTAAAATTTTTTATCTCTGAACAATTGGATGATAATGAAGAAATTGATGCCGAGGTGCAAATATTTCATAATGCTTTGGATTTCTCAGAAATAAAATCAAGAGAATGTATGATCCCCAGAAAAGAGATTGTAGCCGTAAGTATTGATGAGCCTATTGCAGAAGTAAAAAAGAAATTTATAGAAACAGGATATTCAAAAATAATTGTTTATCAAGAAAATATAGATAATGTTATAGGCTATATTCACTCTTTTGATTTATTTAAAAAGCCAAAGAATATCAGAAACACTATGCTTCCGGTAGATTTTGTAAGCGAAACAACGTTAGCAAAAGATGTAATGAACGATTTAATTAAAAAAAGGAAATCAGTAGCAATTGTTTTAGATGAATACGGAGGGACTGCAGGAATGATTACCGTAGAAGATGTTGTAGAGGAATTGTTCGGAGAGATAGAGGATGAGCATGATAAAGTGAAACTAACCGAAAAGATAATAAAGCGAGGAGAAGAATACCTATTTTCGGCTCGTTTAGAAATCGACTATATTAACCAAGAATATGGATTAGAATTACCGGAAAGCGAGGCTTATGAGACTTTAGGAGGTTTAGCTGTTTCTAATTTAGAAAGGATACCGGATGAAAATGAGGAGTTTAATATAGGAGAATATAAATTTAAAGCTACAAAAGTAGCTGATACTAGAGTAGAAGAAATTAGAATAACTATTTTGAAAGATTAAGCAAATCATTTTTTGTTTTAAAAGAAAATTGTATTTTTGTAAATTGTAAATAAAAATTTAACAGATGGCTCTTTTAGGAGATATTAGAAAAAAATCATGGCTACTAATTATTGTAATTGGTGTGCCTCTTTTAGCTTTTTTAGTTGGGGATATTTTCTCAAATGGATCAATTTTTGGAAATCCAAATAAAATGGGTTCTGCCGACGGCGTACCTATCACAGCTCAAGAATATAATGTAGCTTACAATAGATTAAGCCAAAACCCTCAACTGCAAAATGCAAGTGAAAATATAATTTCTCAATTAGCTTGGGACAATTTAGTTTCAGAAAGGGTTGTAGCTAAAAATGCAAATAAATTAGGGTTAGTTTATACAGATAGACAATATTTTGAAGCAGCAGCAATGTTTTTTAGATCTATACAACCAAATTTAATAGATGCTAATGGAGTTGCTAACATAAATGAAACCAAATTATTTTTAGCTGAATTAAAAAAAGCGACTCAGGCAGGAAACCCTCAAGCACAAGCAATATTACAGCAATGGGAAAATGCTAATCCGGAGGCGGCAATGCTAAGGGCTGATTTCACAAATTTAGTAAGTAGCGGAATATTAGTAACTAATACAGATGCTAATTTTGCTTATCAAGCAAATACAAATCGTGCAGATATAAATTATACTTTTGTTGATTACAATACTTTCAATAAGAAAAATAATATAGAAGTAACAGATGATCAAATTATTGATTATTTAAAATTACATAAAAAAGAATTTAAACCACAAGCAAGTGTAAATATAGCTTATGCTTATTTCCCTGCTATTGCCTCAAATGAGGATACTAATGAAGTTTTAAATGAGTTAAATGCTCGTTTATCTCCTGAGTATGTAAAAAGTGGGAATAATATTACAGATACAATTCAGTCTTTTGCCAATGCAAAAAACGATTCTATTTATGTAGCTAGATTCTCAGAAGATACTTTTGATCCTACTTATTATACAAAGGAACAATTAGCTAATCTACCGGATGCTAATATAAGAAATTTATTAGCTAACCCGGAAAAAGGGAAAGTATATGGCCCTGTAAAAACTAATGATTCATACGAGTTGATTAAGGTAAGTGGAGTTAAAGCAATCACTGACTCTGCTAAAACAAGTCATATATTAATCAGTTATGCCGGAGCCCAAGGTGGAAATGCAACCAGAACTCCACAACAAGCTCAACAATTAGCTGATAGTATTTTAAATGTGGTAAAAGCTAATCCTGCTAAGTTTAATGAAATAGCATCTACATTATCAGATGACAAAGTTGCAGCTCAAGACAATGGTTCTATTGGTTGGGTTGGAAGATTCCAACAAGGTTTCGATCCTAACTACAGAGAATTTGCAATGAATAACCCAAAAGGATTTATTGGGGAAACAGTTAGTCAATTCGGATTCCATATTATCAGAATAGATGATACTAAAACAAAAACAGGATATCAATTTGCTGTAATTAGAAAATCATTAAAAGCATCTGAGGCTACCCAAGAGAATTTATTTAATAAAGCAAACAAATTAGCTGTAGATACTCAAAACAAAAGTACTAATGAGTTTATAAATGCTGCAAGAAAACTTGGAGCAGAAGTAAATAATGCTGATGGCGTTACTCGTTTTGAATCTGATATTACAGGACTTTCCGGAACACAAAAAGAAGGAGATATTTTAGCTTGGGCATTTAATGATGAAACAAAAACAGGAAGTATAGAGAAGTTTGAGACTTCTACAGGAGGTCAAATTTTAGTATATCTTTCAAATAAATATTCTAAGAAAGACTACAACGTAGCATCTTACAGAGGACAGTTAGAAGATATTTTAAAAGCAGATTTAGCTCAGAAAAAAGCTAAAGAGTTAATAGGAAATAATAAAGACCTATCTGCTGTAAGTAAAATATTAGGGGGTAAAACAGGGACAGCTTCTAATATCACCTTCAATCAAGCAAATATTGAAGGTATAGGAGTAGAGCCAAATGTGGGAGCAGTTGCTTTAGCTTTACCTAAAAATGCTACTTCAAATGTAATAAAAGGGATAAACGGTCTTTTTGTTATCCAAGTGAAAGATAAAATTACAGGTGCTAAAAAAGAAGACCTTTCTAATGAAATAAATAGTTTGCAAGCTCAATACGGAAACATAATTCAGAATTCATTAATCAGAACAATGGTTGATGCTGTTGATGTAGAAGATAACAGAGCGAAAGTATTGATTAGATAATCTATCACAATATATTAAAAAAACTCAACTTTTTGGTTGAGTTTTTTTTGTATCTAATTGTTTCGTCTTTTATAATTTATCAATAAATCTACAAAAACTCCATAACTACCAATTCCCTCACTTTGATTATTAGATTTTAAGTATTGGTCATTCATAAAACTAAAAACCTTATCAGCTTGGCTTTCATATTTCTCATAGTAACGTTTTTCAGCTTCTCTATCAGCTCTCATTCCTGAAGTATAATGCTCTAATTTATCTTTTACATAAATAGAATCTGATGGGTAAATCGCCCTTAAAAGATATTTCAAGGCTTTATAATTCGCCGAGTATTTTAAACTCACATTATCACTTTGTTCACAAGTTAAATAGCCTATAAAATTAGCTTCGCTCTCAAAGCCATAGCCCATTTGGTGCGATTGTTCATGAGCTATTGTAAAAGGTTGAGAAATCTCGGGAATTTTATTCACTATTTGAGCTTCTGCCGTAAACGGATTATAATATCCTGCAACGCCAGCATAATTCATGATTAAACTATAAATACTATTCTTTTTACGGACTTTCGGGAATTTTAAATAAGGTAAATTCATACCTTCTATAGTTTTCAAACTATCTTTTATAAAATAATTAAAACCTCTTTCATCAAAAATAAATTCATTAGCCTGATTTCTAGGAACAAAACCACTTAATTTTTTAGTTTGATTAAATATATCATCCGCAGTAGCCTTTAATTCTTCAATAGAGATTTCATTTGATTCTAATTCTATTATTGGTTTTTTATAATAATTAAAAGCCCACAAAAAGTGGAAGGCAAAATAAAAAATACCTATACACCAAAATAGTTTATTTAATTCAGACCACAAAACAGGTCTTTTAAAAATACTTTTTATAAACTTGTAAATAAATTGAACTAAAAATAAACCCAAAAACAAATACATAAAATCCCCAACCGAAAAACTTAACCAACCAAATACTTTTGTATAAATCGGATAAAAGTTTCGGTAAAAAGATGGATAAACTGTTGCCGTAAAAAAGCTTATATTAATTAATAATTTAACTAATAAATAGGCTGTCGCACAAAAGATTAGTCCGTATAAGTTTTTATTAATATTGATTTTTTTTCTCATTCTAAAAAACAAAATGCCCTTCTGAGCTTGTATAATATTTTATATCTTTGTTCTCTTATCACAAAGAGGTAAAGAAATGTCTATATACAAAGATATAAAAAGATTAACAACTGAATCTATTCGTGCCATGAAGCATGAAAATAATAAAATCGCAATGCTGACTTCTTACGATTTTACAATGGCTCAAATGGCAGACACCGGAGGGTTAGATATGATTTTGGTCGGTGATTCTGCGGCAAATACAATGGCAGGACATGAAACAACTTTACCTATTACTTTAGACCAAATGATTTATCATGGTCAATCTGTTGTAAGAGGAACAAAAAGAGCTTTAGTAGTAGTTGATTTGCCTTTTGGTTCCTATCAATCTAATCCTGATAAAGCATTGGAATCTGCTATCAGAATTATGAAAGAAACCAACGCCCAAGCCATAAAACTTGAAGGTGGGAAGGAAATAAAAAAAGCGGTTAAAAAAATAGTAAATGCCGGAATTCCTGTTGTGGGACATCTGGGATTGACTCCACAAAGCGTTAATCAGTTTGGAGGTTACGGACTGAGAGCAAAAGAAGATGCCGAAGCAGAGAAATTAAAGAAAGATGCTCTTTTATTAGAAAAATTAGGTGTATTTGCTTTGGTTCTAGAGAAAATTCCCGCTAAATTAGCCAAAGAAGTTACAGAATCTTTAGATATTCCAACTATCGGGATTGGAGCGGGTGCAGATTGTGACGGTCAAGTTTTGGTAATTCAGGACATGCTGGGAATGAACAAAGGTTTTAAACCTAAATTCCTTAGACAATATCTTAATTTATACGAGCAAATTACGGGAGCTATCAGTCAATATGTAGAAGATGTAAAAAGCACTGATTTCCCGAACGAAAAAGAAAGTTATTAATTTTTAGAATTTTATATTTTGCCTGATTTCGAGATTTTATACGAAGACAATCACCTCATTATTGTAAATAAAAAGTGTGGAGAATTGGTACAAGGCGACAATACCGGTGATAAAACTTTAATGGATAAGATTAAGGATTTTATTAAAATAAGAGATAATAAACCGGGAAATGTTTATTTGGGACTAATTCACAGATTAGACCGAGTAACAAGTGGAGCAATTGTTTACGCTAAAACAAGTAAGGCTCTCAGCAGAATGAATGAGAAATTCAAAAAGAGAGACGTGAAAAAGATTTATTGGGCTTTAACCACTCCCTTAACGCCCGATAAAAAAACAGCAGACACACTCACGCATTATTTAAGAAAAAACAGTAAAAATAATACAGTTACTGTTTTTGCAAAACCTACCGAAGGAGCTAAGAAAGCTGTTTTACATTATAATTTAATCAAGACTTTGGATAATTATTGGCTTTTTGAAGTTGAGTTAGAAACGGGACGTTCACACCAAATTAGAGCCCAAATGTCTAAAATTGGAGCAGTAATTAAAGGAGATTTAAAATACGGAGCTAATCGTTCTAATAAAGACGGAGGAATTCATTTGCACGCTCGTTTTTTAGAATTTGAGCACCCTGTTACCAAAGAAACTGTTTCCATTAAAGCTCCTTTGTCTAAGGATAGTTTATGGAGTGCTTGTGAGTAAATTTTAATAAACAGCGAGTTTATTTTAATTCTGTCCTATAAAGAGTGTGTTCCAATATCAAAAAAAACTCTGAGATTTTAATATTTGAATATTGTTCCTGTGTATGGGGATATGAGAAGAATCAATAAAAAAGTTGTTTCAATGAATTTTGTAACGACTACTTTTTGTGTTTTTTATGTTTTTTTGATCCTCTTAAAAAGGAAATATAATAGATTAGTTCCTAATTTTTTTAAGAACTATATAAAAATATACTGTAGTTATTCATTGGTAAAAACTTGTTAAAAATTAAAAATCTAAATAGATATAGAGTTAATAACTTTTAGTAACTTTACACTCCGTAAACAAGTTATATAACATTATAAAAATATGTCAACATTCGTAGTAGTCGGTCTTCAATGGGGCGACGAGGGTAAAGGTAAAATCACAGATGTTTTATCTGCAAAGTCAGATTATGTAGTACGCTTTCAAGGTGGAAATAATGCAGGGCACACCGTATATGCAGGTGAGGATAAATTTGTATTGCAGTTGCTCCCTTCCGGAGTTTTGCAGTGTAAAGGTAAATGTATTTTAGGGAATGGCGTTGTAGTAGATCCAAAAGCATTCATGAATGAAATTTCTAAAATAGAAGAGAAAGGAATGCGTACAGACCATGTATTCATCAGCCGTAGAGCCCACGTAATCATGCCTTATCATATTTTGTATGATACTTATAGAGAAGAAGCTGCGGGGAAAAGCTCTATCGGAACTACTAAAAAAGGAATTGGACCATGTTACGAGGACAAAGTTGCTCGTATCGGAGTAAGAATGATAGATTTATTAAATCCTGATATTTTACGAGAGAAACTAAAGAAAAATATTGAGGTTAAAAACGCAATTTTCGAGAAATTGTATAATAAACCGGGCTTAGATTTTGAAACTATTTATAATGAATACATTGAAATAGGAGAAAAATTAAAAGAAAGAATTGTAGACACAGAATTACAAATTAATCAAGCAATAGATGAAGGACAAAATGTACTTTTTGAAGGAGCTCAAGCCTTAATGTTAGACATTGATTTCGGAACATATCCTTATGTAACTTCTTCTTCGCCAACTACCGGAGGTGTCTGTATAGGGGCAGGTGTTCCACCAAATAAATTACAAAATCTTATCGGGGTAGCAAAAGCCTATTGCACACGTGTAGGAAATGGACCATTCGTAACCGAAGATTTTGAAGAAGCCGGAGCTATAATGGCAAAAGTAGGGCATGAGTTTGGGGCGGTTACAGGAAGACCAAGACGTTGCGGTTGGTTAGATTTAGTAGCACTTCGTCATGCTTGTATGATAAACGGAATCACGCACTTAGTGATTACAAAATTAGACGTTCTACAAGGATTTGATAAAATAAAAGTTTGTACAGCATATAAAACAGAAGACGGAGAAATCATTGATTACTTTACTTCTTCTACCACAAAATTGGCGAAATACACACCAATTTACGAAGAGTTAGACGGATTTAATGAAGATATAACTAAGTTTAGTAGATTTGAAGAATTACCACAAACTGCACAAGACTACATTAAATTTATCGAGGATTATTTAGGAATCGAAGTTTACTTAGTTTCCGTAGGTCCGGACAGAAGTCAGAATATTATTAGAAAAGAATTATTTTAATATTAAAAAATAAATTTGTGTGAGTTGTGTCATTCTGAACTTGTTTCAGAATCTCATAAATCTTGCGATGCTGAAATAAATTCAGCATGACAAAATATAAATGAAAGAATTAGAAAATCTTACTCACATTAATTAGTTTAAAATAAAAAATATGAGCAAAAATAAAGTTTATCAAAACCCTTTGGAATCTCGTTATGCGTCTAAAGAAATGTTATATAATTTCTCTCCCGATAAAAAATTCGGAACTTGGAGAAAACTTTGGATAGCTTTAGCTGAAATTCAAAAAGATTTAGGTTTAGAGATTACACAGGAGCAAATAGACGAATTAAAGGCAAATGCCGAAAATATAGATTACGAAAAAGCTGCGGAGTACGAGAAAAAATTTCGTCATGATGTTATGGCACACGTTCATACATTTGGCGAGGCAGCTCCAAAAGCCAAAGCGATTATCCACTTGGGGGCAACTTCAGCTTTCGTAGGTGATAACACCGATTTAATTCAAATTAAAGACGGGTTGGAAATCGTAAAAGAGAAATTGGTAAACGTAATTGCAGGGCTTTCAAATTTTGCTAAAAAATATAAAGATTTACCAACTTTAGGATTTACGCACTATCAACCGGCTCAATTAACAACCGTAGGGAAAAGAGCAACGCTTTGGTTGCAAAGTGTTTTGTTAGATTTTGAAGAATTAGAATTCAGAATTAAAACATTAAGATTCAGAGGAGTTAAAGGAACAACGGGAACAGCGGCAAGTTTTAAAGAATTATTTAACGATGATTATTCTAAAGTTAGAGAATTAGACAAACAGCTTTCTGCACGATTCGGGTTTTCTAATGTTTTGGGCGTAACGGGACAAACTTACGACAGAAAAATAGATGCCGAAGTAATGGCTTTATTAAGCAATATTGCTCAGTCGGCACATAAATTTTCTACCGATGTCCGATTGTTACAAAACTTAAAAGAAATAGAAGAGCCTTTTGAGAAAAATCAAATTGGTTCGTCCGCCATGGCATATAAACGAAACCCAATGCGTTGTGAGCGTATCGGGGCGTTGGCTAAATTTGTAATGACGGTTTCTCAGGGTTCGGGATTAGTAGCCGCAACTCAGTGGTTTGAGCGTACTTTAGATGATTCAGCAAATAAGAGATTAACTGTTCCTCAAGCCTTTTTAGCAATAGATTCTATTTTGGGAATTTGGATAAATGTTCTGGACGGAATGGTGGTTTATGAAAAGATGATTGCCAAACATATAAACGAGGAATTACCTTTTATGGCAACTGAATATATGATTATGGAAGGCGTAAAACACGGAGGTGACCGACAGGAATTGCACGAGATTATCCGTACACACTCTATGGAAGCAGCCAAACAAGTGAAAATGGAAGGTAAACCAAACGATTTAGTAGAGCGAATTGTAAAAGATGATAAATTCCCGATAGATAAAGAGAAATTGCAAGAAGTGCTTGACCCTAAAAACTTTATAGGATTTGCACCGCAACAAACAGAGGATTTTATTAATGAATTTGCTCAACCGATTTTAGATAAATACAAAGATTTAATCGGACTTGATTTTGAATTGAAAGTTTAGAATTAAAAATTTGATATTAAATCATTATTAATTAAAAATAAATTATTAATTTTACTTTAAATTCTAAAACATGAGGAGAATGCGAAACTAAAATTATTGAAAGTTTCGCATTTTTTTATTAAAGAAAAAGTTAAAATAGAAAGGAATGTTTTAAAGAAAAATAAACTTTTTCAAAAAATATTTTTGTAAATTTGTTTTATTGTGAATAAAATAAAAGTATATTTTATAGGATTTTGCACTATTTTGATGTTGTTTTCAAGTATTAAAGTAGGTTTTTTTCATGCTTTTTATTTTATTGACAGAGAAGGATTCACTCAGCTGTTTTGTGAGAATAAAGAACGTCCTGAGATGAAATGTAACGGAAAATGCCAAATGGAAAAAATGGCAAAATCAGATACAGAAGAAACTAAAAAAACAAGCGAATTTAAATTTCAGCCGAATGATATTCCTTTAATTTATGAGGAAATAAATTATTTTATATTTTCTAAAGAGGTTGAAACTAAACCAAATAATTTTAATTATATTAATTTTTATCACTTTTCCTTAGAAGAAGCGATATTTCGACCACCGATAGCTTAATTATATCTTGATTATTTTATGTAGAGATTCAACTTTATTAAGTTGATTATATGTGTTGAGTTTTTTTGATATAAGTACTCAATTACATATTGATTTGCCATACATAAAATAAATTTTCACAATTAGATTTTAAAATCAAATAATAGGGATTTTCTTTTGAAAGTATTCCAAGTAAACTTATATCTATCAATCATAAAAAATCAAATAAAAATGAAATTTAATATAAAAACAAGTCTACTCGCTTTATTAGGATTAATTGTAATGAGTTGTAGTAACGACGATATGCATAATAATGAAACTACTCTTCAGGGGGAAGGAACTTTGGCTGTAGAGTTTAATAATGTATTCGGGAATAAAAAGTTAGCAATTAATACACAAGAGTATGATAAGCAAAATGGAAAGGTAGTCGTTGAGAGATTGAGCTATATTGCTAGTAATTTTGTCTTGATAAATGACAAAGGAGAAGAATATATTTGCCCTAAAAAAGATTGCTATTTTGTCGTGGACGAAAAATCAAATAAAACTCGTTTTGAGTTGAAAGATGTTCCTGCCGGAAATTATATAAAACTTAGATTTGGAATGGGATTAGACGAAGAAATGAACGAAAAAGGCAAAGGGAATATTAATAATTTAGGGGATTTATTATTGGAAACCGAGGACCACGATGCAATGTGGCAGTGGCAAGGGAATCCTATGATCATGATGCTGGAAGGACGTTTTAAATCTCCTGAGGAAAAAGAATTTAAAAGATTTCTGTTGCATGTGGGGAATCACGCAGATATTTTTCATTATGAAATAGTAACCTTAGATGCCAAGAAAAAGATAGAAGTTCGAGACGATAAAAAATCTTCGGTTCGTATCAAGGCGGATATTGCTAAAATGATAAGTGGAATCGACGCTGAACATAAAATAAATCTATCTGACCATCCTTATATTACGGTTAATCCAAAAGAGGGTACAATGTTATATGAAAATGTATTATCTATTTTTGAAATTGAATAATATAAAAATTTAAATATTTAGAATTTAATAATCCATTAAGTAATGCGGATTAGTTTTTTTGTATTCATTTTTTTGTTATTGAGTTGTAATGAAGCATTTGAAGAACCGATTTCTAAAAGCTCTGTAATAGAGTTTAAAATCCCGAGTAATTTCCCTAAGACGACTTATGACTTTGAGGGAACGCCGTTAGATAAAAATGTAATTGCGTTAGGAAAAGACCTCTTTTTTGATGGGATTTTATCTTCAGATGGGACGATTTCGTGTGCCTCGTGTCATCATCAGAGTTTTGCTTTTGCAGATAGAGGAAATCGATTTAGCACTGGTGTTAGAAATCAACTGGGAGAACGAAATACACCACCTATTCAGAATGTTGCGTTCATGAAAACTTTCACTTGGGACGGAGCAATTCAGCATATTGATGTCTTTCCGATTGTTCCTATAAAAAATGAAGTCGAAATGGACGAAACACTTCGGAATGTTTTAAAAAAGTTGCAAAATAATAAAAATTATCAGCATAAATTTTCACAAGCATTTAAAAATCAAAAAATTGATATAGCCAATACGTTTACGGCATTAGCTCAATTTATGATTACGATGGTTTCTGCCAATAGCAAATATGATAAATATATAAGAAAAGAAGGTGTAGAATTTACCACAGAAGAAAAGAAAGGCAAAGCAATTTTTGATAAAAAATGTGCAAGTTGTCACAGTGGGGCATTGTTTACCAATGAAACATTCCAAAACACCGGACTTCTGCCCGATCCACAAAAAAATGATATCGGTTACGGACGAGTTTCGGGTTATCATCCCGAAGACGATTATAAATTCCGAGTGCCGAGTTTGAGAAATGTGGAGGTAACTGCCCCGTATATGCACGACGGACGATTTGCTACGTTGAAAGAAGTCTTGGATTTTTATGATAAAGATGTACAAGATGTTCCATTTTTGGCTAAAGAATTTAGAAATGGAAATCGTGTGGGAATTTCGCTTTCAGAAGAGGAAAAACAAGCTATTATTACATTTCTGAAGACGCTTACGGATTATGATTTTTTAAATAATAGAAACTTTAAACCTTGAATAAAAAAAGAAATATTACTTAAAATTAAAAACAGATAAATTTATTAAGAATGAAAAAAGAAATTTTAAACCACGGAGCAAAATTATTTTGCACATTAGGAATGGCGGTTACGCTTTTTGTAGGATGTTCAAAAGACGATGATATGCCTGAGAAGCCAAAACCGGAAGAACCTAAGATTGAGGAGACTCAAGTGCCGATGATGACTTTTACAACGGAGAAAAAAGCGGGAGAGGAGTTCCTGTTAACTGTTACAACTGATGATGCAAATAAAGATTTGATTTGGATTGATTTAAACAATAATAAAAAGCAGGACGAGGGAGAGAAATTGTCCAATAAATCAAATGAGCGATTTACCATTCAATCACAGGAAATTACAGTTTACGGAAATGTGCAAACATTTTATTGCAGTGATGCGGGAGTAACAGCTTTAGACGTTAGTGAAAATACATATTTAGAAGTTTTAAAATGCGAAAAAAATAAAATTAAAACTTTAGATGTAAGCAAAAATACTAAATTAAAAGAGTTAAGATGTGATAGAAATAAAATTACAAAATTAGATGTTTTTAATAACCCTGAGCTAACTTATCTTAATGCTAACGGAAATAAAGTGGGTAAAATAGATGTATCTAAAAACATAAAATTAACAGAGCTTCAAGTTAAATCTTGTGATTTGACAGTATTAGATGTTTCTAAAAACACTCAATTAACCAAATTAGTATGTGCGGTAAATAAATTGACTGCTTTAGATGTAAGCAATAATACTCTTTTAAATGATTTAGGTTGTTATAGTAATAAATTAACTACTTTGGATGTAAGTGGAATTACAGATTTAAAAACATTGAATTGTAATAACAATCCAATTACTTGTATTAAAGTGAATCAAATTCAATTGGATGATAAAGCGGATGATACATTTAATTGGGTAAGACCAGCAAATGCTAAATTAAGCAAAGAAGCATGTAGCTAAAAAGTTGTATAAATAGTTTTTACCCGTAGTTTATAATATAAGATAAACTACGGGTTTATTTTTTATATCGGCAGATTTTATTTTTATAAAAAATATTATACATTTGTACTCTTACATAGAAGGGGTGCTTTTCCTAATTTAATTTTAGGAGGCTGAGATTATACTCTTAGAACCTGAGCAGGTAATGCTGCTAAGGGATTTAATCGAATATTTTTTGAGCACTCTTTTTATGCATGTAATTAATAAAAAATTTAATTTATGTATAAAAAGATTTTTAGTTTAGGCTTATTGGGAAGTGCTTTATTGGCTATGGCTCAGGAGCAAAAGCCACAAGTACAGGATACAATAGAACTTTCGTCTGTTCAGGTAATTGCAGAATTACCAGTTACTAATGAAATTGTAACAAAAAAACAAATTGAAAGTAAAAATTTAGGGCAGGATATGCCGTTTTTATTAAAAAACACAACAGGTGTGGTTGTTACGTCTGATGCAGGAGCAGGGGTAGGTTATACAAATTTAAGATTGAGAGGAATTGGTTCAGACCAAATCAATGTTACGTTTAACGGAGTTCCAGTAAACGATAGTGAATCGCAAGGTGTTTATTGGGTAGATTTCCCTGATATTTCATCTACAACGGGAGGAGTAGTTATTCAGCGAGGAGTTGGGACTTCATCTAACGGAGCAACTTCTTTTGGAGGAAGTGTAAACTTAGACACTAATAAGAGAAAAACGAAAGCCTTTGGTGATATGATGGCTACTTATGGTAGTTTTAACACTCAAAAATATATGCTGACTGGTGGAACGGGAGATATAGGTGGCGGAAAATTCAATTTTGATGCAAGGCAGAGTTATGTTAAGTCTGATGGTTATATAGACAGAGGAACAAGTAAGTTATACTCTACGGCTTTAAATGCAAGATATATGCCTTCTCAAAATACAGAAATCCATTTAATGAATATTTTTGGATATGAAAGAACTTATCAATCTTGGAACGGTGTTTCAGAGAGTGAAATAAAACAATATGGTAGAAAGTTTAATAATGCTGGAGTAATATATGGAGAGAGTGGAGATATAATAGATTACTATAAAGATGAGGTAGATAATTACACTCAGAATCATACACATTTGTATTGGTCACAAAAATATGATAACAACTGGGTTTCAAAAGTAACGTTACATTATACTAAAGGTTTTGGATATTACCAAAACTACGATGGTTGGGTAACGAACAAAGATGGATTAAAAAATTATGGAATAGACGCTGGTAAATTATCAGATTTAGATGGAGGAAACTTAGCTGTTATGGCAAGAAGATGGTTAGATAATGATTTTTTTGGCGGAATATTTAATATTGAGAACACACAATTAGGAAATACAAAGTTATACGCGGGTATTGCAGCCAATAAATATGTTGGTAATCATTATGGAAATGTAATAGGAGTAGAAAAAGTTGTAGGGAACAAAAGGGTTGAAATAGACTCCTATATAAATGACGGAGACTTTTATACTAATCAAGCGAATAAATCAGAGGTATCTTCCTTTGTAAAAATATTACATAAATTAGGTGATTTCGAATTATTTGGAGACGTTCAAACAAGACATATAAACTATGTAGGAGAGCCGGGTTCAGGTAGAGATCCTTGGGATTCAGCTCCGTATAAGCCATTTAATTTAACTTATGATTTTATTAACCCCAAAGCAGGTATTAACTATAAAATAAATTATTTTTCAAAAGTTTATTTTTCTTACGGATTAGCACATAGAGAGCCAAAAAGAAAAGATATTTTAAATTCCAGTGCAGTAAAGCCTGAGGTTCTGCATGATTTTGAATTAGGGTATAAGTTACAAAAAAGTAATATTCAATTAGCTTTCAACACTTATTATATGCGATACAAGAATCAACTTGTTTTTACAGGAAAGTTAGATAATGTAGGAGCAGCACTAAGAGAGAACGTAGGAGATAGTTACCGAACAGGAATTGAATTCAATGTAGATGTAAAAGCGTTATCTAATTTAGATCTATTTGGTAATATGGCGTGGAGTGTTAATAAGAATATAGACTATTATCAAAAAGAAGATGGAAAACAAGTATTCTACGGCAATACAGATATTTCGTTCTCCCCCAACATTATTAGTTCGTTTGGCGTAAATTATATTCCAATAAAAGACTTCAATATTAATTTAGTTAATAAATACGTTTCATCTCAATATGTTACGAATACCGAGAATAAAAGTTTAATGCTAGACCCTTATTTTGTTAGTGATATATTGGCAAATTACAATATAGATTTAGGGAAACAAAAAATAGAATTAAGTCTGTTATTTAATAATATTTTTGATAAAGAATATGCTAATAATGGATCCGGTAAAATAAAAGGAGGAAAACCAAAAATGAAATTTTACCCACAAGCAGGAAGAAACTTTTTAGCGGGAGTGAAATTTAGATTTTAGTCTTAATTAATTTTTATTTTTTGTAAAGCCGTTGCGAAAGCAACGGCTTTTTTTATAATTTAAAATATCATATTTTTGCTAAAAATAATTTAAAATGGAAAATCAAAAAGAAATAAAATTATCCTCAGGGTGGTCGGTAATATCACTTTATATCGGAGCTATTTTATTGATATTAGTAAGTGTTATAATTTATCTTTTTGTGCCTCTAAAAATGGATAATGGTGTAATTATAGGAGGACTTATTTACTTAATGTTATTTTGTTTTGTAGTCTATTTATTTATGTATATGAGTACAGCCAAAGTAATCGACGGGAAAGTAATTTTAAAAAAGCAGTTTAGACCGGCTAAATCATACGAGTTTGATAAAATAGGAGAGCTTTCTTCTTTTAGAATAAAACGTTCTAAATACACAACTATTGAAATGAAGAATAATGACGGCTCAATAGAAAAATACGTAATTATGAATTCTTCCGCTTTATTGTCATTTGAAAATCAAGATGCAGAAGAAATATTATTTTCTTTGAAAAGAATAGGTCGGTTAGGTAAAATTCCAAAAGATAATTAGTCTGAAAAAATAAAAACTCCCAAATTCAGGAGTTTTTTGTTTCACTAAAAAATTTCTCTACCCGAGAAATGAAAATTAATTTCTATTGTTGCATTCTCGTCACTGTCCGAACCGTGAATTGCATTCATTTCTAAAGATTCTGCATATTTTTTTCTGATAGTTCCTTCTGCTGCATCTTTCGGATTAGTAGCTCCAATCAGTTTTCTAAAATCCTCAACGGCATTTTCTTTTTCTAAAGCTGCTGCCACAATAGGGCCTGAGGTCATAAACTCCACTAATTCGCCATAAAACGGCTTATCAGAATGGATTGCATAAAACTTCTTTGCATCATCAACAGTAAGTTGAGTCAGTTTCATGGCTTTTATCTTAAAACCAGCTTCTGTGATTTCATGTATAATAGCTCCTACGTGTCCTTTTTTAACAGCGTTGGGCTTTATCATTGTAAATGTAAGATTATTACTCATTTTTATTAAATTTCTCTCAAGTTAATAATTTTCTAAGAGAAATAAAAAATACTATTTATTTTTAAATCATGACTAAATAATAGTTCTAATTTAAATGTTCTTTTTTTCTTGAAAGAAACATAATATAACCACTGGTAATTAAGAATAAGAATAATAAATACCAAGAATTTTTCAATAAATCAAAGTAGCCAAAATTATCACTTAAACTTAAAATCAATAAAACTTGTGCTCCATACGGAATGATTCCTTGTGCGATACAGGAATAAATATCCATAAAAGAAGCCAATTTTTTAGCGTTTAAATTATAAATATCTTTTAGTTTTTGAACTAAAGGACTCGCTACAATTATAGTTACCGTATTGTTGGCTATTGCAAGATCGAGAGTCATAATTAATAGGCCAATAATTCCATAAACCCTTTTGTGATTAATTAAGTCTTCAATTTTAGATAAAATATATTTTAATCCACCTTCTTTATTCATCATATGAGCTAATCCTCCGATAAGCATAGAGAGAATAAAAATTTCATTCATATTAGCAAATCCGGTATAAATATTTTTAGTAAAACCTATAATATCAAAGTATCCGTAAATATAGCCGATAATTCCTCCTGTAATGATTCCTAAAGTTAAAGCTCCGAATACGTGTACGCCCAAAGCTGCTAGAATAATTACAATTAAATAAGGTAGAACATTTATAAAATCTTTATAATTCAAAGCACTTTCCTTCATTTCTATTTGGATGTCTTTTCCTAAAAAATAGAATACAATAATGGATAATATTGCAGCCGGAATAGCTAACTTTAAGTTCTCTTTCATTTTGTCTTGCATAGAGCAATTCATGGTTTGTGTTGCTGCAATTGTTGTGTCTGATACCACCGATAAATTGTCCCCAAACATTGAACCGCATAATAAAGAGGCTGATAGAATTGAAGCTTCTGCACTGGTTTGTGTGGCGAAAGCAATACTTGTTCCTCCCAATGCTGCAATAGACCCCACTGATGTTCCTGTTGCGGTAGAAACTAAAGCAGAAATAATAAAAATACTCACATAAAGCCAGCCGGAAGGGAGCGATTGCAGTGTTACATTTACAACGGAATCTAATGCTCCAATTTCTGCGGTTACTTTTGTAAATGCTCCTGCAAGTAGATAAATTAAACACATTATAATAATGTTATTATCGCCGCAGCCTTCTACAAAAGTATTTATTTTATCTTTAAAACTTCCTTTAAAAATTAATAAGGCAACAATCACTCCTAAGGTTGCCGGAATAGGAGCGGGAATTGCATAAAAATCCTGTAGTAAAAGACCGCTTCCTAAAAATAATAATATAAAGATTATAAAAGGGATTAGCGAAATCCAACTGATTTTAGTCTTCATGAAAATTTAAGATTAAAGTTTCTCTAATAAATATTTTGCTGTGTAACTTTTGTCTGATTTTATAATTTCTTCCGGAGTTCCTGTTGCTACAATATATCCTCCGTTTTTACCACCTTCCGGACCTAAGTCTAAAATATAATCGGCACATTTTATAATATCGGGATGATGTTCTATTACCCAAACGCTGTGTCCGTTTTCAATTAAAGCCCTTAAAGATTTCATTAATTTATTGATGTCATGGAAATGTAATCCTGTAGAAGGTTCATCAAAAACAAAAAGTGTATTTTTAGCAGAGCTTCCTTTGGTTAAGAAAGAAGCCAATTTAATTCTTTGTGCCTCTCCTCCCGAAAGTGTACTGCTCGATTGTCCTAACTGAACATAGCCTAAACCAACGTCTTGTAAACTTTGTAACTTTTCGGCAATTTTAGTTTCTTGATGTTTGGTGAAGAACTCAATGGCGTCATCCACAGTCATATTCAAAATATCACTAATATTTTTATCATGGAATTTTACGTCCAGAATAGCTTCTTTAAATCGAGTTCCGTGGCACTGTTCACATTCTAAAGTTACATCTGCCATGAACTGCATTTCTATGGTAATGCTTCCTTCTCCTTTACAGTTATCACAGCGTCCTCCGTCTACATTAAACGAAAAATGTTTGGTTTTGTAACCTCTTGTTTTGCTTAACTTTAATGAAGCGAATAATTTACGAATGTCGTCATAAGCCTTGATGTAAGTAACAGGATTTGAACGAGATGATTTCCCGATAGGATTTTGGTCAATATATTCAATGGCTTTGACTTTAGATATGTCGCCTGAAATAGATTCAAAATCTCCTAATTTATTTCCGAATATTCCTTTTTCTCGTTGAAGTGCAGGAATAAAAATTGATTTTAAAAGTGTACTTTTCCCTGAACCACTCACTCCTGTAATCACAGATAAATTATTTAAAGGAAGTTTGGCAGTTATATTTTTTAAATTATTTTCTCTTGCCCCTTTTACTTCAATATAATTTTTTATAGGTATTCTTATTTGCGGAACAGGAATTTCTAAATTTCCATTAAGATATTTTGAAGTAAGTGTATCTGCCTTTAGTAATTCCTCATACGTTCCGGCAAAAACAACTTCTCCTCCGTGAGTTCCTGCTTCCGGACCAATGTCTATAATATAATCTGCAGCTTTCATAACATCTTCGTCGTGTTCTACCACGATTACCGTATTTCCTAAATCTCGTAATTTTTTTAGAACTACAATTAAATTGTCTGTGTCTTTAGAATGTAGCCCGATTGAAGGCTCATCTAAAATATACATACTTCCCACCAAACTACTTCCTAACGAGGTTGCTAAATTTATACGTTGAGATTCCCCTCCTGAAAGTGTATTAGAAGTTCGGTTTAAAGTTAAATATCCTAATCCAACATCTAATAAAAAGGTTAAACGGTTATTAATCTCTAATAAAAGTCTTTTTGCAATTTGAGCCTGATATTGGTCTAATTTTAAATTTTTAAAGAATTCAATTAGTTCATCTAATGGTAAATTGACTAAATCTGTAATCGCTTTATCATTAATTTTCACCCAAGTGGCTTCTTTTCTTAAACGTTTTCCTTTACAAGTGGGACATATTGTTTTTCCGCGATAACGGGAGAGCATAACTCTATACTGGATTTTATAAGTGTTTTCCTCCAGCATTTTAAAGAAGTTATTAATACTCGCAGATTTTTTATTTTTTCCGTTCCATAATAAATCTTTTTGTTCTTCGGTAAGTTCAAAATAAGGTTTATGAACAGGGAAATCATAATCTGCACTTTCATTTATGAATTTTCTTTTCCATTCACTCATTTTTGCACCTTTCCAAGCGACAACAGCATCTTCATAAACAGATAAATTTTTATTTGGAATCACTAAATCTTCATCAATTCCAATGATTTTCCCATATCCTTCGCAAGACGGGCAAGCTCCTAATGGATTATTAAAACTAAAGAAATTTAAGTTTGGCTCAGTAAATTCAATGCCGTCTAATTCAAATTTATTAGAAAAAGTTTTTGAAGTTTTATCATTTTGATTTTTAACAGACATTTCGCCCAAGCCTTCATAAAAAGCTGTTTGGATAGAATCTGCTAATCGATGATAAAAATCTTCATTATTTTGTGTAGTAACACGATCTATCACAAGTTCTACTACCATGTTTGGTTGAGGTTCAAAATTAAAATCAATTAAATCTTGAATTTTTTGTGTATTCCCGTCGATTTCTACTCGGGCAAAACCTTGTTTTTGCAGAATATCCAGTGACTCTTGAAAAGTTCGTTCTGCATTGTTTTTGATAAACGGACAAACAATATTGATAGGTATGTCCTCCGGCATTTCTTTTATATAATTGATAACGTCGGTAACATTATCTTTTGAAACTTTTTCTCCTGAGATTGGAGAATAGGTTTCGCCTATTCTGGCATAAAGCAATTTTAAATAATCATAAATTTCTGTGGTAGTTCCTACAGTAGAACGCGGATTGGTAGAATTTACTTTTTGCTGAATGGCAATTGCCGGAGCAATACCTTTTATATTATCCACTTTTGGTTTGTCCAGTCTGCCTAAAAACTGACGAGCATAAGATGATAAACTTTCTACATAACGACGTTGTCCTTCAGCGTATAACGTATCAAAAGCTAAAGAGGATTTTCCAGATCCGGATAATCCTGTAATTACGATTAATTTATTTTTAGGAATAGTAACATTTATATTCTTTAGATTATGGAGTTTTGCTCCTATAATTTGAATATCTGTTTTTAGGTTGAATTCCTTGTTTTTCTTAGGCATGATTTGTATCTATAATAAAAAGGTTGCAAAGTTAATTATTTTTCTCGTTAATTCGAGAAATAGCATAAAAAAAAGGAGTCGAAAGACTCCTTTGTAAAATTTATTTCGGGAAATTAGAAATGAAGGGCAAAACCTACATTCCCTGTCAATAGACCATCAGAATCTTCTAAACTTAAATCGTATCTTAATCCTGGTTCAATAGAAATATTTGGAGCTAAGAAATAAGAGTATCCACCTTGGAACCCGAGAGTAGTAATGCTGTTATTTTTTGTAGAGGCGCCGCTAAGGTCTATTTGTACGGGGAATTTGCTGTTTATATAATATTTTGCACCTAATTTATAATTAAGTTTTGAAGAGGATTCTTCTAATTGATAAGATAAAAGATGAATTCCCAACCCTGCTTTTAATGCAAAATTATCAGCTATAAAATAACCTGCTTCACCACCTATTTTTAGATTACTAACCCCTCCTCCAGCACTAAAAGATACAGAAGTATTAGATGGGCTCACCGCTCCAAAGTTAGTATTAGTTTCAATCAGCCATTTTCCTTTTGCTAAAGCGGGATTATTCTGAGCATTTATTGCACCTGCAATAACTAAAGCTCCCATTAGAAACAATTTTTTCATATTTATAGTTTTAAGTTCAATAAAGGTAATGAATTTATAATAAAAAAAGGAGTCGTTTAGACTCCTTTGTAAAATTTATTTAAGTATTTCTTAGAAGAAATAAGCAGCTCCAATACCAGCGTTGATTAAACCTGTTTGTGTTTGATAATCACTGTTATCACTGTGAGTAATACTTGTGTAATCATATTTTACAGAAGCTGTAGCAGCTAAAGCATCAGTAATGAAGTAAGCAATACCACCTTCTACACCAACAGCTAAACCTCCCATTGTTATGTCTTTAGAGTTACCCCCTGCGTTTTGGTTAGTTAATCTATATCCAACACCTAACCCTACGAAAGGAGAAACTTGTCCTTGAGGGAAAAAGTATTTAATGTTTGGCATAATTCCGAAAGCATTACTAGACTTTCCATCTTTAACTGAAGTGTAAGTATAATCTAAACCAATACCTACAGCTAAGTTGTCAGCTAAAAAATAGCTAGCATCTGGATTAAAGCTAAAACGAGTAGTAGTGGTTTTAACGTCATCTACTCCTGATTCTTTAGTAGTTGCATTTTCTGAAGAAAAGTTTAAACCTAAGTTAGATCCAACCATCCATTTTCCTTTAGCGGTAGCTCCATTGTTTGCTGTTTGAGCACTTACTAAACCTGCAAGAGCGATAGCTCCCATCACAAATAACTTTTTCATTTTATATAATGTTTAAATTTGAAGGGCAAAATTAGTATTTATTTTTTAATAGCATAATTTTATAATTGAAAAAGTACTCAGAATGTGAAAATGAATAATTAAAAATACCTCTAATTTTTTGATAATTATATAAATATGTGGTAATGTTTAATCATTCTAAAAAAGTAGGAGGAAAATAGAAATCAAATAAAAGAATTATAACGATTATTTCGATTTATTTTTATTTTTGTACTTTTGGGGAATAAATTAAAAAGTATGAGTGGGTCGGTAAATAAAGTTATTTTGATAGGAAATTTAGGAGATGATGTAAAAATGCATCATTTTGATTCTAATAGTTGTATCGGGAAATTCCCTGTGGCAACCAGTGAGACGTTTACTAAAAAGGAAACCGGAGAAAAAGTTACTCAAACAGAATGGCATCAAGTGGTTACCAGAAATAAACTGGCAGAGCTATGCGAGAAGTACTTAAGTAAAGGTGCTTCTGTTTATATAGAAGGTAAATTGAAAACTCGCAAATGGGACGATAATGGAACAATGAAGTATGTAACTGAAATTAATGCTACTACGGTACAATTTTTAGGAAGCCCGTCAGGTAAATCTTCTGATTCTATAAATCAAGAAGATAATTCAGAGGAGAATACACCGTTTTAATTTAAGTTTAACCAAATAAAAAGAATTGGAAACAGAACCTCCCAGTTTAATTTTTAGTCAAATATTTGCTGTTTCTTATTACGAAATAGCAGAGATTTTTTTGCTGTTATTTTTATTACTGCTTTCAGCAATGCTTTCCGGCTCAGAGGTAGCTTTTTTTTCTATTAAGAAGAAAGATATTATAAGTGCCAGAGAGGAAGGGGAAAACGTGTCAGACGTAGAAAGTTTATTAAAAGATAAGCAAAAACTATTAGCTAATATACTTATTGGGAATAATTTTGTGAATATTGGAATAGTATTGCTTTCTGCAATATTGTCGCAAATATTTGTTCATCAGTATTTAGAGAATTTAGTTTTTTTCGGAATAAACTTTAAGATATTTTTTGATGTAGTAATTATCACTTTTATTTTATTATTATTTGGAGAGATTATTCCTAAAATATATTCAACACAAGCTCCTTTGAAATTTGCAAGAGGAACAGCTCCTTTAATCAAATTTTTCAGTACAATTTCAAGACCGATATCGATTCCTCTTCTGTGGTTGAGTTCTATTATAGAAAAGAATTTAAAACCTGATAAGAAAATATCTGTAGATCAGCTTTCTCAGGCTTTGGAAATGACCTCTGAGGATGTGAGGACTACTAATGAGGAACAGAAAATATTAGAGGGAATCGTAAGTTTTGGAAATACCGAAACGCGTGAAATCATGACACCGCGTGTGGATATGTTTTCTATGCGTTTAGAGAATAATTATCAGCAAGTTTTATCTAAAATTTCACAAAAAGGATTTTCGAGAGTACCTGTTTATGATGATGATATAGATGAAATACAAGGATTGCTATATGCCAAGGACTTGTTGCCTTATTTGGACTTAGAGGAGTTTGATTGGCATACCGTTTTAAGAAAACCATTCTTTGTCCCGGAAAATAAAAAATTAGATGATTTATTATCGGATTTTCAAGAGAAAAAAATTCATTTAGCGATTGTGGTAGACGAGTATGGAGGGACTTCGGGAATCGTTACTTTAGAAGATGTAATGGAAGAAGTGGTAGGTGATATTTCCGATGAGTTTGATGATGAAAATGTGTTTTATTCCAAGTTAGATAATGATAATTTTTTGTTTGAAGGAAAAACTTCTTTAAAAGATTTTACACGAATAATGGATATTGTAGAAGGTGAATTTGAGACTGTAAAAGGAGAAGCAGAAACTTTGGCAGGATTAGTTTTAGAAATCAATGGAGAAACACCGAATAGAAGACAGAAAATCGCATTTGATAATTATGTTTTTACGATAGAATCTATTGATAAAAGACGAATAAAAAGAATAAAAGTAACTCGAATACCACGGCAAACAAATGAAGAGTAGAAATTTATTAATTAGTTTTTTAATATTAATTTTATTCAGTTCTTGTAAGCAAGAAATAATGCCTAAACCTCAAGGGAATTTGAGATTAGAATATGCTCAGCCGGAGTATAGAATGTATAACGGGAACTGTCCTTTTACATTTGATTTCGAAAAAAAAGCACTAATTAACAGTGAAAAAGATTGTGAATTTAATATTTATTATCCGGCTTTAAAATCAACTATTTACTTCACTTATGAGCCGGTAAAAAATAATTTACCTGAGCTTTTAAAGGATTCGGAAAAATCTGTTTATGAGCCACATACCGGAAGAGCTACTTATATAGACCCTAAAATAATCGTGCGAGAAAATGATAAAGTTTATGGAACTTTATATGAATTAGGAGGAGATACAGCACTTAATTATCAATTTCATTTAACCGATAGCACGAATAATTTTTTGAGAGGTGCGGTTTACTTTAATGCACACCCAAATCCCGATTCTCTTGCACCGGCAATAGATTACATGAAAGAAAATGTAATAAAACTGATGGAAACTTTACAATGGAAGTAATTTAATCGGTTTAAAAATTTAAATAAATAATTAACAATACTATCTTTGTAAAATGAATTTAGAAAAGGCGTTAGAGAATCCTGTTTTTAGCGTGGTTTCTGAGGTTGCCTCAGACTTAAAACAATCAACATACGTTATTGGAGGTTTCGTTAGAGATTATTTATTGCAGAGAGGCTCTAAAAAAGATATAGATATTGTAACAGAAGGAAGCGGAATAGAGTTAGCTGAAAAAACGGCTAATAAATTAGATTCAAGAATAAAAGTATCTGTTTTTAAACGATTTGGAACAGCAATGTTTCATTATAAAGGAATAGATTTTGAATTTGTTGGTGCAAGAAAAGAAAGTTATTCAGAGGATAGCAGAAAACCTGCCGTAGAAAACGGAACAATAAAAGATGATCAATTAAGACGAGATTTTACAATAAATGCTTTAGCTATAAGTTTAAATAAAGAAACTTATGGTGATTTTGTAGATCCTTTTAATGGATTGGAAGATTTAAAAAATAAAATTATTCGTACACCGATTGATCCGGTAACAACTTATTCGGATGATCCTTTACGAATGATGAGAGCCATTAGATTTGCAACACAGCTTGATTTTGATATTTTGCCTGAATCTTTTGAGGCAATTCAAGAAAATGCAGAGCGAATGGATATTCTTTCTAAAGAGAGAATAATGGATGAATTTAATAAAATAATGCTCACTCCAAAACCATCGGTGGGGCTTATATTATTGGATAAAGCAAAACTTCTGGAACGATTTTTACCCGAAGTTACAGCGTTAAGGGGTATAGAAGAAATCGAAGGACAAACGCACAAGGATAATTTCTATCACACTTTTGAGGTGGTAGACAATATTTCTAAAACTACAGAAAACCTTTGGTTACGTTGGGCTGCTCTATTACATGATATCGGGAAAGCACCAACTAAAAGATTTGATAAGAAAATCGGATGGACATTCCATTCTCATGAATTTGTAGGTTCTAAAATGGTTCCTAAACTTTTCAGACGATTAAAACTGCCAATGGGTAAAGAAATGAAGTATGTTCGTAAATTGGTGTTATTAAGTTCTCGTCCGATTCCATTAGTTAGTGAAGATTCAACAGATTCAGCATTAAGGCGACTTTTATTTGATGCGGGAGATGATTTGGAAGATTTATTTTTATTATGCAAAGCAGATATCACCACAAAAAATAAAAATAAACAAATCAGGTATCAGACAAATTTTGAAAAAGTTGAGAAGAAAATAAAAGAAGTAGAAGAACGGGATCAAGTTAGGAACTTCCAGCCGCCTGTATCAGGGGAGGATATTATGAAGGCTTTTAATATTACTCCTTGTCGTGAAGTGGGAATCATTAAAAATAAAATAAAAGAAGCAATTTTAGAAGGAGAGCTTAAAAATAATAGAGAAGACGGATTAGCTTTCATGTTTAGTGAAGGAGAGAAATTAGGCTTAAAAATTGCGGAAGAAGAAATACAATAAAGAAATTATGATTTTAAAAATAAGAGTTATTTTAGATACGGAGCAAGACGTATTTAGAGATATAGAAATAAATGAAGATAACACTTTACTCGATTTTCATAAAGAAATAAAAACTGCTTTTAATTTGGAGGGAGATGAAATGGCGTCTTTCTTTTTATCGAACGAACAGTGGTTTCAGGGAAGTGAAATACCAATGGAAGATATGTCCGGAGAGCCGGATGCAGAGATAATGTCTAATACAACGCTAAAGGCAGTTACTCCTAAAAAAGGCGGAAGAATGATTTATTTATATGATTTCTTAGCTATGTGGACTTTTTATTGTGAGGTAGTAGATGTTTTAAAACCAGACAATTCAAAAGAATATCCTTTGGTAAGTTTAGCGTATGGAGAAAGACCTGAAAATGCTCCCGAAAAAGAAAGTATGGATTTCTCTTTAGATGAAGACGGATTAGATTTTGATGATGATTTCGACGACGAGGAAGAAGATTATTTTGATGAAGATCCGTATAGTTATTATTAAAAATATTTGATAATCATGTTTACAGGAATTGTAGAGGAAATAGCAGAAGTAACTGCGATAGAGCAAGAAAAGGCGAATACTCATTTTTATTTAAAGTCAAAATTTTTACCTGAATTAAAAATAGACCAAAGCATCGCTCATAACGGAACTTGTTTAACGGTAACTAAGCTAAATGAAGATAGTTATTCCGTTACGGCGATAGAAGAAACGTTGCAAAGAACAAATTTAGGAACATTAAAAGTTGGTGATAAAGTAAACTTGGAGCGTTGCATGAGACTTTCTGATAGGTTGGATGGACATCTTGTGCAGGGGCATGTGGATCAAGTAGGAGAATTGACTAAAATAGAAGATCAAAACGGGAGTTATAAATTATATTTTAATTATAAACAAAAAGAATTTGTGACCGTAGAAAAAGGCTCAATTTGTGTAAACGGAATTAGCTTAACGGTAGTGGATTCTGAGCCGGGAATGTTTTCGGTAGCGATTATTCCGTACACATGGGACAATACAAATTTAAGTTTTTTAAAGGTTGGGGATTTAGTTAATTTAGAGTTTGATATTTTAGGGAAATACGTTCAGAAGTTAATTGCTAAATGATAAGAAAAGGAATTTTATTTGATAGAATATCGCTAAGACTGAGGGTTTTTATATCGTTGATGATTATTATATTATTTACGGTGGGACTGCTTGGTTTTCTTATGTTTTTACACTTTCAACAAACAGCAAAAACCTTTCATGAAAATCGCTTATCCAGAAAAGAAAAAACAATTGTAGAAACCATAGATTATGCAATTACTGATTTTCCTGATGAGGTAAACGAAAATAATATTAAAGATGTTTTAAAACCAAAAATATTTGAATTCTCCGATATTAATGATATCCATATAAATATATATGATTTAAAAGGGAATTTGCTGTTGACATCCGAGGCAAAAATAGCTGAAGAACGCAAAAAAATTCCTGCTCAAGTATTAAGAATTTTATCAACAACAGATGATAGAGTAGAGCTTAGAAAAGTTCAGGATAATGAAACATATATAAGTACTTTCAGTTTTATTTACAATCTAAATCAAAGACCAATTGCAATTATAAGTTTACCTTATATGCACGATGATTCTTTCCAAAAGCAAGAATTTTTAATATTATTAGAACGATTTTTTATAGTTGTATTTATCGTGATATTTATAGGAGCAATTATTTCTTGGCAATTATCAAATTCGGTAATAGGGCGATTAAAAGAAGTGGCGGAAAGATTGAGTTCTACACATGTTGTTCGGCATAATAAACCCATTAATTACAGTAGTAAAGATGAGGTGAAAGTATTAGTAGATTCCTACAACGAAATGGCTTTGAAATTAAATGAACAATCTGAGCAATTATTAAAAATAGAAAGAGAAGAAACCTGGAGGGAGGCGGCAAGACAAGTAGCACACGAGCTGAAAAACCCTTTAACTCCTATGAGGTTACAAATACAAAATTTTAATAGAAAATTTGACCCTCAAAATCCAAATATAAAAGAAAAAGTGGACGAACTTTCCAAAGGCTTATTAAAGCAAATAGATACCATTTCGGGAATTGCAGAGGCTTTTAGTGATTTTACAAAAATGCCGGTAAGGAAAGATGAAATTATAGATATTGTAGAAGATTTAGAGGTTGCCTTAGAAGTATTCGATGAGAAATTTGTTCATTATAACCCAAAAGTTGAAGGTCCGTTATATATAAATTTTGACCCACATTATTTAGTGCGAGTGATTACTAATTTAGTTAAAAACGCATTACAAGCAGTACCGATGGGTAGAACGCCGGAAATAGAAGTGAAATTAGATGTAAATAACGGATTTGTAAGTATAATTGTGGTAGATAACGGTGTTGGTATTTCCGATGAGCATATAGACCGGTTATTTGAGCCTAAATTTACTACCAAAAGCTCCGGTTCAGGGTTTGGTTTGGCAATGGTGAAAAAAATTATAGAAGAATACGACGGAACTATAAGATTCCGAAATAATTCAACAGAAGGAGCATCCTTTATTATAAGTTTACCCTTAAATGATAAAAATAAAAACTAATGTTTGAAGATAAAAGTTTACCCAATACACCACTAAGCGAAATAGGCGAATTTGGATTAATAGACAGAATAAAGAAATCAGTAGAAATTAATAATAAATCAACACTAAAAGGAATAGGAGATGATGCCGCAGTTTTAGATTTTAAAGATAAAAAAACGGTGATTTCCACTGATATGCTTACTGAAGGCATTCATTTTAATTTGGCGTATGTGCCTTTAAAACACTTGGGGTATAAAGCAATAGCTACAAATGTGAGCGATATTTGTGCGATGAATGCTACACCTACCCAAGTAACAGTTTCTATTGCTGTTTCAGACAGATTCCCGGTTGAGGCAATTGATGAACTTTATGCCGGAATGCTGATTGCTTGTAAAAAATATAAAGTTGATTTAGTGGGTGGAGATACAACTTCATCTCGCAGTGGATTAGTTATAAGTGTAACAGCAATAGGCGAGGCGAAAGAAGAAGATTTAGTTTATAGAAATGGGGTAAAGGAAAAGGATTTAGTTGTAGTGACCGGAGATTTAGGAGGAGCATATTTTGGATTGCAGATTTTAGAAAGAGAAAATCAAGTATGGAAAGTAAATCCGCAAATTCAACCGGACTTAACACCGTATGATTATATTATTGGCAGGCAGTTAAAGCCGGAGGCTCGTGTAGATATGGTGGAACTTTTAAAAAAATTAGAAGTAAAACCAAATGCCATGATTGATATATCAGACGGATTAGCTTCTGAATTATTGCATCTTTCAGAACAAAGCAAAGTAGGTTTCACGATTTATGAAGAGAAAATTCCATTAGACCAGCAAGTAATAAATGTAGGAGAGGAGTTCGAAATAAATGCAAGTATAGGTGCATTAAACGGAGGAGAAGACTATGAGCTTCTATTTACTATTCCGTTAGAAGAGCATGATAAAATAAAAGCTAATCCAAATTTCACAGTGATAGGTTTTGCAAATAGTTTAGACGAAGGAAATTATTTAATAGGTAGAGGGAATTCAACCAAAATGCCTTTAACTTCTCAAGGTTGGGATTCTTTTAAAAATTATAAAGAGCAATTAGAAGAAGATTAATACACTGTGCTTTTTCACTTAATGATTTAAGATGATAATATCCAAAAAGATTTTAGTAATAATGTCCGTAGCCTCAATCGCAATGCTTATAGGCGAGATAATAAGCATTAAACACGGCATAGATTATTACGGATGGAGATTATGGTTAGGGATTTCACTTTCGGTAATAGCATCTGTTAGCTGTATAATAGATGTAATAAAGAACAATAATCCGAGAAAAATGTTCTGGATAATTTCCTTTATTATTTTCGGGAGTGTAGGCACATTTGTTTATTTAATTCAAAGAAAAGATGACATCGAAAAAAGATAATTTAAGCGAATTACAACAAAAGGATTTAGCATATAATTGGCATCCGTATGTTCAGCATAAAACGATGCAACCACCCATTGTTATAACAAAAGGTCGGGATGCAATTCTTTGGGACGAAAATGGACGAAAGTTTATAGATGCCATTGGTTCTTGGTGGTGTAATCCGCATGGACATGCCAATAAATACATATCAAAAGCCATTTCTCGTCAGCTTAAAACATTGGAACACGTTTTATTCGGAGGTTTTACTCACCCGAAAGCTATAGAGCTTTCAGAGCGGTTATTATCTATTTTACCGCATAATCAAAAAAAGGTATTTTATTCAGATAATGGCTCAACAGCGGTAGAAGTTGCTATAAAAATGGCATTGCAATACCACATAAATAAAGGAGAAAAGAAAGATTGTATTATCTCGTTTGAGGATGCTTTTCATGGGGATACATTTGCAGCAATGGCAGCTTCGGGAATAGGATTGTATACAGAGTCTTTTAAAGGATTATTATTGAAAAATCATAGAATACCTGTTCCAACCGATGAAAATATAGAGCAAGTTGAAAATCAATTAAAAGAAATAATTAAAAATAATAAAGCGGCAGCATTTATATTTGAGCCGATTTTGCAAGGAGCTGCCGGAATGCGAGTTTACAAGCCTAAATATTTAGACCGATTAATGGCAATTTGTAGAGAGAGTGAAGTCTTAACTATTGCCGATGAGGTAATGACAGGTTTTTGCCGAACAGGGAAACTTTTTGCCTGTGATTATTTAGAAGAAAAACCTGATATTATCTGTCTTTCTAAGGCTTTAACGGGTGGTTTTATCCCACTTTCTGCAACTACAACTACGCAGAAAGTATATGATGCCTTCTTGTCAGATGAGGTAAATAAAGCCCTTTTTCACGGGCATACATTCATGGCGAATCCTGCAGGTTGTGCAGCGGCACTTGCCAGTATAAATTTAACCTTAAGCAAACAAACAGAAGATAACTTAGAGCGAATTTATCAGCATAATCTTACGTTTGCATTAGAATTAAAAGATAACCCTAAAGTGAAAAATGTAGAGGTTTTGGGTGTGATGTTGCGTTTTGAATTAAATGTAAACGATAAAGATTATTACGGAGACCTTAGAAATAAAGTATATGATTATTTTATGAAAAATAGAATAATCGCTCGCCCCGTAGGAAACGTTTTGTATATTTTACCTCCTTATTGTATCACCAATAAACAACTAAATAAAGTATACAAAGTATTTAGAAAAACGATTAATAAATTTGTATCTTAATTAAACTCAAAAACCTTACTTGGAGTAATTAAAAAATCCAAAGGAGAATCAGTTTTAAATAAAGGAAAAGAATAGGAGGTAGGCTCAAAAAAATTGATGCCTACTTTTTTTATGTCATTAGAACATTTAGAAAATAATTTATCATAAAAACCCCCACCGTAGCCTACTCGGTTTCCGTTGATGTCGCAAGTGAGTAAAGGCGTAATCACTAAATCAATTTTAGATTCAGAAGTAATTTCAGGATTTTCAGGCTCTAAAATTCCCCAATTACTTTTTTGTAAAATAGTTTCTTTGTTGTAAAGACAAGTAATTAATTCATTACCGATAACTTTCGGGACAAATGTAGTTTTATTGTTTGCCCATAAATATTCAATAATAGGCTGGGTATTTACTTCTTTTAAAGCCGAAGAAGAAATAAATACATGAATATTTTGAGTATCTTTTAGTAAATCAGAATGGATTAATTGCTTCAGAATTAGTGAGCTAAACTCATTTATTTGAGTTGTAGAAAACTCTTTTCTTTTAGCCTTATAGATTTTTCTTAATTCTGATTTTTCCATAACAAATTAAGTAACCTTAACATCAATGATATGAACAGGACAAGCCTCAGATGCTTTTTCACACGGCTCTAACGCCTCCATGTTTTGCTCTTTTCTAGTATGGAATCCTTTTTTGTCCTGAGATTTAAGTAATACAGATTTTCCGTCTTTTTTAGACATTCTAAAATAGTCCGGAGCAAATTCTGCACAGTAATTACACCCGATACATTTATTTCTTTGTAGTGTAATAATAACCATTAGACCTTGTTTTCTACTACTTTATATAATTTGTCAGACAATCTGATTCTAAACCCGACAGGAAATGTAACCACGTCGCCTTTTACTGCTTTTTCGGCTTGTTTGTCATCAACCATAAAGTTTTCTAAAATCATTTCCTGAGAACCCGTTGAAGGCCCTTGAATTAAGATTTTATCCCCTTGATTTAAGCCATAAGCTTCCACTTTAAACTCAGCAATATTTGCTTTGGTGTAAAAATGTTGTCCTTTCCCGATGTAAACTTTCTTTTGTGTAGCGTTTGAGCCGGGGTGGTCTGACCATTCGCCCAGTTTCTGACCTAAATAATAACCCGACCAAAAACCTCGATTATAAACCGTTTCCAAAGCACTCATCCAGTCTTTTACTTTTTCTTTGGAAAACGTTCCGTCATAAAGACTGTCGATTGCTTCTCGATAAGTTTTAATTACACGAGCCACGTATTCAGGTGCTCGACCTCTACCTTCAATTTTTAAAACTTTAATTCCGGCATCTTCAATTTGGTCTAAAAACTCGAGCGTACATAAATCTTTTGGCGACATCATGTATTCGTTATCCAGTTCGATTTCGAAACCACTTTCTTGGTCGATTACGGTATATTTTTTTCTGCAATTTTGTTTACAAGCTCCACGATTTGCTGATGAGTTATGAGAATGTAAACTTAAATAACATTTCCCTGAAACTGCCATACACAAAGCTCCATGTCCAAAAATTTCGATTTCCACTAAATTTCCTGAAGGACCACAAATATTTTCTCGTGCAATTTGTTCGGTAATTTTTTTAACTTGTCTTAAACTCAACTCACGAGAAAGTACAATTGTATCTGCAAACATGGCATAAAACTTAAGAGTTTCTATGTTTGTGACATTTATTTGAGTAGAAATATGTACCTCCATTCCCACTTGTCTGGCGTATGCAATTACCGCTTGGTCCATTGCAATTACCGCAGTAATTTCACTTTCTACAGCTTTGTTTATCAATGTTTTAATGATAGATAGATCGTGGTCGTAGATAATTGTATTTAGCGTTAAATAAGTTCTTACGCCTTTTTCTTTACATCTTCTGGAAATTTCAGGTAAATCATCTAAAGTAAAATTGATAGAAGCACGTGCACGCATATTCAGCTGTTCTACACCGAAATATACAGAGTCTGCTCCATTATCTAAAGCCGCTTGCAAAGAAGTAAAGTTCCCCGCAGGTGCCATTAATTCAATTTTATTATCTTTGGTCATGATTGATTTTAGTTTTTCAAAGTCTGCAAAGTTACATAAATTTATTTATATGATATTTTTCACGTTTTATTTATGACTTTATTATGAAGATTTTTCTAAAATATTAAAAACCAAAATGGAAAAAACAAAGGCATTTGTCGTAAGATATTTAAAATACGGAGATTCGGGATTGATTATGCATTTTTATACCCGAGAATTCGGAATGCAGTCTTTTATATTTAAAGGATTTTACAAAAGTAAAAATAAAAATAGGGCATTGCTTTTCCCAATGACAGAAATGGAGCTTTCTTTTACCGAAAATAAAAGAAGTGATTTAAAGTATGCAAAGAATTTACAGACACTCAATGCTTTTTCTAATGCTCATTCAAACCCTGTGAAATCTATTATTTTACAAATGCTTACCGAAGTTTTGTATTCTATTTTAAAACAAGACGAACCCAATCCTTTTTTGTATGATTTTATTTTAAAGCAAGTAAATCTTTTTAATGATAAAAAAGAAAACTTTGCCGATTTTCATTTAGTTTTATTATTGAATCTGACTTCATTCTTGGGCTTTTTCCCGAATACAGAAAAACAAGATTTGTCCATTTTCGATTTAGAAGAAGGAGATTTTTCCGATACCCAAAAATCTTCATTTTCATTGTCTGAACAAGAAACTGTTTTATGGAAAAAATTAATTGATGCGAACTTTGATGAGGTTTCTTTAAATATATTTAATCAATCACAGAGAAAAGAGTTATTAAATATTTTATTGAAGTATTATCAATTGCATTTACCGGGATTTAGAGAGCCAAAGTCTTTAGAGGTTATAAAGGTTTTATTTGGATAAAGTCATATTAATTATTCTATGATTTGCACATGTTGTTAAACATTGTTACTTTTGGTATGTGATTTAACAATGTTTGCAATGAAATTAGAAAAGCCACCTTTAATTAAAATAAACTTAGAATATCTACAAAGAATTTGGGAGGGAGAGTTTTCTGATTTTATTGATAGAGCAGATGAGCGTTATTACTATTGGGGCGATTTAAAGTACAGAAAAGACACTCCCTTTAGTTCTACAATAGAAAATTGGATATTGCTAAAAACTTATAGAAAAAGTCAGTACGAGAGTATTCAGTTTGGGAATTATAAGTTTAATTATTTTACATCTGAACATTTCTTGGAAAGTTTGCATGATTTTGATTTAAAGTTGATAGATAACTTGAAGAAAAATCCAATGGGAATAACTAATGGTATGGCTTTTTTTAAAAACTCTTTATTAGAAGAGGCAGTTGCATCTTCACAGGTGGAGGGAGCAGCGACTACTACAGAAGTTGCTCGGGAAATGTTGAAAAGTAATCGTAGCCCAAGGAATGAATCGGAGCAAATGATATTTAATAACCTTAGAGCGATTGAATATATCAATGAGTTTAAAGACTCTGAAATAAGTTTTAAAATAATTATAGAGCTTCACCAGATAATGACTGCGAATACTTCGGCAGAAAAATACTCGGGTGATTTTAGAAAAGGAGATGTTTTTGTAACAGACCATATTGACGGAGAAATAGCTCATATTCCACCGGATTGGAAAGAGGTGGAGTCTTTAATGGAAGAGCTGTGTAGGTTTATAAATAATGAAGATAAGTTTATTCATCCAATTGTAAAAGCCTCTGTAATTCATTTTATGGTTGCCTATATTCACCCGTTTAAAGATGGGAATGGAAGGACTGCAAGAGCTTTGTTTTATTGGTATTTAATTAAAAAAGGATATGCACTTATCCGTAATATTTCTATTTCGAGAGTTATTTTAGAATCTCGAACCCAATATGATAAGGCTTTTCTCAAAACAGAATATGATGAGAATGATTTAAATTATTTTATTCATTACTCTATAAAAAATCTAAGAGTGGCTTTTGAAAAACTGATAAACTACAGAGATAAAAAGTTAGAAGAACAAAAACAAATGAGTTTGATTTCTAATAACTTGATAGAAAAAGGTTTGAATACAAGACAAGCAGATTTAATAAGTTATTTATACTTTAAAGATAAGAAAACTGTAACACTTAATTTTTATAGCGAAAAATATGATATAGTTAGGCAAACGGCAAGTAAGGATTTGAGTGAACTTGTCAAACTTAATTTAATAAAAGAAGATAAATCAACAAAGCCATTTAAGTATAACCTCTTAAATAGTAAAAGTGTGGTTAAAGAGTTTTTAGAAGAAGATATTTGAATAAAATTATTTTAAACCTCTTTGTCTAATAGCCTCATAAAGGCAAACCACAACTGCATTACTTACGTTTAGCGAATCTACTTGTCCCAGCATCGGGATTTTTATTGTGTGAGTGACTTCGTTCAGCCAAAAGTCGCTTAAACCTGTGGATTCTGTTCCAAAAACTAAAGCAGTTCCTTTATTTAAAGAACAATCAAATAGGCTTTTGGTATCTTCTCTTAAATAGGTAGCTAATATCTGAATGTCGTTTTCTTTACAGAAATCAATAAAAGTTTCTTTGTTTGTAGAAATCAACTGATTAGTAAAAATCGTCCCAACACTGCTTCTCACTACGTTCGGGTTAAAGAAATCTGCACGTTCATCGCAAACTACTACCGCATCAACATTTGTGGCATCGCAAGAACGTAAAACAGCACCTAAATTACCCGGTTTTTCTACTTGTTCCAATACAACAATTAAAGGATTCTTTTTTGATTTGAGAAAACTTAAATCAGAGGTTTTTTGTTTGTAAATACCTATGATTCCGCCAGTAGTTTGTCGGTATGCAATTTTCTCGAAAACTTCTTTGCTTATTTCTGTTATTTTATCTTCGGTAATTAAACTTTCGAGTTCAAAAGCATTAAATATTTCATTAAAAATAAAGAATTGTTCAGCTTCAAAATTATTTTTTAAGGCTAATAAATTCTCCTGAATTCCTTCTACTACAAAAAGTTTTTGATTCTTTCTTTCGCGTGATTTTTGTTGGAGTTTTATTAAGTCTTTTATTTTTTGGTTTTGTAAACTGGAAATAAGCATTTTTTTCTGTTAAATTGTTGATTTAGCAAAAGTAATTATTTTTATTAATATAATAATCAGGTAAAATATTATATTTGTAGTGTTATTCAAATTAATTAATGATGAGAGACAAAATATCCGAACAGCTGAGAAAAGAAGCATTAGATTACCATAAAAGAGAGCCAAAAGGAAAAATAGAGGTGATTGCGTCTAAACCGCATGCCACGCAGAGAGATTTATCTTTGGCTTATTCTCCGGGAGTAGCTGAACCTTGTTTAGCGATTCAGAGAGATCCGCAAACGATTTATGATTATACAGGAAAAGGAAATTTAGTAGCTGTAATTTCCAATGGTACTGCCGTTTTAGGATTGGGCGATATTGGAGCAGATGCATCCAAACCCGTAATGGAGGGAAAAGGTTTATTGTTTAAGATTTTTGCGGGGATTAATGTTTTTGATATCGAAATTGATGAGAAAGACCCTGATAAATTTATAGAAATTGTAAAAGGAATTGCTCCAACTTTTGGAGGGATAAACTTAGAAGATATTAAAGCTCCCGAAGCTTTTTATATAGAAGAAAGATTAAAGACAGAATTATCTATTCCGTTAATGCACGATGATCAGCACGGAACGGCAATTATTTCTGCTGCTGCATTATTGAACGCTTTAGAACTGGCAAATAAAAAAATAGAAGACGTTAAATTAGTAGTGAATGGAGCAGGAGCAGCTGCAATCTCTTGTGCTAAACTTTATTTGGCATTAGGACTTAAAAAGGAAAATCTTTTTATGTGTGATTCTAAAGGAGTAATTACCAATAGAAGAACAGATTTAAATGAGAGAAAGAAATTCTTTATTTCAGAGACGACGGCGGATACTTTAGACGAGGTTATAGAAGGAGCAGATGTTTTTGCAGGGCTTTCTATGGCAGATGTTTTATTGCCGGGCATGCTTAAGAAAATGAAAGAAAACCCTATTGTTTTTGCATTGGCAAATCCTAATCCTGAAATTAAATACGATTTAGCGGTAGCAACTCGCCCGGATGTTATTATGGCAACGGGGAGAAGTGATTATCCTAACCAAGTAAACAACGTTTTAGGATTCCCTTATATCTTTAGAGGAGCGTTAGACGTGAATGCTAAAGAAATTAATGAGGAAATGAAGTTGGCAGCGGTTCATGCATTGGCAGAATTAACCAAAGAGCCTGTTTCTGAAGAAGTGCTTTTGGCTTATAATTTAAAAGAATTAAACTTTGGTAAAGATTATATTATCCCTAAACCTTTTGATGAAAGATTGATTACTAAAGTTTCTATGGCTGTAGCAAAGGCGGCGATAGAAAGTGGAGTGGCAAGAACAGAAATAAAAGATTGGGAAAAATACAGGGTGGAGCTTCTTAACAGAATGGGTAAAGATGATAAAATCATTAGAGCATTCCAAAACAGAGCGAAACTTAATCGTAAAAAAATTATTTTAACGGATGCCGAGGAGTTCAATGTGTTAAAAGCAGCAAGTATACTTAAACAAGAAGGTATTGCAGATCCTATTCTTTTAGGACATAGAGATAGAATTAAAAATACAATAGAAAAGAATAATCTTCAATTAGATTTACCGATTATAGATCCGTTTGATGAAGAGCAGGAAGAAAATAGAAAGAAATTTATTTCTTATTTATGGGCTAAAGGAGCCAGAACCGGAGTTACAGAATACCAAGCAGAGAAAATAATTACTTCAAGAGCATCTTACGGAGCATTATTATTGGAGCATGGAGAAGCAGACGGATTATTAATGGGCTATTCAAAAGATTTTAAAGGAGCTTTGTCTTCAATGAAATCAATAGTGTCTAAAAAAGGAAATATTGTAGCAGGGGTAACTATGTTTTTAACCCATAAAAAACCAATATTTTTGTGCGATACTTCTGTACATGAAAGTTTGTCTGCAAGAGAAATAGTTGAGGTGTCAAAAATGTTGCACAGTTTAGTTAAATCCATGGCAATAAAACCAAGATTAGCTTTATTATCCAATGAGAACTTCACACAAAGTAATGAGGTATCTAAAAAAATGGTAGAAGCTGTAAATATTTTGCACGAAGAAAACCCTGAAATAATTGTAGACGGAGAGATTCAGGCAGATACCGCATTAGACAGTGCATTGTTAAGTAAATATCCATTCTCTAAATTAGACCAAACTCCGGCAAATGTATTTATTTTCCCTGATCAATTATCGGCGCATATTACAAGTAAAATGTTAAGAGGATTAGGAGTAGGGCAAGTAATCGGACCTATTTTAATAGGAGTAGATAAACCGGTAAATATAATGTCCAGAGGTTCGAGTGTAGAAGAAATCGTAAATTTAGCAACAGTTACGCTACTGGATGCTTAAACAAAGTAAAAACAATTAAAAAAGCTGTTTCTCCTAAAGAAGCAGCTTTTCTAATTACTGAAATAATTTTTAGTGATATTAGGAATAGATTGTATCTTTGCCCCTTATGAAGTTTACAATAGAAAAGTCAGATATAGAAAGTTCGGCTCGTGCAGGAGAAATCATAACAGATCACGGTAAAATCCAAACTCCTATTTTTATGCCGGTGGGGACGGTGGCAAGTGTAAAATCTGTTCACCAAAGAGAATTGAAAGAAGATATAAAAGCACAAATAATTTTAGGGAATACTTATCATTTATATTTAAGACCAACAACCGATATCCTAAAGCAAGCAGGAGGTTTGCATAAATTTATTAATTGGGATAGACCTATCTTAACCGATAGTGGCGGATATCAAGTATATTCACTTTCGGGAAGAAGAAAACTTACCGAAGAAGGTGTAAACTTTAAATCGCACATAGACGGCTCTTATCATTTTTTTAGTCCGGAACGTTCTATGGAAATTCAAAGAGAAATTGGGGCAGACATCATTATGGCATTTGATGAGTGTACACCTTACCCTTGTGAGTACAGACCGGCAAAAGAATCTATGGAAATGACGCACCGTTGGCTTAAAAGATGCGTGAAATGGTTAGGTGAAAACCCTGAAATCTACGGTTATAAACAAACGCTTTTCCCTATTGTGCAAGGAAGTACTTATAAAGATTTAAGAACACAGTCGGCAGAATTTATAGCTTCTATCGGGGCTGATGGAAATGCAATTGGAGGATTAAGTGTAGGAGAGCCGGAAGAGGCAATGTACGAAACCACGGAATTAGTAAATTCAATTTTACCAAAAGACAAACCACGTTATCTTATGGGGGTAGGAACTCCTTGGAATATAATTGAAGGGATTTCGCTCGGTGTAGATATGTTTGATTGTGTGATGCCCACCAGAAATGCCAGAAACGGAATGCTTTTCACTTGGAACGGTGTTATGAATATGAAGAATGCTAAATGGAAAGACGACTTTTCTCCGTTAGACGAGAGTGGAACTTCTTATGTAGACAAAGAATATTCTAAAGCCTATGTACGCCATTTATTTGTAGCAAAAGAATATTTAGCCAAACAAATTGCTTCTGTACATAATTTGGCGTTCTATTTGGATTTAGTAAGAGTGGCAAGAGAGCATATAATTGCAGGTGATTTTGCTCAATGGAAAAAATCAATAATACCAAGACTAAAAACCAGATTGTAAATTGAAGATATTAGATAAATATATCATTAAAAACTTCGTAGGAACATTTGTTTTTATGACAAGTCTTTTGGCTTTAATCGTTATAGTTATAGACTTAAGCCAGAAAGTAGGGAAAATACAAGACAATGGCTCTACCATTTTTGCTGCGCTTACAGAGTATTATCCGTTTTATCTTTTATGGATAGTTAATACTTATTTACCGATTGGTGTCTTTATCTCAGCGATTTATTTTACTTCAAGGATAACAAATAATACTGAGGTGGTTGCAATGACATCAGGTGGAATGAGTTTTCTTAGACTTACACGTCCTTATTTAATTGTGGCACTTGCAATTGGTAGTTTATCTTTTGTTGTAAATCATTATTATTTACCTAAAGCAAATGAGCATAAAAACGAATATTTTTATAATTATTTACAGCGTTCCAGTCGAGAAAGAGAATATTTTAAAGGACGGCCGATAAGTTCTCAAATTTCTCCGAACGAATATCTTTTTATTCATAATTATAATCGTAGGACAAAGAATGGAAATGGTTTCCTCTATCAGAAATTTGATAGTACGAGAATGGTTTATTCTATGAGAGCTAATGATTTATTATGGAGTGAAGAGGATTCTACTTATGTTTTGACGAATTATTACGAAAGGTTTATGTGGAAAGATAAACCCGATAGTTTAATTTCGGGGAATCGTATTTCTCAGAAATTCCAAGTTACCCCTGATGATTTATTACCTGAAGGATATGTCGCCGAAAATATGAACTCATTTGAATTAATGAACTTTATAAACCGAGAAAAGTTTAAAGGCTCAGCCAGTATAAGTGTATATTTAAATGAACTTTATCAAAGAACGAGTATGCCTTTTTCCAGTATAATACTTACGCTATTGGCACTTTCTTTAAGCTCTCGTAAAAAGCGAGGGGGAATAGGATTAAACCTCGCATTAGGGATATTTATTGCTTTTATTTATATTTTCGGAAATGAGGCAAGTAAAGTATTCTCCTCCGTTGGGGATATTAGTCCGTTATTGGCAACATGGCTTTCTAATATTATTTTTGGAGTAATAACTATTATCTTATATATAAGAAGAGCATTAGACTAAATTTTTTAAAATTTACTCCACTGATTATTAATTTATTAAATATTTCAATGAAAAATATTTTAATTTTTTTGATAGAAAAGTTTGCAGATTTAAAAATCCGTCTTATATTTGCAGTCCAATTATGAAACACATGGTTGTTCATAACGGAAGTCTTTCGGGATTTTAGCTCAGTTGGTTTAGAGCACCTGCCTTACAAGCAGGGGGTCGGGGGTTCGAATCCCTCAAATCCCACCACTTAAAAATCGCTCATTATTATGAGCGATTTTTTTATTTTATTAGAAATATTATCTATTCTAATATAAAAAATCTGAGTATTTTTGAATTAAATTAAATCGCTTAGTAAAATGAATTTATACCCAATCAAATTTCAACCTATTTTAGTAGACAAAGTCTGGGGAGGGAATATGATGGCTAAATTCTTAAAAAAAGATACAAACTCATCTAATATAGGCGAATCTTGGGAAATATCAGATGTAAAAGGTCATGTTTCTAAAGTTGCGAATGGAGTTTACAAGAATGAGAGTTTAAGTGATTTAATATCTAAATACCCGAAGGAACTTATCGGAAAAGCTGAGATAGAAGAATTCCCTATTTTAATCAAGTTTTTAGGCACTAATATCCCTTTATCTATCCAGGTGCACCCAAACGAGGAGTTAGCCCAAGAAATGGAGAACAGCCACGGGAAAACCGAAATGTGGTATGTAGTAGATGCAACAGATGATGCTGAGCTGTATTTAGGCTGGAAAAAGAAGTTTAATAAAGAAGAACTTGTTAATGCTTATAAACAAGGAAACATAAAAGATTATTTAAAAACTTATAAACCTAAAAAAGGAGAGTTTTATTTTGTTCCTGCGGGTAGTATTCATGCACTTGGTAAAGGCTTAATTATTGCAGAAATTCAGCAAACCTCTGATGTCACTTACAGAATTTATGACTGGGGCAGAACCGATAGAGAATTGCATATTGATAAAGCCATAGCGGTTACCGATTATAATTTTAAAGATGATTTTCTTTTACCATATACAAAAGAGGAAAACACTTTAAATAAAGTAATAAAAAGCGAGTTTTTTGAGACTTATTATTTAAACGTAACAGATTCATTCAAAATGAACACAGAAGGCTCTTATGACGTGCTTATGTGCGTAGGGGGCGAAGGTTTAATAAAATACAACAGTCAAGAAACTTCTATAAAACTCGGAGAAACTATTTTAATACCTGCGGGATTAGGAGAATACTCTCTTCATGCTAAAGATTTAAAGGTTTTAAGAGTTAAGGCTTAATTTTCGTTTAAATCGTCATGCTGAAATTTACTATAATATTATAAACCCATAATGCGACTCTGAAACAAGCTTAGAGTGACAAAAGACTAAGACCAGAAATTATTTATAAATATTAAAAACCTCTAAAGCATTTTTAGTTGTAATTTCTGCAATTTCAGAAGGTGTGAGATTGTAAATATCTACCAATTTTTCTGCTATTAACGGAATGTATTTAGATTCATTTCTTTTACCTCTGTAAGGCGTAGGCGTAAGATATGGCGAATCCGTTTCAAGGACAATATTTTCTATCGGGAAATCACCTAAAAACTTATCTATCTTTCCGTTTTTAAAGGTAACTACTCCGCCAATTCCTAACTTCATGTTATATGAAATTGCTTGTTCGGCTTGTTCTTTTGTTCCAGTAAAACAATGGAAAATCCCAAACAAATCATTGCCTTTGTGCTGTTCTAAAATCTCAAAAACTTCATCAAAAGCATCTCGACAATGAATTACAATCGGTAATTTATATTTTTTAGCCAGTTTTATTTGATGAGAAAATGCCTCTTGTTGAATTTCCAAAGTTGATTTATCCCAATACAAATCTATTCCGATTTCACCAATCGCGGAAAATGGTCGTTTTTCTAAAAAAACTTCAATTATTTTTAATTCATTTTTATAACTTTCGGGCTTAACATCAACAGGATGAAGTCCCATCATTGAATACATATTTTCGGGATATTCTGCTTCCAAAGCCAACATTCTATCATGTGTATTGGAATCTATCGCCGGAAGAAAAAACTTTGTAACGCCATTCGCTATTGCATTTTGCACAACTTCGTTTCTGTCTTCGTTAAATTGTTCGGCATATAAATGCGTGTGAGAATCAATATACATGGTGAATTTGGTATTTTAAATGTTCTATTTCTTTATTAAAAGTATTCTTTGGTAATTCTATGGCGAGTTGCTCGATTTTTTTAAGCGTATCATACAAAAATTTACGATGCTGAACGCCTTGCGGATTTATCGGTTTATGATTTACCGCTAAATTTATTTTCTCGATTTCTTTGTTTAGTTTTTTAGTTCTTTCATTAAAGAAGACATCGGAAAATCGCTCCCAAATATAATCAATCGCTAATTGATTCGGGTGTAGCATATCCTTCTCATAAAATCGGTAATCGCGTAATTCGTCCAAAACAATTTCATAAGACGGAAAATAATAAACATTCCCCAATTCTTCTTTAACTAATAGATTTAATGCTAAATGTAAACTTCCTTTACTTGTGTTGTTTTCCCAGAATCCGTCCCGTGCATGACGAACCGGACTTACCGTAAAAATAATATTTGCCTCTTCGTTTAAATCTTTGCACATCAATACAATATTCCGTATAGATTTTAGGATTTGAGCATGACTCAATAAAACTTTATCAAACTGATTTTGCGGAATCTTATGACAATTGCTTACTACAAAATTTCCTTTTTTTAATTGATATGCCCAAGCTGTTCCGAGTGTAAAAATAAACGTTTTACAATTTGTAATAAACTCGTGTGCTTTTTCTATTTCGGAATTTATATTTAGTAACGTTTTCTCTAAATTATTAGACGAAAATTTTGTGCTGTGGTCCCAACTGAAATATAAATTATTAAAACTAAAAATCTCATTACTAATATATTTCTCCAACGTATAAATCCGCATCATGGCATTTTCTATTGCCTGAGGGTGAAATAATGTCCCAAACGGATTAAAATGAGAAGTAAATTTATATTCAGTGAGTTTTTTATAAATATTTTCGGCAAAGCACGACCCCATACAAAACACCTTTTCTCTATGTTGAATCTCAAACTCCGGAGATGTGATATTAATTTCTGTACGAAAATTCATTAAAAACGATTGTCTTTATTTTGTTCTACCGATTAAATTTTCTGCAAATTCTACTAAATATTGCTTATCAATTTTATTCCCTTTAATCGCTTCTAACTCGTCCAATGCTTTATTGGTATAGTCTGTAATCATTTGCCCTACAGTTATATCTACATTTAGAACTTTAAATATTTTTTCTACAGCATATACTTTGTCAATATTTTCCGTTTTAATAGAAAACCAATATTTAAGTTCATCCTCTTGTTTTTCGTTGGCTTTTTCTAGTGCTTTTATGTATAAAATGGTTTTCTTATTTTCGAAGATATCCCCCGCATGTTTTTTTCCAAAAGCAGCGTTTTCTCCAAAAACATCTAATAAATCATCTCTTAATTGAAACGCTAATCCTAAATATTTACCGAAATTATAAATATGCTCTGCATCTTCCTCAGAAGCATCAGCAATTAAAGCACCGATTTTAAATGCACAAGCAGTAAGAACTCCGGTTTTGTAAAGAATCATTTTTTCGTATTCCTCCAAAGTTACATCAGATTGAGTTTCAAAATTCATGTCATACTGCTGTCCTTCACATAAGGTAAGAGCTGTTTGAGTAAATAAACTCACTACAGATTTATATTTTTCGGCAGATAAATCGTTAAAAAGTTCATAGGCTTTAATCAAAAGAGCATCGCCGGATAAAATCGCAGTGTTTACATTGTATTTTTCATGAACTGTCGTTTGTCCTCGTCGGATAGGAGCATCATCCATAATATCATCATGCATTAATGTGAAATTATGAAAAAACTCAATGGCTAATCCCGGTTTTATGGCTTTCTCTAAATCGCCTCCGAATAAGTCGCAACCCATTAATGTGATAATAGGTCTTAGTCTTTTTCCTCCTATATTTAAGATATAATTGATTGGTTCGTAAAGTTCCTTAGGTTCATCAGTTATATGATATTTTTCTAAAGCTGATTGAAATAATGTTTGGTATTTAGCTAACTTTTCCATGATAAAATATTAATGCTTTGAGTAAAGATAAAGAGGATTGTATTGAATAAAAAATTTATTTGAATTTTTTTAAATCTTTATTGATTAAACCTTAATCAGCACCTTAATCTCCATAATTATTTATATAATTTGGGCGTGCCCCTATCGGGTCGGGCTATCCACAACAAGTCCTCGCTCCGTTTCACTGCGCTGTGGGCTTGCCGTTACTATCCCTCACGCAGTTCATCCAACCTTGGCACCGGTTCTCCAACACAATCTCTTTTCTTTCCCGGAGTCTTCCAACTTCACATGAAAATCTTTTAAATCGGATATGTTTTTAGAAAAAAGTCTTACGGAATTAGTTATTTCCTAACTGGAATTCGCCATTTCCTAATCGAAATTTACCTTTTCTCTTACAGAAATTTTTCAACTCCATATAGAAATTCTCATAAGGTAGCTGAGTTGATTAAAATATTACTTTTAAATCAAAGTTTGTTTGTTTTCGTAGTTCAATTTTAAGAATATAAACAGCATTAAAGTAAAGCCCCATAAAGAACTTCCGCCATAACTTAAAAAGGGTAGGGGAATACCAACAGTAGGGAAAAGGCCTACTACCATTCCTATGTTTATGAAAAAGTGTAATAATAGAATAGAGGCAACGCTGTACCCAAAGTATCGGGCAAATGTAGTTTTTTGTATTTCTGCCAAATAATAAAGTCGCCCTATAAGACAAGCATATAATAAAACTAATGTTGAACTCCCAATAAATCCCCATTCTTCGCCAACAGTACAAAATATATAATCTGTCCATTGTTCAGGAACGAACCGTCCATCAGTAATAGTTCCTTTATTCCACCCTGTTCCCCAAAGTTCACCTGAGCCTATTGCAGTTTTAGAGTAAAGTAAATTATAACCCGAAGTGTCTCGGTATTTTGCTTCTCCCTCGAATAAAACCATTATTCTTTCTCTTTGGTGTTTAGGTAACTTTTCTAAAATTCCTTGTGCATTGAAACTAATAGCCATAACTATTCCCATAAGAAAAATAATGCCCGTTGTTCCTGATAAAAACTGACGAGTATGTGTTGCTTTTATTTTTACGAATTGAGAAATGCTTTTATTATAATCTCGATTACCTATATAAATCCCCAAACAGGTAATAAAGCTAATGAAAGCCATTAGAATAGAAGTTATATTAATCATTAATTCTGTCTTATTAGCCAAGATGCCTTCTATACCTAAATTAGACAAGAAAAAATGAGTTAAAGCACTATTGATAATAAAGAAAATTCCCAGCCCAAAATATAATCCCATGAGAATATACATTCCTCTTAGTGAAATTTGATCTCTACTGAAGAATAAGGTGAAAAGAGTAATGCCTAACCAAACTATAAAACCTATTACAGCTATAATTAAACTACTTTCCCATACCACAGATAGTAAGAAAATAACACCTAAAGCTATTGGAATAAGTAAGTAAGCCGGGTTCATTCCTTCTCGGTACATTGCTAATAGAAATGCTCCAAAAACAAATAATGACCCAACATCCGGCTGTAATAAAATTAAAATTGCAGGAATAACAATCAAGCCGATACAAGTGATAAAAGTTCTAGGTTCTCTAATGTCATTTCCCGGCACGTTAAGCACATGAGCTATCATTAAGCCGGTGGCTATTTTCATAAGTTCTACCGGTTGAATACCCACGCCCCCAATGGAATACCATGCCTTTGCTCCATTTATTTCTTTTCCTACAAAGAGTACGCCTATTAAAGCCAGTACACCTATTGCATAGAATATAAAAGCGTAGAGGTCAAAAAAGTTTTTGGTAAAGGAAGTGATAATCATAAAGAAAAAAACCATTCCAAACCCTAAACCAATTCTTACAATTTGTTTGATTCCGTATTCGGGATCAACACTGTAAATATTAGCTACTCCAAAAGCCATTATCATAAGCACCATTATTATAATGGGCCAATCTATTCCGTTATAAAATCTGTTGGATTGCAATACTGTCTTTTTTAGATTCTACATACCACCCTAATCTTTTAAGGCGTTCTTTTTCTACACTTCTATATGTTGGAGTTAAATCTCCATTTATCATTCTATTTTCTAAAGATTTTCTTTTTCCTTCTTCTATATCTCCAAAAATATATTTTTCTGCTACTAAACTCGCAATAGGTGCTGCCCATCTTGCTCCCCAAACTCCATTTTCAACTACAACAGCAACTACTATTTTAGGATTTTCTACCGGTGCTATAATTGTAAATAAAGAGTGATCTGCTCCGTGTGGGTTTTGTGATGTTCCTGTTTTTCCTGCCTGTGTAAATCTTTTTGTATAATAAGCTCTTGCTGTTCCTGCTCGGCTAAAAACATATTCCATTCCTTTTAAAAAGTTAGGGAAATATTTAGGGTCTACTTTTGTATATCGTTTAGTTGTATAAATAGTATCTTTAGTTGGGTCTCCGTCTATTTTTTTCACAATATGAGGTGTGTAATAATACCCTTGATTTGCTACAGCTGCCATTGCATTAGCCATTTGTATAGGTGTTGAAAGAATTTCTCCTTGTCCTATACCGTTAGATATTATACTGAACGGATTCCATTTGCCTTTTCCTAAAAATCGATTATAATAAGCAGAGTTAGGAATATTTCCTTTGCTTCCTACAGGCATATCTGTTCCTAAGAATTTCCCTAAACCGAAACTGTGCATTATATCTGCCCATTCATCTATGCTGTTTTCTATGCTGATGGAGTCTTTCTTCAAAATATCTACCCAAGTTTTAGAGAAATAAGAGTTACAAGAACGTTCTATTGCTGTTTTAATCTTTAAGTTTGTTCTTCCACAGTGGCAATTCATATGGGCTCTTCCGTAATAAAATCCGTGATGACAAGTATAAACTTTTGCCGAATCTGAAACTCCCATTTGGAAAGCAGCTAATCCTGTCATTATTTTAAAAGGTGATCCCGGAGGATACGCAGCTTGTAAGGAACGATCATACATTATTTTATTAATGGAATCGAGCATCATTCTGGAAATTTCTCCAGGAATATTGTATCTATGCGGATCTATGTATGGTGATGATGCTAATGCTAAAATCTCTCCCGTAGAAGGTTCTATAGCTACAACTGCTCCTCTTTTATTTTTAAGTAAAGTCTCGGCATAATGTTGTAAATCATAGTCAATACTTAAATTGATTGTTTTTCCGTTTTGTACTTGAACATCTTTCTCACCATTTTCGTATGAGCCGATTGTTCTAAGCCGAATATCTTTTTTTAAATATTTTACCCCTTTTACACCTCGTAAAACATTTTCATAGGATTTTTCTACTCCTGCCATTCCGGCTAAATCTCCCGGGTCGTAATAGGATGAATCTCTTTTTATATAAGTAGGGCTCACTTCTTGAATGTAACCTAAGACATTTCCTGCGGTGCTTACTCGGTATTCTCTCTTTGGTTTTTGAACAACGTCTATTGCAGGATATTTATACATTTGCTCTTGAAAACGAGTAAAATCTTCTCTGTTTAGTCCTTTTATTAATGGGAAAGTAGCAACTTTAGAATAACCTTTTATAGATTTTATTTCCTCCATTCTATTATTAAAGTCAGCTACTGTGATTCCTATTAATTGACAAAATTTAATAGTATCAAATCCTTTTTCTAATAAAAATGGGGTGATTTGCAATTCATAATCGTAACTATTTGTTACTAAAAGCTTTCCATTTCTGTCTAAAATATCTCCTCTTTTAGGATAAACGACTTCCTTTTTTATAGAGGTATTAAAGGCATTTAGGATATATCTATCGGTAAAAAGCTGTAAATAAGCTAATCGTGCTATAAAACTGACGCTAATAACAAAGATTAGAAAATAAAAAAGACCTATTCTTTTCATGTTTATATATCATTTTGTCTTTTAGGTGGGAAAAATGATATATACATGGCAGCTAAAATAATAGTGATTGCAGAACCAATTAAACTACGTTCTATAACAGTTAATATTTTAGACCATTGCATGCTTTCTATAACGTCTATGGTTATATGTTGAATTAGGATTAAAATCACTAAATAAATGCTCCATTGTAGAAATGAAAAATCACTTAATTTAATGCTATCCGGCTCGTTTATATTATTACTGCTAAGTAAATAAATGAGCGGATTTCTAAGATAGGCAACAAGTACTGTGGTAAATGCATTTACTCCTCCGGTAGCTTCAAATAAATCAATGGAGATGCCTGCTATAAAAGCATACATAAGTAGTAAATACCGATTCATGGAAACCGGAAGTAATAAAATAAATAAAATATAAATATATGGATTGGCATATCCCCAAAAATTAATATTATTGAAGATTGCGACTTGCAGTAAAACAAATACTGCCATTATAATTATATTTTTGATGTTACTCTGTATCATCTATTAATTCCTGTTGTTTTTCTTGTGCTTCTAATATATTTGCTCTGTCTAAATTCTCGATTACATAAACATTTTTAACATTTGCTAAATCTTCGAATGTAGTAACTTCTATATTAAAATCTCCTGTTTGGTTATTTGGGACAAGTTTGGTAACTTTTCCTATCATTTCACCTTCGGGGTATATTGCTGATGCTCCTGCGGTTACAACCGTATCTCCTACTTTTATGCTTAAATATTTAGGAATTTCTGTTAAAGATAATTTTCTGTGATCTTCTCCATCCCATTTTATAATTCCGAAATAATTTAAGTTCTTTACTTTTGCTTTAATATTTGTTTTAGAATGTAAAATTGATATTACCGATGCGTAATGGTCTGAGGTTGAAAGTACTGCTCCCACAATTCCTTTTCCAAAAACTACAGCCATATCCTCTTTAATTCCGTCTGCTTTTCCTTTATTAATTAAAAAGTAATTATCTTTTTTTCGTAAAGAATAATCTATGATTTGTGCCGGTTTATAAATAAATTTTTGATTATAAATACTATCCATACCGGAAAGTGTTGAATCATTTCTATTTATAATAGTTGTATTTTTTAGGTCTTGTCTAAGCTTTGCATTTTCAGAAGCTAATCTTATATTTTCTTCGGGTAAATCAAAAAATTGAGTAACATAACTTACTTTTTCAGAGAAATACCCATTCATATCCATAAAGGATTTTCCGATAACACTTTTATGATAACTGCTATTGGAAAACATGAAAAATATAGAAACTGCTTCTAAAATCAAAAAGAAAATAAAAACTCCAATTTTTGAAATTAGATTTGCTAAAAGACGCATGGATTTTTATCGCATTAAGAAATTATACTTGTCGATATTTTTTAATGCGATTCCTGTACCACGAACAACCGCACGTAAAGGATCTTCTGCTAAAAATACAGGTAAGCCTGTTTTTCTGGAAATACGTTGGTCTAATCCTCTAAGCATAGAACCGCCACCTGCCATATAAACACCTGTATTGTAGATGTCTGCTGCTAATTCCGGTGGAGTTTGAGATAAAGTTTCCATTACCGCATCTTCTATACGAGAAATAGACTTATCTAATGCTTTTGCAACTTCTTTATAATTAACAACAATTTCTTTTGGTTTTCCTGTAATTAAATCACGTCCTTGTACATGGATATCGTCCGGAGCGTGTTCTAACTCTTCTAAAGCAGCACCAATTTCAATTTTGATTCTTTCTGCTGTTCTTTCTCCTACATATAAATTGTGGTGTGTCCTTAAATGATAAGCAATGTCATTTGTAAATACATCACCGGCAATCTTAACGGATTTATCTATAACGATACCTCCTAATGCAATTACCGCAATTTCTGTAGTTCCACCTCCTATATCAATAATCATGTTACCTTCCGGCTGTTGGATATCTATACCAACTCCAATAGCGGCTGCCATCGGCTCATAAATTAATCGGATGTCTTTCGCATTTACATGAACTGCAGAATCTTTTACTGCCCTTCTTTCTACTTGTGTAATTCCAGAAGGGATACAAATTACCATTCGTAAAGCGGGAGCCATCATTCCACCTCTTAAACCGGGAATCATAGAAATAAATTTCCTGATCATTTTTTCTGAAGCCTCAAAATCTGCAATTACTCCATCTTTTAACGGACGAATGATTTTTATATCATCATGCGTTTTTCCTTGCATACTTTTAGCCTCATGCCCTACGGCAATCAATTTTCCTGTTTGTCTTTCTATTGCTACTATTGAAGGGTGGTCTACAACCACTTTATTGTTATGAATGATTAAGGTATTTGCTGTACCTAAATCTATTGCAATGTCTTTTGTGAAAAAATTGAATAAACCCATTGTCTATTTATACGGTGTTTTTTTATGTTAATTATTTGTGTTTGGCAAAATTAATATTTATCACTAAATATAATACTATCTAAACGTAAAAGTTTCCTTTAAATTGTAAAATAATTTATTATCTTCTTACATTCTCTTTGTAAGCCATGATTCCCATAGCAATAATCATTACTATAATTCCTATAAGAAATATAATATTGATTTGGAAAACACTGGCAGGAACTAATAAAGCAGTGAGTAATATTCCCGCAATACTTCCTCCTAAGTGAGCTGCGTGTCCTAAATTCCCTACATTATTCTTCATTCCGAATAATGAATATCCTAAGTAAATTAGTCCAAAAGCCCAACCGGGAAAACTAAAGAACGGAAAAAATATGATAGTTAAAGGTAAATCAGGATAAAGCATTATTGCAGAGAATACAATTCCTGAAACTCCTCCCGAAGCTCCAACAGCTGAATACCATTTGTCTTTTCTATGAAATAAAATAGTAAATAAACTTCCTGATAATATGGCTGCTATGTATATTAAAACACACATTTGAGCTGAAAAAATGCTTAACAATACAGGCATGAATGTATAAAGCACAAACATATTAAAGAATAAGTGCATCCAATCCGCATGTACAAATGCAGAGGTGAACATTCTGTCGTATTGTTTTCCGTCTACGATTGCAGACATTTGGAATTTTAATCGCTCAAACAGATTGAAGTTTTGCCAAGCTTGCCAGCTTACAAAAACTGTAATTCCTATAATTATATAAGTGATGTATTGTTCCATTTTATTTATTCTTCTTCTCCAAATAATGATGCTTGTTTAGCTTCTCCATCGAATAATTCATCATCGTCATCATCTGAATCTTCTTCTTGCTCAGGCTCTTCATATGGAATTGGCTCTAATTCTACAATTTTCTTAACATCATACGGAGTCAATTGATTTCCCATTGCCGTAATTCCTTTTACCGAGATAAATTCTTCTAAATTAATGATTTCCGGTTCTCGTTCATTCCCGTTTACTTTTTTAAATAAAACTTCTATTTGAGGGATGTAATCAATGGAAATTAATTCTATAAAAGATTTATTGTCCTCTAAAAAGTAGAAAGGTTGCTCTTTAAAGCTGTCTTCTAAAATAAACCTTTTTACATAATATCGTTCCCTCTCGCTATCGTAATAGATACAAGTAATTGGTTTGTTCGGATTCCATTTTTCGAGGAATACTAAATTGTCATTGAAGTGATTGGTTAAATCAAAATTTGTTAATTGAGCAACTCCCTCATCATTGATTGTTAATATTTTATCTTCTCCTTTAAATGCACCTAAATATCTTCCGCGTTCTTCTACGTTCAGTCTTTTTACAGTTTCATCAAACCAGATTTTACGTGGAGCTAAAGTAGAAACTCCTTCTTCTTTTAAATCAATTTTTTTGATAGGGTGTTTAGATACTAAATTCCCTTTTGCTGTTTTACTTCTTACAGCTAATTCGGCAAAATCTATATCAAATTTTAGTTTTTTAAGTCTTGCTCTTTGATTTAATAATACTTGAACAATTTCTGCTTCTCCGTTAGGGTTTGCTGAGAAATAAAGTATTTGAGAGTTTTTTGCATTTCCTCCCACAGGATATTCTTTATCCCGAATAATACTCGTCACAGAAAACCTTTTTTGATAGTTCGGCCCGTTTTTACCTAATCTGTAAATAAGGTTATAGATTGTTCGCTTGTCTTTCTTCTTCCAAACAGCACAATGAATGATATTTTTACCCACAAAAGTCTTATCACTTACTTTGGTAACCATCATTACGCCATCTCTTCGGAAAGTTATAATATCATCTATATCAGAGCATTCAAATAGAAACTCCTCTTTTTTCATGGCTGTTCCTGTACCAATGAAACCTTCGGCAAAGTTTCCGTATAAACGCACATTGGCAGCGGCTACTTTTGTAGCATCTATCTCTTCAAACGGACGAATTTCGGTTAATCTTTCCTTATCTTTTCCGTATTTTATTTTTAAATTCTTAAAATAATCAACAGCGTAATCGGTTAGATTATTTAAGTGAAAGAGTACTTTTTCTATTTGCTCTTCCAAAGACTCAATGTATTGCTGAGCTTTGTCTAAATCGAACTTAGAGATACGCTTAATTCTAATTTCCGTTAATTTTAGAATATCTTCCTCGGTTACGGGTCTTTTTAAATGAGATATATGAGGTTTTAAACCTTCATCAATCGCTTTTATAACACCTTCCCAGGTTTCCTCTTCCTCTATGTCGTGATAAATTCTATTTTCAATAAAAATTCTTTCTAAAGAAGAAAAATGCCATTTATATTCTAATTCTTCCAGTTCAATTTCCAGCTCTCTTTGTAGTAAATCAATTGTACTTTTTGTATTGATTTTTAAAATCTCTGAAACTGAAAGGAATTCGGGTTTTTTATTTACAATAACACAAGCATTTGGTGACATGGAAATTTCGCAATATGTAAAAGCATAAAGTGCATCTATCATCTTATCAGGCGAAACATTATTATGCAGATGCACAATGATTTCCACCTTTTCGGCAGTATTGTCTTCTACCTTTTTTATTTTTATTTTCCCTTTGTCGTTAGCTCTTAAAATACTATCGATTACAGAACCGGTTGTTTGTCCGTAAGGAATGTCAGAAATTTTTAAAGTCGATTTATCTACCTGACTGATTTTTGCTCTAATTCGTACACGTCCACCACGTTCACCATCATTATAATCAGTAACATCTACCATTCCACCTGTTTGGAAATCAGGGAATAATTGAAATTTCTTTCCTCTTAAATGTTTTATAGAGGCATCTATTAATTCATTAAAATTATGTGGTAAAATCTTGGTGGAAAGTCCTACGGCAATTCCGTCAACTCCCTGAGCTAAAAGCAATGGGAATTTAATCGGTAAATTTACAGGTTCTCTGTTTCTGGAGTCGTAAGATAATTGCCATTCGGTGGTTTTTGGATTAAAAACTACTTCTAAAGCAAATTTGGTAAGTCTTGCCTCAATATAACGAGGTGCGGCTGAACCGTCTCCCGTAAATAAATTTCCCCAGTTTCCTTGTTTGTCTATTAATAAATTCTTTTGTCCTAATTGTACTAAGGCATCTCCAATGGCAGCATCTCCGTGTGGGTGATACTTCATTGTATTTCCCACCACGTTCGCAACTTTATTGTATCTGCCGTCTTCCATTTCTCGCATGGAGTGCATGATACGACGCTGAACAGGTTTTAATCCGTCATGAACAGAGGGAATGGCTCGTTCTAAAATTACGTAAGATGCGTAATCAAGAAACCAATCCTCGTACATTCCGGATACTTTTCTGATAGATTCTCCTTCGTATTTATCTGGAACTAATTCTGCCATAGAATGTTTATAATATTACTAATTTTTGGAATACGCAAATATACGTTTTTTTGTTTTATAGTTTTTCTAAATGAGTAATATATACATCTCTTTTCAGTATTAAAGAGGCAGACTAAAATTTACCAAAACAATATTTTCACTTATCATTTAGTTTTTGCTTTCTTATTTGAAGTAAAATAGAAAATACAGGCTGTAAGTAAAGGCGTAATAAAATATGATGCAGGCTGTAATTCAAAATCTAAAAAATAATTTACTAAATACATTACGGGAGGCATTGCTATACAGAATATAGCTAATGTTAATAAAAATGATTTTCTTTTGCTCATCTTCTTGATTTTCATCAAAGATATAACGAAATATCTAAAATAGAATCTATTTAGTTGTGAAATTTATTATTACCTCTCTTGAAAAAGAATATATTTTACTCCGTAATCAATATAATAAGAAAATAATGAAATAGGACCTAAATAAATAGTTATTTTATATTTTCCTAAATTCTGAGTGAATTTAATTTCATCTAATGTAATGTTTTTTCTTTGAGATTTTAATATTTAAAGCTATATGGGGACAAGAAAAATCAAGAAAAAAGCCGTTTCAATGAGTTTTGAGACGGCTTCTCTATTATTTTATAATGTTTTATAAAGTATCCTCTAACCATTTAAAGAAAGTTCTTTGCCAGAACATACCATTTTGAGGTTGTGTAACCCAGTGGTTTTCGTCAGGGAAATAAAGTAACTCAGACTTTAATCCTAAAACTTGAGCGGCTGTATAGGCTTGTAATCCTTGCCCAATCGGCACACGATAATCTTTATCATTCTGAATAATTAAAATCGGCGTATCCCATTTTTTTACATTTGTAATTGGATTAAATTCTTTGTATGATTTATGGTTTTCCCAATACGGTCCGCCTAAATCGTGATTTATAAAGAACAGTTCTTCAGTTTCACCGTACATACTTTCTAAATTAAATACCCCGCAATGAGCAATAAATGTTTTAAATCTTTTCTCATGGATTCCTGCTAAATAATACACGGAATATCCTCCATAACTTGCTCCCACGGCACCTAATCGGTTGTTGTCCACGTAAGGTTCTTTGGCTAATTCATCAATCGCAGTTAAATAATCACGCATGGCTTGTCCGCCCCAATCACCACTGATGTCGGCGTTCCATTTTGTGCCAAATCCGGGCAAACCTCTTCGGTTAGGAGCGACCACAATGTAACCTTGTGCCGCCATTAAAGCAAAATTCCAACGGAAACTATAAAACTGATTCACGGGAGACTGCGGTCCTCCTTGGCAATATAAAAGGGTAGGATACTTTTTGTTTTTATCAAAATTTGGTGGATAAATCACATTGACTAACATTTGTTTGTTGTCCGTGGTTTTTACCCAACGTTGCTCGATTTTAGACTCAGCGACATTTGCGTAAGTATCTTTGTTTACTTGGGTTAAAGGTTTTAGTTTTTTTGATTTTAAATCGAAAGTAAACAACTCTGCAGCGTGGTTCATGTCGGTTTTAGAAACAACCAAAATACCGTTGGTTTCGCCCACTATGTTCGTAATATTGTGCATTCCTTTGGAAAGTTGTTCCACTTTCGGGGTTTTATCAAAAGGAGAAACTACAAAAAGTTGTTCTTCGCCCGGAGTAGGAGCGGTAAAATAAATTTTCTTTCCGTCATTACTCCATTTGAATGAATTTACGGTTCCGTCCCAATCTTTAGTAATATTGATTTTTTTACCTTTATAAAGAATGAAAATATCGTTTTTGTCGGCTTCGTAGCCCGGGGTTTCCATACTTGTCCATGCCAAAACATTGTCTTTATTAAAAGCCGGTTGTGTATCATAGCCTAACATTCCTTTGGTAATATTTTCAATTTTGCCCGACTTCATATCGTAAGCAAAAACATCGGAATTGGTAGAGGTCATGTACTCTGTTCCGTAGTTTTCTTTGGTGACATAAATCACTTGAGAGCCGTCTGCATTCCAAGTGTATTCTGTTACAATATAAGGCTTGTCTTTTAATAATTCTATTTCTTCACCTGTTTTTAAATTACGGATAATCAAATGCGTAAACTCTCCGTTGTTCCAAGTATCCCAGTGGCGGTGTTGCAAATCACTAAATAAGTAGCCACTTGATTTCGGTAAATCGGGATAAATGTTTTTTGCCTCAATTTTCTCGACTAAGACGTCTTTGGTCACTAATTCATATTCCCCGTTAGGCGAAATTTTACGTTCCAATTCGTTAGCAAAATCCTTAGAAATTTCCGATGATTTTCCCGAATTAATTTCTATTGTATAATATTTTGAAGGAATCGTATTTTCCTCCATATTGGGCGTGCTCACTTTGTAAATCACATTTTTTTGATTCTCTGTAAGCGTGATGCCTTGCACTCGCCCGAGTTTCCAAAGTGTTTCCGGTGTTAAATTTTGTTTTTGTGCCATGGTAAAAGTAAATAGGCTTAAAGTTAAAAAACTAAAAATATGTTTCATAATGATTGTAAATAGAGCCGTAAAAATAAGGAAAAAGATTATATTTGTTTAATCTTTGAATGATGTAATTATATTAAATTCTTTTTAGTTTAAAAATAATCCCTATATTTGTCACGTTATCAGAACAGAAATGACCAGCACACAAGAAAATATAAACTTTAACATTTTAGATTTGCACAATTCAAGAAATAGTGTAAACACACACACACACACACACACACACACAGTATAATTATGCGTGTGCGTTAGTTTATAGAAAATTTTCAAAAAACACAAATAAGCTAAAATTAAATTTAGCTCTAAAAAAAAGCCGTATTTCCCTTTTACAGGGAGATACGGTTTTTTTCGTATTTTTTATTTTAGGATTAACTTCTCAAGAGTTTAAAAATAACATTTGTCTTTTCAGTTCATCAACCGAGTTAAGTTTTAAAGTAAACTGTTTCTTATATTCGGTTGTCTGCCTGTTCTTATCTGTGTGTGTTGGGGGAGCAGGCTTTTTATATAAAATAAAAACTAACAATGAAAAAGTAAAAAATATAACACACGTCATTGCGAGTTTACGAAGCAATCTCTTTATGCGTACAATGCTGAAACAAGGTTGGCATGACAGCAATGATGAGAAAGCACTCAGTATCACCCTGAACTTGTTTCAGGGTCTCATAAGAATGAACAAAATTAAAACACACGTCATTGCGAGAGCTTGCTCGTGGCAATCCCTAACAAGATTATCCAGAGCTTGCTTCATTCTTCGCAATGACTTGAAAACAAAAGAAACAATTAAAAACTAAATATTAACAATTAAAAATTAAAGAATTATGAAACGAGTATTTACAACGTTAGCACTTGTCTTAACCGGTGTAACATTTGCACAGGTAGGCATTAACACAGAAAACAATGGAGACATAGCACCTGATGCGGTATTCCATATAAAAAACAAAACAGGAGAAAAGAAAGGCGTAGTATTACCGTCAGTATCATTAAACAGTAGAACCGAAGCATTAAACGGAAGTGCAAATACAGCAGGACTGTTAGTATGGAATGACGGAAACGGAAGTGTAACCCCTGCAGGTTATTACTATTGGAATGGAACATCATGGGCAAAAGTAGGAAATGCAATAGGAGCTGTTTATGAAAAGGTAAGAATCTATAGAGAAGCTACTTTTTCAGCTTCAGATATTCAACCGGATGATCATATAATCGCTTTTACAGACGCAGAAGGACTTGCTATGCCAGTCGTAACTGATGAATATAAAAACAGAACCATTTGTTTTAGAAATGCTACCTCTGCACCTTATGGAACAGGTGCAAAACAAGTAGTTATTACCAATGTAGTAGCAGGACATGAAACAATTAATGCAGGTTTTACCAGATGTTATACTTCTTTTCAAGATACAGATAACCAATGGCATTGGATCGCTACCTCATTATAATCAATCATCATTTAAAATAAAATCAAAATGAAAATATATATCATCATAGCATCACTTTTAGGTTTGATATCCTTACCTAAAACACAAGCACAGATAAAAACAAATGTTCCTGTAAATGCAGACATTTTAAATCAAAATCCGTTTATAGATGCGTCCTCTCAATCGGCATATCCGAGTGTAGGGAAAGGAATCGTATTTCCAAGAACTAATTTAACCACGTTTAAATTTAAAACCGATTTATTCGATGGGTTAGGTTTGGTATTCCCAACGGCATTTGATGGCATGTTGGTTTACAATACTCATGTAGAAGAAAATGCTACGATAGATGATCCTGCCACAGGAACATATACGTTAGATTTAAAAGAAGGTTTTTATTATTTTAGTAATCCTACGGGAAACACCTCAGGGAATTTAGCCGGTGGAAGATGGAAACCCCTTGGTTCAGGAGTAAGCTTAGCGAGTTTCTATAGCCAAAACGGAACACTTTCGGGAGACAGAGAGGTAAACTTAGACAATCATAACCTAAACTTTACAGGAGGGAAAGTAGGAATCAATACCACCGATCCGAAAGGTTCAATGGAGATTTCGTATAACTCAACATGGGATGAAACCAAACCCCAAGGCTTAAATATCCCCAATGTAAGTTCAGATCAACGTTCAAAATTTGTAGACACCAAAGTAGGTATGTTGATTTATAACACCACTAAAAAGTGTATAGAGATGTATCAAGGGATAGTAAACGGAGCGCACCAATGGCAGTGTTTACCGGATGCAGGGAGTGCACAATCCCAAAGTGTAGCAGTATCATCTGCAGGCTTTGAAGGACAATATATAAGCGGAGTGGCATTAACCGATGCGAACAAAGTAAAATTTAAGTTACAGAACAATGGATTTGCAGCGATTAATAATGTTGATTTTTCTGATGCAGTAACAATCCAAAACGGAACAAGTAATATACAAGTTGCCCCTAACCAAAACAATGATGTATCCTTAAGTGGAGGAGAAACCAAAACTTTAATTTATAAATTAACAGGCACTCCTGAAAGCGGGAATTTAACTGCTACCTTTGATAAATTAGGTTTACAGGCAGACCAAAGTATTCAAGTAGGTTTAGGTTCCGCTACCCTTAGTAACAGAGAACGTTACATAGTTTCTATGGTATATAATAGTACCACCCTACAAGGGAAGATAAACAACGGAGCAGAAAAAGTTACTTTAGAAATCCCTTATACCAATGGACAAGGAAGTTATAATGCCGTAAGTATTACCCAAACGTCTGCGCCGGGGCAAAATAATGATACTAATGAGTTGACTTTAAATATACAGCCAAATACCTTTAATGCGGCAGGGAATTTAACAGGAACGATAGAAGTAGGAGGTGACGGAGAATATTTAGTAAGGCAATTAGCACCCGGTGCAACCTATGACATTGCTACCTTTAATGTAGATATGAACGGAAGTAACTTCCAAGTAGTATTAAAGGGAATAGGAGGTATACTTGATAAGAAATTTGGAGATGGAGTCCATAACTTTGTGTATTTACCGGTACAAGTAACTACGCCCACTGGATACAATAAAACATGGTTAAACTTGAACTTAGGGGCAGCTGCCGCAAAATTAGGTTCTGCTGCGTTTGACCCTACTATAAGTGAAACTGGAGCGTCTGGCTATGCTATACCGAAAATTTACGGAGGTTTATACCAATGGCAGCGCCCTACGGACGGTCATGAGTATAGATATTCTCCAACTATTAATACGAGAGCAAATAATTGGCAGGCAACGTCTCCTTCCAGTATCGTTGGGAAGTTTATTCTATCTAATTATTCAAATAAATATAGTTGGGTATCAAACGGTTCAAATGATGCTTCCGGAGCCAATGTAGAATTGTGGCGAAGTGGTAAGCCTAATAACCCTTGTCCTACAGGGTTCCATGTGCCGACCCATGAGGAGTGGGTGGCTGTTCATGAGGCTATCACCGGTCATTCAGATGGCGTGGTCACTTACGAATGGTACAATCAGACCCTATTACCAAACCTAATAAATGCGGGCTACCGTTCCGATTATGCAGGTGAAGTGAGACAGGTGGGTGAATACGCTTGGTATGCGTCGTCAACGGCTGTTGTCGAGGGGAGAGAGAGATCGGCTTATGTATTTTATATGAGTAAGCACTGGGCGGATCCGAACCAGACTAAAGGAAGCTGGGCCGATGGGATGAGTGTTCGTTGTATCCAGGATTAATACGGGTTCAACTCCGTTAAGCTGTTAGGTAAAAAACACCAAAAAGAGGTGTTTAGAAACGGTGTGTTTTCACCATCAAAGGAAGTCCTCTGAATACATGGAAGAGGAATATGTGTAAAGAGGGCAACCTTTGGTTTTTAAGAATAGATACAAATATTAACTAACCTTGTGGAGCCTGTATAAACAAAGGCTTTGCAAGGTTTTTATATTTTTTATAAAAACTACAAAATAGCAAAAATGCATACCAAATATCCTAAAAAGTTCTATAAACCTTTGCCTTATAATCTGTTAGGTGTGGGAAACTTTTGTAGTAAATTAAAAATTAACAAGTAAAAATAAAAACGCACGTCATTGCGAGAGCTTGCTCGAAGCAATCCCTAATAAGTACATTCAGAGATTGCTTCATTCTTCGCAATGACGTGAAAACAGAAAAGTACTTGTTATTAATGAGTGTGATGCTGAAATAAATTCAGCATGACCGCAACGATGAGAAAGCACGCACAGTGTCACTCTGAACTTGTTTCAGGGTAACATCATAATAAACAAAATTAAAACGTACGTCATTGCAAGAGCTAGCTCGAAGCAACCCCTAATAAGTACATTCAGAGATTGCTTCATTCTTCGCAATGACGTGAAAACAGAAATACGTAGATCCCTACAAGTGTGATGCAGAAACGCGGTTGGTATGACAGTAGGCATGCTAATCCCCCTTTGAAGGGGGTAAGGGGGATGTTTTATCGTACAAAAAACTAAATCCTTTGTGACCCTGAATTTATTTCAGAGTCTCATGGGTATTTTACTTATCGCAACACCCCCTGTATCCCCCTGAAGGGGGAATTTATTCTCTATTCACATACTCTGCTATCGCAGACTTTCCTCGAGGGGGTACTCGGTAGGTTGCGTGAGGGATAGCAACGGAAAGCCCACAGCGTAGTAAAGCGGAGCGAGGACTTGTAGTGTTATAGCCCGACCCGAAGGGAAACGCCCAAATAACTTTTAATAATACTGCTCAATTTTTATTTATTATTGTAGGCTTAAAATTAATCGTTAAATTTGTACAAATTAATGATGCTATGACAAATTACAACGAGGAAGAGTTGTATGATGATATGGGGGATGGTCACATTCCGGGAAATCACGAAACTCCGTTAAGACAAGATGCGTTTGCTATTTCTGATGAGGAAAAGATAAGTTCTATCGAAAAGGATTTTTCTAAGATTATGCAGACTTTGGGTCTTGATATGACTGATGATAGTTTGAAGGGAACTCCACGCCGTGTGGCGAAAATGTTTGTGAAAGAAATTTTTGGTGGTTTAAGTCCTGAAAGAAAACCGAAAATGTCCACTTTTGAGAATAAATATAAATATAACCAAATGTTGGTGGAAAAAGATATTATAGTTTATTCTACTTGTGAACATCATTTTTTACCGATTGTGGGGCGTGCTCATGTGGCTTATATTTCTAAGGGGCGAGTTATCGGGCTTTCTAAAATGAATAGAATTGTGGAATATTATGCAAAAAGACCACAAGTGCAAGAGCGTTTAACGATGCAGATTGTTCGTGCGATGCAAGAGGCTTTAGGGACTAAAGATGTGGCTTGTGTGATAGATGCCAAACATTTATGTGTGAACTCGAGAGGAATTAAAGATATAGAGAGCAGTACGGTTACGGCAGAATTGGGTGGTGCTTTTAAAACTAACCCGACTACACGTGCCGAATTCCTTAAATATATAGGTATGGGGACTAAGTTTAATGTATAGTTTTTCTTAATTAAAAATAACAAAATGGTAATAGAACATAATTTAAAAATTCACAATTCTCATTCGGGAGAAAAAGAAAAGTTTGAAACAATACACCCCAATTTTGTTGGAATGTATGTTTGCGGTCCTACGGTTTACTCTTACGTCCATTTGGGAAATGTAAGGACTTTTATGTCCTTTGATGTGGTTTACAGATATTTGAAACATTTAGGCTACAAAGTTCGTTATGTGAGAAATATTACCGATGTTGGGCATTTGGAAAGCGATGCCGATGAGGGAGAAGATAAAATCTCTAAAAAGGCAAGGCTGGAAGAATTAGAGCCTATGGAAATTGTTCAACAATATACGATTGATTTTCATAATGTTTTGGCTCAGTTTAATAATTTACCGCCAAACGTAGAACCAACCGCAACAGGGCATTTGATAGAACAAATTGAAATCATTAAAAGAATTTTAGACAATGGTTTTGCGTATGAAAGCAATGGTTCTATTTATTTTGATGTGAAAAAATATAATGAAAGCCATACTTATGGTGAATTAAGTAAGCGCGATATAGAGGATTTGATTTCAAATACTCGAACACTTGACGGTCAGTCCGAAAAGAGAAACCCACAAGATTTTGCTTTATGGAAAAAAGCCTCGCCGGAGCATATTATGCGTTGGCCTTCTCCTTGGAGCGACGGATTCCCGGGGTGGCACTTAGAATGTACTGTGATGAGTACTAAATATTTAGGCGAGACTTTTGATATTCACGGAGGTGGAATGGATTTAAAATTCCCTCACCACGAGTGTGAAATCGCTCAGGCAAAAGGTGCAAACGGACATGCTCCCGTAAGATATTGGATGCACGCAAATATGTTGACAATGAACGGACAAAAGATGTCTAAATCTACCGGAAACACAATTTTACCGTCTGAACTTTTCTCGGGAAATAATGATTTCTTTGAAAAAGGTTTTGACCCTATGGTTATTCGTTTCTTTATGTTGCAAGCACATTACAGAAGTGTTCTCGATTTGTCTAATGATGCAGTTTTGGCGTCAGAGAAAGGTTATTTGAAATTAATGCAAGCAATGAAGGATTTAAAAGAGGTGAAAACTTCGGATAAATCAAGTGTGGATATTAATGCTTGGGTTAAGGAATGTTATGCCAAAATGGACGATGATTTTAATACGCCAATGTTAATCGCTCAGTTGTTTGAGGCGGTAAAAATCATTAATCTTTTAAAAGAAGGAAAAGAGCAAATCAGCCAAGAAGATAAATCGCTTTTTGAGGAAAAACTGACTGCCTTTGTAGAGGATATTTTAGGACTAAAACCTATGGAAGCAACAACTGATTCTACTCAGTTAGACACTGCGGTTAATTTATTGATTGATATTCGTAAAAAAGCGAGAGATAATAAAGATTGGGCAACGTCTGACGAGATTAGAGATAAATTGGCAGAGGGTGGAATTCAATTAAAAGACGGAAAAGACGGAACAAGTTATTCTATTAATTAAATCATGAATTAATACTAAATATATAAAGCCCCGAGAGTAATTTCTTGGGGTTTTAAATAGAGATAAAAATGAAAGAACTTATAGAGAAAATAAAGATATTAAATAGATATCAAAAGCAAATAGATAAATTAACTAATGATAACTTTAATATCTTTAAAATATGTGGAGTTAATCATTATGAAGTAACACATTCCTCTATATTAGCAGAATTATTAAGTAATAAAGGATCACACAATTTTGAAACAAAGTTTTTAAAACTATTTCTTGACACCTTAAAACAGGATAACATCATAGAGAGTGATTTTGTGTTTTCTTTATCTGATATAGAGGTTACTACTGAATTTTCAATAGGTTTAGGAGGGCGAATCGATATAATAGTAAAAAATCGTGATCAATGTATTATTATTGAAAATAAAATATATGCAAGAGATCAATTTGAGCAACTAAAAAGATATGAGGAATATGCTAAAAGAAATTTCAAAAGCTATCAACTATTATATTTAAATTTATGGGGAGATGAAGCTTCTGAACAGAGTTCTAAAGGAGTTGATTATAAGGTTGTCTCATACGAACATACAATAGTAAATTGGTTAGAAAAATGTATCGAAATATCAGCTAGAAAACCTATAATTAGAGAAACTTTAATTCAATATGTTAATCATATAAAATATCTAACTAACAATACCCAACTATCACAGATGAATACAGAAATAATAGAACTTTTATCGAAAGAAGAAAATATAGAAGCATTATTTACAATTAGTGATAATATTGATAAGGTAAGAAATCACCTCATTAATAAAGTTTTAATTCCACAATTGGATAGAGTTTGTAATGAACTTAATCTAAAGAATGAATCAGGGGAATATGATAGAGTAAATACACCATGGTCTCAATTTGTCTTTTTAAATCCTAATTGGAAGTATTATAATATCGCTTTAGAGTTTGAAAATAAAAATCTTCGAAATTTAATAATTGGATTATACCATAGAGACAAAGAGAAAAGAAACGATAAAACATTTAGTGTACTAAAAGACAAATTTAATAAAAGTAATGAAAATTGGGTTTGGAATAGTTTCCCTGTACCCTATGATAGTTATTGGAGGAAAGAAGCGATGATTGCTATAATTAATGGAGAGATGTGTAAACTGTTTGAATCTGAAATAAAAAAAATATTAGAGATTACAAAAGGCTTAGATATGTAATTAAACTTCAAAAAAGCATTTCTATTAAATTATATCTCTTTCTTAAGAAGATGAAAAATCCCATATTAAAAAAAGGCTCAAAAATAGGCATTATAGCTCCGGCGGGTAGAATCTTTGAACATGAACTTGATTTTGCCAAAGATTGGGCTAAAAAACAAGGTTGGACGTTAGAAATTCCAAAAGATTTATTTACTGAATTTAATTTAGGATATTGGTACGCGGGTGATACTCAGCAACGATTAAAAATCACGCAAGAGGCTTTGGATAATCCCGATTTAGATGCAATTTGGTGCGCTCGGGGCGGATACGGTTCGGTGAAAATTATAGATGATTTGGATTTTTCTACTTTTTTAAATAATCCTAAATGGTTAATTGGTTATTCAGATATTACCGTTTTTCATAATTATTTGAACAATAAAAATATTCCGACTTTACACGCCGTAACCGCAAAACCGCTCAATACAAAATACACCGAAGAATCGTACACGAGTTTAATTAAAGTTTTAAAAGGCGAAAGTTTGTCGTACACATTGCCAAATCATTCACTCAATATAAAAGGAAAAGCAAAAGGTATTTTAATGGGCGGAAACCTTTCCATAATTTACAGTCAGTTGGGGAGTTGTACAGCTTTGCAAAGCGAGGAAATTATTTTATTTATTGAAGATTGGTACGAAAACTGGTATCACGTGGACAGAATGCTGGAGGCTCTCAAGCGTTCGGGATTGTTCAGAAAAGTAGAAGGGATTATCGTGGGAAGTTTTACTAAAATGGATGTGGAAGAAGAAAACCCTGATTTTAACCTAAATTATGACCCTACCGCCAATCAAGTGATTTTAGAACAAGTAAAAGACTTAAACATCCCCGTAGTTTTTAATTTTCCCGCAGGACATACAGGCGACAACCGAGCTTTAATCATGGGAAGTAAAGTGGAATTATCTGTAAATGATGATAAAACTGATTTAAGTTTTTATATTTAGAGTTTTAAATTCCTTAAAAAATGAGAAAACTAATTTTATTCTTTGCTGTTTTACTTTTTGTAACAAGTTGTTCTACTCAGAAGTTTAGTCTAAATATTGGCGAACAGAAAATTAAAGACTACTACTCAGAAATTGATTTTGAGTTAATCAGAAATAAAATTATTGTTCCTGTTAGTATTCAAGGAGAAGAATATAGATTCTTATTTGATACAGGAGCAATGAACGCGATATCAGAAGAGCTTTATAATAAGTTAAAACCTGATACTATACGAATTTTTCCTCTCGTAGACATCAATCAAATAAAAGAGAATAAACTTATCGTTTCTATTGATAGTTTAAAAATTGGAGATTTAAATTTTGAGAAAATTCCAACTTTTGTAGGGGAATTCACTAAGAAAGTGCCTTTCAGTTGTATGAAAATAGATGGTGTTATTGGCAGTAATATGCTAAAGAATTCCATTATTCAGATAGATGGCAAAAAGAAGAAATTAATCATTACTGATTTAAAAGAAAAACTAAATTTAAAAGAGAAAAACTCAGAGGGTATTATGCTTACAAAAATTCAAAGTACACCTTTCGTTTGGGTTAAATTAAGAGGAGAGGATAAAGGGAAAGAGCAATTGTTAATCGATACCGGAGCAGATGACATTTACTCTACCTCTCTTAAAAATTATGAGAAAGTTTTTAGCAAAAAAGAAATCTTTCACCAAATAGGAGAAGACGAAGGAGCTTCTTCTTTAGGTTTTATGGCAGACAAAGTAACCAAGCATAAAAATTACAAACTTTTATTACCATCTCTTACAATTAATAATATTGAATTTCAAAATGTAATATCAGAGACTATAAAAAGCCGTAACTCCCTAATTGGAGCAAAACTATTAGATTATGGAATTATGACGATTGACTATCTCCATAAAAAGTTTTACTTTGAGCCTTATTCCAAAGAAGTTATAAATGTGGAAGAGCCTGAGTTTGGTTTTGATAAAACTTTAAAAGATGGAAAACTTATTATTGGAGTAGTTTGGGATGAAGATTTAAAAAGTAAAATTAAATATGCCGATGAAATTTTATCAATTAATGGAAGAAATGTAAATGATTCTATGATATGTGATTTAGTTACAAATTCGCTATTTAAAAGTTATGACTCTCTTACTCTAAAAATTAAACCTGAAAACGAAAATCCTTTTGAATTAAAAGTAAAAAAAGAGTTGGCTTCTAAGAATATGAAATAAAACACTTATTTTAATTTTCATCGATTTATTAAAATAAGGACATTCTTTATTTTAGTTTTTTGGTATATTTGTATAATAAGGCTTTCACTAATTTTACTTTTATGCAGTTTTTCAAATCAGGGCATTCCGTTAATCAAGGATATTATAAAAGTTTTCAACCAAGCTTTATTAATAGAGATTGGCATTTACAGAATATGCAGGTTATCCAATTATTACGATAACTTAACGCGTGTTCGTACTCACAACGATATAGAGCAATGGTTAAAGTTTTTCCTTACCGGGGTTATAGAAACTGCTAAAAAAGGGGTAGAAACTTTTGACGGTATATTACAATTACAAAAAATAATAGACAATAAACTTAAAGAGTTAGGAAACAAAAGTGGTGATGCTTATAAAGTGGTGGAATACTTATATAATCGTCCCGTTATAAATGTTCAAAAAATAAGTGAAATTATAGAAAAAGCACCTTCAACTGCTTATAAATTAACTTCTGATTTGGAGAAATTAGAAATTCTAAAAGAAATTACAGGAGCAGATAGAGGACGCCTTTATATGTTTGAGGATTATGTTTCTCTTTTTAGACAATAAATTAATATTACTTAAAATGGCAGAACACAATGATTTTGGGAAAATAGCAGAGGAATATGTTGCCCAAAAGTATATTAAAAATGGCTATGAAATTTTAGAAAGAAATTGGTATTTCTCTCCGGCAGAAATAGATATTATTGCTAAAAGAGATAATACTTTAGCCATTGTAGAAGTAAAAGCTCGGTCTTACGATACTTTTGAAAATCCTGAGGATTCTGTAACTAAATCTAAGAAAAAACGATTAGTAAAAGCCGCAGATGAATACATTCAGCAAAAAGATTTAGACGTGGAATGCCGATTTGACATTGCTGTTGTAACAAAAACCAAAAACGGATTATCCGCAAAAATGTTTATTGATGCTTTTCTTGCTCACGAGATTTAATTCTATTCTGACTAATATTTTTCTAAGTAAAAAGTAAAAGAAGTCCCCTCTCCATAAGTACTTTCTACTTCTATTTTCTCGTTATGTGCTTCTAAAATATGTTTAACGATAGCCAAACCTAAACCTGAGCCTCCTTGAGACCTGCTTCTGGATTTATCTACACGATAAAATCTTTCAAAAATTCGGTTTAATTCCTCTTTTTTAATTCCTACTCCGGTATCAGAAATAATTATTTTAACTTTATCTTCTATTACCTCAAAAGAAACTGTTACTTTCCCTTTTCTCTGCGAGTGATTAATGGCGTTTACCACCAAGTTTATTAAAACTTGTTCTATTTTCTCTACGTCGGCTTTTACTTTTATAGCTTCTTTATAAGACTTATCAAATCCCAAAGAAATTTTATTTTTCTCTGCTTTTATTTCTAAAAATTCAAAAACTTCTCTGGTTAATGAAACTATATTAAATGGATAAATGTCTAATTTTAAAGTGCCGGATTCTAATTCTGTAATCAGGTCTAAATCTTTTACAATATAGGTTAATCTTTCAACCGATTTATTAATCCTATGTAAATATTTATCTCTGATTTTTTCATCGTATAAACCGCCTTCTATCAATGTGAGTAAATATCCTTGTATAGAAAATAATGGAGTTTTGAGTTCGTGAGCTACATTTCCTACAAATTCTCTACGGTACATTTCTCTTTCGTAAAGCACATCCAGCTCGTGCCTTTTATGTTGTGTAATGGTAGATATATCTTTAGAAAGTCCTTTAATGTCTTGAGGATGTTCTTTTTTATTTTTTAAACTCGGCAATAAATTATATAATCGGTTTATTTGTATTTTATAATAATATTTATTCATGAAGAAAAATAAGATAAATATAATTATAAACAAAGCGAGATAACGAAATACAGGAGCAATATTTTCTGTTATAAAAACAATTACTATCGTAAAAACAGAAGCTAAAAAGGCAAATGAAAAATTATTGATTTTAAACATTAGTCATTTATTTTATAACCGACTCCTTTTATTGTAGTGAAGTGCTCTTTCCCGAATTTCTCTCTCAGTTTTCTTATATGAACGTCAATTGTTCTATCACCAACAACTACTTCATTTCCCCAAACTTTTTCTAAGATTTCATCTCTTTTGAAAACTCTTTCTGTGTTAGAGGCAAGTAAAGCCAAAAGTTCAAATTCTTTTCTCGGTAAGATTAAATCTTCTCCGTTAAATGTAACTTTATAAGTTTCCCGATTAATTTTTATATCATTTAATTCTATGATTTTATCTACATTTTCTTTTCTTTTCAGTTTTAATAGTGCTTTTATTTTACTCACTAAAACTTTAGGTTTTATAGGTTTGGTAATATAGTCATTTGCACCCACTTCATAACCTGCCAACTGAGTGAATTCCTCTGTTCTTGCTGATAAAAATACGATTAATGTATTGGCTAACGAATCTATTTTTCTTATTTGGCTACAAGCTTCGATTCCGTCCATTTCGGGCATCATGATATCTAAAAGAATAAGATTAGGTTTCATGACTTTTGCTTTTTTTACGCCTTCAGTCCCGTTAAGTGCTGTTTCTACTTTGTAGCCTGCTTTCTCCAAATTATAACTTAAAAATTCCAAAATATCCGGTTCATCATCTACTAATAAAATCTTTTGTTTTTTCATGATAATCATTTAATATGGGCTAAAGTTACAAACAATTATATACATTATATAGACTACTAAAACCCTTAACGTTAATTTAAAATAGAGCTATTTTGTCTAACACTACGTTAAACTAAACATAATAATCTCGTAACTCCTTTTTAGTTTAATTACAATTTCTTTGCAAGCAAATAAACATAGTGAAAAAATGCAGAAAATTTTAATTCTAACGATGGTATTTGTAGGGGTAGTTTTAAATGCTCAAACTAAACTGGAGGGAATAGTGAAAGATTCAAATGGAAAGCCGGTAGAAGGATGTGAGGTTTTTTTAGCAAACACCAATTACTATTATCTTACAGAAAATGATGGTAAATATTCTATAGATATAGAAACTCCCGGAAAATATACTATGAAAGTTTCGGCTTTTGGGTTTAAGAATACTTCTAAAGAATTAGAGGTGACTGACGGGAATAATACAAGTGATTTTGTTTTGGAGTTGCCAATTGATGGTAATTCTGTAACTAATTTAAAAGAAATTGTAGCAGAAGCTAAAATAAATAAATCTGATGAGGTTTCACTTTTAAATATTCAAAGAAAAAGTGTAGAAATCGTTGAAAATATTGGAGCTGTACAGCTTAGTAAACAAGGAGTGGGAGACATCGCAAGTGCGGTAACAAAAGCAACAAGTACTGTAAAACAACAGGGGAATTCTACATTTTCTGTCAGAGGATTATTAGACAGATATAATACAACTACATTAAACGGATTAGCAATTCCGTCTAACGATCCTGAAAATAAAAATATAGACTTAGCTTTATTTAAAACGGATATTGTAGAATATATCGGGATAGAAAAAGTTTTTGGATCTACACTTTCGGGTGATTTTGGAGGAGCTAATATAAATATTGTTTCTAAAGAATTTTCCGGAAAACCTTATCTTAGTGTTTCCTTAGGGAGCTCGGTAAATACACAAACATTAGAAAATAAAGACTTTTATACGCCTGCTAATTATAATTATTTTGGGTTTGATGATACAAAGACTCCAACAAATTCTCTTACAACATATCAGTCAGGAAGTTGGAATTTTCAAAAATTAAATCATAAACCGATTAACCTTTCATTCAGTTTAAATGGGGGGCGAGATTTTATTATAGGAGAGAAAAAACTTAAAGCATTTTTTTATGCCGGGTTCGACAATGATTATACTTATGCTAATGGTTTAGAGGGGAATTATAATGCTCAAGGAACAAAATTAAGTTTGTTTGATACCAAAAAGTATAAGTACTCTACAAATATGACGGGATTAGTTAATTTATTTTTCAATATAAATAATGCTAATAAATTAAACTTCACAACCAATTATATTCGTTCTACAGATCAGGAAGTTAAAAATTATTTAGGGTATCATTACGATTGGGCTCAGAATAGTAAAGGATATATAAGAAGATCTTTGTTTAAATCTACTGATTTATTAATTAATCAATTAGGAGGAGATCATACATTAAATGATAAATTATCTTTAAAATGGATTGCCGGTTATAATACCATGACGAGTAAACGTCCGGATAGGGTTACAAATACTTTGATATTTAATAGTTTAGAAAATAATTATGAATTGAGAAGAGATGGAGGTTCGTCTAATAGATACTTTGACAACTTATCTGACAATGATGCGTCTGCAAACTTTAATTTTAAATATAAGTTCAATGAAAAATTGAATTTTAATGCCGGATATCAAGGAAGATTTAAAACCAGAAATTTTGAATCTAAGCAATATGATTTTAGATATAATGATAAACATGCCGATAAAAATACAGTGCTGAATATTATGGATATCGATAATAATCTAAATGCACAAAACTTTAATCAAGATTACTTTAGTATCCGTACAAATTTCTCACAAAAATCAGGAGAACTTACACCGATGTCTTTCGACGGGAATCAATATACAAATGCAGGTTATGTGAATGCAGATTATAGTTTTAATGATAAATTAACTGCTGTTTTAGGAGTGAGAGTAGAAAATGTAAATCAAAATATTAGTTGGAAGACTAATTTGATTGCTCCTGATGGAATCACAGAAACTAACTCTAATTATACAAAAGTTTTACCATCATTAAATGTAAAATATTCTATTAATAATGATCAGAATTTAAAAGTTTCATTGTCTCGTACTTATTCAATGCCTCAGTTAAAAGAATTGGCGTATTATATTTACGATGATATAAGCGAGCAATCTCAAGGAAATCCATTTTTAAATCCTTCAGATAATAATAACTTAGATATAAAATGGGAGTTTTTCCCTAATAGGGGAGAATTAATATCTTTCGGAGTTTATGGTAAATACATACAGAATCCTATTTCAAAAGCGTTAGTTTCAGAGAGTTTATATTCATACTTAAACGTAGGAGACCATGCGTATGTATATGGGGTAGAGGCAGAGGTGAGAAAAGACATTTACAGATATAGTGATTATAAAATATATGCTTTTGCAAATGGCTCTTATCTTAAATCAAAAAGTGAATTAAATAACGAAAAAATAAAAGCTAATTCTCCATTTTCAGTGAACTTTAATGACACAGAAGATCAATTGGAAGGAGCGGCAGATTTAGTAGGAAATGCAAACTTAGGTTTCAATTATAAATTAGATGAGAGTAATGTAGATTTTATAATCTCTTATTCTTATGTAGGAGAGAATCTTTATTCTATTGGAACACAAGGTTTAGGGCGAGTAGTTACAAAACCTATTAGCTTATTAGATACTACACTAAAGTATGATTACAATAATTTAAGTCTATCCTTAAAAGCAAAGAATTTATTAAATGCTACAATAAAAAGGGTTCAAGAAAACATGAAAGCAGAATCAACTATATATGAATATAAAAACGGAACGGAGTTCGGTTTAAGCATAGGATGTAAATTTTAACAATAAAAATAAACAGTAACTTAAAAACGATTAAACATGAAAAAGTTTTTTGTAAAAGCAATGTTGTTAGCAACATTAGGAGTATCAACAGTATCTACTCTAACATCTTGTTCCGGAGGAGATGATAATAACAAGTCCGAAAACACAGGGACTGTACAAGTAGATAATACTAACCTTGGAGGGGAAAAAGGATTAACTTTAAAATCCGGAGATAAATTAGTTCTTACAGCAGACAAAGCTTGGACAATAACAGGAGCTGTTGTTGTAGAAGACGGAGGTGTTTTAGAAATTGAGCCGGGAACAACAATCACTGCATCAGGAGGAACAAGTGCTTATGTAGCAGTAGCACAAGGAGGTAAAATATACTCTAAAGGAACAGCTGCAAAACCGGTTATTTTTACAGCAACATCTAAAGAAAAAGCAGCTTGGGGAGGAATCGTTCTTTGTGGAAAAGCTCCTATAAATAATGGGACAGGTCAAATATCTGAAGTAGCAAATTTACCTTATGGAGGAACTGTAAAAAATGATAACTCAGGAGTTATTACTTATACACAAATCAGATATGCAGGAGCTCGTATCAATGGAGAGAAAGAATTTAACGGACTTTCTCTATTTGGAGTAGGAAACGGAACAACTATAGAAGGAGTTTCTGTAATTGACGGATCTGATGATGGAATAGAGTTCTTTGGAGGAACTGTAAATGTTTCTAAAATAGTATCTATTAATAATGATGATGATGCAATAGATTGGACAGACGGATGGGTAGGTTCTTTAACAGATGCTTATGCAAAAAGAACAAATGCTAAAGTAGGAAATAGAGGTATTGAGGCAGATAACAGAAAAGGAGATGAAAGTGCAGAACCAAGGTCTAACCCAACCTTAAAAAATATTACTTTAATTGGTTACAAAACAACTGATAATGAAGACGCAGGAACTAACTTATTCAGAGTAGGAACTTACGCAACTTTAGATAACATTGTAGTATCCGGCTGGGCTACAGGTTTCACATTCAAAAGTAATGACACTCAAAAATACTTTTCTGAAGGAACACATATAACTAATGTTAAATTTCATAATGTAGATAAAAAAGTAGAAGGAATCAGCGATGATTTAGTAACTAAAATGGAGAATGATAAAGCTACAGGAGCCGGAAATGGGTTAGAATTACCGGATTGGGCTAAAGGATGGAGTGGATATTAATCTCTAATCATCTTAAAAGATAATGTTTAAAATAGAATCCGCCTTGTACCCCATCAAGGCGGATTTTTATGGATAAAAAATTACTTTATTTATTGTAAAAATAATGATTAAAATAAGAGCAACTACGCAATAAATTTTCTACGGTTTGCGTATCGGCATAGTCTTTTTTAAGCATAGAAAAAGCCGTACGGAACTTTTGATTTTTAGTCTGATTAAGTCTTTCTTGTAAGGCTTTCATTTTTTCATCATAATTAGGATCATAATAGTCAAAATCTTTGTTTTGAGTCGCTTCCCAAACATAATATTTCCCTTGTTCGGCAGATGCCATTTGAAAAAGAATCTGTGCTTTTCGTTCTTTATCTTGCGTTTTTTCCAGAGCTTGCTGATAATATGAAATAGCTAAATCAAAGTTACCTTTTGGTGCATACGGATAGAAACCATAATTTTTATAATAAAATTCAAACATCGGTTTACTTTCGTCAAAACGATATTTTGGGCTGTTACCATTGGTTAAATCTTGCACAAAAAGCTCTCTAAAATAACCCAATGCCGAAGTATTATACATCATATTTCCCATTAATTCTCTTGCTTTGGCAGAACGTTCGTCGTTTCCTTTCCCGATTTGTTCCAAAGCCAACATGGTCTCGGCTAATTCCAATTTAGAAAACGAAGTGGTTGGAACTTGAGGTAAAAGATTTTCCTTCTCTAATCGCATGGTAAAACTTTCTCCACAATTAAAGCATTCAAAATTATTTATACCAAAAACATAGGGCGATATATTATGAAACCCGTCGTATTTTCCTTTTTCGGGCAACCAATAATCACCGTCGTAGCCACCTCTTGTAATTCCTCTAAAGTCCGTTACTTTTTCATAGTGTTGAACGGCTTTTTCAAAATCACCGGCTTGCATGGCATAATCACCATAAACCATTTGGAAATAGGCTGAGACTTGTTCAGGCGTAAAGAAATCGGTTTCCATGTTTTTCAAAATAAATTTCTCTAAAGAGGTTTTATTTTTCTTTTTGTAAAAGTCTTCTAACTCGTGTGTAAGTGTTAAATCCGGAACATATTGCAATTCTACCAGTGTATTATTCATCAAAAAAGATTTGGCATATTCTTTCTGTAAAAAATACCGATTGGCTAAAATATCACGAATAAAAGCAAGTGTTGTATTTTGCTCTGTTTGTAGATTTTGGTTAAAAATAGTTGGGTATTTCTGAGTTAAATAATTTTCAAAAGTGGTATCGATTTTTGGTTGAGAAACAATTTCGATGAGCATTTTCATTTGCTCTATCTGATTAATATAAATCTGATTTGTCGCTTTTATTTGGTTCAGCGTTTTTAAACTTTGGTTATAATCTTTCTCTAAAAACTGAAGATAAGCATACGATAAAACCCAAAATTCATCCTTAGAGCTACTTGCAAAGGATTGAATCAATTGTTTTAATTGCTTTGTATATTCTGATAAAGGTAATTTGTCTTCGTCCTCATAAGGATTGTTGGTGCTTTCTACAATAGGCAATCTCTTGTTTTTGTGTTCTTTGCAATTGTTATCCCAACAAAAATAATCGGTGGGTAAATAGGAACGTTCCAATTCATTAAGAGAGCGCACTGCCAAGACTTTTAATAAAGGACTTGTTGGGTCAATGGCTTTGATTTTCTGCATTAAAGGAATCGGGTTGGCATAGCCATTATACGCCAAAAGAAAATAAGCATAGGTTTTTTCTTTGGGTGTTTTTGCGGTTTTTAATAAACTGCTAAAATCATCATTGTTAGATAATTCCATAGAAATAAACGCACTTTTATGCAAATCCGGAGCATGGATGAAAACCTGAAAAAAGGCTTCGTTGGCTTTTTCTTTTTCTCCTAAACCTCTATATGCCCCCGCCATTTGATCGAAAGCGTACCAATAAATCGGTTGGTTTTCGTCATTTTTGGTGAAATAAGTTTTAAAAGCCTCCACCGATTCTTTAAATTCTAAATTATAGTGTAATAGGCGAACCATTTGATACGCATACCGCAATTGAATTCCTCTATTTTTAGTATTTTGATATGCCTTTTTTAATTGAGCTAATACGGCAGAGATATTTAAATCTGCCACAGTGGATTTTTTGTCATAATCATTAACTGCCCAGAAATTATCAGAGTTTGCCGTTTTTATTTTCATATACGGCTCTAAATCTTTCGCTACGATTAAATAATCTAAACCTTCTTGATACTTTTTATAGAAATCTGTCCCTAATTTTTTACTTAAAACATGGCTTAATTTTCCTTTTTTCCAATTTTTAAGATGTTGACCTCGAATAATTTTAAGCAAAGCATCGGTTTCTTCATACGTTAAATTTCCACCGAAATATTTTTCCCAAGCCAGCGTGTTTTGATTAACGGTAAAAGGTCTTTGCTTTTCTTCATTGTAATAGCCTTCTCCATAAAATCGAGATTCCTCGTCCCGTAAAAAAGAGTAATATTCAGGCTCATTCACCATTTCTTGCGCAAACAAGTTAAAGTACATTTCTTCCGGGTTGTAATAAGCACAAGCCTGGTTTTTTACAGGAAAAAGAATAAACGAAATATAAATAAAGAAATAATAAAAATGCTTTTTCATACATACGAATTTAGATAATTTTTTTGATAAAACGTTCATCCAAATGATAATAAATCAATTCAAAATCAGAACGTTTGGTTTGTATGAAGTCTAAACAGTTTTGTAATGTTTCCGGTGAAATCTCTTCTACTTTAATAGTAAAATTAGGACTCATGTAAATGCCGTAATAAAATCCTTCATTCATTACTTTGAACGTGTTTTTATCAACGGATTTAAAATTAGGATTATCTTGTAATTCTTGTTGAGTTACGGCATTAATTAATCGCTTTTTACCGAGGTGGTTTGTAATAATTCCCCACGAATAAATAGGAAAAGCCATGTCCATTTTTAAAGGATAGTTTTCCAACTGAGCCAAATAATTTTTTAAAAGTTGAACATCCAAAATGGAGTTTTTATTGCTGTTTTCCAAAGGAGAACCGGTGGCGTAGCACATGAGATAACCTTTGTTTACAGGCGGAATACCTGTCTTTTCTTTGTCTTTCACTTGATGTAACCGAATGGTACACGTAATGTTTTTACCACTGATTTCTTTCAGCACTTCTAAAAAGTGAAAATATTCTTTTTGGGTAGAGTTTGTCCAGTCACTGTCAATTTGTAATTCGTGCCACTCTCCAAAATGATTTTGCTGTGCCGTAATTTGTGTAAGTTGAGAAATTTTTTGTGCTAAAAGTTGGATTTCTGCCTTAGAAATTCCTTTCCATACCCGATTGACAATAAAAATGACGGGTACAATTTCTTTTCCAATTGGTGTTTCGTCTGACCGATTGATTACACCAATCGGCGTAAAACCATTGTTTAATCTATCTACATCAAAAAAACGAACATATAATTTATCGGAATCGGTTTTTTGTAAGGCTTTTTGTTCTTTAGGCGACAAGTTAAATTCAGTTCGCCAATAATAAAAGGTATGTTTTGGTTTTTCTTGTGTTGGATGACAAGAAAATAAAATGGAAAAAAGTATAGTGAAAATCGTAAATCGCAAAATGAAATATTTAGTGAGGGAAGTAAATATACAGAAAATTAGACCATATTTCCAAAAACATAAAACCCCGTTTCAATTTACTTGAAACGGGGTTTGTTAATTAATATTTAAAAATCTTATGGATTAGATGCATTATCATCATTACATCCTTGTGCGACACATGCCCACTTAGTTCCATCGTATAATTTGATACAGTTTTCATCAATATCAAAAACAATCATACCTTCTACCGGATTTTCAATTGCCGTTTCCGGATGATTTACATCATCGGCTCGGGTAATTACAAAACCTTTAGTTTTAGATTCCATCGCAATCCATCCATCGTTGTAGCTATTGATCCACTGGTTGGTTTGCGTGGTACGGTTTAAGTTGGATATACCCACTTTTACATTTCCTTGTGGAGCTCCTGTATTTGGCTTTTTGGCACAAGTAAAACGTTTTACAATTACGTTAAAAGTACAATTAGCTGTGTTTCCACCTCTGTCTTCCGCGGTATAGGTAACCGTTGTATTTCCCATAGGGAATGTTTCTCCCGGTTGGTGAGTACTGGTTACATATACTTTACAATTATCGTCAAAAGTTGGCGTGTTCCAAGTAGCCACTGCGTTAATATCATTCGTAGAGAAAGCAGTGACATCTGACGGGCATTGAGTTACGGTAGGTGCTACTAAATCACGTGTATCTAAAGTGATGGTTGCCACATCTTGTCCTGAACATAATCCGTCTACAACATAATTGAATTCATAGAGACCCGGTGTAGCTAAGTTAGCAAACCATTGATCACCTACCAAGGCACCAGCATCATTTGCTGTATTTACTCTTTGCCAAACACCATAGCTGTCTACTCCTTCTCCCGGATTTGCCTCTTGTAAGTAATCGCTTAATCTTACCGGTGCATCTCCACAGATGGTATGTGTACTATTTTTACCGGCATGCGGTGTATTGAAAGGGTCTTCCGAGACTTTTACGCTCAATACTTCATTTACACAAGCTGTAGTGATAGGCGATGTTAAATGTAATTTATAGGTTCCTGCTTTAGCTGGAGTAAAGTTACTTAAGTTTAATTCATTACTTGTACTTAAAATAGTACTTTCTTCACCTTCTTTATACCACTTAAAGTTTAGGTAGTCTACACCATCTAATATAAATTTCAGTTCTTTGGTATCACAATTGGTAACGGTACGGATTTGCGGTGTCCCCAGGGTTACAATGTCATATTCTGTGGTTATGAAGTTCCCACAATCGTCTAACACCCTAAAGTAATATTTACCAGGTGCTAAATTGGTAAAGAGTTGGTTACTGCCATTGTTTATGGTTATATTATCATCATCAGTAGAATTAGGGTCTTTTACAATTTGATAGGTATAAGGTGTTACGCCACCTTTGGCACTGAGGCCTACGTTATATGTGCCGTCTGTACACTCGAAAGAGTAGATATTATTAAGTATGGGTTGATTACTGTACTCAAATTCTTCTAAAACTTCATAGCAATAATAAAAATATTCTTTATTTGTCTCAGGATTATACTTTTTAGTTTCATATAATTCTATTAAACGAAAACGCCCTTCAAATTGAATGTCTGAACGTGTATTTAAATTCAGACCTAGAGAATAGTCATAATCTAAATCAAAAGCTTTATGAGGATCAACGTAAGCACTATCTATTTCATGGATTTGACGGGATATATTGGTTTTTGGCGTTGTCCATCCCCCCAATTCTTCATCATATATTTGCAGTTTGCGATAAGCAAGAAGTATATCAACATTTTTTGCATTCTGTACCCCCAAAATATTGAAGCCACCACATACGCGTTCTACATTGATAACACCAGGAATCACCTCGGGAATAGCATCTACAGTAACGTTTAAAGTGTCAGAATTTCCACAATTGTCGAATATCTCAAACTGATAGGTGCCCGCAGGAAAATCATACAAGTCTACCTTTGAAAAATCCTTACCATTTGGATTAGACCTTATATTACCTGTCGTGGGTGGGTTTAATAAGTTAATGCTTTTTATTCCTCCTGTATTCCTAAAAATAATATATTGATAGGTATACCCACAGCTATTTCTTTTAGCATAAGGGCCCTCTACACGAGAATGCGTACTTACCATCTCTGTAGAAGGCTGATAATTGTATTCAAAAGGAATAGTTTGTTTTCCACCGCATACACTAATGTTCCCTTTATAGATACCTGGGACTAAAGTTTTATAATTGGAGCCAATAATGTACTCATTATAAGGATGGGGATTTGAAGTTGGAATGTTGCTTTTTTCCACCCCCTCTGGAACTTCAGTAAATGTTATATCGGTTAATCGACTAGCGGTAGGGGTTTGTAATTCTGTTGTGTTGATCTTAAAACCATAGGAGTGTCCGCAGTTTTGGGAAGATGTTACATTCCTCATAAAATTTATCTTTCTGTCGTAATACTTATTAAAAGCCTTAAAGCTACCGGTACGTACTGTCCCACATTTATCAGTTATTTTCCAGCTATAAGTAATAGTCTCTCCCGGAAAGGTTTCTATATTTATTTTTTTAGCATACTTATCAGTATTGCTATTGTTACCTGAATTTTGCGTGCTCTCCTTTACCACGATTTCTTCCCCAGTGTTTGGATGGGTATAACGTATTTCGAAAAAGAATTCTTTTTCGAAACCACTTTGGTTAAAAACTTCATAGAATTTTATGTATCTATTACATCCAAGATCAGCAAGATCAGATTGATCTAAAGTAACCCTTGTTAGCCTTGGTTCGGGGTCTATTAAATCCAGGTTTACCGTTTTAACGCTACCAATACCACAAGCATCTCTTACTCGTACTTTGTATTGCCCCTTTACAAGCCCCGTAAATTGCGGATCGTTTTGGCTGTATGTAACCTCATTATTGTCGTTTAAAAGTTGATACGTATAGGGTGGTGTCCCAGAAGAAACATTTACATTAAAGCTACCATCATTGCCACAAAATACGTTTCTAATATCTTTAATAGAAAATTGTATCGGTATAGTCTCGTCTGAAATGCTAGCTGTTGCCGTAAAATGATTAATCTCATTTCTCTTTGTTTGAGTAGCTGTAATTTTGTAATCTCCTGAATCTAAGCCTTCTATCTTCGTTTTGTCTGTAGTAGCAATAGCCGTAGATTCATTGGGCAGTTTATAAATTGAATAGATGATAGTGGAACCAGGAGTTGTTCCTTCTGTAGTCCAATTTAACTCACCGTTGTTGTCACAAGTTTCAGGTATAGCTGTTACGTTAATGGTAAAAGGTTGTAATTGGGCAAAAGCCAAGTTAGCCCCTAATAAAAGGAGTAAATATAAATATTTCATTTTGTTTTAGTTATTCGTTTTAATATGATTCCAAAAGTACCAGTTGGTACCGTCAAATACGGCAATAGATTTGCTGGCAGTATCATAGCAAATAGTTCCCGGCTCGGGAGATGGCATATTAGTTACAGGGTCGTTTACGTGTGGTAAAACCAATGCTTTGTTATTAGATTCTAATATTAATACCCCCTCGGCATTACTGGTTTGAGCACCAATAATCACCCCTTGAGGCTCTTCTGGGTTTTCTGCTACTAATGGGTCTAAAGTACGTGGTTTTCCTTTTTGTTCCGATTGTCCACTAAGGGCAACGGGTGTTGAATTTTTATCGGTATAATAAATTATACCATCAGTTACATTAAAGGTAATGGCTCCCACTTCTGTAGGAGTTCCGGTAGTGGTAGGTAAAATAATACCTTTTCCGTTATTTTGTTCAAATTCAAGTAAGGCAGAACTGTGTGTGTTTTCTTTTCCAATAGCTACTTGGGCACTTGCGAACCCAAGGCTTAATGAAAGAAGAAGGAATAAATGTTTTTTCATATTTATCAATAAATGTAAGATTGCAAATATATAAATAATTAGTTCAGAATGAATCATATCGGTCAAAAAAATCTATTTTAAAGAAAAACCCCGTTTCAAGTAAATTGAAACGGGGTTTGTTAATTAATATTTAAAAATCTTATGGATTAGATGCATTATCATCATTACATCCTTGTGCGACACATGCCCACTTAGTTCCATCGTATAATTTGATACAGTTTTCATCAATATCAAAAACAATCATACCTTCTACCGGATTTTCAATTGCCGTTTCCGGATGATTTACATCATCGGCTCGGGTAATTACAAAACCTTTGGTTTTAGATTCCATCGCAATCCAACCATCGTTGTAACTATTAATCCATTCCGTAGTTTGCGTTGTACGGTTTAAGTTGGATATTCCTACTTTTACATTTCCTTGTGGAGCTCCTGTATTTGGCTTTTTGGCACAAGTAAAACGTTTTACAATTACGTTAAAAGTACAATTAGCTGTGTTTCCACCTCTGTCTTCTGCAGTATAGGTAACCGTTGTATTTCCCATAGGGAATGTTTCTCCCGGTTGGTGAGTACTGGTTACGTATACTTTACAATTATCGTCAAAAGCTGGCGTGTTCCAAGTAGCCACTGCGTTAATATCATTCGTAGAGAAAGCAGTGACATCTGACGGGCATTGAGTTACGGTAGGTGCTATTAAATCACGTGTATCTAAAGTGATGGTTGCCACATCTTGCCCCGAACATAGACCCTCTACAACATAATTGAATTCATAGAGACCCGGTGTAGCCAAGTTAGCAAACCATTGATCACCCACTAAAGCACCGGCATCATTTGCTGTATTTACTCTTTGCCAAACACCATAGCTGTCTACTCCTTCTCCAGGGTTTGCCTCTTGTAAGTAATCGCTTAATCTTACCGGTGCATCTCCACAGATGGTGTGTGTGCTATTTTTACCGGCATGCGGTGTATTGAAAGGGTCTTCTGATACTTTTACGCTCAATACTTCATTTACACAAGCGGTAGTGATAGGCGATGTTAAATGTAATTTATAGGTTCCTGCTTTAGCTGGAGTAAAGTTACCTAAGTTTAATTCATTACTTGTACTTAAAATAGTACTTTCTTCACCTTCTTTATACCACTTAAAATTTAGATAATTTACACCATCCACTACAAAACGTAATTCTTGTGTAGCACAATCTGCAACCGTACGGATTTGTGGTGCTCCCAAAGTAGTAATGTCATATTCCGTAGTAGAGAAGTTACCACAATCATCTATTACACGGAATAGGTAAGTACCCGGCGCTAAATTAGTAAACAAAGGATTAGTACCATTATCAACAAGTATATTTCCCGCGTCTGTAGAGTTTCTATCTTGTACAATTTGATAGGTATAGTTTCCCACCCCTTTTACACCAACTCCTACATTGTAGGTACCGTCTGTACACAACCAAGAATTGATATTTGCAATAGTAATAGTGGAATAATGCTCAAATTCTTTTATAACATTAAAACATGCCTTATTATATCGCCCAGATTGATAATTCTCATAAACATTCGTCCTATTAACTCGTATTATTCTAAATTTCCCGTCAAAAATCATGTTTGCTTTATTAATCAATTCTTCTAATTGATTTTCCCTTAGATAAAGTCCATGATTATCAGCTGTTGTAGGATTATTTGGATCAAATGCTACACGGTTATTTCTTGCTATCGGTGTTGTCCATCCTCCCAATGCGTTATCATAAATTTGTAACATGTAAACAAAAAGAGCGGTATTAGGGTCAAAATAATTAGTATTCAATCTTAAATTAAATCCGCTACAGAGAGGTAAAATATTTACATCTTCATCATTTGGGTGTTCAGCATATTCGTTGATTGTAAATTCTACAGGTACTTGTTGGCCTGTACAGCTATCTGTAAAACGAGCATGATATACTCCTGGAGGTACATTGAACAATAATCCTGTGGTATTAGAATTTATTTTATAGTTAGAGCCGGCAGGTAAATCAATAAATTCAACATTATTACTATAGTATGGACTTACCTGATATGAAGCTACTTTACTGCCACAAACATTGGTCTGTGAAGTGATATTTAGAGCATAGTTAGGATTGCTAATAATTCGATTTTTTGTATAATTAAAAGAAAAAGGTAAGGTATGCCCATTACAAATAGTAAGTGTACCTTCATATAAACCATCCGGTAGGTCATTTGCGGTAGAAGAGATATAAAGATCCCCATCGTTACCTAATTTTGCGGTAAGATCATTTTGAGTCACTCCTGATGGCATGGTTGTGAATTGAATGTCAGTAAGATCAAAAGCATAATGGTTATCCACCTTTCTTAAATTTATTATCATACTACGAGAAAAACCACATTGATCTCTAGACCCTCTTCGGTAACCGTCTATTTCTGTTTCATAGCCTATATTTAAAGCATCAAATGTGCCGGTTTTTTGAGTTCCGCAATCATCATAAGTAATAGTGTAAGTGTAAGTAATTGTTTGTCCGGGGAAGTGCTCGTCTAAATCAATTCTACCGAAAAAATAACTATTACCGTTATTAATACCATAACCAGGAGTTGTACTTGTTATAGTGGTTGTTTTTTCTTTTTCGATTAAAGCACCTGTGTTAGGATTAGTATAGGAGATTTTATGGGTAATGGTATGCCCCTCGATATTACCATTAAAGCCTTCATAAAGATTAATGTACCTTTCACAAGTACGATCTCTGTTTGCATAGTTATAAGAAAAGTTTCTTAAAGTAACACTTTTTATAATTACATCTTTAACTACCCCTATTCCACAAGCATCATTTACTCGTACTTTATAAGTTCCGGCAGCTAATCCGGTAAAGGTGGGAGATGTTTGGGTAGTGAGTACTGTATTGTCAGCTGCTAAAAGTTGATATTCATAAGGAGCCGTTCCACTTGTTACATTTATTGTAACCTTTCCATCGTTTCCACAAAACTCATCTATAATATTACTTATATTATATAATACAGGAATTGTATTATCTGCAATGGTTACCGTTTCACTAGTATTATTAGTATTATTATTTTTAGTTTGGGTAGCTACTATTTTATAGCTCCCGGCTTCTAATCCAGTAATCTGAGTTTGGTCTGTTGTAGCAATTGCTGTACTCTGGTTAGGTAATTTATAGATAGAGTAAGTAATGGTAGAACCCGCTGTTTTGTCATTTACCGTCCAGCTAAGTCCACCGTTACGGTTACAGGTTTCGGGTGTTGCCGTTACGTCTATTGTAAAAGGTTGCAATTGGGCAAAAGCCATGTTTGCCGTCAAGAGTAAAAATAAATATAATTGTTTCATTTTGATTTCGTTATTAGTTTTTAAGATGATTCCAGAAATACCAGTTAGTCCCGTCAAATACGGCGATAGATTTGCTGGCGGTATCATAGCAAATAGTTCCCGGCTCGGGAGATGGCATGTTAGTTACAGGGTCATTTACATGTGGTAAAACCAATGCTTTATTATTAGATTCTAATATTAATATCCCCTCGGCATTACTGGTTTGTGCACCAATAATTACGCCTTGAGGCTCTTCTGGGTTTCCTGCTACTAACAGGTCTAAAGTACGGGATGTTCCTCGTTCTCCTGATTGTCCACTAAGGGCTACAGGATTAGCATCTTTATCTGTATAGTAAACAATGCCGTCTGTGCTATTAAATGTAATAGCACCTACTTCTACCGGAGTTCCGGTAGTGGTAGGTAAAATAATACCTTTCCCATTATTTTGTTCAAACTCAAGTAAGGCAGAACTGTGTGTGTTTTCTTTTCCAATGGCTACTTGGGCACTTGCAAACCCAAAACTCAATGAGAGAAGAAAAAATAAATGTTTTTTCATAATTAGAGTAAATTTAAGATTGCAAATATATATATAAATAGGTTAAAAACTAACTTTATTTACTTAAAAATACTTAATTTTAAAATATAAATAGCCATTTTTGTTAATAAAAAATGGCTATTCTAATTCAAACTTTAAAAATCTTATGGATTAGATGCATTATCATCATTACATCCTTGTGCGACACATGCCCATTTGGTTCCATCGTATAATTTGATACAGTTTTCATCAATATCAAAAACAATCATACCTTCTACTGGATTTTCAATTGCCGTTTCCGGATGATTTACATCATCGGCTCGGGTAATGACAAAACCTTTGGTTTTAGATTCCATCGCAATCCAACCATCGTTGTAACTATTAATCCATTCCGTAGTTTGTGTTGTACGGTTTAAGTTGGATATTCCTACTTTTACGTTACCTTGTGGAGCTCCTGTATTTGGCTTTTTGGCACAAGTAAAACGATTAACCGTTACGTTAAAAGTACAAGTAGCTGTGTTTCCACCTCTGTCTTCCGCGGTATAGGTAACCGTTGTATTTCCCATAGGGAATGTTTCTCCCGGTTGGTGAGTACTGGTTACATATACTTTACAATTATCGTCGAAAGTTGGAAGACTCCAAGTAGCCACTGCGTTAATATCATTCGTAGAGAAAGCAGTGATATCTGACGGGCATTGAGTTACGGTAGGTGCTACTAAATCACGTGTATCTAAAGTAATGGTTGCCACATCTTGTCCCGAACATAACCCGTCTACAACATAATTGAATTCATAGAGACCCGGTGTAGCTAAGTTAGCAAACCATTGATCACCCACTAAAGCACCAGCATCATTTGCTGTATTTACTCTTTGCCAAACACCATAGCTGTCTACTCCTTCTCCAGGGTTTGCCTCTTGTAAGTAATCGCTTAATCTTACCGGTGCATCTCCACAGATGGTATGTGTACTATTTTTACCGGCATGCGGTGTATTGAAAGGGTCTTCTGATACTTTTACGCTCAATACTTCATTTACACAAGCGGTAGTGATAGGGGATGTTAAATGCAATTTATAGGTTCCTGCTTCGTCTGTGGTAAAGCTTTGTAAATCTAAGCTGTTATTTGTACTTAAAATAGTACTTTCTTCACCTTCTTTGTACCATTCAAAATTTAAATAATCTATTCCATCAACTGCGAACTTCACTTCTTGTGAATCACAGTTAGTAACTGTACGGATTTTAGGAGTTCCTAAAGTAGTGATATCATATTCACTTGTAATGAAATTACCACAGTTATCTAATACTCTAAAATAATATTTACCCGGAGCTAACTCGGTGAATAATTGTTGTTCTCCATTATTTTTAATAATATTTTCCTCTGTAGTAGAGTTAGGATCCTTTACGATTTGATAAGTATAGGATTCTAGTGGGTTCATCATAGATATCCCAACATTATATAAATTATTTTCACATTTAAAAGAATATATATTTTTTATATTAAATTCTTTATTAAAAGTAAATTCTTTAATCACTTTATAACATACTTTTCCAGAGACTTCAGATTTTGTAGTATCATCATAAATATAATTTGGATAGACTTCGATTACTCGGTAGCGAGCGTTATTTGCTTTATGAACACTAATCTCACTATAAAATTCATCCCCCTGGCTGTAAGGTACATTGTTGTTGTTTTCAGGGTCAAAAATCTCTTTATCATCTCTAGTAGGGCTAGTCCATCCTCCTAAATCAGTATCATATATTTGTAAATATTTACGGGAACTGCCTCCTATAGACCTTATTTTAATAGAGCCACAATTTGATTTTATACTTACTTCTTTTGGTTCTACTTCATTATAAGGAGGGACTTCAAAATTAATCGTATGTTCTTTGCCGCATTCATCTGTTACTACTGCTGTATAGTTACCTGCGTTTAATCCATATATCTTAGCTCTTTTATATTCTGAAACAAAATTAATCGTTTGATTATTAATTTTAATATTAGAAATGTAACCTTTTACTCCACGATTAAAGATTATAGTAAATCGTTTATTTCCACAAGAGATATATTGATCTTGAATATTAAATTTTGCCTCTTCTTCAGTAGTAGGTTGAGAATCTTTTATATAATTATGTTCAAAAAATATTTTTCTTCCACTACATAATCGAATATAACCTTTATAAATACCTTCTTTGGCTAAAGGGCTATTTGAATTTCCTATTGAAACTCTTTTGCCATAAGTATTAATATATATATCAGATGAAGCCCCTTCGGGTTTGTCTGTTATTACAATTTCGTCAATAGAAAGTAATGAAGGGACTTTAGTGGGGGTTAATTCCATTTGGAAACCAATAGAGTTATTGCAAGTATTATAGATATTGTAATAACTTTCTATTTTAAACTCATCATAAGGGTGTAATACTTCATATGTTCCTTGTCGTTCATTTCCGCACTTATCTGTGATACGCCAATTGTATTGTATCTGTTTACCGGAGAAGATAGGAACTTTTAGACCTACATTATACTTCCAATTAGTATTATTATTATTATCAATACCTGTTAATCCATCTTTATTAGTTATAGTTATTTTTTGATTAGTGTTAGGGTCTATAAAAGAAAGTTCTATATTGATATTATTATGAAAGACATTGAAAGAAGGGGTATTATCTTTAGAAAATTCCTCATGAAAAACTAAAAAGAGTTTACAGTTACCTGGGCGGTGAAATGTTTCTAGAGAAACTTCGGTATCTTTGGTAGGCACTATGCTTACTTTCTGTATTTCTAATGGTTTTAATCCTACAACACCTACTCCACAGGCATCTACTACCCGTACTTTATAAGTACCCGCAGATAACCCATTAATTTGTGAGGAGTTGGATTTTTTAATAATTTGATTATTTTCATCTAAGATTTGATATTCATAGGGAGCTCTACCACTACTAACATTTATCTTTACTGAAGCATCTCCTCCACATATATCAAATATACCATAATAGGGTTTGAAAAAGGAGAAAACTAAAGGGATTTTTTTATCAGATATAGTTATTTGTTCACTTGTGCTATTACTTTCAAATTCATTAGTTTGTGTGGCTACAATTTTATAAGTTCCGGCTTCTAAACTCTCTACCCTATTTTCTTGTGTTGTTTTTATAGCTATATTTTCTTCCGGTAATTTATATATAGCATAAGATAAGGTAGTTCCATCTGTTGTACCTTTAGTTGTCCAGCTAATAGTACCATTTCTATCACAAGTTTCAGGTGTAGCTGTTACGTTAATGGTAAAAGGTTGTAATTGGGCAAAAGCCAAGTTAGCCCCTAATAAAAGGAGTAAATATAAATATTTCATTTTGTTTTAATTATCCGTTTTAATATGATTCCAAAAGTACCAGTTGGTTCCGTCAAATACGGCAATAGATTTACTGGCGGTATCATAGCAAATAGTTCCCGGCTCGGGAGATGGCATATTAGTTACAGGATCGTTTACATGTGGTAAAACCAATGCTTTATTATTAGACTCTAATATTAATACGCCCTCGGCATCACTGGTTTGAGCACCAATAATCACCCCTTGAGGCTCTTCTGGGTTTTCTGCTATTAATGGGTCTAAAGTACGTGGTTTTCCTTTTTGTTCCGATTGTCCACTAAGGGCAACAGGTGTTGAATTTTTATCGGTATAATAAATTATACCATCAGTTACATTAAAGGTAATGGCTCCCACTTCTGTAGGAGTTCCGGTAGTGGTAGGTAAAATAATACCTTTTCCGTTATTTTGTTCAAATTCAAGTAAGGCAGAACTGTGTGTGTTTTCTTTTCCAATAGCTACTTGGGCACTTGTGAAGCCAAGACTTAATGAAAGAAGAAAAAATAAATGTTTCTTCATGTACTATAATCTATAATTTTAAGATGACAAAAATAACAAAATAAATTATAAAAAAGTGAGGCTGAGTAAAACTCAGCCTCACTTTTTTATGTATAATATTATTGTAATATTAATTAGTTATTTTGTAATTCAGCTTGAACTTCTTCATAATAAGCTTTAGCTTGTGAATATTCTGCTTTAGTTGTTTGAGTATTTAAAGCCTCAGCTAAAGAAGTTATTTCTGCAGTAGCATTATTTAAAGCATCTCGGTCACCTGCTTTTGAAGCAACTTTAGCTTTAACTGCTTCATCGTGTAGTTTATTTACCCATTCTTGTAATTCAGCATCTTGAAGTTGTGGAGCATCAGTAACAGCAGCTTTAGCTGATTCGAAAGCTTCATCAGTATCGTTAACCATATCGTTTGCTGTAGTTTCAATTGTATTATCTGTTTGCTCAATTGTAGTGTCAGTTTTATCTCCTTTTTTACAAGAAGTGAACGCTACTAAACCAGCAACAGATGCTAATAAAAATACTTTTTTCATAATTTTAATTTTTAGATTATAATACAAATATACAAAATTTATTTAAACTTCTATTTTATTCTTTTAATTTAGTGAAAATTCTATAAATTTTATTAAAGTTTTAAAACATTCTTTTTTAAATCTAAAAATTCATTTCTGTGTTTATAAATCTCTATTGCTTTATAAATAGCTTCTACCATAGAAGTTTCGTCAGCAATATTTTTACCACTGATATCGTAACCAACTCCGTGGTCAGGGCTAGTTCTTACATGCTTTAATCCTGCTGAGAAATTAACTCCTTCTATGCCGGCTATGGTTTTAAAGGAGGTTAATCCTTGGTCATGATACATGGCTAAAACAGCATCAAATTTATTTAAGTTATCAAAATTAAAGAAACTGTCAGCAGGGTAGGGACCAAAGACATAATTCCCTTCTTCTGTTAGCTTTTTGATCGTAGGAGTTATAATTTCTATTTCTTCTGATCCTAATAAACCTTTATCTCCTGCATGTGGGTTAAGACTTAAGCAAGCAATTTTAGGTTTTGAAATTCCAAAATCTTCAATTAAGCTTTTTTGCATAAGATAGATTTTATCTACAATAGCTTTTTGAGTAATTTTAGAAGGCACCTCTTTAATGGGAATGTGTTGTGTTACTAATCCTACTTTTATATTTTCATGGATCATAAACATAAGAGCATTTCCTCCCCATGATTTTTCTAAATACTCTGTATGTCCCGGGAATTGGAATACATCTGATTGTATATTTGATTTATTTATAGGGGCAGTTACTAATACATCACAATCTCTTGTAGTAACTGCATTTGTAGCATATTCTAATGAGTTAAAAGAAATTGTTCCTGCAATTTCATTAGATTTTCCAAATTCAATTAAAATATCAGGAGATTTTATGTCCATAATATTTACTTTGTTTGGGTCTATCTTTTTTAAATCGAATATTTTGTGAAAAGCCAAATTACTATTTACTACTCCTGCTAAGTATCCCCAAAGTTTATGAGTACAGAAAACAACAGGGGTACAAATATTAAGGATGTCTTTTCTGCTTAAAGTTTTTACAATGATTTCAGGCCCTATTCCATTGGGGTCTCCTATTGAAATAGCTACTTTTATTTTTTCTGAATTATTCATAATTCAAATATAGTTATTGTTTATTTAATATAATATAAAAACCCATCATTTTGATATGACGGGCTTTCTATGTTTTTAATTATGATTTTCTAAGATTAGAACGGATATTCATAAATTTCACTTTCATGTAAAAGTGGATTTCCTTTAGGGATAAGTTGCATTTTAGATAATGTTCTCATCACTACAAAAGTAAATAAACCTCCTACAAAGAATAAGGCTCCAAATTCTAATAATCCGAATTGCCACCATGGTCCTACAGTTGTTGGCATCATTTGGTTAAATATATCTAACCAATGTCCTAATATTACTATAATTGCAACTCCTGATACCCATTTGTAATTTCTCTTCATAGAGCTACTAATTAGTGCTAAGAAAGGTAATACTACGTTAGGAATTAACATTGTATAATAAGTTGGTCCGTAAAGTGCTTCTCTTTGTTGGAAATAAACAACTTCTTCAGGAATATTAGCATACCAAATTAATTCGAATTGGCATAACCATAAATACCCCCATAATAAACTGGTTGCGAATAAGTATTTAGTTAAGTCATGTAAATGATTATCGTTAAACTGTGGGAATACTCCTGCATTTTTAAGATGTACTGCTATTAAGATAATAATTGCAATTGCAGCAGTTAAATAACTTGCCATTACATACCATCCGAATAATGTACTGTACCAGTGAGGGTCAATGGACATTACCCAATCCCAACCGGAAGCCATAGATGATAATGCAAAAAATATAATTGCATATACGGATACTTTATAAAGTCCCCAATAATCTTTTGTTGCTCCTGTTTGGTCTAATTTTTTAGATTTGTTTCTTATCCAGAAAGATAATAAAGTCCAACCGACTAAGTATATAACTGAACGAGTTAACCAAAAAGGTATATTTAACCATTCAGATTTTGTTTTCATAAAATGATCAAAGTTAGGACTGTTAAAATCTAATGCTTCTGGATCTCCTATCCAGTGATATAAATGATTCATGTGTAAAGCAGAGCCTACTAAAACTATTAGCATCAATACAGTTCCCCAAGGGAGGAAAGAGGTCATAGCCTCCATTATTCTGGTAAGAATTACAGACCACCCTGACTGTGCAACGTTGTTAACTGCTAAGAAAAACATTGTAATCGCTGCTATTCCTGTAAATAAGAATGCTGATATAAAGAATGCTGTCCAAGGTCTGTTATGGTATTGGGCTAATAAATGTTCTACTTCATGGCTTACATGATGTTCTCCATGTGCTTCATTTATTTTTTCATGTCCTACAATTACCTCTTCGTGGTTAGATTCTAAAGTTTCCGAAGAAGACGCCAAATAATCGAATTGCTCAGGATTTTCGTTCATTTCCTGTACGATATAATCTGCTCCTTTTGTAGCATTCAACCCATATCCTATCGCGAACATTAAAAATCCTAAAACGATTGATATTATAGATGCTTTTCTTAATTTTGATGAAAAATTGTACATAATTTATCTTCCTCTAAAAAATTATTTATTTTTTAATTCCATTACATATTCTGCTACACGCCATCTATCTTCTTCGTTAAAATGCGAAGCATAAGATCCCATAGCGTTTTTACCGTACATAATCACATGGTGTACTATTCCCACGGTAAGTTCTCTGTCTTTATAATTAGGTACTCCTACATAAGCTCCTGATTGAACAATAGGTCCTTGTCCGTCTCCATTTACTCCATGACAAGCTGCACAAGCTTGATTAAATAACATTTCACCTCTTTCTACATCCTTTTGATAATTTAAAGAATCTAATGGAGATTTAAGATTTCTTGCTTGCTCATACCCTTCATTTGTATTAGGTAGAGTATAAGGTAAAAGTCCTGACTCTGTATGTGGAACTGTTCCTTCTACCGGAGATAAAGCAGAACTATGATGGTTTTTTACGAATAAATAAACATCACTATCATCTGTATCATCAGGGTATCCAAAAGTAGTTTTGGCATATGGCTCATATGAGTTGGAGTAATACATGTCTGGCATATATACCATAGCTGGTTTGGAGTCTGCCCCAACACAAGATGCCAAGAACGCAGTGCCAACTATTAACAGTATTATATATGTATTTTTTATCATTTCTATTAATTTTATTTTACTGCTCTTTTTACAGAAACTTCTTCAGCTCCTGAATCAATGAACATTGTCTTTAGTTTCTCTATATCATCGGACTCTACTTCAATTAAGAATTTATCATCTGTAGTTCTAGGGTCTGGGTTTTTTGCTTCTGCTCCCGGATATAACCCACATCTTACTAAATAAGTAATTGACATTAAGTGAGCTGCGAAAAATACAGTCATCTCAAACATAGGTACAGCAAAAGCCGTAGCATTTTCTCCCCAGCTAAAACTTGGTTTTCCTCCGATATCTTGCGGCCAGTCATAAATCATCATATACCACGTAGTAATAATCATTAATATTAGACCATAAGCTCCATAGATAAAAGCTAAATCGGATATTCTTGTTTTCTTTAATCCTAATGCTTTATCTAAGCCGTGTACAGGAAAAGGAGTGTATACCTCTTTTATATTAACGCCTTTTTTACGTAATGTATGAATGGCACTTATTAATACATCATCATCATCGTAAAGGGCATATACCTTAGTGTTTATGTTCGTCGTGCTCATGTTCTGTATGATGTTTTTTATAGCTTTCGCCAGATGATTTTAAAGCTGTTTTTAATTCCGCCTGTGCAATTACAGGGAATGTTCTTGCATATAACAAATATAGTATAAAGAAGAACCCGATTGTTCCTAAATAGATACCTACATCTACAAATGTTGGCATGAACATAGTCCAAGATGATGGTAAATAATCACGGCTTAAGTTGATAACAATAATATCAAAACGCTCAAACCACATACCTATATTAATTACAATAGATACAATAAAGGTCCAAAGATAATTTCTTCTTGCAGGTCTATACCACATAGTCATAGGAACAATTACATTACAAATAATTAGTAACCAGAATGCCCACCAATATGGCCCTGTAGCGGCTCCTACTGTAAAGTAAGTAAAGTCTTCGTATCTACTGCCTGAATACCATGCAACGAAAAACTCGGTTAAATATGCAACAGTTACCATTCCACCGGTTACTAAAATTACAATATTCATATATTCAATATGTTTTCTTGTAATATAATCTTCTAACCCTATTACTTTTCTTGCAACTCCCATTAATGTTTGTACCATTGCGAATCCTGAGAATACCGCTCCGGCAACGAAGTAAGGTGGGTAAATTGTAGAGTGCCAACCTTTAATTACTGATGTAGCAAAGTCAAATGATACGGTGGTGTGTACAGAGAATACCAATGGTGTTGCTAACCCAGCCAATACCAAAGATAATTCTTCAAATCTTTGCCAATGTTTTGCGTTACCACCCCATCCGAAAGAAAGGATTCCATAAATCTTTTTGGAGAAAGGTTTAGTAGCTCTGTCTCGTAACATTGCAAAATCGGGGATTAATCCCATGTACCAGAACACTAATGATACTGATAAATAAGTTGATATTGCTAATACATCCCAGAATAAAGGAGAGTTAAAGTTTACCCATAAAGATCCGAAATTATTAGGAATAGGGAATACCCAATATCCAACCCAAGGACGCCCCATGTGAATTACCGGGAATAATCCTGCTTGCACTACAGCAAAAATCGTCATAGCCTCTGCAGAACGGTTGATTGATAGTCTCCATTTTTGTCTAAATAATAACAATACAGCTGAGATTAATGTACCCGCGTGACCGATACCTACCCACCAAACGAAGTTGGTAATATCCCATGCCCAGTTAATAGTTCGGTTAAGACCCCAGACTCCAATTCCTGTTCCTATGGTGTAAGCTATACACCCAAAACCATAAAGGAAAGCAATAAAAGCTAAACTGAAGGCTATCCACCATAATCTTCCTGCTTTACTTTCTACCGGACGCGCTATATCTTCTGTGATATCATGATAGGTCTTGTGACCTAAAATAAGCGGTTCCCTAATGGGTGATTCGTAATGACCTGACATAAATTTATTTTAAACCGTTTATTTAATTTAATTCTTTTCTATTTCTAATTTTCACATGGTAGAATACGTTTGGTTTTGTACCAACTTCTTCTAACACTTCATACTTACGTTTACTTTGTTTTAGTGCTGTAATTGGAGCTTCTTTATCATTAATGTCTCCAAATACCATTGCTCCGGAAGAACAAGCACTTGCACAAGCACAAGCATCATTAAATTCATCTGCAGACACTCTTCTGTTCTCTTTTTTAGCTTTTAAAATAACCGCTTGAGTAGATTGAATACAGAATGAACATTTTTCCATAACCCCTCTCTGACGTACTACTACATCAGGATTTAATACCATACGACCTAAATCGTTATTCATGTTAAAGTTGAACTTATCGTTCTGAGCATAGTTAAACCAGTTGAAACGACGTACTTTATAAGGACAGTTGTTTGCACAATATCTTGTACCTACACAACGGTTATAAGCCATCATGTTTTGCCCTTGTCGTCCGTGAGATGTTGCCGCTACCGGACAAACAGTTTCACACGGTGCGTGGTTACAATGCTGACACATCATCGGCTGGAATATAACGTCCGGATTCTCTGATGCCGGTTTTACCAATACTTTATATTGAGTAGGTTCGTTATATTCTTTATCTTTTAATGCTTCTTTCTGTGTGTACGGATAACGCTCAGGGTGAAGCTCTTGCATGTGGTCTGAATAGTATCTGTCTATTCTTAACCAGTGCATATCACGTGATCTTCTAATTTCATCTTTACCAACTACCGGTACATTGTTTTCTGCATGACAAGCAATTACGCAAGCCGCACAACCTGTACAAGCATTTAAATCTATGGAAAGATTAAAGTGAGGACCAATAGTTCTATCAAAACCTCTCCATAAATCAACTTTATTAGTAGGAGTACCTTTTCCCATGAAAGTATCCATTTCGGAAGGCTCATTCCATTCTTTAGGATCTTCATGTAAGAATTGATCTAATGTAGCATCACGAGCAATTTCGTAACGTCCCATTAGTGTATTCATCATCTGAATATTTGCAAAATGGTGAACTCCTGATGTTTTCTCGAATTTTTCTACATTGGCAGTAATCTGTCCGTCTTTGTAGATAGGATAAGCATTTACACCTATTGCATCTAAGTTATTTGCTTCTGCAATTTTACCGGTAGTTCCGTAGCCTAAAGCCAATCCAATTGAACCAATTGCTTGCCCAGGTTGAACAAATACAGGTGCTTTTACAGTTTTTCCATTCACAGTAGCAATATAGTAAACTCCGTTTAATTCCATTCTACCGTTACGTTCATTTCCAAAATTCCAAGTATCTATACCTAATCTTTCTGCGTCTAATGGGTTCATCGTAAAGTAATTATCCCATGAACTTCTTGTAATTGGATCAGGAAGTTCTTGTAACCAAGGATTAGTTGCTTGAGTTCCATCTCCCATACCTACTTTAGTATAAATTTGGATTTCCCATTCAGCGCCTTTGTTTGACTTTAATTTAGAAATGGCATTTGTTGCATTTCCTCCTACAAAAGAAAGGGCTTCTCCTTCATAAAACTCATTATATCCGTTATAAAGTGCTTGATTAAAAGAAGTTTCGCTCAAATAAGATTTACTAAAGTTTCTAAGATAATTATAATATGATTGCTCATGAGCTACATTCATACCAATAGTTGCTTCTTCTCCCATTGCAGTAGAATCTGCTACCATCATGAAAGATGAATTTGCATTATCTGCATTAGATTTACCTCTTTTAGCCCAAATCATTAATGATTCTTGAAACTGTCTAGTGTTGAATAATGGCTGAATAGTAGGCTGTTGAAGTGTATAAACTCCTGACATTGGGATGAAATCTCCCCAGCTTTCTAACCAGTGGTTTACCGGTGCAATTACATTAACACTTTGAGATGTTTTATTTTCTCTATTTAATAAAGCTACAGATAAAGGTATTTTCTTTAAAGATTCTGCTAAATGTTCTCCGTAGTAAGAAAACTCTACAGGATTACAGTTATAGATAAATAAAGCCCCAACTCTTCCTGCTTTTGCATCGTTTAAGAATGCTTTATATTTTTCAATATTACTTTCTCTTAATAATATTGATTTCCCTGTAAATGCTCTGGAATTTAAAGTTTTATTGATTAAATGACCTAAAATCTGTGCTTCTTTAGAGCCGTCAACTAATACAACTGCATTGCTTCCGTTTTCTCTAATTTCTTTAATTAAAGCTTTAGCCTCTTGAGATTCAGTTGTTCCTCCATTTAATCCATTGTAAACATCGGCTAATATTTTATAAACATCGCTTGGTTTTACAGGGATACGAGTATCTGCATTAGACCCTGTTAAACTTAAATTAGATTCTACTTGAATATGGCGTAACATGTCTTTGCCCGGTTTACGAGCTGTTACATATTCTTTTTCTAAAGAACCTGTACTTGTGTTTAAGAAATCAGCATTGAAACTTACTACTAATTTAGATTTAGTAAGGTCATAATAAGGTAAAACTCTTTTTCCGAAAACTTCTTCCGCAGCATCTAACGCCGGAGTGAAATCTACCGCATCATAAATTACGTGTTCAGCATTCGGAACTGAATTTAAAAAGTTCTCAATTATTGCTTTTGTTGATGGAGAAGGCAGAGATGATGTTACTAAAACAGCTTTTTTACCGTTTAATGAATCTAATTTTTTAGAAACTGTAGCATCTAATGTAGCCCAATCTGTCTTTTTACCATTAATTGCAGGGTCTTTAAGTCTGTAAGTATCATATAATGATAATACAGATGCTTGAACTCTGGCATTGGTATCCCCTAAAAATTTAGCATCTTTATTTCTATCAATTTTGATAGGTCTTCCTTCTCTTGTTTTTACAATTACGTTCGCGAAATCAAATCCATCGAACATTGTTGAAGCATAATGAGTGGGTAGTCCGGGTATTACATCATTAGGTTTTACTACATAAGGAACCGATTTTATAACCGGAGCCTCACAAGCTGCTAAAGTGGCCGCTGCTGTACTAAATCCTAAGAATTTAAGAAAGTCCCTACGACTTGTTTTAGAAGACTCCATTATTTCTTTGTCTCCTAAAAACTCGTCTACCGGTAACTCTTCCACAAATTCATTTGCCGAAAGTTTTTCTGTAAGAGAATTATTTTCTAATTCTTCTATACTTCTTCTATATTTTTTGTTAGAAGCCATGTAACTTCAGTATTTATTTTTTTGTTAATATTAATAATGACACTTACCACATTCCAATCCTCCAATAGCATCCACTGTAATAGTGGTTCCTTTACCGTATTGTTGTACCAGTTTCTCATGAAGGTTAACATAATAGGCTTTGTTATAGCCGTTATTCATGTCAACTTCTGTAGCTCTGTGGCACTCGATACACCATCCCATAGTAAAATCATTAGCCATTTCTACTACATCCATTTCATCTACTCTTCCATGACAAGCATAACATACTTGTTCTACGTTTTTAGATTTCTTTATTGCTTCTCCTCCGGCAACTACGTGTTGTGCGTGATTAAAGTATACAAAGTCAGGCATATTATGAATTCTCGTCCATTCAATAGGTTTTTGTTCGCCGGTATATTTCATTTCATTTTTATCAAATCCGGAAGAAGCATAAATTTTTTGAATCTCTTCTGTATAGAATTCTTTAGATTTCCCTTCTTCTACATAATCTCCTTTGTATTCTTGGATTTGATAGTGACAGTTCATACATACATTTGTAGTAGGAATTCCTGATACTTTTCCGTATTTAGCACTTGTATGACACATTTGGCAATCTATTCCTTGCTCTCCTGCATGTATTTTATGTGAAAAATAGATTGGTTGTTCAGGGCGATATCCTTTGTCAACACCAATGGTAAGCATAGTATCCCAAGCTCCGTAAAGTGCTAATAAAGCAAATAGTCCTAATCCTGCATAAACAAATTTTTGATTTTTTTCTAAAACTTCTTTAAAAGTTGTTTTTTCAATAATTTGTCCTTCAGAAAGGCTTTCAGCTACAGATAGTTTATTAAGAGCATTTACTCTAAATAATATCCAGATTAACAAACCTGCAATTACAGTAAATGCAATAACTATAGGGCCGGAAGCTAAACTGGAGTTGTCTTTTTTAGGTTCATCTGAAACTGCAACAACTTCTTCTTTTTTCTCTTCAGGCGGATTAGAGGTGTAGGCTAATATATCGTCAATTTCCTGATCTGTTAGATTAGGAAAGGGAGTCATAGGAACTTTGTTGTTTTCCTCATATACTCTAATAGCATATTCGTCACCGGATTCTCTTAGTTCCTGATTATTTCTAATCCATTTGTGTAGCCATTCTCGTCCTAAGTCTTCTTCCTCTTGTAGGCGTTCTACAATACCTCCAAGGGCTGGTCCCACTACTTTCTTGTCTAACTGGTGACAAGCGGCACACTGAGCATTGAATAACTCTTTACCCTTTTCAGGATTTCCGTTTATTGCTTCACTGTCTTGTGCGTAAGTAATGCTAAACATCACACACAAGAGTAACATCACAAAGCAATTTTTTCTATTTTTCTGCAAATACACCATATCTTATGATAATGAAATTTGGGTATGTTTTTAATTAATAAATACAAAAATAGACGCATCAGTTAATTTTATCCTAACAAAATTAAATGTATTTCTGATTTAGCGTTAATTTATAAGTGTTCTAAATAAAATAAGGGGTTTAAATGTTTGTTATGTAATGTTTTAAGGTTCATCTAACTTTAATTTTTATTATGTTGTAATTTAAGCAAAAAATATTGATTTTGCTTTAATCTATAAAATTATATTTAAAATCTATAAAGTATCATATATTTGCAAAAAAAGTAAAAGATGAAGAAGATACTATTTTTAGTGGTTTGTCTGTTTTTAAGTTTTTCTTATGCACAAATATCTGTAAAAGATAGTCTTTCGGGAGGAGAGTATAATTTAGATGTAAATAGTGCTATAGATTCTTTGATTACAAAAGAAGCTAAAGCCAATTGTTGGAAGGCGGCATCCTCTTCTTCTGTTCAACCAGAGGAAACGGTTGATATATGTGCTAAAAATCCTAAAGTACGAGGGTACAGAATACAAATAAGATATACCAAAGATAGAAATACAGCTAATCAAGTAATACGAGAATTTAATGCTTCGTTTCCGGATTTACCTTCTGAAATGGTTTATACAAGACCGGATTATCGGGTATTGGTAGGTGAGTATTTTAGTAAAAGATCGGGGGCAATGGATATGGCTAAAATTAAAAGAAAATATCCCGGGGCATTCTTTGTACAATGGGCGGTTTGGTGTAGAAAGGCTAAATAATATTTAATATGAAGCCGTCTCAAAACTTATTGAAACGGCTCTTTTTATTGATTTTGCTCGTATTGGCCTCACAGGTATGTAAATCTCAGAGAGACTGTGGGTATTGGGACACATTTATTAAACAACTCTGCCTAATATTTGTTCCAGATTAGATAATACTTTCTTTAATTTCATAATGTTTTCTAAAACGTTTAATCTTTCATAAGGTTCTAATTCTTTAGAGATTTCTTCTTTCGCCTGATTTATCATTTTTATAACAATTAATCTTTTATAATTCAGTAATAGTTCCTGAATATGTTTTGCCATATTGTCTTCTTTTTTAGGCGTAACCATTCCTTGTCTTTCCCAGTTGGAAAGCTCATATTTCTCAAATAAAAAGTCAGAAACGATTTTACTTATTTTTTCATCAGGATGCTGAATTAAAGAAGCGGTGTCTATATTTTGTTGCTGAATAAATTCAGATTTTAAATCAGTATAAATTTTATTGTAAAAAGGAACGGAAAAAATAATTTTATCTTCTTCTAATTGTGTGATAACTTCTTCTAAAACAGTAGATTCATAAAATTTATTTTTTAGAGTAGGGTGAGGAAATTCATATTTTTTATCACCGTATTTTATAATGGATTGTAAAATATCTTCTTCTAATTTACCAAATCTATCGATACTAAAATCATGAGTTTCCGTAGATTTTTGTAATGTAACTTTTCCTTCGCTTTCTTCTTTGGTCGGTTTGTAATTAAACTTTTTCTTATTAGCTAATTTCTCTATTTCTAATTGTCTGAAAAGTGTTTCTTCCCGTACATCTAAAAGATTAGAAGCTTCCCGAACGTAAATTTCTTGCTGAATAATATTAGGAATTAAAGCAATACTTTCCACTACACCGGAAATCATTTCAGCTTTTTTTATCGGATCATTTCCCGCATCATCTTTTAGAATTTTGATTTTAAATTTAATAAAATCAGTGGCGTTCTTTTTTATGAAATCTTGTATTTCTGTATCGGAATGTTTTTTAGCAAAAGAATCGGGGTCATCACCGTCGGGCAATACAATAACCTTTACGTTTAATTCTTGTTCTAGAATTAAATCAATTCCTCTGAAGGAGGCTTTTATTCCGGCAGAATCTCCGTCATAAATCAGAATAATATTATTGGTTAAACGCTTAATTAATCGAATTTGTTCAGGTGTTAAAGCTGTTCCTGAACTGGCTACCACATTTTCTACTCCTGATTGATAAAGAGAAAGTACATCGGTATAACCTTCGACTAAAATACATTCGTCTTTTTTTAAGATTTCTTGTTTTGCCTGAAAGATTCCGTATAAAATTTTACTTTTATGGTAGATTTCATTCTCCGGAGAGTTGAGATATTTTGCCGTTTTTACCTGATTTTTTAAAATTCTTCCACCAAACCCTAAAACTCGACCGGAAAAACTATGAATAGGAAATATTACTCGTTCTCGGAATCTATCTACGGGACGTTCAGGGTTTCCTACGGTAAGTCCTGTTTCTTTTAGTAATTCATAGGAATAGCCTTTTTGCATGGCGTAAGACGTGAAAGCATCCCAAGCCTCAGGAGAATAACCTAAATCAAAATGCTGAATAGTTTCGTTATTAAAACCTCTTTCTTTAAAATAAGATAGACCTATGGTTTTTCCTTCTTCGGTTTCATGTAGTTGCTTTTTAAAATAATCTGCGGCAAAAGTGGTTAAGACATATTGATTTTCTTTTTCTTTAAACTGAGCGACTTCCTCTTCAGTTCTTTCTCGGTCTTCTTCAATTTCAATATTGTATCTTTTTGCTAACCAAGTTAAAGCCTCCGGATAAGTGAACTGCTCGTGCTCCATGAGGAATGAAACTACGCTACCGCCTTTTCCCGAAGAAAAATCTTTCCAAATTTGCTTTGCCGGTGACACCATAAACGACGGTGTTTTTTCATTACTAAAAGGGGAAAAGCCTTTGTAATTACTTCCCGATTTTTTTAGCTGAATGAAATCACCTATCACTTCTTCTACCCGAGCAGTAGAGAAAATTTCGTCTATGGTTTTTCTTGAAATCAATTTTTTGAATTTAATTAGAAAACAAATTTAATAAAAAAAAGAAGCCGTCTCAAAACCGAGACGGTTTTCTTATTAAAAAAAGTCATGTAATAGTTGT
>JAHUUM010000052.1 GCA_019218445.1 Weeksellaceae bacterium TAE3-ERU29 | reverse complement strand
GGTAGTATTTCATAAACTGTGTAAGTTAAAAAGAGCTTTTGAAAATTAATTTTCAAAAGCTCTTTTTAACTTAATTTGCAATTTTAAATTATTATTTAGATATGATAGACAAAAATGAACTTTTAAACAGTAAGGAATTCTATAAGTCCTTTAAAAGCGGAGAAGATTTAACCACCTTCTTCAAAGAACTACACAAAAAAGCCGTAGAACATATGCTTTCAGCAGAGCTTGACGCTCATCTAGACAATGAAAAGCACGATAAAACCAAAGACGGGAATTATCGCAACGGTTACGCTAAGAAAACTATAAAAACTTCCTTTGGAGAAGATTGTATTCAAGTTCCAAGAGATAGAGACGCTAGTTTTCAACCGGCACTAGTACCTAAAAGAGGTAATATCATTGATGGTTTAGAGAATGTGATCATCTCTCTCTATGCCAAAGGGATGAGTGTGAGTGATATCGAAGAACAGATAAACGAAATTTATGATTTTCAAGTATCCACTTCCACGATTTCTCGTATTACACAATCCGTTATCAATGAGATGACAGCTTGGCAAAATCGCCCTTTAGAGGATTTGTATTTGATAGTTTGGTTGGATGGTATCGTCTTTAAAGTCAGAGAAAACTCTAAAGTCATTAACAAAACCATTTATCTTGCCGTAGGACTCAATAAGGAAGGTAAAAAAGAGGTTTTAGGCATGTGGTTGGGAAAGAATGAGAGTTCCGCCTTTTGGATGAGTGTATTAACCGATTTAAAGGCTCGTGGAGTAGAGGATATACTCATTACTGCTACTGATAATCTCAATGGGTTTACACAAACCATACGTTCTGTTTTTCCTCAATCACAAACACAAATTTGTGTAGTACATCAGATTCGAAATGCTTGTAGATATGTGGTGTGGAAAGACAAAAAAGCCTTTACAACCGATATGAAGAGTATTTATACGGCTCCTAACAGAGAAGCGGCAAAAGCAGCTTTAGAGGATTTTGCCAAAAAATGGGAAGATAAATACTCATATGCTGTAAGATCTTGGAGAGAGAATTGGGAGGAACTTACCGTATTTTTTGACTTTCCTTTGGAGATACGTAAAATTATTTACACCACTAATTTAATCGAAAATCTCAATGGAAAGATACGTAAATACACAAAAAACAAGATGTCTTTCCCTACAGATGAGGCCGTTATCAAGTCGGTATATTTAGCTCTAAGAGAAGCCACTAAGAAATGGTCGAAGCCTATTGATAATTGGGGTATGGTTTTAAACCAATTTATCCTTATATTTGACAAAAG
>JAHUUM010000051.1 GCA_019218445.1 Weeksellaceae bacterium TAE3-ERU29 | reverse complement strand
TGTCCCGTCCTAAAAAACCGTTACAGGTTTTCGGATGTAAAATTAATTAATTTAATTGGAAAAGAGAAGTCGACTTCTCTTTTCCAATTTTTTTATAAGTTCTGATTTGTATTTTATTTTGCCTATGCATTTGCTCAGGGGTTCTGTAAAAACATGAGTAATGCGGTCTGAGTGTGTTATATTTTTTGATAGCATCTGCTACCAATACTTTTTTATCTTCTAAGTTTGTCCCATAACAATCAATTTTAAATTCTTGTTTTAAAATTCCGTTTATTCTCTCTGCTACTGCATTGGCATAAGGGTCGTAACTCTCTGTCATACTACATTGTATCTTGTTTTTAGCAAGTAATTCCTGGTATGCATCACTGCAATATTGTAATCCTCTGTCCGAGTGATGTATCAGTGGTAACTTTTTATTTTTTCTATTTTTAACCGCTTGTTTTAAAGCTCTCAAACAACCACTGACATCCAAACTGTTAGAAACATCATATCCTACTATCTTTTTAGAATACGCATCCGTTATCAAAGCTAAATACATCGGATTTTCTCTTTTGCCGATATAAGTAATATCACTTACCCATTGTTCATCAGGACGGGTAGGAACTACTTCTTCTACTAAGTTTTTATGCTTTCTAAAACGATGATGAGAGTTAGTGGTAATATGATAACTTCGTTTAGGCTCAATCAATAAATGATTGGCTCTTAGAATATCAAATAATTTATCTCTGCCTACTTTCATAGCTTGTAATTCATTTTGTAAAATATGATATAATTTTCTTGTCCCCAGTCTTGGAAGCTGATAACGAACTTGTTTGACTAATTCGACAACTTCCATTGCCCGAGTTTGTTTCTTGGCTACAGATTTGATTCTTCGATAATACACCTGTTTTGACTTCCCGAGAAGTTTGCAACTATAACTTATGCTTTTTTGTTCTTTTGTTGCGTAGGTGTCAACAACTCGGGTAATGAGTTTTTTTTGATATCTATATTGTACTCTTGCTCAGCTAATTCTATCATTAAATCAAAAATAGCAGCCTTATCTGATGAAAATTCGGCTTCTTTCTTTAAACGATTCTTTTGCTTTTCGAGAAGCTTAATCTTTGCTTCTAACTCTTTAATCTTTGCTTCTGCTGATTTTGGCATTTTGCTAATAGTTTGGTTTTCCCAGTCAAAGGTACCATATTTTCTGAGCCAACTCACAACGGTTGACCTAGATTGTATTCCATACTTCCTCTGTACAGATCTTGTACTTTCTTCTCCGCTTTCTACTTCAAATACTACTTGATGCTTGAAACTTAATGAATAATCTTTCTGTGTTCGCTTTACGTAATTGATCTTGTCTTTCATATGATTACTTTTTTGTGTAACGTTATTTCAGGACTAGACA
>JAHUUM010000050.1 GCA_019218445.1 Weeksellaceae bacterium TAE3-ERU29 | reverse complement strand
CCCCTAAGGGAGTTAGGCTCCAAGTAAACAAAGGGTGGTATTTCAACGGCGACTAATCTACTCCTTGCGAAGCAGCCTCAAAGTCTCCCACCTATCCTACACATTGTTTACTCGAAGTCAATACGAAGCTATAGTAAAGGTTCACAGGGTCTTTTCGTCCCATTGCGATTAACCGGCATCTTCACCGATACTACAATTTCACCGAGCTCATGGCTGAGACAGTGTCCAGATCGTTGCACCATTCGTGCAGGTCGGAACTTACCCGACAAGGAATTTCGCTACCTTAGGACCGTTATAGTTACGGCCGCCGTTTACTGGGGCTTCAGTCAAATGCTTCGCCGAAGCTAACATCCTCCCTTAACCTTCCAGCACCGGGCAGGTGTCAGACCCTATACATCATCTTTCGATTTTGCAGAGTCCTGTGTTTTTGATAAACAGTCGCCTGGACCTCTTCACTGCGGCCCCACATTCGTGGGGCGACCCTTCTCCCGAAGTTACGGGTCTATTTTGCCTAGTTCCTTAGCCATGATTCACTCGAGCGCCTTAGGATACTCTCCTCGACTACCTGTGTCGGTTTACGGTACGGGCTGCTTCACTCGCTATTTCTTGGAGGTTAAACCTTGAGATTATCACGCCAGCCGTAGCCTTTGTGTACTATCGTCCGAAGACTTCAACGTACTATTCCGTCAGTACGCACTCAATAATTAACCCCGTCACTTTTAACGTGAGCAGGTACAGGAATATTAACCTGTTTGCCATCCACTACCCCTTTCGGGTTCGCGTTAGGTCCCGACTAACCCTCAGCTGATTAGCATAGCTGAGGAATCCTTAGTCTTGCGGCGAATCAGTTTCTCACTGATTTTATCGTTACTTATGCCTACATTTTCTTTTCTATACAGTCCACAATTCCTTACAAAACTGCTTCTACCCAGTATAGAATGCTCCCCTACCCATCTCTACAGATGATATAGCTTCGGTAATATGTTTATGCCCGATCATTATCCATGCCGGATCGCTCGACTAGTGAGCTGTTACGCACTCTTTAAATGAATGGCTGCTTCCAAGCCAACATCCTAGCTGTCAATGCAATCCAACCGCGTTTCTTCAACTTAACATATATTTAGGGACCTTAGCTGTTATTCTGGGTTCTTTCCCTCTCGGACACGGACCTTAGCACCCATGCCCTCACTGCTTAAAACCATTTATTAGCATTCGGAGTTTGTCAGGAATTGGTAGGAGGTGAATCCCCCGCATCCTATCAGTAGCTCTACCTCTAATAAACTATTTAAACGCTGCACCTAAATGCATTTCGGGGAGTACGAGCTATTTCCCAGTTTGATTGGCCTTTCACCCCTACCCACAGGTCATCCGAAGACTTTTCAACGTCAACCGGTTCGGTCCTCCACTGTGTGTTACCACAGCTTCAACCTGCCCATGGGTAGATCACAAGGTTTCGCGTCTACTCCTACCGACTCAACGCCCTATTCAGACTCGCTCTCGCTTCGAATCCGGTGCTTAACACCTTATCCTTGCCGGTAACAGTAACTCGTAGGCTCATTATGCAAAAGGCACGCCGTCACACCATATAGATGCTCCGACCGCTTGTAGGCGTACGGTTTCAGGTTCTCTTTCACCCTTTTATTCAAAGTGCTTTTCACCTTTCCTTCACAGTACTGGTTCACTATCGGTCTTTGAGGAGTATTTAGCCTTAGAGGATGGTCCCCCTATCTTCAAACAGGATTTCTCGTGTCCCGCCCTACTTAATACGTACTATACTCATTTCATGTACAGGACTTTCACCTTCTTCGGTATAACTTTCCAGCTATTTCCACTATTCGTATAATCTCGGCTAATCCCATTTCGCTCGCCACTACTCTGGGAATCTCGTTTGATTTCTTTTCCTCCGGGTACTTAGATGTTTCAGTTCTCCGGGTTCGCTCACCTTGCGGTGTGATATATCTTCAATATATCGGGTTGCCCCATTCGGATATCTGCGGATCAATTCATGTGTGCTGATCCCCGCAGCTTTTCGCAGCTTACCACGTCCTTCTTCGCCTCTC
>JAHUUM010000005.1 GCA_019218445.1 Weeksellaceae bacterium TAE3-ERU29 | reverse complement strand
GCTCAATGGAGGGAGGAAACAGCCAATTTTGTTGTTGATTATATTCTTTAAAGTTCATCTCAAAATGTTGAAATACAGTATTTAAAGATACTAAATTCTCTCTTAATCAACAACTATTACATGACTTTTTTTAATAAGAAAACCGCCTCGGTTTTGAGACGGCTTCAAAATAAATTATTAGAGACTTTATCAGTAATCCCACAGTTCACAGTTTTTTATAATAACATCAGTTAAGGACATCCCTTTGCATGTTCCAATAATTGTTATTTGTTGCCCTTTTCTCAATTGAGAGATGAATTTATTATTATCTTTATCGAAATAACAATTTACATTTTGCAAAAAATCAACCTCTAAACTAATATAAGGAGAGTCAAATATATCCTTTCCAATATTGCTAATAGTTCCTGTTATACCTAATTTTTTATTCTTGTACATTTCGTCAGCAGAAATCTCATTTTGTTCATATGCAGAGTATAGTGCTGTAGCAGATATTTCTTTGTCCACCTTAATTATATAAGGGTTATCAGGATAATATTGTTTAGCATATTCTAAGTACCCCTGTTTTGTAGCTAACTCTTTATAGATATATTCTCCATCTGGTTCTCCGAACCAATTACTCACTCCCTCTTGATTTGCTTCATAAACTAATTTAAAAGCTTCATTACTCGGAGAAATATGATATAAAATGGATGTTATATTATAAGGAAATTCTATATGCTCTTGACCACCTCCATTAGAAGAGATAATAACCCCCGTTTTTCTATAAGATTTATACTTTTCTTTATATCGATTAAACATTTCAAGTAAATCTTCGGGATAGCCACCATATTTTGGGTTACCCAGAGATATAGAAATTATTATAAATTTTACTTTGTCATCTCCATTTTTTGAGTTTTTGATTCCATTCATCAAAGAACTGTCTATAAAAAAGCTTATTTCTCCATTTTTTATTATACTCTGTCTAAGACCATTATTAATAGCTGTTAATACAGGTAAATATTCTACTGATGTAACTTTATTTTCAACTAGATCATGATATGTATAAGTGCTTTTTAAATCTGTAATAGTACTTTCTCTTAATTTTCTATCTGATTCTGAGAGATTTTCAATGTTTTTATTAGTTTGTTCAATATAAGACTCAAATGGACTTTGGTTAATTTGTTCTATACTTTCGTTAGTATCTTTACTAGAAAAACTATTAGAAGAGTGAGGTTTGTCATTAGCTATTGCAGCTATTGTAAATAGAACTATATAAGTTATATATCTAATGGCTTTCTTTTTCCAAATAGATATACTTTCTTTTAAAATTTCACCTACTTTGGGAAATAATAGAACACCTAGTACAACTGTTAGAATTCCTGATAATACAGAGCCTTCTACCATAAAACCGATTCCCCCAATAGTAAATAGGGCGGATAAAATAATTTTAAAAACTTTCATAAGACTGTAATTTTTATGTTTCCAGTCCCTAGAAACAGTTTTATAATTATTTAATTAAATGGAAAAAGCGTGGGACTAAAACCTTATTCGCTTCTCAGGTATCGCCAAACACCCAACATCCCAAATAAGTATAGCCCACGCCATAGCGTGAGCGTTATACTCTTTATTCTTAGGATGTTTCAAATAATTTGGCGATTTTGAGAAACTAGAATAAAAGCTAACGCTTTTTATGTTAAAAAATTTGTTTACTTCATTTAAAACTAAAATTTATTACATGCAAAAATACATTTTTATTCTGTATAAAACGAAAAAATCAACTATATCTGTTATATAGCCTAGACACTTGTGTTTGTTTAAATTCGAATCCATACCTTGTCTTAAAACCTAATTCGTTTAGCTTTTTTGTTATTGCATAAAATGACATACCATTTTTACGGAGGGATACAGTAAATTCTCCTGCCTTTTGATTATTTTCATTGTTCCTAGCGTTTCGTTTTATTGCTTTTGATCCTTTTTCACGAGCATCTGATGTGAGATTCTGAGGAGATCCTAGCTTTACCCCTTTGAGGCGTAGCTCTTCTAAAGCCATTTTTGTACGTTGTGAAATTCGTTCTCTTTCATCTTGAGCTAGAACTGCCATTATTCCGATAGTAACTGAATTTGCTTCAGGCATATCTACAGCTGTAAATTTAACTCCTGCATCTCTAAGTGTGAAAATAAAAGCTGCATTTCTTGACAATCGGTCTAATTTAGCTATTAGTAGTGTAGCGTTATCAGTTTTACAATGTTCAATTGCTTTTAATAGATTAGGACGAGAGTTGTTCTTTCCACTTTCAATATCTGTATAACTTGCAATAAGGGAGTGTTTATCTGTAATAAAATTTAAAACAGAAGTTTTTTGACTTTGCAATCCTAACCCTGATTGTCCTTGCTTCTGAGTAGAAACTCGATAATATGCTATATATTTCTCCATTACATACGTTTTTTAAAGGTTGGTTTGTGAAATGTAAGTATTAAGTTCAATTATTGTAAAGAGAGTCCTTTTTTATAGTATACAATTATTAAACTTCTTGTTTTGGGTGTACCAAAATCGCTCTATTTATTAAATCAACATTTTTATTAAGAGAATCACACGGATGATCCCAATATTTATAGCCATTGTAATAGTATACTCTATACAAAACTCCTTCAAAAATTTCAGGCTTACCAAAATATCTTATATGAGATACAATATGTAAATAAATTTCATGATCGGTAAAGTCTGATCTTAAAGTATACCAATGAGGATTATTTTTGGCGGTTTTTGCATAAATCCAAGTACATTTTTCAAGAGTTTGACCTACAAAAGAATTATCTAAGTTGTAATGACCTTGTTTTTTGTAATTATCTTCTTTCCATAGCTGTTTTTGCTGTTTTAAGCTGATGTTATGTATGTCTCTTACCTCAACTTTGTTTTTTAGTAAAAAGTACCTTAAAATATGCCTAAATCCAAACTCAGAGCCAACACTGTTATCACATAAAGCTATTTTAGTTTTATTATGTTTAACAAGTAATTGATTTATTTCTTTTGATAATAATTCTATACCTTTTCTCTCTAAAATTGAATTATAAAGATAGTAGCAGGCATAATAATCTTTTGAACGGATATGATAATACATTCTAAAAGTATTTAAACCTCTTATCCTCTCTATCTTTTCCTTATGTTTAATATCTTCATAAACTTTACCTACAATGCTTACACATATGTAACCTTTATCTAGTAATTCATCTAATTTAGTAAAGTTAGCAGTAACAATATCTGTAGTATTTATCATTACTAAAGATACGAAAAAACAGAGAAATATAGAAGTTTTTTCTAGTTTTCTTTTTCTCTTATAGTACTCTTATATCCGTTCACCTTTTTTCTCCTATAAACAGTTTTTGTTTTAAGGATGATATTGGATTTAATCAAATCAGAGTCAACTATTTTTAGATATATCTCTCCTTTTCTTAATCTGCGAGATGTTTCTTCTTCTAATACACTTGCGTAAGCTATTAGCTCTTCTTTTCTCAATTTCTCTTTTCCATAGTAAATAGTATTTATTTGTTTCTTACGTTCAATATATCCATGTTCAATAGCCAATAATTTATATTTATGAGCTGTTGTTTTGCTTACTCCTAAACATTTTGCAAGATATAAAACAGGTAAAGGATAGAAGTTTTTAGGAAATGCATAACGACTCTTACTGGCATTAGTTTTTCTCTTATTATATGCCGACCGTTTATCATTCCATTTTTTTCTATTCCTAAAATATACAATAGCAACACTTACGCAAAATGCTTTGAAATTATCAAAATATTCAGATTCATATATTGATGCACTTTTATAAGGTACATCGTACTTGTTGCAAATTTGTTTGTAGCTAACTATGCGTAATGATTTCGATTTGTTATTAATTGTAATCCATTTATTACGGATTAACCAGTCTATACCACTTTTTATAGTTTTAGGATGACAATTTAAGTCTTTTGCCCATTGTTTACTATAATCATAGTAGGTTTTAGTGTATTTAATATGTCCACTAGCTATACTTTTTAAATAGATATATAACTTTGTTTGATTGACCTTTTTGTTAGCTAAAGCATATATACAAATTCCTACAGGTAAAGAGGTATAGAAGTTTTTTTTCATAGCCTTGTTCTTTTATTGTTGAGGTTATGAAAAGGGTATAGCCCCGCTTCCTCTAAGATTGATTTTAGTTCATAAAGCTTTTTGAATCCTAAGTAAACATGGTTCGATATTAGTTTCGTTGGGGCTACTAAGTAAAAGAGAATCAAAACTTGGTTCTCTTTTTTTATTTCCTCCAAATCTTTAGTACATTCGTATTTAAATAGGTTTCGCTCAAATGAATAATTCCATATACATAAGGCACAAAAGGAAGATTTATCTTGAAAAGGGGGAAAATACTTTACCTAATAAATATATTTTGAATTTTTTGAAAAATATAGAACGATTGGGATTTACTTTCTCACCCGAATTAGTGGAGATTGTAACCACGCTTTCTACGGAAGATTTAAAGACTTTTTATCCTCAACTTATCCGAGATTTAAAAGAAAATGTCGGGGCTCAGATGAAGTTTAATCCGATGTATCCTAATTTTCCGGAACAAGTTAAGGAAATGAGCGAAAAGGAACTTTATTCCAACGCTTTTTTGCACTATTTGGGCGATTGGATAGGTATGCGAATATTACCTCATTATGAAAAAAAGAAGCGAAAACCGCTAAAGGAAAGACGAAAATTAAAAGTCCTCGATTTGGGTAATAAGGAAGATTTTGAAGCGATTTTTACCAATTTTTTACGAGCAAAAACTTCGATTTCCGAAACTGACAAAAAAGATATTAAGTGGTTTATAGAAACTTACCGAGAGGATATTTTCAACCTTGTTCCCGATGAGATTCCGTTAAAGGAAAATATAGCACTTTACATAGGTAGTTTATTGAAATTCAATATAGAATCAGAGTTGGAGATACAAAAATATGTCCAAACGGCAACCGATGTTTTACGAATTGTAACCGCAATTTCAGAGGGAGATATAAGTTTGGCAGAAAACACAAAATTCACGAATATTTCCAGAAAAAACAGACGATTGTTATTGCAAACATTAGAGGGAATCGGGAATATTACGGAAGATATGTTACGTTATCCCGAAAAGTGGAAACGAATAGGAGAAAAACTACACCCTTTTGAGTATAAAAATAAATTTCCTAAATGTTTTCAAGCCTTTGATACAATACGAAACGACCAACCTTTTGAAACTTTCAATTCTAAGATTGAAAAATATTTAAAAACAAAAGATATTTCGGCGTTAATTTGTTTATTAAAGACAAGAGCGGGCGAATTTGCACGGAGATTAGACCATATAGTCAGAATATCCGATAATCCCGAAAAGGTAGTTTCTGCATTTCAAGAAGTAGCTTTGGAAGTGTCCAATCCGGTACTTCTTCAAGTGAAAAATCATTTTCAGGAAAGAAATAATCCACAAGAATTGAGAGTATTTTTCCCGAAAGGAGAAGTTGGAAAAGTAAAGGCTATTGACCATAATCTACCGATTATCGAGGAAGTTATTTGTCAAAAAATAATAGCAGTTTGTGATGAGGCACTTATCAAAAAGTTTGAGAATTATCCACCTTTAGGGAATGTTTTTATTGATGAAAATCTTAAAAATTACACCATTCCGTTTGGGCAACGCTCAGCCTCAAAGGCTTTGAATACGGTGGCAAGAGGTAGCCGAATACAATTACCCGAAGGCGATACTATTCGATTTTTTATTTATTGGAAAGACGGAATTTCTCGAACAGATTTGGACTTATCGGCACTTGCCTTGGACGAAAATAGTACAGATCCAATACAAATCGCCTATTATAATCTGAAAGAATTAGGCGGTTATCATAGTGGAGATATTACTTCTGCTCCCAAAGGGGCATCGGAGTTTATTGATATTGAAATTTCAAAATTTTTGAAAAGGGGAATGCGATATGTCGTAATGTGTGTAAATTCATTCACGGAACAATCTTATTGTGATTTGCCGATTTGTTTTGCCGGATTTATGAGTCGAAAATCACCCAATAGCGGAGAAATTTATGAGCCTTTGACCGTTGAAAATAAATTTGATTTAACAGCTAACAGCAAAGTTGCCATTCCTTTAATTATAGATTTATACGAGCGGAAAGTCATTTGGACAGATTTATCATTGGCACACAATCTCTCGGCTCATAATAATGTGTATAATAATTTATCTTCACTTTCAATTATTAATAAATCAATGGTAAGTATAAAGAAACCAAATCTTTATGATTTGTTGATGTTGCATATCCGAGCGAGAGGCTCACAAACTTTGGATATTTCCCAAGCAGATACTATTTTTGCAGTTGATAAAGGGATTAAACCTTCTGATATAGATATTTTAATATCGGATTTTTTATAAAAAATTGAGGGCTATTGAGTTGCTTCCTTCTATCTTGGAACTTAGTGACTCAGCTTCCCCTCTTTTTTACTTCTATTTAATTTCACTAAGAAACAATAATTAGTTTAAAATCTTTTCGTAACTTTATATAGTGATTTTTTACATTATGATAGCATCATAAATATATAAAAACTATATTTTAGCTTTATACTTATATTTTTTTACCTTTGCGAGAATAAAGAAATTAAAGAATGTCTAAGAAAAATAATAAAACTTGCTCTTTTTGCGGAAGAACAGAGGATGAAGTTCAGTTAATGATAACAGGAATGCACGGAGATATATGTAATATGTGCGTTACTCAAGCTTATGATATCATTAAAAGTGAAGGTGCGTTTGCTAATAAAAAAGGAGAAGATTTAAAATTTGATTTAAAATCACCTAAAGAGATAAAAGCAGCTTTAGATGAATATGTAATTGGGCAAGAAGATGCCAAGAAAATATTGTCGGTAGCTGTATATAATCATTATAAAAGATTAGGGCAAGAAATTTCTGATGATGAGGTAGAGATAGAAAAGTCTAATATATTATTAGTAGGAGAGACAGGGACAGGTAAAACACTTTTAGCTAAAACTATTGCACGTAAATTACAAGTGCCTTTTACGATAGTGGATGCTACAGTTCTTACTGAGGCAGGTTATGTGGGAGAAGATGTAGAGAGTTTATTAACTCGTCTTTTACAAGCGGCAGATTATAATGTAGAGAAAGCTGAAAGAGGAATTGTTTTTATAGATGAAATAGATAAAATCGCGAGAAAGGGAGATAATCCGTCAATTACGAGAGATGTTTCGGGAGAAGGAGTTCAGCAAGGACTTTTAAAAGTTTTAGAAGGTTCAATTGTGAATGTTCCACCGGAAGGAGGAAGAAAGCATCCGGATCAGAAATATATTCAAGTGAATACTAAAAATATATTGTTTATTGCGGGAGGAGCTTTTGCCGGAATAGAGAAAGATATTGCTAAACGTCTAAATACTAATGCAATTGGATTTAAAAATGAAAATGTAGAGAAATTAGACGAAAAGGGGTTACTTAAATATGTAAACGCACAAGATTTAAGAAGTTTCGGGTTGATACCTGAATTACTCGGGCGTTTACCTTTGGTAACACATTTAGACCCATTATCTAAAGAAGCTTTAAAGTTAATTTTAACTGAACCAAAAAACGCCTTAATAAAACAATTCGTAAAACTATTTGCAATGGATGATGTTGAATTGACGGTGGAAGAAGATGCAATAGATTATTTTGTGGAAAAAACCATGGAATTAGGTTTAGGAGCGAGAGGTTTACGTTCTTTAACAGAAAAAGTATTTACAGATTTAATGTATAAAATAGACGAATTACCACACCAATATCATTTAACAAAAGAAAAAGCAGTAGAAATTTTAGATCAAGAATCTATACAAGAAATTAAAAATATTAATTAAAAATAAAAAATATGAGGAATTTAGTATTATCAGTAATTATTGCTTTTGCAGGAATAGCTTTTACAAATGCACAAAGCCTTCAATTCGGAGTGAGAGGAGGGTATAATTACTCAAATTTAAGAGGAGAAACTTCTTCTAAACTTGATTTAAAGGCAAAAAACGGGTATCATATTGGGATATTTACAGAGTTACCTTTATCTTCAAAAATGAGTATTCAACCGGAAATTCTTTATTCTACACAAGGAGCGAGTAATGTTTTTCAAGAAGGAGATGAGCTTAAAACTCAGAACATAAATATTCCTGTATTATTTAAATATTATTTGGTAGAAGGTTTTAATTTCCAAGTAGGCCCTCAAGTGTCTTTTAATACAGGGTCAGAGTATGACTTTAATAAATCAGGAGCTGATAAATTATGGAATGATGTGAAAACCGGAGATACCACAAAAGGATTAAATTATGGAGCTGTTTTTGGGTTAGGTTATAAAGTTCCTATCATAGGAATTACTTTAGATGCGAGATATGCTTTAGGCTTAAATAATATTATAAATACAGAAGATAACGGTTTAGGAGCAGTCTTGAAATCTGCGAAAGAAACAGATTTAAAAAATGGAGTATTTTCATTAGGAGTAGGATATCAGTTTTAAATTATTAAGATAGAAGATATATAAAAACGCCTTAGTCTTGCTAAGGTGTTTTTTTATTAGAAAAATGCTGATTTAGTTATGTTTGTTAACAATCAAATAGTTATGAGTGTTTATTCTTTTGGCATAACGTTTGCTTAATATCATTCATAACAAATAAAAATTGATTAAAAAATGAAAAAGTTAGTTTTATCAGCAGCAGTTGCATTTGCAGGAATTGTAGGTTTGAATGCACAGTCTATGGAAAGTTTACAAATTGGAGCTAAAGCAGGATATAATTATTCTACTTTAAGAGGAGATGCTGCAAAAGATTTGAATACTAAAGGAATGAGTGGATTTAACGTAGGTCTTTTTGTAGAAATACCGGTAAACGAAAGATTCTCTATTCAACCGGAGGTGAATTACTCAGTACAAGGAGCTAAATGGGAAGGTAATTTCGCAGGTATAGCAGGAGGAAGTAGAGAGTTGAAAGCTCAATACATTAATGTTCCTGTATTAGCTAAATTTTATATTGCAGATGGGTTTAGTATCCAAGCAGGACCTCAAGTAGGTTTCTTAACAGGGGCAACAACAACAACATCAGCTAACTTATTAGGAGTTGGCGGAACTGCTAAGAATGATAAATTCAATGAAAACATGGGTAAAGTTGATTTTTCAGCAGTAGTAGGTGCCGGATATAAATTACCGATGGGATTCACTATTGATGCTCGTTATGCTTTAGGATTTACTAATGTATTTGATAAAGATAATAACGAAGTTAAAAATCTTAAAATATCAGAAAATAATGACTTCAAAAACGGAGTATTCTCTGTAGGAGTTGGATACCAATTCTAATTAGTTAGAAATAATAATATTGCAAACCGCTTCGAGAAACGAAGCGGTTTTTTATTTAATAAAATTTAAAAGTTAATAATATCGTTATTTATAATTGATATAAATTTTAAAAAGTATGATTATTATTAGTAAATAATTATATTTGTTAAATATATAATTAAACCATATAAAAATGATGGATCGCTTTTCATTTCTAAATGCCGTTCATGCGGAATATATAGATGATTTATACGAAAAGTATAAAAAGTACCCGGATAGTATAGACCCTTCGTGGAAGAGCTTTTTCCAAGGGTTTGACTTTGGACAACAATCTTATTCAGAAGAGGAGTTTTCTGAACGAGTGACGATAGATGAATCTATACCGGAAAAAATTAGAAAAGAGTTTAAAGTAATAAACCTGATTAACGGCTACCGTTCAAGAGGGCATTTATTTACAAAAACTAATCCTGTAAGAAGTAGGAGAACCTATAAACCAACGCTGGATATAGAGAATTTTGGTTTAACAAAAGAGGACTTAAAAGAAAAATTTGATGCCGGCGATATCTTAGATATGGGTGGGAACCATACTTTAGAAGAAATTATACAACATTTACAAGAAATGTACTGTCAATCTATCGGGATAGAATATATGTATATTAGAAAACCCGAAGTTGTAGAATGGATCCAAAATTGGTTAAATAAAAATTTGAATCAACCTAAATTGTCTACAGAAGAGAAGAGACAAATTTTACATAAATTAAATGAAGCTACTGCTTTTGAAGATTTTTTACATAAGAAATTTGTTGGTCAGAAAAGATTCTCGGGAGAAGGAGTTGAGTCAATAATTCCCGGATTAGATGAAATAATTACACGAGGAGTAGAGCAGGGAGCAGAGGAGTATGTGGTAGGAATGGCTCACAGAGGAAGATTAAATGTATTAGCTAATATTTTCAGAAAAAGTTATTCTCAAATTTTTAGTGAATTTGATAAAAAAGAGTTTGATGATGATTTCTTTGATGGTGATGTTAAATATCATTTAGGTTCAACAACTTATACAAAAACCTCTAAAGGGAAAGAAGTTAAAATAAACTTAGCTCCCAATCCATCTCACTTAGAAACAGTAGATGCTGTTGTTGAGGGAATTACACGAGCGAAAGCGGATTTAAATTATGATAAAGACTACAATAAAGTAATTCCTATTTTACTACACGGAGATGCTGCCATAGCGGGGCAAGGAATTATTTATGAAGTAGTACAAATGGAAAAGTTAGATGGTTACAAAACCGGAGGAACAATTCATATTGTTACTAATAATCAAATTGGGTTTACAACTAATTATTTAGATGGCAGATCAAGTACTTATTGTACAGATGTTGCAAAAGTCACTCTAAGTCCTGTATTACATGTAAACGCAGATGATGTGGAGGCTGTAATTCATGCAATGCGATTCGCGATAGATTATAGAATGGCATTTAATGCAGATGTATTTATAGATATGCTCGGATATAGAAAGTATGGGCATAATGAAGGGGATGAGCCGAGATTTACACAACCGAAGCTTTATAAAGCGATAGCAAAACACTTAAATGTTAGAGAGATTTATAAAAATACTTTGGCTAAAGAAGAAGTCGTTGGAGATGATTTCTTAATAGAAATGGAAACAGAATTTAAAAATATTCTGGAAAATAATTTTGAGGAGTCTAAAAAAATAGAAAAAAATAAATTAGATCCTTTCATGCCTGAGGTTTGGGAAGAGTTCAATTTAAGACGGTTAGAGAATATGCTACAATCTGTGGATACGGCATTTTCTACTGAAAAATTAAAAGAAATAGCCTCCACGATTACAACTTTACCGGAGGGTAAGAAGTTTATAAGAAAAGTAGTAAGACTTTACGAGCAAAGGAACCAAATGCTTTTTGAGGAAAACTCAATTGATTGGGGTATGGCAGAACTTTTAGCTTACGGAACTTTATTAAGTGAAGGCTTTAACGTAAGAGTTTCGGGTGAAGATGTAGAGCGAGGAACCTTTTCCCATAGACACGCCGTTGTAAAAACAGAAGAAGCTGAGGAGGAATTCATTTTATTAAATAATATAAAAGATGCAAAAGGAGAAATGCAGATTTACAATTCTCTTTTATCGGAATATGCAGTCTTAGGCTTTGATTATGGCTATGCAATGGCGGCACCTAAAACATTAACTATTTGGGAAGCTCAGTTTGGCGATTTCTCTAATGGAGCTCAAATAGTAATCGATCAATACATTTCTGCGGCAGAAGATAAATGGAAAATGCAAAACGGGATTGTAATGTTGTTACCTCACGGATATGAGGGACAAGGTGCAGAGCATTCTTCGGCAAGAGTAGAGCGTTACTTGCAATTATGTGCCAATGGAAATATGTTTGTGGCAAATTGTACAACGCCTGCAAATTTCTATCATTTATTAAGACGGCAAATGCTTACTGATTTTAGAAAGCCATTGATTGTTTTTACTCCTAAAAGTTTATTAAGACACCCTGAGGTAAAGTCTACTATAGAGGATTTAGCAGAAGGAGAGTTCAAGCCAATCCTTGATGATGAGGTGGTAAAAAAAGAGAAAGTAAAAAGGCTTGTGTTCTGTACCGGTAAATTGTATTATGACTTAAACGAGTACAGAAGAGAGAATAATATTGAGGATGTAGCAATTGTTCGTTTAGAGCAGTTATATCCTGTAGATAAAGAAGAATTAAACAAAATTATTAAATCATATAAAAATCAAAACTCTTTAATTTGGGCACAAGAGGAACCCGAAAATATGGGAGCTTGGTCTTATATTTTAAGACAATTTAGAGAATTGCCTTGGGAGGTAATATCACCTTCAGAGAGTGCTGCTCCGGCATCAGGATCATTTAAAAGATGGAGTATTAATCAAGAAAGAGTTATTCAAAAAGTATTTAACCTTAACGCATAAAAAAAATAAAAATGAGTATATTAGAAATGAAGGTTCCCTCTCCCGGAGAATCTATAACAGAAGTAGAAATCGCCTCTTGGTTAGTAAAAGATGGTGATTATGTAGAGAAAGATCAGCCAATAGCAGAGGTAGATTCAGATAAAGCAACATTAGAACTTCCTGCAGAAGAAAGTGGAATAATTACATTAAAAGCAGAAGAAGGTGATGTAGTAGAGGTAGGGCAAGTAGTTTGCCTGATAGATATGAGTGCTGATAAACCACAAGGAGAGAGTAAGGAGAAAGCACAAGAAGCGCCTAAAAAAGAGGAACCTAAAAAGGAAGAAGTAAAAGAAACTTCAAAAGAGAAAGAAACTTATGCCACAGGAACAGCTTCTCCTGCAGCTAAAAAAGTGTTAGCAGAAAAAAATATAGACGCTAAAGAAGTTAAAGGAACAGGAAAAGATGGTAGAATAACTAAAGCAGACGCTGAAAGTTATACTCCGGCAATGGGCTCTGCTCCTTCTTATGCCAATAGAGGAACAGAACGTAAGAAACTTTCTTCGTTACGTAGAAAGTTGGCACAGAGATTAGTAAGTGCTAAAAACGAAACGGCTATGCTAACTACCTTTAATGAGGTAGACATGTCTGCTATTTTTGAATTAAGAAAAAAATATAAAGACGAGTTTAAAGCAAAACACGGTGTTGGTTTAGGTTTTATGTCATTCTTTACAAAAGCAGTGGTAAGAGCATTACAAATGTATCCTGATGTAAACTCTATGATAGACGGAGATTATAAAATATCTTATGATTTTATGGATATTTCTGTAGCGGTTTCCGGACCAAAAGGTTTAATGGTACCTGTTGTAAGAAGTGCAGAAATGCTTACATTCAGAGGAATTGAGCAGAATATAAAAGATTTAGCCATAAAAGTAAGAGATGGAAAAATTTCTATAGATGAAATGACCGGAGGAACATTTACAATTACAAATGGAGGTGTTTTTGGTTCTATGATGTCTACACCAATAATTAATCCGCCACAATCAGCAATTCTGGGAATGCATAATATAGTGGAGCGTCCAATTGTGAAAAACGGAGGAATTGCTATTGCTCCTATGATGTATGTTGCTTTATCTTATGACCATAGAGTAATTGATGGAAGAGAATCAGTAGGATTTTTAGTGGCAGTGAAAGAAGCGGTAGAAAATCCGGCAGAAATCCTAATGGGAGGAAATGATGAAGCAAGTATAAAAAGAGCCTTGGAATTATAATAAAATTTACTTTGGAGAAGGTCGTTGATAGTAACTGTTTAATATATCTAAATGTTAAATAATAAAATATTTCAGGAAAAAGTAGAAAATATTTCACAGATTGTTAAATGTTTACTATCTTTGACCCCAAAGAATAACTATAAGAAATTTAAATAACTATGAAAAAACATCTATTTTTATTATCAAGTGTTTTTGCAGTACTTTCGCTACAAGCCCAAGCCACAATGAGTGTTGCAAGTAATACAGGCGTAAAAGTGAAAACAGGAACTACACTTTATGTAGGAGGCGAAATGAAAGTCGCTAATTATACGGATACATCTAAGAAAGTATCCAATGAAGGTAATATTAAAATTACAGAAAAACTAACTAATGAAAACTCTACTGGAGATAATTTTGTTAATGAATTGCCAAGTACAGGTAATTATGGACAGTTAATTATTAATAATGGAGTAACTAATGTAAATGTTGGGCAGATAGCATCTACCTTAAAGTTTAAAAGTGGATTCAACTTTTATCCAATTTCTATCCCTTATACAAATGTAACAGCACAGAATATAGTTGAGGATTTATCGCTTAATGCGAATCAAGCTTTTGGAGGGTATACTTCTGGTGCTTATGGATGGGATGGTAATAGAGTTCCTAATAATGCATTATTTATTTGGGACAATGATAAATATCAATATACTCATTTGGCAAGTAATTATCAATTTGGAACAGAAGAAGCAAATGGTAAATATTATGCTATAAATAACAGTGATTTATCTAAAGCAGGTAAGTTAGATTTAAGTAATCCAAAGACAATTAAAGGAACTCCTGTGAAAAATGAAGTTTCTGTTACTTTAAAAAGATATAATACACTTGAAAACAAATATAAAAGAGTTGGTGATACTTCAGCATCTGTATTAGATAATAAAAATATAGGAGTAAATGAGTATGGAGAAGCTTATGGTTCATATATTATAGACTTTGCTACAGCTTTACCTGCAGGTTGGGCTAATTATTATACCGATGTTAATAGTAATGGTGTTGAAACTACTGATTTTGGATTGAGAGTATATAATTTAGGCAATCCATATACTTCGAATATTAATATTGCAAGTTCTACTGCAAACTCACAGTTTTGGGATAATTTAGATGCTTTAGTACAATATGGACATCAAGATTATAATGTTGATACGAATGAAGTAGGAAGTAATGTTTCAGGTTCTTATGGGGGGGAATTTAGAGCTATGACTGGACAAGGAGCTGGAGACGAGAATTTAGGTTTTGTTGCCCCATTCCAAACTTTTGCAGTTAAAATGAATAATTCTATGCCTGAAAATGTTACTTTTACATTTGATGATGCTATGAAAACTTTTAATAAGCCTGCAACAGCTCAAGGGGCATTTATTAATTCAGTCTTCGCTAAATCTAATACACAAAGAGCAGAAATAAAACAAGTAGGTTTAGATTTGTATGATGCCAATAATAATTTTACAGGTGTGAAAACTTATGTAGTTGCATCTAATGTTTATGAAGCATTACCGGTTGAGGCAAAAGGAAAGGAAATTTACGATCATACATTGAATGATGAATTGACAGGTATTTATACATTACAAGAAAATGAGAATGGTACAGTAAATGAAGCTTTTGCTAAAAATAAAACTTATATTAACGGTGTAAATGAAGATAAGTATATTGCAAAACCTATACATTTAGTATTCCAAAATGGAAAGGGAGAATATACATTTAAAGCAAGATTGAATAAAAACTTATTAAATAATAAAAACAGTTTTTATTTTGAAGATAAAAAAGAAGGAAAAGTTATAAAGATAGATGAGAATTTCTCATATACTTTTAATATAAACGGAACAGATAAAGATAGATTTATATTATATTGGGCAGCACTTCCTACACAAGAAGTTACTAAAGATATAACAGAAGAGTATGCAGATACAACTGTAGTATTTAAAGATCAAAATACTTATAAAGTTAGATTTGATAAAGAAATGCAAAGAGCTGATGTATTTGTTTATAGTATTTCCGGTCAGTTAATTAATGTAGATAAAGGAGTAAACACTTTTAATGATTATATAGTACCGGTTGTAGGAAATGCATCTGTATATATAATTAAAATCGTTGGAGATAACGGAAAAGTTGTAACTAAAAAGATTATAAAATAAAAATTATAAATTATGAAAAATAAACTAAGATTATTATCGATATTATTGTTAAGTAATGTGTTTTTAGGTTTAGCTCAATCAGGTCCTGGAGCGCCTGGACCTGGAGGTCACCCTAATAGAACACCAATAGATACTAACGAGATTATATTAATTATAGCAGCAGTGTTATTAACTGTAGGTGTAATAGCATATAAAAAGTTAAGTTTAAAAAAAGCATAATCAGCTTTTAACATAAAATTAAAAAGCATCATCTGTTAGATGGTGCTTTTTTTGTAATATCTTTCATGCAAAAATTAAAAAGAATGAGAAGAATATTTTTAGCAGCTGTTTTGTTAGTCTCTTTTATGGGACAAGCACAGTTTAATGTTGCAGGTGAATTAAAAAACTATGAGCAAAAACCGGTTATCTTAAGAGTTTATGATAACGGCATAATAAAGTTTTTAACTAAAGTAGAAACAGATAAAAATGGAAAGTTCATGTATAAAGTCCCTTTTGCTTATAATGGTTTAATGCATATAGAATTGGGAAATAACGCTTATCAGTTAATAAGTGATAACTCTGATATAGATTTCACTTTAAATGTAAATGATCCTATTAAAAAGATAGATTTTAAAAAGGGAGAAGTAAACCAGGCATTAGCAAAATATAATGAGTACAAGGCTTATTTAGATATAAGAGATAATATGTTATCTGCTTTAGAGAGCTTTTATAATTCAGGACAACCTTTTTATGAGGCAATAGTAAAGGAAAAACAAAGAATAAATAATCTTAAGCCTGTTGAGATAAAAAACAGTAATTTAAATTATTATTTAAATACTCAGCAACTTTTGGATACTTATGCAAATAGTACAAAACCTGAGGAAGTAAAAAAAGAGATTTTAAATCATTTGGCAAATGATGGTATAGAAATGGAGTCTTTTGGATTTTTACAACCGTTTGTTACACAATATTTGTCTAACTCTGTAAAAGGAGCTCAGACATTAGAAGGAGCAAAAGAAAATTTAAAAAGTTCCGTAGATCAGCTTTTGGATAAAGTAGGAGAGGAGACCGCTAGAGCTCAGTCTATACTACTTACTGTTATAAATATGTTGCAAGGAAGTAACTTTAAGGATGTAGCTAAAGAATATAAAAGTAGAGCTGAATCTTTAACTTGTGAAATCACTCCGGAGTTGAAGCAATTATTACAAGGAGATAAGAATATACAAGTAGGAAAAAAAGTTCCTAATATTGTTTTCGATAAAGCGGTAAAAGGTAAAAAGAGTCTATATGATATTAAAGCCGATAAAAAGTTGATATTATTCTGGGGTTCATGGTGTGGACACTGCAAAAGAGAAATGCCTTTTGTAAAAGAGTTTTATAAAGGTTTTAAAAAGTCAGGTGGAGAGATTGTTGCATTTGCTGTAGATTTAAATAAAAATGATTACGAAGAATGGGTAAAAGATGCAGGATGGTATAATTACAGTGATTTATTGAAATGGGATAGTCCGGTAATAAAAGAGTTCGGAATAAATGGGACGCCTACTTTTATATTAGTGGATAAAAATAATAAAGTGATAAAAACAGGAAGTAGAGTTTCTGAGTTTGTAGATTTAAGTAATTAAAATTATAAATAAACATTGAGAGAAAAGGAGCTATTTTAGCTCTTTTTTTATTTTTTAATAATACTGAGATAACTACTTTAAAAGGATAAAAAATGTTAAAACTATTTAAGGTTAGTATTTTTTTCGTTTATTTACAACAATATTATAGTATATGCTAAATAAATACTTTTTAAAGCTCTTTCCAATTTTATTATTTGGAATTACTTCTGCTCAGCAAAGTATAAAAGGAACTGTAGTTATAGATTTTGAGGATGTTAATCCGGAGAATATTCATGTTTTAAATAAAACTCAAAATATATATACAACTACGGATATAGTAGGACATTTTAATATTCAGGCACAGGAAAATGATACTATAATATTTAGCGGAAGTTTCTTACAAGAAAGAAATTTCGTCGTAAATTCTTGGGCACTTAATAATCCTGATTTGGTAATTCATATGAATATGGAGAAAATTAAATTAGAAGAACTTGTAGTGAAGCCTAAGCTTACAGGATTTATTAAAAAAGATGTAAGAACTGTTCCAAAAGATGATACAAAAGAAAAATTATATGCCAGTTTAGGGATAGACATAAAAGTTTTAGATATAAAACCTGAAGAAAAGAGAGCCAGCCTTTTACCTTCATTACTAACCTTAAATGTAGAAGCTGTTTATAAAATATTAAGTGGTTATTATAGAAATATGGAGAATTTAAGAGAGTATGAAAAATATATGGCTACTATTAATAATGTAAGAGATTTTCTCGGGAAAGACTTTTTTGTAACTTATTTAAACCTTCCGGAAACAGAAATAGAGCAATTTTTAATTTTTGTGCAAGGACAAGATACTCAAAAATTTAAAACATATTATCAGACAAAAAACTATTTATCTCTTTCTGCTTTGTTGGAGGAAGAGGTAGAACCCTATAAACAAAGACTAAAGCAAAGAGATCTTATACTTAAAGAGAATAACTTTAAAAATAGTATATTTAATAATTAAATTAGTCTGTTAAATCAAACTATTTTTAGTGGATGTATTTTTCTAATGTTAATTATTTTAGTCATTTATTGTTTTGTTATTATCAATATCATATTGATATAGGGGGATAGTTAAGGTTATTATAATTTATAATTGAAATAAATTTAATAAAAATGTTATTTTTCATTAAATTATTAACATTAATATTTTTTTTTATGGAAGTACTTTGTTAGTTTTGTAAACTAATTTTAAATAAAAATTATATGAGGAGTAAAATTTTATGGATTTTTTCTTTCTTCTTGTGTTCAGTAAGTTTACTGCAAGCACAACAGAAAGAGATTACAGGGAAAGTTACGGATGAGAAAGGCTTTCCGTTATTAGACGCTTATGTTTATATAGAAGGGTCTGATAAAGGAGTTTATACAGACGAGAATGGTTTGTATGAAATTAAAGCAAATCCGGGAGATAAGTTAGTGGTGGAGTATATTGGGTTTAATAATGAAAAAAAACAAGTTAGCTCAAAGACATCTGTAATTAACATAGTTTTAAAGTCTGGAGTTCAATTAGAAGAAATTGTGACTACAGGGATTACTAAAACAGATAAACGATTATTTACAGGAGCCGCAGATAAATTAAATGCTGATGATATCAAATTAGGTGGAGTACCTGATGTCAGTAGAAGTTTAGAAGGGCGTTCTGCCGGAGTTTCTGTACAGAATGTTTCCGGAACATTTGGTTCTGCTCCTAAAATTAGAATACGTGGAGCTACTTCAATATTAGGTAGTTCAAAACCACTTTGGGTAGTAGATGGGGTTGTTTTAGAAGATCCGGTAGACGTAAGTGCAGATGATTTAGCATCTGGGGACCCTAATACATTAATTAGTTCAGCTGTTGCCGGATTAAACTCAGATGATATAGAAAGTTTTGATATTTTAAAAGATGGTTCTGCAACTTCTATTTATGGTGCAAGAGCTATGGCAGGTGTAATTGTAATTACAACTAAAAAAGGTAGAGCAGGAGTTAGTTCATTTAACTATACAGCAGAGTACACTAATAGGTTAATTCCTAATTATGCGAACTTTAATATAATGAACTCTCAAGAACAAATGGATGTTTATCAAGAGTTAGATAGAGCTGGTTGGTTAAACTATGCTACTTTAGCAGGAGGTTCAAGTGTAGGAGTTTATGGTAAAATGTTTCAAGGATTAAATCAATATGACTTAGATACAAAGACATTTGCTTTTGATAATACAGAAGAAGCAAAAATAGCTTATTTACGTGCTGCGGAAAGAAGAAATACAGATTGGTTTAAGAGATTATTCAATAATAATTTAATGCAAAATCACTCAGTAAGTATATCTTCCGGTAGTAATAAATCAACTTATTATGCATCATTAAGTTTAATGAATGATCCGGGATGGACTAAAGCAAGTAGTGTTAATAGATATACAGCAAACTTTAATGCTTCTTATAAAATTCTTGATGATTTAAAATTAAATATTATTAGTACAGGAGCTTATAGAAAACAAAAAGCTCCCGGAACGTTATCTAGAGATGTAGATGTTGTAAATGGTGCAGTTAAAAGAGATTTTGATATAAACCCATATTCTTATGCATTAAATACATCACGTGTTTTAGATGCAGATGAATTTTATACAAGAAACTATGCTCCGTTTAATATTTTACACGAGTTAGATAATAACTATATGGATGTTAATGTAGCAAACCTTAAATTCCAAGGGGAATTAACATGGGATATATTTAAAGGATTAACAGCAGGATTCTTAGGAGCCGTTAACTACAATAGTGCGAAAACAGAACATCATATCACAGAGTTTTCTAACCAAGCAATGGCTTATAGAATAGATGAACCTACTATTATAAGAGATAGAAACCCTTATTTATATAATGACCCTGATAAAAGATTTCAACCAAAAGAGATAGTTCTTCCGGAAGGAGGTATTTATAGAATGGGATTAAATGAATTTTTATCTTATAATTTCCGTGGAACATTACAGTATAATACTAAAATAAACAATATCCATACAATTAATACTTTTTTTGGTTCGGAAGCTACAGCAGTAGATAGACACTATACATGGAATAGAGGTTATGGATTGCAATACTCAAGAGGTGAAGTACCATTCTTTGATTATAAAATATTTAAAAAATTAAAAGAAGAAGGAGGGCAATACTATGGTATAGAAAACACATTCAATAGAAATTTAGCTTTCTTTGCAAATGCTACATACTCTTATGATAATAGATATACATTAAACGGAACACTTCGTTATGAAGGGTCTAACCAGTTAGGAAAATCAAGAGTAGCTCGTTGGTTGCCAACATGGAATGTAGCAGGATTATGGAGTGTTAAAGATGAAGAATTTTTTGAACCTTTAAGACCTACATTATCTAACTTACGATTAAAAGTATCTTACAGTTTAACAGCAGATAGAGGTCCTGCATCAAACTCTGCGATTGTAATTAGAAGTGCAACCCCTTGGAGACACGATGCAGATGTACAAGAAGGTGCTTTATATATTGCAGGTTTAGAAAACTCGGAGTTGACTTATGAGAAGAAAACAGAGTTAAACTTAGGAGCAGAATTAGGATTTTTAAATGATCGTATAAACTTAAATGTAGATTGGTATAGAAGAAATAACTTCGATTTGATTGGGCCTGTTGATACACAAGGAATTGGTGGTGTAGTAAGAAAATTAGGAAACGTAGCTGAAATGAAATCAAGTGGAGTGGATTTATCATTATCTACATTAAATATAAAAACACAAGATTTCTCTTGGACAACAAGTTTTATTTACTCTCATATCAAAAACGAGGTAACTAAGTTACAAAATAATAAAAGGTTGATTCAATTAGTATCCGGTTCAGGATTTACAAAAGTGGGTTATCCGGTAAGAGGACTTTTTTCTATTCCGTTTATAGGATTAAATGATGAAGGATTACCTCAGTTTTTAAATACAGAAGGAGTGGTAACAATAGCAGATCATAATTTCCAAGAAATTGAGAAGTTAGACTTGTTAAAATATTCAGGATCTATAGACCCTACAGATATAGGAAGTATAGGTAACATTTTTGGATACAAAGGATTTAAACTGAATGTATTCTTAACTTATTCATTCGGAAATGTAGTGAGATTGGATCCGTTCTTTAGAAGTAGTTATTCTGAGTTAGATGCTATGCCAAGAGAATTTAAGAATAGATGGGTAAAAGCAGGAGATGAGAAAGTTACAAATATTCCTATAATATCTATTCTTCGTCAGAATAATAACACCCCAAGATTAGGAAGAGGATATAACGCTTATGACTATTCAACAGAAAGAGTAGCAAAAGGAGATTTTATTAGATTAAAAGAAGTTTCCTTAGGGTATGATTTTCAAAAGCCTATATTAGAAAGATTTAAGTTGAAACATTTATCATTAAGAGTACAAGCAACAAACTTATTCTTATTATATGCAGATAAAAAATTGAACGGTCAGGACCCTGAGTTCTTTAATTCAGGAGGTGTAGCCGTACCTATGGCTAAACAATTTACTTTTACTTTAAGAGTAGGACTATAATAAAATAAATAAAAAATATGAAAAATAAATATATAAAAATAACATTTTTTCTATTAGCAGTATTAGTTACTTCTTGTAATGATTTCTTAGATCAGAATCCTGATAGAAGAACTCAATTAGATTCTAAAGAAAAAATAGGAAAAATTTTAGTATCTGCTTATAGCAGAAGCTCATTTGCACTATTAACGGAGCTGTCTTCTGATAATATTGATGATTTAGGAGATAATGTAGATTGGGATAATGATGATTACAATATGTTCTATTGGCAAGATGTTAATGGTACAGATCAAGATACTCCTGAGTATTTGTGGGGAGGAATGTATGAAGCGATTGCTAATGCAAATGCTGCATTAAGTGCTATAACTGAACTTGAAGGTAAAGAAGATTTATCAGCGGAGAAAGGAGAGGCATTAGTAGCTAGAGCTTATGCACATTTTGTATTAGTAAATGTTTTTGCAAAACATTATAATGATGCTACAAGTAAAACAGATTTAGGTATTACTTATATGGAAGATTCTGAGAAAACATTAGAACCTACTTATAAAAGAGAAAGTGTGGCAGCCGTTTATGAAAAGATAGAAAGAGATTTATTAGCAGGGCTTCCTTTAATAAATGATAAACTATATCAACAACCTAAATTTCATTTTAATAAAAAGGCAGCTAATGCGTTTGCCGCAAGGTTTTACTTATACTATGGAAAATGGGATAAAGCAGAGCAATATGCAACAGTTGTATTAGGAGATAACCCTTCTGCAGTTCTTAAAGATTGGGCAGATTTAGGCTCAGGAAATTATGAGCAATATGATGAGGTTCCAAGAGAATATGTAAGTAGTAAAAGAATAGCTAATTTGATGGTAAATGACATGAATTCCCTAAGATCAAGAAGATTTTATTGGAATGGTAGAAGAAATATTAGATTTCATCATCATGCTTTACCGGCAGAGACTGAGACTATAAAAGTAAATACATTTTATGGAGCAGGTGGAACTAATTATCATTTAGGTATATTTACTGCGGTAGCTCCATATAATAATACTACTTTCTTTAATATACCGGAGTTTTTTGAATATACAGATCCGGTAGCAGGAATAGGTTTCGCACATACAGGAGAAGTTATGTTTACAACAGACGAAACATTATTAGTAAGAGCTGAAGCAAGAGTAATGCAGAAAAAGTATAATGAAGCGGCATCAGATTTAAATCTTTGGGCAAAAAACTTCTGTAAAGTTTCAGAAAATGTAACAGTAGAAAGTATCAATAACTTCTATAATAATATGCCATATTATACTTATGATCAACCAACACAGAAAAAAATGTTACATCCTAAATTTACAGTAGAGAAAGGTACACAAGAGAACTTAATACATGCAGTGTTGCAGTGTAGAAGAGTGTTAACATTACACGAAGGATTACGTTGGTTTGACATTAAACGTTACGGAATAGAAATTTCTAGACGTTTATTAGGAACAAATGGATCTGTAATTGTAGAACATAAGGATTTCTTAAAAGTAGATGATCCGAGAAGAGCTATTCAAATACCTCAAAATGTGATAAAGGCAGGGTTTGAACCTAACCCAAGATAATAACAAAAAATAAAAAACATGAAAACAATATTTAAAATAACATTTTTACTTTCATCATTTTTGATAGTTTTTTCTTCTTGTAATAGAGAAGAGGAATTAAAAGATGAAAGTGTTATACAAGGAACTCCGGATCAACAAACGGAATTAGATAAATGGATTAAAGAAAATTTTACAAATCCTTATAATATTAGACTTCTTTATAAGTATGATGATACAAAAACTGATCAAATTGATTATGTAGTGCCTACGTCTTATGAAAAATCTGTACAGATGGCAAACATCATAAAGTATTTATTTTTAGACCCTTATAAAAAACATACTCCAGAAGGTTTCTTAGAGAAGTATGGTCCTAAATATATTCTGTTAATAGGATCAGGAGCTTATAACCCAAATGGAACTGTAAAATTAGGATTAGCAGAAAATGGTGTACAATTTTCATTATATAATGTGAATGCTTTAGACGTAAAAAAAGTAGAAGAATTATATGATAGACATTTTAGAACTATATATCATGAATTTTCACATATTCTGCATCAAACAGTAGAATATTCTCCTGATTTTAAAAGAATCTCAGCAAAAGATTATGTAGGAGATTCTTGGAATACTGAGTGGAAAGAACGTTCATCTTTAGAAGCAGGTTTTATTTCAGACTATTCAACAAAAGATGCTAATGAAGATTTTGTAGAATTAATAGCTCACTATCTTACTTACTCTCCTGAAAGATGGCAGAAAACATTAAATGCAGCTGCAGGAGAAAATGGAGATAAACCGGGGAAAAGAATATTAGAACAAAAAATTGCAATAGTTATTGACTATATGCAAAAGACTTGGGAAATAAATTTGAATGATTTGAGAGATGAAATTCAAAAAAGAGCATCTAAAATAGATCAATTAGATATAAATTCATTAAAATAATAAAATAATGAAAACAAGAATACATAAATTTATAATACTATCTATATTGGCAACTATAACATTTAGTTGTTCAAATATAGAAGACGATTTATTTGATGAGCCGGCATCTACAAGATTAGAAAAAAGTAGAGAGGCATATCAAAAAACTTTAGAAGACCAAGATCAAAACTGGTTATTTCAATACTTTCCTCATCCTGATCAGAGTTATGGAGGAATAAATTATTACTTGAAATTCAAGGATGGTAAAGTAATAGCAAAAATGGAAGGATCTACAGATACTGAAACTTCTTATTACTCAGTAATAAATAGAGGTGGGAATGTTATTAGCTTTAATACTTACAATAAGTTACTTCATTTATATGCAAATCCTTCCGCTAGTTCTCCGGGAGGAGCTCAGGGAGACTTTGAGTTTTTAATCTTAGGTCAAGAAGGAGATACAATTAATCTTAAAGGGCGTAGAACCGGAAATTATATGAGGTTAATTAAAATGAAACAAACTCCTGAAGAATATACTCAGAAAGTTGAAGAAATTAAGGAAATGTTAGAATATGCTTCTTTTGTTGGTACTTTTGATAATACTTCGATTGATGTAGATAAGTCAAGTAGTAAGATTACTTTTATTTACGGTAAAGAAGATAATGATAAAAAAAGTATAGCATATATTTATACAGATAAAGGGATACGTTTGTATGAGCCTTTAGAAATAAAAGGCAAGAAACTCCAAGAGTTTGTTTTAAATAAAGAACAGAAAAATATGATTTCTGAAAAAGGAGATATGGAGATAAAATTATTATATCCTCCAATTAACTTTGTTGGACCCACTTTATGGGGATCAGTAGTTATTAGTCCTGATAATGCTTCAGAAAAAGTAAGAGATACTTGGAATGCAGATGCAGAAAAGCATAAGCAAAAATTCCCTGGTAGGTTTGATCTATATCCTATATTTACATTAGGTAATGGGCAGTATAGTATATATATAAAATTAGGTGGAAATCCTTTCCCTATAGGTTATAATCTTACTTTTAAAGCCACTACTAATCCGGATAATATAATAATATTAAAAGATAGTCCTACACAATATTGGGATTTTATAGGGTTAAACTCTACACTTAATTTATTAATAGGAGAGTTTAAAGTGGAATTGGATGATAAAGAGAATCCAACAAAAATGAAGTTAACAAGTATAAGTGATCCGGATGTTTGGATTAACTTAGAAAAGTTATAGTAAATAATAAATAATTATTTAAAGCTCGCTATACAGCGGGCTTTTTTTTTATGTAAAAAAAAGAAAATATTATAAATTCCAATTTTTATTATTTTAATAAAAATAGGTTTGATTTTTGTGCAAACTCACATTCAATATTAAAGCAAATGCAAAGTAGATACTCAGAAAGAGAGCTTGATATAATAAAGAAATTTTTACCCTATATATTGGCAACTGCCATATTCATGCAGATGTTAGATTCTACTATCCTAAACACTGCACTTCCTTCTATGGCAAGAGATTTAGGGGTATCGCCGTTAAATATGCAATCAGCTATTATAAGTTATGTAATTACGTTAGCTTTGTTTATACCCATTAGTGGTTTTTTGGCAGATAAATTCGGGACGAAAAAGATATTTATACTTTCGTTGGTTATATTCTCTTTAGGGTCAATACTTTGTGCATTAAGTTACTCATTAAACTTTTTAGTTTTTGCGAGAATTATTCAAGGATTGGGAGGTGCATTAATGACTCCTGTGGCAAGATTGGCATTAATAAAAACCTATAATAAAAATGAACTGGTTGTAGCCATGAATTATGCTGTGATTCCTGCATTAATAGGACCTATTGCCGGGCCTTTGGTCGGAGGATATTTAGTTGATTATTTAAGTTGGCATTGGATTTTTTTAATTAATATACCAATAGCTATCGCAGGAGTTCTATTAGGAATTAAATACATGCCTGATTTTTATGTAGGAAAACAGAAATTAGATTTTAAAGGTTTTTTAATCTTTGGGTTAGCCTCAGTTTTATTATCCATAGGATTAGAAATAATTACAGATAAGCCTTATTTTATATACGGTTTAACCTTTTTAATTGTAGGTTTTTTATTTCTTCCATTGTATCATTACCATGCTAAGAGAAAAGTAAATCCTTTATTCCCCACAAGTTTATTAAAAGTACGAACATTTAGAGTAGGATTAATCGGCAATTTGGCGTGTAGATTAGGAATAAGCTCATTGCCATTACTTATACCATTATTAATGCAAGTAGATTATAAGCAATCCGCAGTTGTTTCCGGTTGGATAATTGCTCCAATGGCACTTTCATCTATGTTGACAAAACCCGCTGTAGTGCCTATTTTAAACAGATTTGGATATCGTAGAGTATTATTGTATAATACATTGGTTTTGGGTGTTTTAATGATGCTTTTAGCCATTCCGTCTCAGCAAAGTAGTATTTATGTTTTTATACCGCTTGTAATCATGATAGGTATCTTCAACTCTGTACAATTTACTGCTATGAACTCTATTGCAATTGCAAATTTAAGAAATTACCAAACCAGTAGTGGAAATAGCTTATTGTCTGTAAATCAGCAATTATCTTTTGGTTTTGGAATAGCAATAGGTTTAGCGATTTTAAGGTTTTTCCAAGGAAGAGAGTGGTTTGCACAAAATTCAATGCATTGGGCGTTTAGATTAACATTTATAAGTGTAGGTTTAATTACAGTTTTATCTACAATTGTATTTTCTTATTTACATAAAAATGACGGTGATAATCTAAAATCTAAGCGATAATACGTGATTCTATAAATAAAACAGAAAAAATTTAGTATAAATAGTATATAATTAATAACTTTACCACAATTAAAATGAAAGTATGAAAAAAGTAATTATGGCTTTAGTGCTTGGAGCTACTGTAAGTTTACATGCACAAGACGATTTAATTAATGCATTAAAGAATAATAAAAGCCTTGACAATGGATTTATTTTTACTCCGGTAAAAATTATAGAATCTACAGAAGTTAAGAATCAAGGAAGAAGTGGAACTTGCTGGAGTTATTCAGGAAACTCTTTCTTAGAGGCAGAAATGATCAAAAAAGGTAAAAAACCGGTAGATTTAGCTGAGATATATACTGCGAGAAATACTTATATAGAAAAAGCTAAAAACTATGTACGTATGCATGGAAATGTAAGCTGGGGAGACGGAGGAGAATTACATGATGTAATAAATGCGTATGAAAAATATGGGGCTTTACCACAAGAAGTTTATGACGGATTAAATTACGGATCAGATACAAATGATTTCTCAGAAATGCAAGCAGGTTTAGAGGGCTTCTTAAAAGGAATAGTAAAAAGTAAAAGACTAACTCCAAATTGGCAAAAAGCTTTTACAGCAGCTTTAGATTCTTATTTAGGAAAAGTGCCGGAAACTTTCATTTATAATGGGAAAAAATATACACCAAAGACATTTGCAAAAGAAGTAGTAGGGTTGGATGCTAAAGATTATATCGAAATGGTATCTTATGAAGATCAACCAAAATACACCGATGTATTTATGGCAGTTCCGGACAACTGGAGTTTCGATTATGCGTATAATGTGCCAATGGAAGACATGGTGAAAACTATAGACTATGCCTTAGATAAAGGATACACAGTAGGATGGGCAGCAGATGTTACCGAAAAATACTTTAGCTGGGTAAATGGAGTAGCTTATGTTCCGGAAGTAGATTATGCTGATATGACTGATAAGCAAAGAAAAGAAATGTTTAACGGTCCTAAACCGGAAAAAACTATTACACCGGAAATAAGACAAGAAGCCTTCGATCTTTATGAAACTACTGATGATCACGCAATGCATATCGTGGGCTTAGCAAAAGACCAAGACGGGACTGATTATTATATCGTTAAAAACTCTTGGGGAGCAAGTAACGACCAAAAAGGATATATTTATGTAACTAAAAATTATGTGCGTTATAAAACTACTGCAATTTTAGTAAATAAAGCCGGAGTTCCTAAATCAATATTAAATCATAAGAAATAATTTATTAATCTAATAAAATAATATAAAACCTTCCATTATTGGGAGGTTTTTCTTTTATAAGTGCATATTTAATTAAAAGTTTGTACATTAGGGGTTTAAAGTCTTATAAATTAATATGGTCTTTAGAAATATTTAAAACTAAATCAAATGAAAAAGATATTATTAATAATTTTTGTACTGACAATTAAATTAACCTATGCTGAATGCGGTGTTACGGATATGTCATTTTACCCTGAAAATACTAAAGTTAGTTTAAACTCAATGTTTATTATTGAGGGATATGGATGGGGGCAGGAAGTAATAAAAACTTTTAATAAAAGAAAAGTTTATTTAGAAACAGAAACAGGAGAAAAGATAGACTTAAAGTGTTTAAATATTTATAAAGGTTATGGTTTAAGTCAAGCTATTTTTAAACCAATAGAAAGATTAAAGCCGAATACGAAATATTTTTTAAAGTGGGAAAATCTAACAGAAATAGAGATAACTCAACTGAAAAGATATAATATAGATACAAAAAATAACGAAGATGTCTTTTGGGAAACGACCGACGAGGAGTTTACAAAGCCATTAAATTCAAGGTTAAGTATTAAATTTAAAGATACAGAAGTTATTCATTATGGTTGTGGTCCTAGTGTTTATGCAAACTTTGAGATAGAAAATAAGAATAACTCTTCAGAGGTTTGGTATAAAACTGAATTAGTAGATTTAGCCACAAATAAGAAATCTACTTATTATTTAATAAGCTCTGAAGCAAAATTAGGAGTGGGACATGGAATGTGTGCCGGGGGATTTGGTTTTTCTTATAAAAACCGAGATAATAAATATAAAGTTAGATTTACACCCATGAATACAGATGGAAAAACTTTGAAAACTACTCAATGGATAACTTTTATAAATCCATTTAAACAAGTTAGTTTTCCTTATTTGTAAGAAAAACTAACTCTAACTAATTTATATAGTTTTTTGGTTGTAACCTTATACTTTAATTAAAAAATCACTTCACTTCTTGTCCTTTTCTTATTTGGGATAAAACAATTTTCTTAGGTGTAAAAGGAATTAGTTTAATCATTATTTTTTGTAAAGTAGATAAGCCTGATATTACATTTAATTTTCCTTTTAGCATTCCGTTATATCCTGCTTTTGCAACAATTTTAGGGTCAGTAGTAGTTTTAAACATATCGGTTTTATCCATTCCTGATATTTTTCCGAATTCTGTTTCTGTAGCTCCGGGCATAAGGTTAGTAACCGTAATATTTGTATCTCTTAATTCTTCAGAAATCGCATTACTAAAAGAAGTTACATAGGCTTTTGTCGCGAAATAGACCGCTTGTAAAGGTCCGGGCATTAGACTTGCAGTAGAAGAAACATTTAATATTTTTCCTGAATTTCTTTTCACAAAATCCTGTAAAAAATAATGAGTTAAAGAAGTTAAAGCCACAATATTTAAATTAATCATTGTGATATCCTCATTTATATTTCGCTCATTGAATTTTCCGATTCCTCCAAATCCTGCATTATTAATTAGATAATCTATTTTTATATTCTCTGATTGAATTTGTTCGTAAATTTCTCTTGGAGCGTTTTCTTTAGTTAAATCTTTTACAATGATATAGACCTTAACATTGAACTTATTTTCCAGTTCATTTTTTAGCTCAATCAATTTATTTTCACTTCGGGCAATAACCACTAAATCTCCGCCTTTCTCAGCATGAATTCTCGCTAATTCTTTCCCGATTCCGCTACTTGCTCCGGTGATTAATGCAACTTTATTATATGTTGTAGAGTTCATAATTTTAATATCTTATCCATTTTAACCACTCTTTGATAGAGGTCTTTTTTCCGTACATTAAAATTCCGACACGGTATATTTTAGAAGCAAACCAAACCATTAAAAATACAGAACCAAGCAATAAGAAAATAGACAATAATAATTCCCAAGTCGGAACACCAAATGTAATTCTCGCCATCATGGTAACAGGCGAGGTAAACGGAATCAAACTAAACCAAAATCCTACCGGACCATCGGGGTTTTCGAAAATGGAAATAGAACCGTATAAACCTAAGGATAAAGGTAATATACCTAACCACATAAATTGTTGAGTTTCTGCATCGCTCTCTACCGAAGAACCAATTGCCGCAAATAAAGCACTGTAAAATAAGTAGCCAAAAAAGAAATAAATAAAGAAAACGCCTATGATTAAAGGAATATTCATCTCAAAAATTGCCGCTATTATTTCTTGTATATTCGATTGAAAGGACATGGCTTCTGCACTTCCCATTGCTTCTCCACCGGGATTATTTATATACATTTCCATTAAATGAGGAAAGAATAAAAGAAGAATAAGAATAGTTGCAATCCAAATAGTAAATTGTGTAATTGCTACCAAAGTAGTTCCTAAAATCTTCCCCATCATTAAATTAAAAGGCTTTACGCTGGAGATTATAATTTCCACCACGCGGTTGTTTTTTTCTTCTATAACGCTTCGCATTACACGTACGCCGTAAATCATGATAAACATAAAAGTAGCATACATCAATATTCCGGAAAGTACTGATTTTACCCCTTCTTTAGTTTGATTGGTCTGTTTTATTTCCCCGTTAAACTCCTGTTCTACATCTATATTTACGTTTACTTTAGCTTTTTCTAAATCTTCTGAACTTATTCCTTTTTTCTCTAAATTCAGTGCTTCTAATCTATTTTCGATTTTGTTTTGTAAAGACGGAATCAAAGAAATCCCCACATTTTTATTAGAAATAAATTGAATTCCCTTTTTCAGACTGTTAAATGTTGTATCAGTTGGAGGAATTACTAATATTCCCGATAAATATTTACTATTAGAAATGGTATCTTTTAAAGAGCCTAATTCTTCTTTCGGGTAAAAGTAATAATGATTATTCTCGTTAGACTCAAAAGAATTATAAAACAATCCGCTCTCATCTACAACAGCAATATTGTTAGTTTCTGAGTTGGCAAGATTCAAAAATATAATGACAGCCATAAGTCCCACCATTAAAAAAGGCATGGCAAAAGTGAGTAAAATAAAAGATTTTTTCTTAACCTCTACAAAGTATTCACGTTTAGTAACTAACCAAATTTGTTTCATAATTAAGATTTTACGGCGTTAATAAATACATCGTTCATAGTTGGGATTATTTCCACATATTCCGTGATAGTTCCTATATTTCCGAGAGAAGAAATCAATGTATTGTCTTCTACATTCGGTTGAGTAATAAACGAAGCTGCACCGTTATTTTCTATTAGATTTTCTAATTGATGTTGATTTTTAAAATTACTCCATTCCATTGGAGAATCAACTCTTAAACCTATTTTATATTTTCCGTCTTTAAAAGATTCTCTTATTTGATTGATTGGTCCGTCCAGCACCTTTTTAGATTGATTAATTAAAGTCACATAATCACACATTTCTTCTACGCTTTCCATGCGGTGAGTAGAAAAAATAATAGTTGTTCCTTTGTCTTTTAACTCCAAGATTTCATCTCGAATGATATTGGCATTCACAGGGTCAAATCCACTAAAAGGCTCATCAAAGATTAATAATTTAGGCTCATGCAAAACAGTCACAATAAACTGAATTTTCTGTCCCATACCTTTAGAAAGTTCACTTAATTTCTTATTCCACCAGTCGCCGATATTTAATTTATCAAACCAATATTTAAGTTTTTCTCGTGCTTCTTTTTTAGACATTCCTTTTAGCTGAGCCAAGTAAATTGCTTGTTCTCCCACCTTCATATTTTTATATAAACCACGTTCCTCCGGCATATATCCGATTTGTGAAATATGATGAGGTGAAAGCGGTTCACCGTCTAATAAAACACTACCGCTGTCCGGCATTGTAATTTGATTAATAATTCTAATGAAAGTAGTTTTTCCCGCTCCATTTGGTCCTAATAAACCATAAATAGAACCTTTGGGGATTTGCAAACTAAAATTATCTAAAGCTGTCTTTGGTCCGTATTTTTTAGTTACGTTCTCTGCGACTAATAAAAAACTCATTCTATCTTTTATAAAATTTGAAAGCAAAGCTACAAAAAAAAGACTGATTTAAGTCAGTCTTTAAAGGTTTAAAGTATTTATTTCCTTAGAAATAGAAATTAAAGATAAGAAATAGAAATCCAAAACTTTTTCACAACTAAAAATAATTCCTATATTTGTCACGTTATCAGAGACAAATGAGCAACATGCAAATAAATATAAACTTTAACACTTTAGATTTGCACAGTTTTAGAAATTGTGTAAACACACACACACACACACACACACACACACACAGATTAATCAGGCGTGTGCGTTAGTTTATAGAATATTTTCAAAATATACAAGAGCGCTAAATCACTTTTTAGCCAAAAAATTAAGTCGTGAAATTCTTTTAAAAGAAAAAGTCACGGCTTTTTTTATATCCATTTTTGTAGAAATAGTCATTTTACAAATCAATCAAAACCTATTATCAACCGAGCAGTTTTTTAATAGTAAAAATTTTCTCATACTCGGTTGTATGCCTGTTTCCTCTTGTGTGTGTTGGGGGAGCAGGCTTTTTATATGAATTAAAAATTAAAAGTTTCTATCAGTATGAGTGGGAAGTCTGTGATTTGCCGTATCGAAAACAAAGAAACTTTTCATCAAAATATATCATGCATGTCATTGCGAGTTCACGAAGCAATCCCTTTACACGTACGATGCTGAAACGAATTCATCATGACAGTAGGATTGTAGTACAGAATGTCACTCTGAATTTATTTCAGAGTCGCATATAAATAAACAGAATAATAATAAAAACAAAAATATTAATTTAAAATTTAAGTATTATGAAAAGAAAAATTTTACTATTGTCCGTATTAGGAGTAACCTATGGACTACAAGCACAAGTAGGGATTAATAAATCCGATCCCAAAGCCACATTAGACATTACCGTAAAAGATGATAATGTAAACAATGAAAATTTAGATGGGTTATTAATCCCACGAGTAAGTAAGGAGAAAGCTTACAAAATGGGAAATAATAATGAGATACAGGAATCAACTTTGATTTATGTAAATGACTTATCTACATCATTTGCAGTTCCTGATGATGCAAACAAAGCAAAGGTGGAAAATATAACTTCAAACGGATATTATTTTTGGAATGGAGCAAAGTGGATAAAACAAGCCGGAAAAGATGTAGGAGAATGGATATATAACCCAACTAATCAAAGAATAGAATTAGTGCGTAGTGGACAAGGAGACTTCAAAAATAAAATACTTTATGATGAAAGAGGTTTTTTTAAAAATTATGACGCTCAAAATTTTGAAGTATGGGATTATACCACAAATCAATATAAAACATTCGATATTTATGATGATGCACAAGGGAACTTTTCTATGGGTTTTATTAAGAACTTAAAATCTACAGCAGGAGGAGTATATAATAGTTCTGTATTAATAGCTAATCAAACTTCGAATACTGATGGATATTATGCAAATTTTTCTGCTAATACTTATACAAAAAGAAATGATGCTATAGATTACTCAGTTTTAGTAGGGGGTAGTTTTGGTGTAGAACATAATAGTAATGGAAATGTGAAAAATATATCAGGAGGTAGAACAAGTGCTTATTTAAGAAATAATGCAACTTCTGATGAGGTAGAAGGTTTGCGTAGTACAACTGTCTTGCAAGATAATTCTTTTCCGAAAAGCGCAATGGCTTATAAAGCAGTGGTTATTTCTAGAGGTAGTAGTAAGACTTATTCTCTTATTGGTTTACACAATGTTATTTCTTTTTCTAAAGATGCTTTATCCACAGTAACAGATGTCAATGGAGTAAGGGTAACAACTGTAGCATATGAGAATAATGCTTCTAAAATAACTAATTTTAGAGGATTTTATTATATTCCTAATTGGAAAAGGACTTATACAAATACAATTAGTATAGATAATGAATTTGGTATCTACCTAGAAGATGTAAATAATGGAAGAAAATCCAACTATGCTATTTACACAGGTTTAGGAGATATTCGTTTTGGTCAATTTAAAAAAGAGGGAGCACCAGCAAAACGTTCATTAGCAGTAGATGCAGATGGTAAGTTAGTAATAGGGGATGCAACAGGAATGGGCTTTTTATGGCAAAAAGACCCAAGTAATAACTCTGTGGTATTAGCCACTAATTCAGCGGGAGCAACACGTACGAATGATGTAGCTATTACAGATGAAGGTGTTTTAGTAGGTAACGGATTTAAAGGGGTATTAAACGGAGCAACTGTATTCCCCGATTATGTATTTGAGAATTACTATCAAGGAGAATCTACTTTAAAGTCTGATTATTCATTTAAATCATTAAGTCAGGTAGAAGATTTTGTAAAAGCAAATGGACATTTACCGGGTTATCTTTCTGCTAAGACAGTAAAAGAAGAAGGTGTAGATGTAATAAAAACGCAATTAACCAATGTAGAGAAAATTGAAGAATTGTATTTACATACGATAGAACAAGAGAAAAAAATAGAAAAGCAATCAAAAGAGATTGAAGAGTTAAAATCTTTGGTAAAGCAATTATTAAATAAATAAGAATTATTTTAATTTTATATGAAGAAACCTATCTTAATTTTCTTTAAGATGGGTTTTTTACATATTAAGAGTATTTATATAGTTTAAGAAGTAGAACAAGGAACATTTAAAAAGATTAAGATGTATGGCTGTTGCTTATACTAATGAGGATGGTTATTATAAAGATGAAGAGCTTTTCAAATCAATAGAAAAAGGGCTTAATTTTGGGTGAAAAAGTATCTTAAAGGTACCAATTGATGGTACAATGAAATTGGAACTCCTAAATATTTAGGAGAAATACTTATCTTAATTTTTTATCTTCTAAATCAATAGAGCATTAAAGAAGAAAATAATAGAATTGATGAAACTTTCACAACCTATAGAAAGGATGGAATGGGAGTTAATAAATTAGAAACTCATAATATTTACAGAGTATTACTGAGGATAAAAAACTGTTAAGGGTATGTGGATTTTAATTTAGAAAGACGTGCACTTTCAAAAATTAGGTCTAAAAGACAGGAGGTAACTTACTATCTCGCATCTTGTATGTTGCAGGCTTTTCATGTGAATGAGAAATAAATAGTCTGAAAAAGCGATTAACTAATTCTGATAAGATATCAGATGGAATAAACCCTATAAAAATACGTATTTTTTGGAGGGGAGACTATATTCAGCATAATTAGACAGGGTATCAACAAGAACTTTTAGAATAGAATATGAAAAAAATAATCATACTGTCTGTACTATTTTTGTATGGGCTAATACAGGCACAAGTAGGGATAGACAAATCAACTTTAAGAATTCAAGCTCTATTTTGGAGTTTAATGATGTAAAGGAAACCAATGGAGAGCATTGGTATTTTTGGAATTAAGAAAGCTTTATTAAAAGAATGTCTTAAAACTTTTGAAACAGTTTTTAGTAATTTTCTTACTATACTTCCACAGGAATATTTAAATATAAAATTTTAGAGAGGTTTTTAGGTGTTGAAGTACTCCTTTCTCTTATTTACAAGAGTTTTTTTGAAACTTTTTTTATTTTTTTGTTAAAATAAGCATTATTTAATAAAAATTTCCTATATTAGGAGCTATAAACAATTTAAGTATAAAGTAAAAAATATGAAATTAAAAGTTTTTTTAGCTATTTTAGGGTGCTCTGCATTAATAAATGCCCAGGAAAAAAAATCCGATTACAACCCACACAGTTTAGAATCACATGGGTATTTACGTACAGGTTTAGGAACTTCTCTATCAGGAGGAGAAATGGTTCAGTTCCAGGCACCGGAAACCTCTTACAAAGCGAGATTTGGTAATGAAGCAAACCATTATTCTGAGTTGCAATTTGATTATAAATATCAAAAAGAAAACTCTGATGAATCTTATGAAATGGTTTATATGATGGCAACTTATTTAGAATATGCTTCTTTAGCTAATACTACTGCAATTCGTCCGGAAACAGCTCAACTTTATTTTAAATGGAACAATATTTATAAGGGTATGGATATTTGGGTTGGTAGAAGATATTTCCAAAGATTAAATGTTGATATTTTAGATAATTTTTGGTTAAATCCTGCTCAAAACTCAGATGTTGGATTTGGTGTAGAAGAAATTCCAATGACTGAAAATACTATATTAGATGCTAGTATATTAAAGTTTTCTCAGGAGTTAAAAGACCCGACGGCCAAAGAAGAATTATTAAATAGTTATAAATTAGATTTAAGATGGAAAGGCCTTAAAGTTAATAATGATTTAACCCTTAATTTCTTAACTCAATTTGGTGTTCGTCCGGAATTAAAAGATTATGAATATTATAAAAAATTATATGGAACATCTTTAGGTTTTTGGACAACATACCAAAAAGGGTTTTTCTATAATGGGATATCTTCAATTTATCGAAAAGGAACTAATATGATAGAAAATCCGTATTCAGGTAGAAATTTCTTAGAATTTAATGATGCAGGTACTCATTTATATGATTTAGATAAAGCTTATGACGTTCAAATAACTTCTGATTTTAGATATGATGATTTCTCTAAAAATGGTTTTTTAGGTGTAATTGCATATCAATATAAAAATTATGGTGTACAAACCGCTATGGGAAATGATAGAACTTTAAAACATTTAAATGTTAATGGAAGATATTCTAGATATTTAACCGATAAATTTAGATTAACATTTGATGCCGCATATGATAATGTAGATATAAAAGATGGAGTTTCAGGAAATATCTTTAAATTAACTTTTTCACCTGAGATTGCTTGGAAAAAAGGAATGTTTGCAAGACCTAGTATAAGACCATTTATTACTTATGCTACTTGGAGCGAAGATTTAATGGGGCAAGTAGGTGTGTTTAATAATAATGATATTTATGCAGATAAAACAAGTGGTTTTACAGCTGGTCTTCAGTTAGAAATCTGGTGGTAATTATATAAAAATTTGAAAATAAAAGAGAAAACCGTTTCAATAAGTTTTGAAACGGTTTTCTTTTATTGATTTTTGTTCATATTTTCCTACAGGAATAGCATTCAAATATTAAAACCTCAATATTGAGATACATTTATATGTCTAAAATATTTTCATGTCTAAAATTGAATCCTTTACTCCATAATCGCTCAGGAACAACATTCTGACTTCGTAATACTAAATCTGATGGAATGCCAATAATACTCGTTCCTATTTGCACCAAAATTTTAGGAGCAGATAAGCCAAATGAACGTTTATATTTCTTACGAAGTAACTTCATTAAAATTGCATTTGTAATAGCAAATCCATTAGCTAAATTAAAGTCTCCTTCTAATTCATTTTTAATAATGAAATTTATAGCTCTCACAAAATCTTTTTCACTAATCCAACTTACCATTTGTCGGCCTGATCCTGCTTTTCCACCTCCACCTAATTTAACTAAAGTTTTTAAACTATGTAAAGGACTACCTTTGCTTTCCCCTAAAACCAATGATATTCTAAATACTGCTTTTTTAGTTAAACCTTCTGCGTATCTATGAAATGCCATTTCCCATTTCCTGCTCACTTCAGATAAAAAATCTGTTCCGTCTAACTCAGAGTATTCATTTTTTTCATTCTTGTAACTTTCATCATAAATAGCAACAGATGAAGCGTTCAACCACATTTTTGGAGGATTTTCACAAGATTCTATTGCTTTACCTAATGCCTCTGTAGAATCTATTCTGGATTGTAGAATAGCTTTTTTATTTTCTTCTGTAAAACGTGTGTTTATACTTTTTCCTGCAAGATTAATAAGTGCATCAGCATTTTCTAAGCAATTTTTCCAGTCATTTACTGTTTTCCCATCCCATTCTACTTGTTTCACTTGAGCAGGAAAATCTTTTTTGATATTACGTGTTAGCACGTAAACTTCATTATTATCTTTATAATAATCTATCAAAAGTTTACCCAAATAGCCTGTACCTCCCGAGATTATAATTTTCATTTTAATTTATATTAGCTACAATTTTTTTTAATAAAATAATTTCTTGAGAATATAAATCTTGCAAAAGGTTATGAATACGGTCTTCTTCTAAGAATTTATAATGCTTATCCGGTTGATTTTCATGCATATATAACCAATCACTCTTATAATACAATTTCTCTAAAGAAGCTTTATCTTTTTGGATTTCGTCTATTAAAGAATTTATCTTTTTAAGTTCTTCTAAACGATTTTCCAGTTTTTGATAAAGTTGTTCGTATTCAATTAGATTATTCTCATCCATTTATCAAAATCATCAAAAACTTTTCCAAAATAGATTTCAATAAAAATAAAAGCTAATTATTTGTTTTTTACTTTACTTTCTAAGGGTTTTACTTTTATAAATTTTTCTGATTGCTCTATCGCATCCATAATATCATCTATGATTTTTTTGGTAGAATCATTTTCATAATCAATATTCATAGGTGGTTTAAAAGTCATACTTTGTTCTACTCCTCTTTTTTTAATAAGGAGTCCTTTTTTATCATAAGCACGTCTAAAGCCGTCTATAACCACAGGGATTACAATTGGTTTTTGATTTTTAATTATGTGAGCTGTTCCTTTTCTCCCAGGAGCAAAAGCAGTGGTTGTTCCTTGTGGAAAAGTGATTACCCATCCCTGATCTAATGCTTTTTCTATATTATCTATTTCTTTTAAATCTACTTTTCTATTAATGGTTTTCCCTGCCTCTCGCCATGTTCTCTTTACAGTGACAGCTCCGGCTAAAGCAAATAATCTGGTAAGTAACCCTTTTTGCATTGTTTCTTTTGCAGCAACATAATACATATCTATTTTTGGATTTAATAAATAAATAGGGTTATGAATTGAATTTTGAAATCCATTTTTCACACTGGAAAAAACATGATACATGGCAGAAACATCGGCAAAATAAGTTTGATGATTAGATACAAAGAGTACATTTCTATCCGGCAAGGAGGAAATATTTTCTGTTCCTTTAATTTTTAGTTTATTAAAACCGTTGTATCTGCTATAAGAAATAGAGCCTAAAACAAAAATAATAAACCTTTTTAATATATGAGGTGTTCCGAATGCATCTAAAAAAATATTCTTTTTTCTACCCATAGTTTTAAATAAATTGAGATTTCAATTGCTTGGCAAAGATATAATAATTTAGTTAACAGAGTTAATTCTTTTTATTATAGAAATTATAAATCCTTATAAATCTGAATTAATGATGATAAAAGCAATAACTTGTTTAGCAATTAAAGTTATTTATTTTAATTTTATATAAAGTAGATTAACTAATTTTGTACCAAAGTTTGATAAATACTTTTTTTAATGAATATAAAACTTTATTTACGTTGGGCTTTCGCTTATTTTCTAATCATAATTTTATTAGGTTCTTCTATGCGATGGTCTTTTGTTTTGAATATATTATCGGAGTACCGCTATATATTACATACACATTCACATATAGCATTGCTGGGGTGGGTATATATAGGACTTACGGCTTTATTAGCCAAGGACTTTCTACCTAAAACTACGAGTAAAACTTTTAAATGGATATTTTGGATTACTCAAATCACTATTTTAGGAATGCTTTTTAGTTTTCCTTTTCAAGGATATGGGATGTATTCTATTATATTTTCATCATTATTCTTAGTTGTTTCCTATGTTTTTTCAGTTTTTTTTATTTTAAAAACTCCAAAAGAATTAAAGACTAAATATTCTTATAAATGGATAAGATTAGCGATAATTTGCATGATAATATCAAGTATAGGACCTTGGGCTTTAGGTTATATAATGGTTAAATTCGGGAAAGACTCTCCATTATACCGAGGAGCTATTTATTTTTATTTACATTTTCAATATAATGGTTGGATGCTATCCGGAATCGTTGGGTTATTTATTCGATATATTGAACAAAAAAGGATAACATTTAGTAATAAAACTCAAAAATACAGCCTTTGGTTATTTGGTTTAGGAATCTTTCTATCGCTTCCACTTTCTTGGACAGGATTAGTAAATATTCCGTTATTTTACTTAATCGGAGGAATCGGCGTGTTTTTACAGATAATCGCTACTGTTATTTTATTAAAAGAATTTTTAAATCATGAAAACAGTATTTCTAATCATTATAAAGGCATATTAAAATTAATTTCTGTTCTATTTTTCTTAAAGTTAGGAATGCAATTGCTTTCTGCTATTCCTTACATAGGGCAAATTACTTTTTTTAATATTGATATTGTAATTGGTTATTTACATTTTATTTTTTTAGGAATCATATCATTAAGTATATTATATTTTCTTTTAATCTATAAAGAAATAAAAATTCCCAACTGGACTTTATGCTTTTATATTCTTCTGTTTTTCTTAACAGAAGGGCTCATATTTTATAAAGGACTTATTCTTTTCGCAGGAGTTCCTTTATTTTCAGGATATTTTTTGGTTTTAGCAATTGTTTCTACTCTATTTCTTATTCCTGTAAGTGTATTTTTTCTCAGAAGTTTAAAAAGAAATTAATAACTAAAAGTATTTATTTAGGACTAATTTTTGAAGTATAAATACTTTATAAATAAGCAAACAATGATACGATATAAAAAAGGCGACAAAGTAAAAGTGATTGACGACAATTTGAGTGGAGTAGTTACAAAGGTAGAAGAAGATAAAATCACAATAGAAACTGATTTTGGCTTTGACATGACTTATGAGCCAAAAGAATTGTTACCGGACGTAGGCATGGAAGAAGAAATAGATTTTGATGCAAAACCAATAGCTCCAAAGCCTAAGAAAACCGTAAAAAAGAAAACTCGAATAGAGAAAGTTTTTGATCCTAGAAAACAATCTACTGAAGAGAAAAAGGCGAAACCAGTAGTTACTAAAAAAACAAAGAAATTTAGAAAACCTCCTTTAGAAATTGATTTGCATTACGGTCAGCTCGAAAATTATGATAGACTTTTAGCCAGAAATCTAATTCTTAGCCGACAAATGGCTTCTCTAAAAAAACGTGTAGAAAGAGCCAGAGAACACGGTTATGATAGAGTTGTAATTATTCACGGAAAAGGTGAAGGTGTTTTAGAAGAGGAAATAAAAAAATGGTTAAATGAAATCGGTTATCATTTTTACGATGCCGATTTTCAACGATATAAATTAGGTGCTACTGAAGTAGAATTACCAAAGTTTTAAAAATAAATAAAAGGCTAAAACAAGAACTCTCAATCTCCACAAAAGTTTAATAGTTAAAAAGGGGAAAGTACGAGCAGAAATTAATAAAAAAAAGCCGTTTCAATAAGTTTTGAGACGGCTTCTTATTTTTATTTAAAGAATTTCCATTTTGGAATAATTTCAAAAAGCCCATACCCTATAAACGTGAAAAGTGTGAACATAGGTAAAAGTGTTCTTAAAAGTGAATATTCGGGATTAATTACAATCATTGAAAGCAAAGCTCCTATCACAATATAAACTCCCCATTTCCTATACATATAAGTTAACCATAAACCGATAAGGGTAATAATGCTTAATATAACTATCGAATAAGAATACCATAACGGATCTATTCCTAAGGTTGGATCTAATTGTACAGGGTTTTCTACAATTCTTTTAACCGCAAAAGTGGCAAAGGAAATTATCATAAAAGCCACAATAGATAATATAAATTTAAATCCAAATCCTTTAGTTTTGGTTTCGTTTTTAAAATAATTTTCTTTTTTTTTCATAGTTTAAATGTGGTTATAGTCAAAGGTATAAAAGTTTTTTATACTTTGACATTCCATATTAAAGTTTATTCTCTGTTTTTAAAAAGTAAACTTTTTTGTCGTTATTGATTTTACATACAAAAAAGCATTATCACTTTTTTTGTAATAATGCCTTTTTTATTTTTCGTTCTAATTTTTTACATAAAAATAGAATTAAGAAGTCTTGCTTTATCGTTAATTTCTTCGTCTAAAGAAATCATAGATTCGGTTCTTAATACATTTTCTATATCATCTATTTTGTAAATAACATCTTTAGCATCTTTAGTATCTTTTGCTCTAACTTTACAAAAAATATTATACTTTCCCGATACTACACTTGCTACAGTAACATTAGGTATGTTTCTCAATTGTTCTAAAACCCCTTGGATTTTATTTGACTTTGTAAGCATTATACCCACATAAGCTATAAAATCGTATCCCATTCTAGAGTAATCAACAATCAATGTACTTCCTTGTATAATTCCTGCATCTTCCATTTTTTTTACTCTCACATGAATAGTCCCGGCAGAAACATCCATTTTTTTTGCTATTTCCGTAAAAGGCATTCGTGTGTTTTCAATTAAGAAATGAAGAATTTTCTTGTCAATGTCGTCAATTTTATAATTTGGTCTCATAATTTTTTGATTTTTTTAATATATACAAATCTAATAACATTTTTTGTAAATTATACAATAAAATAAAATTTTTTCTATTAGATTATATATTTCATTGTTTAATTAGCAATTTAATATCATAAATTAGTGATTAAATTTTATGAAAGAAACCTTTTTATTTATTGTGTCTTTTTTGGCTTTTGGCTTATTTTTAACTTTTGTTTGTTCTTCTATTTCTTCTTCTTTTTTTCGGAATAAATTTCTGAGACTATTAAAAGATCTCTGATAAACAATTCCTAAACCATAAGTTTGAGCATAAGTAGTATTTACGTTATAATTCTCTAATCCAAAAGTAGATGGGCGAGAGAAGCCTCTTAAACGAAGTCCTCCATCTGCATTTTTAGAAATATCATAGTCTAACTCTACAGAAGTGGTAACTTCTCTGTTTAATTCTGAACCTAAAGGAGTTCCTATTGCTCCATTTATTTTTAAACGAGGGTTCAAGGCCCAATTAAACTGAGTTTGTATTCTGTCTTCTGAGCTTTTTCCGGTAGTGGACTGTAAATAAGTAGGATTGATTTCTAATCCCGGAATTACACTGGAAAACACATTACCCACTTGTTTTCCGAGTAGCTCAAAGGCAGTAGCAGTAGCAGCGTCCCTTGCGGTATTTGTTGTTAATGTTTCATTAGAATCAAATCTACCCAATACTAATACAGAACCTACTTGTCTTATTCTTTCGTCTATATTATTTTTAATTTTACTGTCTAAAATAGTTTTTATTTGACTGTTAGCATTTGGTACTTCTATTCCTAAATCTATATTTGTATCTTTTAAATCACCTTTTATAGATACTATCAAATCTACTTTTGTTGGCTGAACATATGTTGTCCCCACATAATCTCCTAAATTATTTACTATTCTTGAATATATTGCTTTTAGATTCATTTGGGCATTGAACGGGTCTCCGTTAAATCTAACATAGCCTCCTTTTTCAATATTAAATTCTTTATCTACAATCACACCTTCTCTGTAGTTATAAACTCCATTTGTTATAATATACTCTCCATCAATATTTAAAGCACCGGCTCTATTCATAGATATTTTAAAATTATTTGCATATCCTTGAGCTCTTATTTTATCATCTGCTTTTTCATCTAATACTATATTGACCATGGAACCTGAATCTACATTAAGATTTAAATCCAGTGAAAACCCTGAAATTACTTGGTCTAATTTTTCATCATAAGTTATATCTCCATTTTCATCCACAGAATAAAATTGAATAAATCTATTTTCTCCTGTACTTTTAGTTCCAGAAGTGTTCAAGTTAAGAACTGAGCCAGGTAAAACATTTAAATCTCTACCAGATACTACTAAATCGCTTGCAGGACCAAACATAAAGAATTCTCCTTCGCCATAAACTTTACCATAAAACAGTTCATTATCTTTTATAGTGGTATTCATGACAAGTAATTTATCTGTAGTAAAATCTAAGTTTAAAAACCAACTGGATAAATCTGAAAAAATGAGGGATCCATCCACAACCCCTTTAGTTCCGGAAGTGGTTTCTGTGAACGAAATGTTATCCAGTTCAATTTGCCCGTCAAATCCCGGTTGTTTATTTAAGAACAACTCATTTTCTCCTTGAAATTGATAATAGGTTCCGAGATAAACCACTCGGAATCCCATGTTTTTAACGGTAGCTACTCCTCTTATACTTGGGTCTGAAATATCTCCTTTCACATTCAATTTTCCGGATAATTTACCTTTCCAATCAGTCATTACTTTATCTAAAAAAATACCTAAGATATCTACATCAAACTCATCTAAATCAGCTACTAAGTCTAATTCCGGTTTTGGGCCTTTATTATTTATTGCCCCACTTATAAATAAGACATTTAAATTATTTTTATCTAAACTCCCTGTAAGGTTAAATATCTCATTATCTATATCATAAGTTGCTTCTGTAGAGAAATTACCAATTAATCTACCATCTAATTGTATGGAATCTATTTTTAAATCTGCTATTGGTTCTAAAACATTATTTTCCTTTTTAATATTTAATTTTCCATTAGCAATACCTTTTAAGCCTAATTCCGGTTTATAAGAAGGCGGAATTACTTTTTGTAATAAAACATTCTGAATATCAGCTTGTAAATTAAAATTGTTTTCATTTATATATTCACCATTTACTTTTAAATATTGCTCGTCCGATTGTAAAACAAAATCAGATATTCTATAAATATTTTTATTTAAATCTACAATTGCATAATCTGTGTCTATAGAATTAGTCGGATTGATTTGCCATTTTGTTCCCTCCATATTAATTTCTGATGGAGAAAATCCGATTTTCATTAATTTATTTTCAGTTAAAGTTTGATAGAATTTTAAATCAAATTCAGAGGTTTTATTCTCTCCTGCAAAAAAGTGCATTTTTGCATTTAAAGTATCGTTTGTAGTTTTTCCGTCTAAAGTTATATCACTAATTAAAAAATCTTTAATATTGGCTTGCTTCCCTTTTAAATGAATACTTTTTTCGTCTCCTGCCTCGGCTATTAAACTTAGTTCTTGAGCAGAATAGTCTCGGTATTTGACTCCCGGAGAGCTAATATTTATATCAAAAATATTCTCATCGGGGATTACTCTGCCTGTTGCATAAGTTTGAGGTTTTAATTTTAAATCAGGTAAAAGATAATTTACAAAATCATCTTCTATTGAAACAGAATAATTCAAATATTGTCCTTTAGTAATTGGTTTTCTTTTGTAATCTACTAAGAAATCTCCCACTCCGTTTAAGAAAATATTGCCTAATTCCGCTATCTTGAAATTGCCATCCATTTGAGCAGATAAGTAATTAGGAACTTGCATGCCGATTATCTTATCTTGATTTTCTTTTTGAGTAAAAACTATATTGGATTTGGGTAAATTAACCTGTAAAGTATCTGAATTAAAAGTAAATTCTTCTAATGTAAAATTACCTTGTAAATCTTCTATATCAGAGAAAGTTGCTTCTCCTGTTACTTTAGTTTTCACCCAAGAGTTTTTTCGAGTAGTTACCCCAAAGTAATTAAGATTCACATAATCTATATTAGAAATAAAATCTGCTTTTATTTTTTTAGAGCTGAAATCAAAAGAACCTTCGTAATTTAGTTTTGCTTTAGATGGGTCGTTTATTGCTAAAAAACCTTTATACACTTGATTTTTAAGTACTCCGTCCACTGTTAAATTATCGTACCGTTGTCCTGCAATATCCAGATAATTTATTTTCCCATCAGCATTTAATTCCATTTTTTCTAAATTAAATGACTTTCCACTGAAATTAACAACTCCCGCTACTTGATTAAGCATACTAACTTCTGATAATTTTCCAATATCAAAACCGGCTGTGTTTAAATAGCCGTTATACGTAGGAGTATCTCCCGAAAAATCATTCATTGTCAATTTTAAGAAAGCATCTCCTAAAGCTGAATTTAAACTTCCGTCTATATCTAAAGTATTTTTGTTTATATTTAATTTCCCACCATAAGTAATTATACCAAAACGCTTTATATAATCAGTTATATGTTTATTTAGGAATGTAGGTAAAATCCTGACTAATTCTTCATAAGAGGTCTTTGCTTTTATTTCATTTGAATAAACTCCGTATGAGCCATTCAATAAATCTTGAAAACTTACATTATTTGTTTTAATAAAAGTTCCTCCGTTTGCAACATGTAAATCTTTTATTTTTAGATTATTTAAAGTGCCCGTAACATTTCCTCTTATATCTAAAATCTCATTTCTATCCCAATCAGGTATAAAATATCGCAAGTCTTTAAAGCCTAACTTATCGCCTTCTGCCAACTGTATATTCCATTGAACTTTATTACTGAAATCCGAAAAACCATCAGAAGTATCATGATTTAAATGAATTAATCCATTTAAATCAGAAGATTGAGTTTTAAAACTCAAATCATTAAAATATATCCCTTTATCATCCTTTTTAAATTTAGAAGAGAAGTTTTTTAATTCAAAATCTTCATCATTTTTTCGAGCTAAAAAATTTAAATATTTAATATCTGCTGTATAAACGCTTCCTTGTATATCTAAGTTTTTGACTTCGCCATTTAAATTTCTGGAGTCCAACCAAACTTGCTCTTTTTTAGGTAAATTTCGATTGATAATGGCAAGTTTACTTTCGTTTATAGTAAGATTTCCTCTCAGTTTAAAATTAGACTCGGTTGTATCTTTGTCATTAGAAAAATTATCTACAAACCTAATAAAGTTAGAAATGCTATCACCTTTGTAAGTAATTACATTTACATTGGCTTTGTCCAATGTTAGTTGTCTTACTCTTATATCGCTTGAATTCCTGTAAATGTCTAAAAAGTTCAGATTTGCAGTTAATTTTTTAATGCTTATAAAGTCTTTGTTTTTAAAATCTTTTGCAGCAACATCATACAAAACAATATCACCTTTATAATTAATATCCGCCCTTCCCACACTGATTGATGTTCCAAAATCCTGATTTACTCGCTCTAAAACTTTAGCAATAATTTTAGTTTGTATTGCAGGTATTTGAATCAATATTAAAGCTGATATTATTAATACAATAACAGCTAATAGAAATATAAAAAAGTAACGAAATATTTTCTTCAAGGTTTTAAATTCAATTTTAAACTTTAACTTTGTATCCTATGAGCGAACCCTTAATCTTAGCAATAGAATCATCTTGTGATGACACTTCTGCGGCTGTAATAAAAGGTAACACTATATTATCCAACATTATAGCCAGTCAAAAAGTACACCAAAAATATGGTGGTGTAGTTCCCGAGTTGGCTTCTCGTGCGCATCAGCAAAATATAGTGCCGGTTGTTGCTACTGCTTTGGACACTGCAAAAGTAACACAAAAAGATTTATCTGCAATAGCTTATACGCGTGGTCCGGGATTATTAGGCTCACTTTTGGTCGGAAGTAATTTTGCAAAGTCATTATCGGTGGCTTTAGACATTCCTTTAATCGAAGTAAATCATATGCAAGCCCATATATTTGCTCACTTTATAGAAGATGCCGGAAAGCATAAACCGGAGTTTCCATTTTTATGTTTAACCGTGAGTGGCGGACATACGCAGATTGTTAAAATTTCAAACTTTAACACTTTGGAGGTTATGGGTGAAACACGAGACGATGCCGCAGGCGAAGCTTTTGATAAAATCGGGAAGGTTTTGGGGTTAAAATATCCTGCCGGACCAATGATTGATAAACTCGCCCAGGAAGGAAATCCACATAAGTTTAAATTTACCAAACCTAAAATGGAGGCTTATGATTTTAGTTTTAGCGGACTAAAAACAGGCGTAATGAATTTCTTAAATAAAGAAAAACAAAAAAATCCTGATTTCGTAATCGAAAATTTAAATGATTTATGTGCCTCCGTTCAGCATACCATTACCGAAATGTGTATTGAAAAACTGGAACTTGCAGCAAAAGATTTAGACATAAAAGACCTCGCTCTTGCAGGTGGCGTTTCAGCCAACAGTGAGTTAAGAAAGAAACTTAAAAATTTAGAATCTAAAGGCTACAAAGCTCATATTCCCAAGTTTGAATATACAACAGACAATGCTGCAATGATTGCCATGGTAGGAAGTATTAAGTTTAAAAATAAAGAGTTTTCTGATATTACCGAAAAAACTATCGCTCGATATAAACTATAATTTATGAATTTATTTATAGGCATAAAAAATGGAAATACCGCTTTATTAAACGAAAACGAAAGCCATCATTTAACAAAAGTGCTTCGGTTAAAAATAGGTGATAAGGTTTTATTTACGGAAGGTAAAAGCGAAATTTTTGAGGCGGAAGTTTCATTTACTCACCAAAAAAATTCAACTTTAAATATTATTCAGAAACTTGATTATAAGCAAAAAAGAGATTATTATTTACACGTTGCGGTTGCTCCAACCAAACAAATTGACCGAATTGAATGGTTTATAGAAAAAGCCGTAGAAATCGGGATAGATGAGATTAGTTTTTTAGAAAGTTTTCATTCTGAAAGACGAAATATTAAAACCGAACGTTTGGAACGCGTAAGCATTGCCGCCATAAAACAATCTCTAAAAGCGGAGGTTACAAAAATTCATGATTTGGTTAAATTCAATGATTTTATTGCTCAATACAAAGACTTTGACGGACAGAAATTCATTGCTCATTGCTACGATGATTTACCAACTAATAAAATAGAAAACACCATTAATCCAAAGAATAATTATTTATTCCTAATTGGTCCGGAAGGTGATTTTTCTAAAGAAGAGGTAGAACTTGCTATAGAAAATGATTTCATTCCTATTTCATTTGGGAATCAACGTATGAGAACAGAAACAGCCGCACTTAATGCTACTTTTATTGCGAATTGGATGAATAAAAACTTTTAGTCGTAATACTCGTATTTACGTTCCTCAATATATTTTGGTTTATCGTCTATAAATTCTATTCTATTTATCCAGTTACCTTTTTCATCATACTTATATTTGTATGTTGAGTTGATTATTATGGAAGAGTATTCATATTTTTCTTCAATACGCTCCCCTCTGTTATTATATTTATAATAAATATTACTATACAACTTATCTGAAGTATAAATAGACTGCTGAATCAATTCCCCTTTTTCGTTATATTTATAAATATTTCTTGTATCCAAAACTCCAGCTGAACTATACTTTTTCTCTTCTATTTTATTATTGCTCTCATCATAACTATTAATCTTATAACCAGCTGAACTTCCATCTTTTGCTCTTGTAATTCTTTCTTCTATCAAATTCCCCCTCTCATCATATTTATAAGTACAATATATTCCTTTGTTCGGAAGATTTAACTTACGTTTATTTCCTTTTTCATCATGTAATGCGATTTCCACTTTAGGAATACTAACGGAATACATTTTAATTCTATATCCTTTATTGTCATATTTATAAGTGTTTTTCTCATCACTTCCATGTAAATTATATATTTTCTTTTCAATTAGATTTCCTGATTTATCATAACTATAATTTATCTTTGTAATTACCTCTTCCTTAGCCCCAGAAATATTCTCTCCTCAAGTAAATTCCCATATTTATCAAATACTTTTTGAAAATCATTATCCCATTCTCTTCTCTCTTTCTCCCCTTTTTCTATGATTCCATTTTTTTCTTTGGCTTTATAAGATATTTGGGTAAAAGATTTAACCTCCCCTTTTAGATTTTCTTTGTCCCAATCTTCTCCCTACTTTTGACTTGCACAACCATTTAGCAGAAAAATTATTATAAGTCCGAAAGCTATTTTAGATATATTATTAGAAAATAAACCATTCATAATCTACTATTTTAATACAGAAATTTAATTTCATAAAAAAGCGAGGGTGTAAAATTACGTTCCGATTACCTTAATATTTATAACTTTCACTGTTTTAACAGTTGTTCTATTTGTTCCATTTCTGCATCTTTATAATTATCATAGATAAAGTGATGGAAAGTAGAAAGTTTTTTTAATAAATTTAATAATTGTTGTTTTTCTTTTTTTGACAAATTACCTGAGATTAAACGTGCTGTACGGCTCACGTCTTCAAAAGAATTCTCAACTATTTGTTTTCCTTTTTCGGTAATATAAATGAATTTCTCTCTCCGGTCATCAGGGTTTATTTTTTCATCAATAAGTTTATGTTTTAGTAGTCGATTTATAATAACCAATCCGTATTGTTTATCATGAGCATTTTTTTCAATCAATTGCATTTTAGTAAGTTGAGGGTAGTCACTTAAACGATATAAATAAGTGAAATCTTCATTAATAAGCTCCGATTGATTGGTAAGCCCCTTTTTTAAAGCAAATTTAGCATAACGCCCCATCATTAGCAATTGTTTACAAATTTCGTTATTCAAAGAAGGTTCTTCACTACCTACCTGTTCACTTATATTTTTAGGGCTTTCTTTTAGATAGGCTTGTTCATTCAAATAATTTCTAAAATTATCTAATGTAGCATTTTCTCCTTTCTCGGAATTTTGAAATTTTTCTAATTCTGAAATAACTATTTTGAGTAAGCTATAATTCATCTTATTAATTTTATACAAAAATAGTAAAAATATTTTCTATTTAAATAATAAAAGAATATATTTGTCCTTTTATAATTAAATTTACTTGGATAATAGATTAACCATGTCTAAAAAAACAATAGTTATAGGTTCCGGATTTTCATCATTGGCAACAGCTTGTTATTTGCAAAAACAAGGTAAGGAAGTTATTGTCTTTGAAAAGAATGAGCAATTAGGGGGTAGAGCTTCTATTTTGGAAGAAAATGGGTTTCGTTTTGATATGGGACCTTCTTGGTATTGGATGCCCGATGTGTTTGAAAAGTTTTTTAATGATTTTGGGAAAAAGGTTTCCGATTATTATCGATTAGAAAAATTGAGTCCGGCATACCGTGTTTTTTTTGGAAAAAATGATAAAATAGATATTTCTGATTCCAAGGAAAATATTATTAATACTTTCGAAAAAATAGATATAGGGAGCGGAGAAAGATTAAAGAATTTCCTGAAAAGTGCTGAAAAGAACTATCAAATTGCAATGCAAGATTTAGTATATCAGCCGGGACGTTCATTAACTGAATTATTGAATTGGAAGGTGATTAAACGATTAGACTTATTTTTTAAAAGCATTTCTAATCAAACTAAAAAAATCACTAAAAATAAAGATTTACAAAGTATATTAGAGTTTCCCGTACTTTTTCTGGGAGCAAAACCGGAAGATACTCCTGCCTTTTATAATTTTATGAATTATGCCGATTTTGGATTAGGTACGTGGTATCCTGAAAACGGGATGAATAGTGTAGTGCAAGCAATGGTTAATTTAGGAAGAGAGCTCGGCGTACAATATTTCACAAATAAAGAAATAAAACGAATCCAAGTGGAGAATGGAGTGATAAAGGGAGTAGAAACCGATACAGATTTTTATGAAGCAAATTTAGTAGTAAGTGGTGCAGATTATGCACATACCGAAACGCTTTTAGATAAAAAAAATAAAAATTATACGTCTGATTATTGGAAGAAAAAAGTTTTTGCTCCGTCCTCACTTTTGTATTATGTGGGAGTAGATAAAGAGGATTTAAATTTAGAACATCATAACTTATTTTTTGATACTGATTTTTCTCGCCATGCAAAAGAGATTTACAATGATTTTGCGTTTCCTGAAAATCCACTTTTTTATGTGAATTACCCTTCTAAAACAGACCGATCATTAGCTCCCGAAGGTAAGAATACATTGTTTTTTTTAGTACCTGTGGCAGTAGATTTAGAGGATAATAAAGAAATTCATGAACATTATTTTCAATTGCTTTTAAAACGAATTGAAAAATGTACGGGAGAGGATTTAAGAAAACATATTGTTTATAAGAAATCTTTTGGGATTCAAGATTTTAAAAACCGTTATCATTCGTGTAGAGGGAATGCATATGGGTTAGCAAATACTTTGTTTCAAACCAGTGTGTTACGGCCTCAAATTAACAATAAGAAAGTTAAAAATCTTTTTTATACAGGACAACTTACCGTGCCGGGGCCCGGAGTTCCACCTGCTTTAATTTCCGGAAAAGTGGTTGCAGATTATATTTTAAAACAAGGATTATGACGAATTTACAATTATATAACGAAGTTTCTTTCGATTTGAATCGGCATATCACAAAAAAATATAGCAGTTCTTTTTCGCGTTCTATTATGTTTTTAGAACCTGAAATTAGAGAAGGTATTTATAATATATATGGTTTTGTACGCTTGGCAGATGAAATTGTAGATACTTTTCATGATTATCCCAAAAAACAAATGTTAGATGATTTAACGGATGAGTATCACAAAGCATTGAAATGGGGAATTTCGATTAATCCGGTAATTCATTCATTTTGTTTTACTAAGAAAAAATATAGCATTCCTGATCATTTAGTACAATCATTTTTAGATTCTATGTATATGGATTTAGAAATAATGAAAAACATAAATCAAGAAAAGTATGAAAACTATATTTATGGATCGGCAGAAGTAGTGGGGCTGATGTGCTTACACGTCTTTTTAAAAGAAGATATGACAAAGTTTAATGAACTGAAACAAGCGGCAAAAAGTTTAGGTTCGGCACTGCAAAAAGTGAATTTTTTACGTGATTTCAATGCTGATTTTCAGGATTTAGACAGAGTTTATTTTCCTAATATTGACTTTTCTAATTTTACGGAAAAAGATAAAAAAGCAATTGAAGATGATATTGCTCAAGATTTTAAGAAAGCTTTAGTTGGAATTAAAAAATTACCTTTATCTTCTCAGTTTGCAGTATATTTAGCTTATCGGTACTATTACAATTTGTTCGAAAAAATAGGTGCTTACAGTAGTAAAGTTTTATTTAAGAAAAGAATACGAATTAATAATTTTAAAAAATTCATTTTATTTTCTAAGGTTTATATTTATAAAAAATTTCAAATTTCAATTCATTAAGTTATGCAAATATTACTATATATAGTTATTACAATCAGTGTTTTCGTTCTAATGGAAGGCGTTACTTGGCTTACACATAAATATATAATGCATGGGGTTGGATGGTTTTTGCATGAAGACCATCATCAGCCGGGGTATCCACATCCGTTTGAGAAAAATGATTTATTTTTTGTGGTTTTTGCTATCCCAAGTATTGTTCTTTTTTATTTTGGAGTAATAAACGGGATTAATTATTTGTTTTTTATAGGCTTAGGAATTTTACTTTACGGCATGGCATATTTCTTAGTTCACGACGTATTGATTCATCAACGATTTAAATGGTTTAAGCGGACTAAAAACCCTTATTTAATGGCGTTAAGAAAAGCTCATAGAATGCATCATAAGCATATGGGAAAAGAAGATGGAGAATGCTTCGGAATGTTATATGTGCCACCAAAATACTTTAAAGAAGCTTGGAGGAAAGTTAAAAAATGAAAGAAAATCATTTTGATTATATTATAATAGGAGCAGGAATGAGTGGACTCCAATTAGCGTTGAAATTGTCTGAGGATATTTTTTTTCAAGATAAAAAAATCGCTGTTATTGACTCTGAGTGGGAGCAGAAAAATGATAAAACATGGTGTTTTTGGGAAAAAGACACTACTCATTGGGATAATATAGCGTATAAATCTTGGAGAAAAGGAGAATTTTTAAGCAAAAAGAGACGCCTCTGTTTTGATTTGTCTCCATATTATTATAAAATGATCCGGAGTGAAGATTTCTATTCTTATATTGTACCTATATTGAACGCTCGGCATAACTTAACTCTAATTAAAGAAACTTTTATTAAATGGAAAGAAAATCAAAAAGAAGTGATTGTGACTACCGATAAATCGGTATATATCTCTGATTTCCTATTTGATAGTAGCTCATCACAAGATTTTAAAACAGATACTCAATACATTAAAGTCTGGCAACATTTTAAAGGAATCGAAATTGAAACCAATGAGCCCTGCTTTAATCCGGATGTATTTCGTATGATGGATTATCGGCTTTCTTACCCCAAAAGTACAAGTTTTATGTATGTATTGCCTTTTAATCCACAAAAAGCATTGGTGGAGTTTACTTTTTTTAGTCCTTTTTTTGTAGATGAAAAAGTGTATGATGAGTATTTAGAAAATTATATTAGGAAATATATTAAAAGTGAAAAATACCAAATTATTCGTATGGAAAAAGGAGTAATTCCTATGACTACTTTTCCGTTTAATCGGTACAATACTAATAGGTGTTTGAAAATAGGGACGGCGGGTGGCTGGGTAAAACCTTCTTCAGGGTATGCTTTTAAAAATACAGAAAAAAGAATATTACAGGTTCTTAAAAACATAAAGGAGGGAAAAACTTTATCAGAGGGATTATTCTCAAAAAAATATCAGTTTTACGATGATATTTTTCTTCGTGTTTTGTGTGAAAATAATGAGTTAGGGGTTTGGATTTTTGAGCAGTTTTATTTTAAAAATAAAATTCAAGATATGTTTTTGTATTTAGATGAAGAAATAAATCTTGAAAAAGATATCCGTATTATGTCGAGTTTATTTTCACGAGATTTTTTGAATGCTTTTATGAAATATATAATGAAAGGAAAAAGAAAATAAATATGAATAAAATTACATTAGAATATCACTCCGGGATTTACCAATTAAAAAGTAAACAAATTATTCAGGCATCTTTAGACGAGGTGTGGGATTATTTTTCAAAACCACAGAATCTGAATAGTTTAACCCCGAAAGATATGGCATTTGAAATTACTTCCGGTGAGCCATCAAGAATGTATGAGGGGCAAATCATCAGTTACCAAATAGAGATTTTACCTATAATAAAAAGTAGTTGGGTAACGGAAATTACACATGTAAAAGAAGGTAAAATGTTTGTAGATGAACAACGATTTGGTCCGTATGTAATGTGGCATCATGAGCATCATTTCAAGGTGTTGAGTGAACATCAAGTTGTTATGAATGATATTGTTTCTTACAAATTACCTTTAGGCCGGTTAGGCCGTTTAGTAGCAGGAAAAATAATAGGAAACCGTGTTCGGAAAATATTTGAATTCAGAGAGGAGGCTGTGGATAGTATTTTTAGAAATAAATGAAAGGTAGATACCATATAATTAATATAATAGCCAAATATTACTATAATTTTTATTTTTGTACGCAACCTTTTTATTTTTATCGCATCTAAATAACAAAAGAAAAACTTTTAATCTTAAAAAATTAAGCCTATGAAAAAGTATTATTTAGGATTTTGTTTCATTGTAATGATGATTATGCAATCCTGTTTTTATTTATTTGATTTTGGCGGAGATTCACCGGCACCTTTACCTCAGTCAGAATATGCACCTATTTATATGAGCCGGGCGGATTTTGACGGAAGTATAAGATATTCTGCAACGCCTGTTGATTTCCAAAAAAATGAAGGAACTGACGGAAAAGCTATTACTAAAATCGGAAAAATATATTCTTATCCGCCGTATATTTTCATTAACCAATTGAATGAAGGATTCCATATTGTTGATAATTCTGACCCGAAAAATCCTAAAAGAGTTGGATTTATTTATGCTCCGGGAAGTACAGATATGGTTATAAAAGATGAGGTGATTTTACTTAACCATGCTACTGATTTAGTTTCTCTTTCATGGGATAAAAATAATATCAAAGAGGAAAAAAGAATTAAAAATATTTTCCCTCAAAAATTAACTCCCGACGGAAGAGGGGTCTACGACATAAATGAAAATCAAATTATTATTGGCTTTAAAAAGAGAAAATCATGAGAAATTTAATATTATTTTTTAGTTTGTTATTTATTTTAAGTTGTAGCGATGATTCATCTTCTCAAAATGGAAGTTCAGATGCCGGAACGCAAGGGAAAAGTGGCTCTTTAGCAAGTTTTACCATTAATGATTACAGTGGAACAGCATATTTATATACTGTAGACCATGAAGGATTGCGAGTATTTAGTTTAAGAAACCCCAAAGACCCGGTGCAAGTAAATCGAGTGTCTGTACCTTTTGACGTAGAAACTTTATTTGCTTATAAACAATATTTATTTGTTGGTTCTCAAACCGGAATGTACATCTATGATGCTTCTTCGCCGGAAGAGCCTAAAAAAGTGGGAATGGCTCGTCATTTTACTGCTTGTGATCCTGTGGTAGCAAATGATACACACGCCTATGTTACACTCCATACTAATCGACTTTGTGGTAATAACTTAAATCAATTAGAAATATACAATATAGAAGATATCCAAAATCCTGTTTTAATTTCTTCTCGTGGCTTGGTACAACCGAAAGGATTAAGTTTATATAAGAATTATCTTTTTGTTTGTGATGACGAAATTAAAATATTTGATGTGAAAGACCCTAAAAAATCGGAGTTAATTGGAACAATTAAAAAAGATGCTTTTGATGTTATTATTCATCAAGGTATTATTATGCTTATCGGAAAAGACGGATTATATCAATATAAATTAAATGATGATAATATAACAGATATTCAACATTTAAGCGACCTTAAATTTCCTTCTTAAGAAAATTAATTATAAAAAGGCGAGTGGTAGAAATTTCTACCGCTCGTTTTATTTGTTTATCAGAATACTAATTACTTATGGAAAAAATAACATTAAACCATTCTTTTACATACTTTTCAAAATGCTGACTTTCAAAAATCTTTTCTACAATAATATCTTTTCCTTGAGTTACTTTTAAAGTAGTATCTGTAATTGTAATTCGTCCGTGAGTTGTGAGTTTAGTACTCAGTTTATTTTGAGTAAAGTGAGATTCCGAATCCGTTTGATGGTATTTACACATTTCTGTAAATTCAAGCAATTCTCTCTCTATTTCAGAAAAAAGATACTTGTATTCTTTCTCATTTTTGATAATTTCTGAAACCAAAAAGTATTGATTATCATATTTCTCTATGATATAATTATTACAGTTATCTGATTGCATCACCTCTAATTCTAATGTTAGAGGAGAAATAGAAAACTTCCCGAAACCAACATCTACTAAATATTCAGTTTCTTCTAATGTGACTATAATTGCCATGTGGTCAAATTCTTCTCCAAAATCACCTGTTTTCTCATTATATACCCTGACAGATATCATTTTAGCATCAAAACCTATTTCTTGTAAAAGCATACAAAACAAACCATTTAATTCATAACAAAATCCGCCTCTCTTATTTTTTATTATTTTGTGATATATCCTATCCATGTCTAAATAAATAGGAACACTATAATGAATATCCAAATTCTCGAATGGAACACACAGCAAATGCTGTTTTTGTAACCTCTGAAGAGTTTCAAAATTTAGAGATAGCCTCTCTTTATATTTAATTCGGTTTAAGTATTCTTTGATATTCATTAAATGAGTGAGATTTATTATAGACGAGTAAATATAAAATACAAATAAATATTGAAGTCATGAAAATATCTAAAATCACTTAGAAAAATGAGTTTTTAAATCTTTTAAAAATGAAATTATAGAAGGTGCTTTTACGCCATTTCTTTTTTGAGCTAAAGCAATATTGCTTTGGTGATTTAATGTTTTTAAAACTTCTCTATAAGCTTGAAAAATAGAATATTTATTATCATAAATATGAGTAGCTTCTGAGTTGGCTCCATTAACTTCAATTATTTTTATATTTCCATTTTTTAAATCTTCTTCACTTTTGGTTTTCACATCTAATCTTCCGTAATGGAATCCTTTAATGTCTTTTAAAATAAGATGTACAGCATTTTCTAAATCTGTTGTATTTAAATCTGTTGCATCATAAAAGTAAGTTCCTCTGTTATGATTTCCGATTTTCTCTAAAATCAGGTTTTCACCTTTAGGCAAGACTTCATCTAATCTACAATGATACTTTTCCAATAAATAAGATTTTCTAAAAAAGGCACGTTCGTTATTTAGTATAAAATCTTTTAAACTCTGTTTTCCGTCGCCTTTATAAGTAAGAAACTCTTTCCCGGTAATATTTAATATTTTTCCTTTTTCTTGGTTTGGATATTTTATAAAAAACAGTCCGTATTCTTTTGGCTCAGTTAAGACTTCTTGCAAAATAATTTTTTCATTTTCAAATTTATTTAGATAGAAATTTAATTCATCTAAATTATAGATGAAAGTTACATTTTTCCCTCGTTCGCCTATGTCAGGTTTTGCAACTATCGGGAATTTTAAGTTTAACTTGAAATCTTCATTGCTAAAAACTACTTGCTCTTTTGGTCGGTAAACTTGAGGGATTTGTTTTTGAATTTCACTTTTGGAATATTCGGTAAAGCCCCCGTTTTTCATGTTTGGATTTACTCTGCAAAAGTATAATAATGAACGGTTTTTTAAACTAAACCATAAATAAAAAGGCGTTAATGGAGCGTAAAATGCCCAGAAAGACCAATACTCATATTTATAGATTTTTTTTAATTTATGTTTTAGCATTTAATCCTGAAAGAAAACAAAATTATCTAATTTTATTTTACTAAAAAATATTATTTGAATCTTGAAAGTTTAAGATTATAGATTTAACCTATCTAAGCAATATTTAAATAAAAATTATCAATTAAATAGAAACCTTTAGTCTGTCTTATTCTGAATTAAAAAAGGTAAATTTGCAGGAAACTCTAAAATATGATAAAAATAAATTATTTCTTTATATATTTATTTGTGTTAATAAACTTTATCTCTTGTGATAAATCAACAAAAGAAAATAAAAATCACCTTAATCTTGACAATGTAGTTACGGCACAATCAGATGTAGATTCTCTAAAAATACAAGAATATAATCAATGGAGTTATGCAGGGGAAACTTCTCCCGAGCATTGGTCTGAATTAGGTGAGAATGATTGTGATGGTAATAGACAATCTCCTATTAATATCCCAACAACCGAAACGGTAAAAGATTCGGTTGAATTATTAAATATTAATAACTTCCATTATTCTCCAAAAACTAAAATAAATTCTGTTGTAAATAACGGGCATTCAATTTTATATAATTTTAATGAGGGAGATTATTTAGAGTATAACGGTAATAAGTATAAATTAGCTCAATTTCATTTTCATGCACCGGCAGAGCATTTGGTAGACGGTGTTCGTTATCCATTAGAAATACACATGGTACATATCACTCCGGAAAAAAAGATTTTAGTATTATCTTTTATGGCTAAAGAGGGAGCGGAAAGTGAAGCTTTTAAAGAGTTAGAAAGTTTTTTACCACTTAAAAAGAAACAAGAAAAAGTAGCCGATTTTAGTTATGATTTTTCAGATCACATAAACAAAGATTTTAAATATTATCATTATGTAGGTTCTTTAACAACTCCTCCTTGTACTGAGGGCGTAGACTGGTTTATAATGCAAGAACCTATTATATTATCTGAAAAACAAGTAAATTTAATGGAGCAATCTATGCCACATGATAATTACCGACCTGTTCAACCTCTTAATGGCAGAATAGTAACGAGTAACTAATCAAAGAATATTGTAATGGAAAATATAGATGTTATAATTGTAGGGGCAGGGCCTATGGGAATAGCAACCGCGATAGAGGCAAAAGCACAGGGGCTATCTCACTTAGTTATAGAAAAAGGAAGTTTAGTGAACTCCGTATATCATTTCCCGAAAAGCATGACTTTCTTCTCTACTTCCGATAGATTAGAAATTGGCGATGTTCCTTTTGTTTCTATTAATGAAAAACCAAAAAGAGATGAAGCTTTAGAGTATTACCGCCGAGTAGCTCAGCATTGGGATTTGAATATCCACACCATGGAAAAAGTATTAAATGTTCAAAAAAGTGAAAATACTTTTAATGTAGAAACTGAAAAAGATATTTATAAAGCTAAAAATGTTGTAGTTGCTACCGGGTTTTACGACCAGCCCAATTTATTGAATGTTCCAGGCGAAGAATTACCAAAAGTATCTCATTATTTTGATGATGCTCATCCTTATATTAATAAAAAAGTAGCTGTAATTGGTGCGGCAAACAGTGCAACTCAAGTTGCATTAGAGCTATATTATAAAGGTGCAGACGTGAGTATAATTGTAAGAGAAAGTGAAATAGGAGAAAATGTAAAATATTGGATTCGCCCAAATATTGTAAACAGAATAAAAGCAGGAGATATTAAAGGTTTCTATAATACTACGGTAAAAGAAATCACAGAAAATACTTTAGTTTTAAACACACCCGAAGGCGAAAAAACTGTTCAAAATGATTATGTTTTTGCAATGATTGGCTATCATCCTAATTATGATTTTCTAAAAAAAATAGGAATCAATTGTGAAACAGATGCTTTTAATACTCCTAATTATAAAGAAAATTCACACATGACAAATATTGAAGGATTGTACGTTGCCGGTGTAGTTTGTGGTGGGAAAAATACAAGCAGATACTTTATAGAAAACTCTAAAGAACATGCACAAGCAGTAATAAATGATATAAAGAACAGAAAATAAACGAAAAAGAAATCCTTAAGAACTTGCAATAAAAAAATAAATCCTTATATTTGCAGTTCGAAATTTTAAATTTATAATAAATGTACGCGATTGTAGAGATAGCAGGGCTTCAATACAAAGTTGAGCAAGACCAGTACTTATTCGTAAACCGATTAAAAGGTGAGGCAGGAGATTCTATCACTTTAGATAGAGTTTTACTTACTGATAACGGAAACGTAACACTTGGCGCCCCAGTTATAGAAGGTTTAACAGTTGAAGCAAAAATTGTTGAACACTTAAAAGGAGATAAAGTTGTTGTTTTCAAAAAGAAAAGAAGAAAGGGATACAAAAAGAAAAATGGATTCCGTGCTTCTTTAACTAAAATAGAAATTATTTCTATTGGAGGTGAAAGAACAGAGAAAAAAGCTCCTAAAAAAGAAACTAAATCTACACCAAAAGCGTCTAAATCTTCTAAACAAGATGATTTGACGATTGTAGAAGGTATCGGACCTAAAACTCAAGAATTATTCAATGAAAATGGAATAAAAACTTTGAGTGATTTAGCAGCTAAGTCTGCAGAAGAATTAAAAGCTATTTTAGAACCAAAAGGTGGTATCTATGCTTCTATGGATACTGAAACTTGGCCTAAACAAGCACAAATGGCTGCCGATGGTAAAATTGAAGAGCTTAAAGCTTGGCAAGATGAACTAAAAAGTGGTAGTAAACAATAATTAAAAAAGTAAAAAGAAATGGCACACAAGAAAGGAGTTGGTAGTTCCAAGAACGGTCGTGATTCAGAATCGAAACGACTTGGAGTAAAAATTTTTGGTGGACAAAATGCCGTAGCTGGTAATATAATCGTTCGTCAACGTGGTACAAAACACCACCCGGGAAATAATGTTGGTATAGGAAAAGACCACACTTTATTTGCTTTGGTAGATGGTAAAGTTGTATTCAGAAAGAAAAGAGATAATCGCTCTTATGTTTCAGTAGAACCTTACGTAGATTAATTACTACTAACTATAAAAAGTTAAAAACCACTTCAATATTGGAGTGGTTTTTTTATGACTAAAATTAAGATTACATTAATTTAGTTCGGCTAAACTCACTTATAATAATAGAAGTTGCAATAGCAACATTTAAACTCTCTGTAGAATTATTATTAGGACTTTGCGGAATTGTTATTTTATGAGTACATAAATTTGCTATTTCTTCGGAGATTCCATTTCCTTCATTTCCCATAACAATTATCCCCTCAGCAGATAAATTAGTATTATAAATATTTTCACCATTCATAAAAGTACCATACACGTTTCCGTTGTAGTTTTCTAAAAATGCTTTTAAATCTAAGTACTCCACCTCTACACGATTAAGCGACCCCATACATGCCTGAATGACCTTAGGATTAAAACAATCAACTGTATCAGTATTACAAATGATTTTTTGAACTCCAAACCAATCTGCCGAACGTATAATCGTTCCTAAATTTCCCGGATCTTGCAAATTATCTAAAGCTATTATTAAATCTGATTTTATTTTTAAATCACTTCTCTTTTGATTAAAAACAGCTATAACTTTTTGAGGAGTTTTAAGCCCTGACATTTGGCTAAGTTGAGTGGGATTTACAATTTCGCCCGAGTTAAAAAGAGAAGAAACAGAATCTTCATAAAATAAATATTCCAAATTAAAAGAGCCATTCATAAACTCCTGAACAGATTTCACTCCTTCTACTACAAATAAATTAGTCTTATTTCTATATTTTTTTTGTTGTAAACTTTTAATAAGTTTTATTGTAGCTTTAGATACCATATATTTGTGTTTTTATTAGATGATTTATGAATTTTAAGCAATCAAAGATATTAATAATATTAATTTCAGGTATTTTTATTTTAATATTGTCTTCTTGCAGTGTTACCAGAAAGCTAAAAGATGATGAGTTTTATTTAAACTCTAATAAATATAGATTTGAAGGCGAAAAGGCATTCAAAAAAGATTTAGAAGGTTATGTTACACAAAAGCCAAACTCTAAAGTATTTGGTTTTTTACCGTTTCAAGACTGGATGTATAACTTTGTTCCCAAGAAATTTGACTCTTCTTTTGAGGAATATTACAGCTATACCAGAGATGAAAGAAATCAACAACTTTTAGACAGTATTTATATAAAAAACGGACTCAATAAATACGTAGGAAAAAATGAATTCCTTTATCGTCAGTTTTATAAATGGGGTACAGAGCCTGTAATTTTAGATTCTACTTTAAGTTATTCTTCTGCTAAAAATTTAGAGGAAATGTATTTCAGTAGAGGTTATTTTGATGCGAAAGTATCTCCTATATTTAAAATAGATTCCTCGGCACAGAAAGCTACCGTTACTTATAACATTGATATTAAAGAACCCTCTTATATCAAAAATTACAATCAAGCAATTGTAAATACAGATATGGAAAGGCTTTATAACGAATCTGTTGAGGATTCTGAAGTAAAAATAGGGCAACGTTTTGATGTGAGAAACTTTGAAGCTGAAAGAGATCGAATTACCCGAATTTTTAGAAATAACGGATATTACCGATTTGATGAGTTAGGAGATGAACTTATTTTTAAAGTAGATAGTACAGATTCTAAGCAATTAGGTGTTACAATGAGAATTGCTAAGCCTAAGAATGATAGCATTAAAAACTTTATAAAATATAAATTCGGGAAAATAGAAATCTTCCCCAATAATGTTAATAACGATATAGCATTTACGGAAAACTATAAAGGTTATGCAATAAAATCTGATAAGAAAATCAAATTTAAACCTCAAGTTTTCACCAATGCAATTACTATAAAAGAGGGTGATATTTATAGTGATAAAACCATTGATGAAACCAGAACTCTTATTTTTGACAGAGAAAACTTTTTTTTAACTTCGATTGTACCGGAAGAAAATGTACAAGATTCATTAATTAATTTAAAAATATTTCTTCAACCTAAGCCTAAATATGATTTAGAGTTAACATTTGAAGCAATGTATTCTCAATTTTTAAACTTCGGAGTTTCTCCGGGATTAAGATTATTAACCAGAAATATTTTTAAAGGAGGTGAAAATTTAGAATTTAACCTAAGAGGTACTGTAGGAACAGTAAATAAAGCAGGAGCAGAAGAGCAATTCTTTAATGCTTATGAGTTAGGATTTAATACAGAATTGTCTTTTCCTCGTTGGGTTTTAATCCCTCATGTAAGTGAATTCTTGCCTAAAAAATATAATCTGAAATCAGCGGTAGGTTTAGGGCTTAGCCGGCAAAAAAGTATAGGTTTAGGAGGTAGGAATTATTTAGCTTATCTCAACTATAAATTCCAACCGGGATTAAGTAATATAACTATTGAACCACTTAATTTTCAATATATAAAAAATGAGGATAAAGATAAATATTATAGAATCTTTACTTTAGATAATCAACTAAAAGAAGAAACTTATGATTCTTTCTTTAAATACAGTCCATACATTGCAGATTTATATAAAAATGGAGAAATAAATGAACAAGAGTTAGATCAGTTGATATATCAAGATGACGAATTTGCTAAAAATCTTCCCTCTGTGGGAGGAAACTATAATTTTGAAGATTATACCGATTTCAGGAATATGATTTTCAGAAAGAAAAGTATAACACAAGATGTCTTTATTCAACCGATAGGAGTCTCACTACACTATAATGAAAACAAAAAAATTAATAAAAAAAATCCTTGGAATATATATGCAGGAGCATCAGTAAGTGGAGCGTTATTAAGACTTGCAGATGCTGTATTTAACTTCGAAAAACAAGAAAACTTCCTCGGAGAAAAAGTATCGCTCATAGGAGGAGTTCCTTATTCAGAATATTTTAGATTTGATTTAGATGTAAGAAAAACATTTAACTTACCTAACAAAAATGCCATAGCCTTAAGAGGGCTTTTTGGTATTGCAATCCCTTACGGAAATTCTACAACCATACCATTTAGCAAGTCCTATTTTGGTGGAGGATCTAATGACGTAAGAGCTTGGAAAGCCTATGAACTTTCTCCTTCTCCATTAAGACCAAATGATTCCGGAACTTATATAGACGATATGAAATTGACTTTTAATGCTGAATACCGTTTTCCATTATCCGGAATATTACACGGAGCAACTTTTATAGATGCCGGAAACATTTGGAGTGTAAAAGATGATAATTCCAGAACTCAATTTAAATTTAATAGATTTTACAAACAATTAGGTGTTGGTGGTGGTTTTGGATTAAGATTCGATTTTACTTTTGTTATTGCCAGACTGGATTTTGCATATAAATTACACGACCCTGCTTATGAAGAAGGCAACAGATGGGTAAGAGATTTTAATTTCTTAAAACCGAGAATTCAATTCGGGATAAATTATCCTTTTTAATGAAATTACTTTTATGGAAAATAAGACTATACAAAAATGGAAAGAAGAAGTAGAAACTTATTTAGAAGATTTAAATAAGAAATTACTTCAAAGCGAAAAAGCAAAAGAACTTTATTACGGGTTTGAGGTAATAGACGGAGAATTAAAAATGAATCCAGAAATTTTATTTATAGGAATAAACCCTGGAGCAGGAAGTAAGGAGAGACATTACAGTATCAGATTTTTATCAGAGAGAATTTCTTATTTAGATTATTTTGATAATGAATATAATTATCCCTTAGCGAAAGAAACAGTTGATATTTTCCGCTCACCAGTTTTACAGTATAAGGATAATGAAATTATAAAAATATTAGAGAAACAAAGTGTTAAAACTAATTTATATCATATTGCAACAGATAATATTTCAGACATAAAAAAATGTATAAATCAATCAGAATATAACTTTAATGATTATTATTGTAAGTGTATTGATTTCTCGGTTTCTTTAATAAAAATACTGAAACCTAAAATTGTTATTTTTGAAGGGAAGTCTGTTTATAGCGAGTTTGATGATATATTTTATAATGTAAAAGATACTTGGGACAATTCTAAAGAATTTGGTTATGCTTTTTATGAAGAAGAGAATATTCATTTTTTAGGATATAAAAGAAATTATAGTAATATTTGTAAAAAAGAAAATATAGCAGAGAAACTAAAAGAAATTCTATAAATTGATTAGCAGAGGAGAGGTATAAAGATTTCTTTTAATTTAGAAATCTTTATATCTTTACTAAAACAATTAATTTTGAAGATAAAAGAAATTATACAAGCGTTAGAAAAATGGGCACCTACACAATATGCAGAAGATTTTGATAATGTTGGGCTACAATTAGGAAATGCTGAAAACGAAATTTATAAAGCTCTGGTTGCTTTTGAAATTACAGATGAGGTAATACAGGAAGCAATAGATAATAAAGCTGGTTTAATTATATGTTTTCATCCGTTAATTTTTAATGGTTTAAAAAGTATTACAGGGAAAAACCGAGTGGAACAAATTGTAATAAAAGCCATTCAAAATAATATTGCGATATATGCAATTCATACAAACTTAGATGCTCAATTAAATGGTGTAAATGGCAGAATTGCCAAAGAATTAGGATTGAAAAATACTCAAATTTTAATTCCAAATGAAGATATTCTATATAAACTTATCTTTTTTGTACCGAAAGCAGATGCAGATAAAGTAAAAGATGCTTTATTTAATGCGGAAATTGGGAAAATAGGAAATTACTCTGAATGCAGTTTCAACTCTGAAGGAATAGGGACTTTTAAACCAATAGAAAATGCAAACCCTACTTTGGGAGAAATAGGGAAGCAACATCAAGAGGCGGAATTAAAAGTAGAAATATTAGTCAAAAAACATCAATTATCTTCGGCTATTTCTATTATGAAACAAGAGCATCCGTATGAGGAAGTTGCTTATGATGTGATTCCTTTAAATAATAACGACCAAACTACGGGAATGGGACAAGTAGGTGAATTACAAGAACCTATGACTGATGCAGAATTTCTAAGATATTTAAAAAGTAAAATTCCGACAGAAGTTGTACGTCATTCAAAATTATTAAATAAAGAAATTAAAAAAGTAGCAATTTTAGGCGGTTCAGGAGCATTTGCAATTAATGCTGCAAAGAGTGCCAGAGCTGATGTTTTAGTTACTGCCGATTTAAAATATCATGATTTCTTTTTAGCAGAAAATCAGATATTATTGTGTGATGTAGGGCATTATGAATCAGAACAATTTAATAAATTTCATATAACCGACTATCTTTCAGAAATTTTTAGTAATTTTGCATTCCTTACATCAAATGTAAATACAAATCCGATAAATTATTTTAAATAATATGGCTAAGAATAAAAATAGTGAAGCAACCGTTGAAGAGAAATTACGTAGTTTATATGACCTTCAATTAATTGATTCTCGCTTAGATGAGATACGCAATACCAGAGGAGAGCTACCTTTAGAAGTGCAAGATTTAGAAGATGATATTGCAGGTAAAGAAAAGCGTTATGCTAAGATAGAAGAAGATATAAAAACTTTAGAGCAAAAAATTAAAGAGGAAAAAGAAGCTATGAAAACAGCTGCTGCTTTAATTAAAAAGTACACAAAGCAACAAGACAATGTTAGAAATAACAGAGAGTTTGAGGCTTTATCTAAAGAAATAGAGTATCAAGAATTAGAAATAGAACATAGCGAAAAGAAAAGTAAAGAGTTTAGTGCTAAAATTGATTTCCAAAAAGAGAAACAAGAAGAACTAAATGAGAAGATTAATTCTCATAAAGAGTATCTCGAGCATAAAAAATCTGAATTAGAAAATATTGTAAAAGAAACTGAAAAAGAAGAAGAGAGATTAAATGCTTTAGCAGAAGAGTACAGTCAATCAATTGAGGGTAAATTATTAAAAGCATATCAAAAAATACGTGCATCTGTAAAAAACGGATTAGCAGTAGTTGCTTTAGAAAGAGGAGCTTCGGCAGGATCTTTCTTTACAATTCCACCTCAAAGACAAATGGAAATTGCTATGCGTAAAAAAATCATTTTAGATGAGCACAGTGGGCGAATTTTGGTTGATGCGGAATTAGCTAATGAACAAAAAGAAAAAATGGAAGCTATTATAAAAGCTTAAAAATAAATAATTTGAAAAAACGGCTTCTCAATTATTGGAAGCCGTTTTTTATTGATTTTACTTCACCAAATTTTTACAAACTTCGGTTTTGATATTATTTTTCTGTATCCATTGCAATAGCTTTTCAAAGCGAGAAACCATTTTTTCACCTGTATTTCTACGAACGTAAAAAGGAAAGTTATATTCTTTTTTGTCTAAATCCGTAAATTCCCACGGGTGGAAATATAAAACCGCATAACCTTCTGATTTTATAGCTTTTTTGACTAACCATTTATAAATTTTCAAAGGGAAATTATGAAAACTCAACCAAAATAGAGGAATACGAAACCACGTACTGACCGCTGTCGGGATTTGCCAAACACCATTACTTTTAAAATATTTTCTCGAAATGTGATTTTTCTTATATCGTCCCGGTAAATAAGTAGGATTTATGGAAGAATTATATCTATAACCCGCTTTTTCTACTTCATTATCAGATACTTCTGCCATTCGAGGCATACGCAGTCCTTCAATGGTTACGCCAAATTCTTCTTCCAATGCTTTTTTAGATTTTAATAAATGTGAATTTTCAAAATCTGAATGATAATAGGTGTGTGAAGCTAATTCGTGCCCTTCATTTATCAGTCTGTTTACCAAATCTTTACTTGCATTGGCAAAGATTACGGTAGAGAAAAAAGTCGCTTTGCAATTATATTTTTTCAATAAATCCAAAATATATTGCAATCCCTTTTGAGAAATTTGAATTTGGTCATCAAAAGGAATATCAAAACCATATTCCTTTGGCATATCAAACTCTTCTATATCAAAACTTAAGAAAATCATTCTTGTAAATTTTTATGTTGAACAATGTAGTTGGGACGATTTTTAGTTTGTTTAAATACTTTCCCGATATAAATTCCGATAATTCCCAAAATGGAAAGTTGTAATCCGCCAAAAAAGACAATCGTCATAATCAAGGAAGCCCAACCCGAAATTTCACTTCCGTTGATGAAAGAATACGCAACGTAAGGTACGTATAAAATAGAAAGAAATGAAAACAAAAATCCTAAATAAACTCCAAAATACAATGGCTTTACACTAAAAGAAGTCATTCCGGAAATAGCGAGAGAAAACATTTTTTTAATAGTATATTTAGTTTTCCCTGAGAATCGCTGATGTGCTTGATATGGAACATATGTTTGAGAAAATCCTACCCAAGGGATAATTCCTCTGAGAAAAGGCTCACTTTCGTCCATTTTTTTGATAATATTCACAACCAATTTATCCATTAAACGAAAATCTGCCGACCCGTCAATAATTTTTTCTTCTGATATGAAATTCAGTATCTTATAAAATCCTCTGGAAGTTAATCTTTTCTTTTTTGAGATATTTTCAGGATATACTCGTAACGTATTCACTACCTGAAATCCTTCTTTCCACTTTTGTAATAACAAAGGAATCATTCCGGGCGGATGCTGTAAATCGGCATCCATAGAAATGACAATATCTTCTTTGGAGTAATCAATACCGGCTTTTACAGCTAATTGATGCCCAAAATTTTTAGAGAAATGCAAATATTTAATGCGTTTATCTAACTTGCTCATTTCCATTAGCAATTCTAAAGTACCGTCGTCACTTCCGTCATTTACAAAGGTGATACAATAGTCGTACATATCAGATACGGCATCCATAGCTTTATAGATTTCGGTAACGAGCTTTTCTATATTTCCTTTTTCATTATAGCAGGGAATAATGATATTTACACTAAATTTTTCCAAATGATTGATTTTTATTTGTCAATAAAATATTCTTTCTGTCTTTGTAATCAAGAAAATACATTTCTAAAATAAGAGAAATCCATATTAAAAATGGAGGAATGGCTCTCAAAGAATACGCTACTACATAAGTGTGTTTAATATATTTGGGGACTAAATCCGTAATTGATAATGATGCCAAAATGGCTAAAATTAAAAGTACGTTTTTCCATTTAGGATACGGGTTGGGTGAAGTTACATACCAAATTCCTATTCCGATATAAGCCACAATATAGGTGCTGGACTCACTTCCTGAACTAAATAAAACCAAAAATAATAAAACAGAGGATAGAAATTGTAATCTGAACAAAGGATATTTATACTGCGAAAATCTCAAATAGGGGAGAGCAAATAAAATCGCTCCGCAAAGAATAATCCAAATGGTGTTTCCTTTATAAATTCCGGTTTTAAACAGAAACCCGATTAAAGAGATATTTTGATATATTGAAAAAAGATTCTCCCCATTTTTTTCCGAGATATTATGTATCCAATCTTGGTATTGAGAGATTACATATTCCGGTGAAGAATATAGCATAGGCAAAGCAAAACAAACCGCTAACCACAATAAGCCCGACCAAATAAATCGAATTTTATTTTTACTGAACGGAAAAAAGGCCAGCCCTACAATTCCGTATATTTTTGTAAGAAACCCTGTAACAATTGAGAGCGTTCCCCATTGTTCTTTTCCCCTTTCGATGAGAATGTAAGTAAGAACAATCAAAGCTACTATCCCGGTATTGAATTGTTGCATATCCGATGCCCCGTATAGTTCATGCACCGAGATAAGCATTATAATAATGATAGGCTTCATTTTCAGCGGTAGTTTTCTGAGAACTACATATAAAATAAAAGCATTGAAAAGCACCCAAAGTGTTACTCCTAAAAAATCGGGGAGAATGGCAAACGGTGCAATAATAGCACTGAAAAAAACTCCGTAATGATTTACATCAGAATATTCTTCAGGATACGGAATGTATAAAGGTAACTGATGAAAGGTATGCCAAAAAACTCCCTTAAATATCCAATAATTATTAACTCCGGATTTAAAATATTTTAAAAATACGGGAACAATTGCTGCGATAAACCATAAAATGGTTATTATCTTATAATTATTGAATAATTTTTTGAACATAATAAAAATTAAAAATATCTCTTTTGCAAAGATAGAATACTAAAATATTTATTACTAATCTAAAGTGTAATTAAATTAGCTTATATCTTTTGAACAAAAGGTAATATTTCCTTAACTTTATTATCTAAATGATTAGACCATGAAATTACGTTATCTTTCAGCAGCAATAGCTACGACTATATTTTCAAGTTGTAATACATTTGATAAAGCACAAAAAGTAAAATATCATCAAAAGAAATCAGACAAGCCAAACATCATTGTTTTTTTGGTAGATGATATGGGTTGGCAAGACACATCTTTACCTTTCTGGGAAAAGATAACAAAACTTAATAAAAAGTATCATACGCCTAACATGGAGCGATTAGCTCAGGAAGGAATGATGTTTACAAATGCGTATGCTTGTGCCGTTTCTACGCCATCCAGAGTCAGTTTATTAAGTGGAATGAACGCTGCACGCCATAAAGTTACCAATTGGACTATGTTTAAGGATACAAATCCTACCGAGAATGATAGTTCTTTAGAAGAGCCTAATTGGAATTTAAACGGAATGATAATGGACAGTCAATATCAAAACTCTGTATACGTTCCACAACCATTGCCAAAAGTATTACACGATAACGGATACAAAACCATCCATGTAGGAAAAGCCCATTTTGGAGCCTATGGAACTTCCGGAGCAAATCCTCGTAACTTAGGCTTTGATGTTAATGTAGCAGGACACGCTGCGGGACAACCGGCAAGTTATTATGGAGAGGATAATTATGCGGACCAACGTAAAGATAAATACGTATCTAATGTTCCGGATTTACAACCTTATTATCAAAGTGATACATTTTTAACAGAAGCATTAACTTTAGAAGCTAAAAAAGAGATAGAAAAATCGGTAAAAGAAAATAAACCATTCTTTTTAAATTTTGCTCATTATGCGGTGCATACTCCAATTATGCCGGATAAAAGGTTTTTAGACAAATACAAAGCAGCAGGATTAGAAGATGTAGAAGCTGCTTATGCGACACTTTTAGAAGGAATGGATAAGAGTTTAGGTGACATCATGGATTATCTTGAAGAAAATAATTTAGATAAGAATACAATTATACTTTTCATGTCTGATAACGGTGGATTAACAGCTCATACCAGAGCGGGAGGCATAGGAACGCATAATTTACCTTTAAGAGCAGGAAAAGGTGCAATTTATGAAGGTGGAATTCGTGAGCCAATGATTGTTAAATGGCCGGGAGTAACTAAACCAAATACTAAAACTGATGAAAATGTAATAATAGAAGATTTTTATTCAACCATTTTAGAAATGGCAAATGCCGTTCCTAAAGGTCAGCAAAGCCAAACTATTGATGGAGTTAGTTTTGTTCCTGTTTTAAAAGGTAAAAAAGCTGAAAACCCTAATCGTCCTTTAGTTTGGAACTATCCTAATAACTGGGGAATAAGCGGTGACGGAATTAATTTCTATACAGCTCTAAGAGAAGGAGATTATAAATTTATTTACTTTTATGATGATCGCCCGGCTGAATTATACAACATAAAAGCAGATATACAAGAACAAAATAATATTATAAAACAAAACCCTGCAAAGGCAAAAGAAATGGCTAAGCATCTTTCTGATATTTTAAGAGAAAGAAAGGCTCAAATCCCTACTTCTAAAAAAGACGGAAAACCAGTTCCATTACCGGATGAGAAAGTAAATATCTATTTATAACCTTGATTTTTTAAAGCTAACTAATTATAATAACACGAATAGCAATTAATCTATTTTTAAAAATAAACTTATATTTGCCCAAAATAAAATAAAAAGACATGAGTGATTTAGTAAAATGCCCAAAATGTGATTCAGAATACACTTACGAAAACGGACCATTAATGGTATGTTCTCAGTGTTTCTACGAATGGAATCCGGAAGAGTTAGCCGCAAAAGAAGAACAAGAGGGTAAAGTATTTGATGCTAATGGAAACGAACTACAAGACGGAGATTCTGTAGTTGTTGTAAAAGATTTACCGGTAAAAGGAGCATCTAAACCGATAAAAGCCGGTACAAAAGTTAAAAATATTCGTCTTACTGATGGCGATCATAATATAGATTGTAAAATTGATGGATTTGGTTCTATGGGACTAAAATCTGAATTCGTGAAAAAAGCATAATTTAAAAGATTTTAAATCATTAAAATAAGTCCGGTAGCTTAAATAAGTTATCGGATTTATTATTTTATATAGAAAACCTTTATTTTTTACTTCGATTTTTTCAAGAAAAGTTAGTACCTTTAACTACTCAAAATTGTACAAAATGGCATTTATAGATTATTATAAAATTTTAGGCTTAAACAAGTCTGCCTCAGATAAAGATATAAAAAAAGCATATCGTAAATTAGCAAGAAAATATCATCCGGATTTAAATCCGGACGATAAAAAAGCACAAGAAAAGTTTCAACAAATAAATGAAGCTAATGAAGTTTTAAGTGACCCCGAAAAACGTAAAAAATACGACGAATATGGTGAAAACTGGAAACATGCCGAAGAAATAGAGAAAATGAAAGCTCAGCAAAAACAAAATGCAGGAAGAAGCTACGGAGGTGGAAATCCTTTTGGCGGCGGACAACAAGCATGGAACGAGCAATATTCAGGAAACTACGATGAGGATCGTTTTTCTGATTTCTTTAGCGATTTATTTGGTGGCTCTGGTGGTGGAGGATTTAGATCTCAATCTCAAAAAAGAAAATTTAAAGGTCAGGATTTTAATGCAGAGTTAAGTCTATCTTTAAAAGATGCTTATCATACCCATAAAAAAGAATTAAATATTAACGGAAAAACCATTCGTATTACTATTCCGGCAGGAGTATCAGACGGACAGAAAATTAAATTGAAAGGCTACGGAGGTGATGGCGTAAACGGTGGACCAAAAGGAGATTTATATATAACCTTTAATATTTTACCGGATGCTGTTTTTCTTCGAAAAGAGGATAATTTATATAAAACAGAAACCATTGATTTATACACTGCTGTTCTGGGAGGAGAAATTAATTTAAAAACTTTTGACGGGGAAGTAAAACTAAAAGTAAAACCGGGAACACAGAACGGAACAAAAGTAAAACTTAGTAACAAAGGTTATCCTAAGTATAAAAAAGACGGAGAATTTGGAAACTTATATGTTACTTATAATATAGAAATTCCTAAAAATCTGAATGATAAACAAAGAAAACTATTTGAAGAACTGGCTAAAATAAAATAATCATGAACCCCAATTATATCAAAATAAAAGAGTTTTGTACTTATACAAAAATAGAAGATTCTTTCATTACAAATTTAAGTGAAGAGGGAATTTTAAAAATAGAAATCATTGATGATGAACCTTTTGTAGAAGAGGAAATAATTCCGGAATTAGAAATGTTCAGTCGTTGGCATTATGATTTAGGAATTAATCTTGAAGGAATTGATGCTATGAGACATATGCTACAAAGAATGAATAAAATGAAATCTGAATTAGAGGATTTACGTAGAAAGTTAGTTTTCTATAGCAAGGATTTTGACAATCTTCCATAAGGGGATATTGAGCAGAAATTAATAAAAAAAGCCGTTTCAATAAATTTTGAGACGGCTTCCTTTTATAAATAAAATAAATATGGGATTTTAATTATAGAGCAAATCCTTGCGTATATATTCTACCGTATCTATCTACAAAGTTTACAGATACATTTCCTTTATAATTTTTCAATATTTTATTTATATCTTTTTCGCTGTTTACTTCTTTACCGTTAATTTTTAGGATTATATAACCTTCGTTAATTCCTATTTTAGCAAACTGGCTGTTGTTTTGTAAGCCTGTCACCACTACGCCACTGTTGATTCCGTAACGTACTTTTTGTTTATCGGTAAGAGGTTTAAGACTAACACCTAATCTTTCCGTAACACTTAAATCTTCTTTAGATCTAATTTTAGCATTCCCTTTTAAATCTCTTAAAACTACATCATAGTTTCTCTTTTTCCCGTCTCTTACGACTTCAACATTTACTTTATCTCCCGGATTTTTTCTACCCACAGCAAAAGAAAGTGTAGAGAATGTGCTTATATCTTCTCCGTCAATTTTAGTAATGATGTCACCCACTTCTATTCCTGCTTCTATAGCTCCACCTTCAGGTGCTACATCTGTCACATAAATACCTCTACCTGATTTTAAGTTTGTTCCTTTATCTTTATTATAAGCTTTTACTCTTAAGTCATCAGATAAATCAAATCCTTGAATACCAATGTATCCTCGTTGTACCATTCCGTAATTCTTGATATCATTAATTACTTTCTTCACTAAGTTAGATGGAATAGCAAAACCATAACCGGCATAAGAACCTGTTTGCGAAAGAATAGCAGTATTAATTCCTACTAAATGACCATTTGTATTAATTAAAGCACCACCAGAGTTTCCGGGATTAATAGCCGCATCTGTTTGAATAAATGATTCTATTGGGTGATCGCTATTTCTACTCAAAATATCTATACCTCTTCCTTTGGCACTTACAATACCTGCTGTAACAGTAGAGTTTAATGAAAAAGGATTACCAACTGCCAATACCCACTCTCCTACTTTTAAATTATCTGAATTATAAAAAGATAAGAAAGGCAAATTATCTTCATCTATTTTTAATAACGCTAAATCTGTATTAGGGTCTGTACCAATTAATTTTGCGGTATAAGTTTGCTTATTATTTAATGTAACTTCTAATTTAGTAGCATCTTTTATCACGTGATTATTTGTGACAATATATCCGTCAGCAGAAACAATTACACCAGAACCAGCTCCCATTGGAATAGGGTCATTATCTGTATCTTGTTTTTTATTTTGACCTGGCCTATTTCCTCTATCCGGTCTTTGCGGTCCAAAAAACTGATCAAAAAATGGATCGTTAAAGAAATCAAATGGAGAAGCACCTTGTTGGCGACCTCTTCTCATTTCCGCAGCATCTCCAAAATTTGTAATACTCACCACAGCATTTACAGAACTTTCTGCTGCCTTAGTAAAATCAGGCATTACAGTTCCGTTAGAAACGTAGTCGTAAGTAGCAAAATGTCCGTCTTTATTACTATCATCCGCTTGTGTTACGATAGATGATCCATTTTGAAATGGATTACTTGTTTGTGAGTATTCTATAAGTCCGTAAGTAGTACCTGCACTCACAACACCTACTAAAGCATATTTTAATATATTTTTCATGATTAAAAAATTTTTCCTTCTTTGGTTTTTGTAAAGTCAAATTTAGTACCATCGGCAAAAACTGAGGAAAGTTTAACCTGATTTAACACTTATTGAATTATTTTAAATTTAAATAAGTGTTTTAACAAATTATCTTCAATAAGGAGAATATAGCAACCATATTTATTTAGAATAATCTGTTAAATCAAATTTTATTCAAAAATATAATTTCTAAATTTATATCTTCGCAAAATGAAGTTGCATTTTTATAAATATCAAGGAGCGGGAAATGATTTTGTAATGATTGATGACCGACAAAATGTCTTTCCTTACAAAACAAAAATAATAGAATTTCTTTGTAATCGTAGATTCGGAATTGGAGCAGACGGATTAATTACTCTAAGAAAGTCCGATAATCTCTATGGTATGCGTTATTTTAACTCCGACGGGAACGAAAGTACCATGTGTGGAAATGGTGGAAGATGTTTTGCCCGATTTTTGCAAGATTTAGGTTTAGCGAATGGAAATTCAATTGAGTTTGATGCCATAGACGGATTACATTCTGCCGAATTTACAGGAGATAACATTAAACTGCAAATGATAGATGTAGATACTATCAATAAAAATAAAGATTATACATTTTTAAATACAGGTTCACCTCATCATGTAGTTTTTGTAGAAAATACAGCAGAAATTGACGTTAAAAAAGAAGGAGCAAATATAAGATACTCAGATTTATACCCTGAAGGAAGCAATGTAAATTTTGTTGAAATATTAAATGATAACAAAATAAAAGTAAGAACCTATGAACGTGGCGTAGAAGACGAAACCTTATCGTGCGGAACAGGTGTTACCGCGTGTGCCATTACATTAAACGCTTTAGGGAAAACCAATAAAAATAAAGTCTTTATAGAAGCTTTGGGCGGAAATTTAGAAGTAGAATTTAATGAGAGTAATGGGATTTATTCTGATGTCTTTTTAATCGGACCGGCTCAAAAATCATTTGAAGGAGAAATTGAAATTAAATAAATGAAGATTAAAAATATTTTATTACTGATTGCCGTAATTTTTATGGTGCAAAGTTGCGGTTACTTTTATAAATCAAGTAAACTTATAACTGAAGACGGGTATCTTTACATTCCGAAAAACTCAACTTATCAAGCGGTTTTAGACTCTCTAAAACCTTATATGAGTGATATAGACAAATTTGATGCTTACGCTCAAACAAAAGATTATGACAAACATGTAAAAGCAGGAAAATATAAATTATCAACTGAGTTTTCCAATGAGCAATTGGTTAATAATTTAATCACCGGAAAACAAGAAGAAATAAAATTGAGAATTCCTAATTCTCCTACTATTTTTCATTTGGCAAGAGATGCTTCTAAAAATATAATTGCCGATTCTACTTCTATTACAAATGCGATTTTAGAAAATCCGAAATTTAAAGAAGAAGGCTTGGATATGGAAACTGTCAAAATATATTTTATTCCAGATACTTATAATTTTCTTTGGCTAACAGACGGTAAAATGTTCGTGGATAGAATGATAAAAGAACATGATAGATTTTGGAACAAAGAAAGAAAAGATTTATTAAAAAAATCCGGCATGAGTGAATTAGAAGTTTTCACATTAGCATCTATTGTTCAAATGGAATCGCCAAAAGCAGACGAACAAGCAATGGTTGCCGGAGCTTACTTAAATCGCTTAAAACAAGGTAGAAAATTAGAGGCTGACCCAACTTCTGTTTACGCTTACAAATTACAACATGGCTTTACCGAGAAAGTGCAAAGAGTGTATCATAAACATTTAAAAACTTTATCGGCTTATAATACTTATCTAAATTACGGACTTCCACCTGCACCTATTTGTTTACCAAATACCACGGCAATAGATGCTGTACTAAAACCCGAAAAACACGATTATATTTTCTTTTGTGCAGACCCCGACAGACCCGGTTATCATAATTTTACCAATAGTTATGCGGAACATTTAAAAAATGCAGAGAAATATAGAAATTGGCTAAAAGAAAATAATATAAACTAAGGTTGCATATGATAATTGACTTCCGTGAATTTCTCAAGAGTAGTTTTTATTAGAGGGTTGTACACGCTATCACGTTTTAATGATTATTTTCTCATTAGCTGAGATTCTGAAACAAGTCCAGAATGACACGTCCTGATTGTCACCCTGAATTTATTTCAGGGTCGCACTCACTTATCACGTTTTAATGATTATTTCCTCATTTGATGAGATTCTGAAACAAGTTCAGAATGACACATTTCGGTTGTCCCTCTGAATTCATTTCGGGGTCTCACACGCTTATCACGTTTTAATGATTATTTTCTCATTAGATGAGATTCTGAAAAGAGTTTAGCATGACACGCTCTAATTGTTACCCTGAATTTATTTCGGGGTCGCACACGTTTATCACGTTTTAATGATTATTTTCTCATTAGATGAGATTCTGAAATGAGTTTAGAATAACACGTTCTAATTGTTACCCTGAATTTATTTCAGGGTCGCACACGCTTATCACGTTTTAATGATTATTTTCTAATCAGATGAGATTCTGAAACGAGTTCAGAATGACACGCTCTAATTGTCACCCTGAATTTATTTTAGGGTCGCACACGCTTATCATGTTTTAATGATTATTTTCTCATTTGATGAGATTCTGAAACAAGTTTAGAATGACACATTTCGGTTGTCCCTCTGAATTCATTTCAGGGTCGCACTCACTTATCACGTTTTAATGATTATTTCCTCATTTGATGAGATTCTGAAACAAGTTCAGAATGACACATTTCGGTTGTCCCTCTGAATTTATTTTAGGGTAGCACACATTTATCACGTTTTAATGATTATTTTCTCATTAGCTGAGATTCTGAAATGAGTTTAGAATAACACGTCCTGATTGTCACCCTGAATTTATTTCAGGGTCGCACACGCTTATCACGTTTTAATGATTATTTTCTTACCTGATGAGATTCTGAAACAAGTTCAGAATGACACATTTCGGTTGTCCCTCTGAATTCATTTCAGGGTCGCACTCGCTTATCATGTTTTAATATTTATTTTCCTATCAGATGAGATTCTGAAACAAGTTCAGAATGGCACATTTCGGTTGTCCCTCTGAATTTATTTCAGGGTCGCACTCACTTATCACGTTTTAATGATTATTTTCTCATTAGATGAGATTCTGAAACGAGTTCAGAATGACACGTTCTAATTGTTACCCTGAATTTATTTCGGGGTTGTACAAACTATTATAATTTTCTTTTATTATCAACCCACTTTATTATCGAAACATAGCAAACAGCTTGAGGAAAAGTGAGGGAATAGTTTATAATAAATCGACTCAACCATTCATATAAAAAATCAGGTTTACCGAAACTAAAAATAAAACTATTCACCAAACAAAGAGGTGTCGCAATAAGGAAAACAAATCGAAAGGTTTGTTTTAAATGTTTATTCATTTGTAAAATCTTCCGTTTTTATATGTTCCCCAAAATGATGCACGATTTCGTTCACAACATAATCTTGTTGCATTTGATTAAAAGCCGAAGTCGCGTCTTGAATTAAAATAGGATTATATCCTTTATCGTGAGCTTCTCGCAAAGTGCTTTCTACACAAACATGCGTCGCATAACCCACTAAATAAATGTCCTCTATTTTATTATTTCTCAGCCAAATATCTAAATTAGACCCCGCAAAACCACTTGCACCTGTTCTTCCTGTCACAATAAATTCCCCCTCAATAGGCTCAAAAGTTTTATAAAATTGAGAGCCAAACTCATGCAAAGGAAAAGTTCCGACGATTGGAATTACTTTATTCAAACCACTTTTTCCGTTCGCTAATTCGGGATAATTTTTTTGAAAGCGTAAACCCACATGTGCGATAGGCATTTTTAGACTTCGAGCGTGATTAAGCACCTTTTCGATATTTGTTACAGAGGTCTCAAATAAGTCTTTATCCTCTATTAATTTTTGGAGTTTCCCTTTGGGCGACAGCCATTCATTCTGACATTCAATAAGTAATAATGCTTTCATTGTAATTTATTTTAAAATATTGTAGATTATTTACAATTGCAAAGAAAATATATTCTTTTTACATTTGCAACATAAATTGTAAATTAATTACAAAATGAGCAATAATAAAAAAGAGTTAGAAGTATCTTTTGATTTTGATTTTCTTGAGAAAGTGATTGTAGGAATAGGCGAAGTTTCTCAAATAACCGAAATTCCAACCCGACAAATTCGCTATTGGGAAGAGAAAGGAATTATACACAGCCTAACGGAAGAAGAAGGAAGAAATAGGCGTTACGATTATAAAAACATAAAGAAAATCCTTTTGATTAAAGAGCTTTTAGAGGAAGGCTATACATTAGACGCCTCTGCTGAAAAAGTAGCAAAAAGAATGGAAATGATTGAAGAAACATTTAAAAAACTAAAAAAAGGATAGAGTTATTAACTGTCACCCTGAATTTATTTTAGGGTTGCACTCATTAATAAAAAACAGAAGTTCAGAAATAACTTATTTTTTTAAACTCGGTAAAACTCAATTAAAAGCAATAAAAGTCGGTAACTTCAAAAAAGTTTTGTTAATTTTGAGCCCGTAAAGAAATAGGTACTATGTCACAACAAGAAGATGCTTTAAAAAATGTAATCAGTCACGCAAAAGAATATGGTTTTATTTTCCCGTCCAGCGAGATTTACGACGGTTTAGCGGCGACTTATGATTATGGACAAAATGGGGTTCAGTTAAAAAATAACATCAAGGAATATTGGTGGAAATCTATGGTGCAGTTACACGAGAATATTGTAGGAATAGATGCGGCTATTTTTATGCACCCAACCACTTGGAAAGCGTCCGGACACGTAGATGCGTTTAATGACCCAATGATAGATAACAAAGATTCTAAAAAGCGTTATCGTGCCGATGTTTTGGTAGAAGAACACATTGCAAAAATCGAAGGGAAAATTGAGAAAGAAGTAACTAAAGCAGCTAAACGTTTTGGTGAGAGTTTCGATAAAGAAATGTATTTGCAAACCAATCCGCGCGTTGTGGGTTACAAAGAAGATATCGAGAGAATTTCTAAAAGATTAGGAGATTCTTTAACTAAAAATGATTTAGCCGATGTTAAAAATTTAATTGAAGAGTTAGGGATTGCTTGTCCTGTGAGCGGTTCTAAAAACTGGACAGATGTAAGACAATTTAATTTAATGTTCGGTACGAAATTAGGTTCTACCGCTGATTCTGCCACTACACTTTATTTAAGACCTGAAACTGCACAAGGTATTTTCGTAAATTTCTTAAATGTTCAGCGTACGGGAAGAATGAAAATTCCGTTCGGGATTGCTCAAATAGGGAAAGCCTTTAGAAATGAGATTGTTGCAAGACAATTTATTTTCAGAATGCGTGAGTTTGAACAAATGGAAATGCAGTTTTTTATTGCTCCGGGAACAGAAATGGAAGCCTACGAAGAATGGAAAAACAAACGTTTGCAATGGCACTTAAATTTAGGCTTGGGCGAAGATAATTACCGATTCCATGACCATGAAAAATTGGCTCACTACGCTAATGCGGCGGCAGATATTGAGTTTAAATTTCCGTTTGGATTTAAGGAATTGGAAGGAATTCATTCACGAACAAACTTTGATTTAGGTCAGCATCAAGAATATTCAGGTAAAAAAATTCAGTATTTCGACCCTGAAAGAAAAGAAAGTTATGTGCCTTATGTTTTGGAAACCTCTATCGGGCTGGACAGAATGTTCTTAGCCGTTTTCTCTAACAGCTTAAAAACTGAACAATTAGAAGACGGAAACGAGCGTGTTGTTTTAAAACTTCCTCCTGCTTTGGCTCCTGTAAAAGCAGCGATTTTACCATTGGTGAAAAAAGACGGCTTGCCTGAATTGGCTCAAAAAATCATGACTGATTTAGAGTTCGATTTTAATGTGGAATATGACGAAAAAGACAGTATAGGAAAACGTTACAGAAGACATGACGCGGTTGGGACTCCGTTCTGTATTACCGTAGACCATGATTCTTTAAATGATGAATCGGTTACGATAAGAGATAGAGATACCATGGAGCAAAAACGTGTGAAAATTTCTGAACTTAACGCTATTCTAAGCGAAAAGGTAAGTATGAAATCTTTACTTAAAAAATTGAAGTAATATTTTTATTTATAATAGGAAAAGCCGTTTCGTGAAAAACGGCTTTTGTTTTTTATTAATCAATGATATTTTATTCCTAATTTGTTATTATCATTTTTTGTATGCTGTATTACTTATAGTGGTGATTGTGGAATTATTTTTATTTGAAAATCCACGTTACATTGTTTAGGAACAAGGTTTTTTATTTTTTCTTCTTCATTATTAGAGAATTCGTTAGCTCCTAAAATTATCTCCTTTAAATTTTTTAAATTACCTATGCTTTCGGGAAGACTTTTTAGTTTATTGGAGTACAAATCCAGTTTCCGTAACTTAGTTAAATTCCCAATACTTTCAGGAATATTGCTTAATTTGTTCCAATATAAATTTAATTTCCGTAACTTAGTTAAATTCCCAATACTTTCAGGAATATTATTTAGTTGATTATCACTCAAATCCAAATACAGTAACTCTGTTAGATTACCAATACTTTTCGGAATGTTATTTAGTTGATTTCTACTCAAATCTAAATCCTGTAATTTTATTAAATTACCAATAATATTTTCCGGAATATTATTTAGTTGATTTCTACTCAAATCTAAATACTGTAACTCTGTTAGATTACCAATACTTTCAGGAATATTATTTAGTTGATTTCTACTTAAAGTCAAATACTGTAACTTCTTTAAATTACTTATACTTTCAGGTAGATTGTTTAACTTATTTCTTCTTAAATCCAATAGTTGTAAATTGATTAAACTTCCTATACTTTCCGGAAGGTTATTTAATTGATTTTCTTTTAATCTCAATTCTTTCAAATTGGTTAAATTGCCTATACTTTCCGGAAGGTTACTTAATTGATTTTCTCTTAATCTCAATTTTTTCAAATTGGCTAAATTGCCTATACTTTCCGGTAGACTGTTTAATTGATTTTTACCTAAATCCAATAGTTGTAAATTGGCTAAATTGCCTATACTTTCCGGTAGACTGTTTAATTGATTACTATCTAAGTACAATATTTCCAAATTTGTTAAAACACTAATACTCGAAGGTAATTTGTCTATATGTTTAAAACTGAGGTCAAGTTTTTTTAAGGCAAAAACTTCTTCTTTACTCAAATTTTTATAGTCATCAAAAGAGGTTACCCATTGGTAGATTTCATCTTGAGCTTTTTTATCTTTCTGCCCGTATGCTATATTGCTTATGATGATAAGGCTTAATAATAGTATTTTTTTCATAGTTTTAATTTTGTTAAGTATGAGTTTAACCTATCGTTGTATTTATTACTAATAATTGTTTTTATGTAATATTTAACAAATATAACTAATAAAAATCCATTTTACAGCTATCTCCGAGGTATTTTTTAGTCAAATATTTGTACCTTACGGCACAGCTTTTGACTTTATTATAGGTCGCAATTTAATGAAAACTCTAAATATTTTAATCTATTAAAAATCAATTATTTAAAAAATTATATTTTTAATAGAGTTATGACATATCGTCATTATTTTAGTTTTCACAGCAATAAATAATATATGAAATTAGACAATTTGACATTTCAAGAAAATATAACAGAAGAATCTGAATTTATTCCTTTATTAAGTAAGGAGGAAGAGGATAATTTGCTTAATGCCGATACTCCTGATGAATTGGCTATTTTACCACTGAGAAATACAGTGCTTTTTCCCGGAGTTGTGATTCCAATTACAGCAGGAAGAGATAAATCTATCAAATTATTGAAAGAGGCTTATAAAAATAAGGAAGTAATTGGAGTAACTTCTCAAAAAGATATTAAAATAGATGAGCCAAAAGCTGAAGATTTATCAGAGGTGGGAACGGTTGCCAAGATTCATAAAATGATAAAAATGCCTGACGGCAATACAACGGTTATCTTACAAGGATTAAGACGATTTAAAATAAAAGAGGTAACCGCTGAAACTCCTTATTTTAAGGCTAAAATAGATTTATTGAAAGAAGCTCGTCCGATTGATGAAGACGATGAGTATAATGCTATCATAGAGTCTATAAAAGATGTTTCTATACGTATTATAAAAAATAATCCGAATATGCCGTCTGAGGCAAGTTTTGCGATTAATACCATAGAAAGCCCTACTTTTTTAGTGAATTTTGTAGGCTCAAACATGGATTTAAAAGTAACCGAAAAACAAACTTTACTTAAAGAGAACGACTTAAAGGAAAGAGCTATAAAAACGCTTCGTCATTTGAACGTAGAGATGCAAAAATTAGAATTGAAAAATGATATTCAATCTAAGACTCGCTATGAAATGGATCAGCAACAACGTGAATATTTCTTGAATCAGCAAATGCGTACAATTCAAGAAGAATTAGGCGGAGGTTTTAATACAGATAGAGAGATTGATGAATTAAAAACGAGAGCTTCTAAACAAAAATGGAGTAAGGAAACTGCTGAGCATTTTAATAAAGAAATAAGCAGAATGCAACGCTTAAACGCTCAAATGCCAGAGTATTCTATTCAGCGAAATTATTTAGAGTTTATGCTGGATTTGCCTTGGGGAAAAGTTTCTAAGGATAAATTAGATATTAATAGAGCAAAAAAAATATTGGATCAAGATCATTACGGTTTAGAAAAAGTAAAAGAAAGGATTTTAGAATATTTAGCAGTTTTAAAACTGAAAGGTGATATGAAATCCCCTATTTTGTGTTTATATGGTCCTCCGGGAGTGGGGAAAACATCTTTAGGAAAATCTATTGCAAAAGCACTTAATAGAGAATATCAAAGAATGTCGCTTGGTGGTTTGCATGATGAGTCGGAAATTAGAGGACACCGTAAAACTTATATTGGTGCTATGCCGGGAAGAATTTTACAAAACATAAAAAAAGCCGGATATTCCAATCCTGTATTTATTTTAGATGAAATAGATAAAATGGGACGTGGTAATCACGGTGATCCGACTTCTGCTATGTTAGAGGTTTTAGATCCTGAGCAAAATTCAAGTTTTTACGATAATTATTTGGAGCAAGGTTACGATTTGTCTAAAGTTATGTTTATTGCAACAGCAAATGATATTTCAGAGATTCCCGCTCCGTTAAGAGATCGTATGGAAATGGTACAAGTGAACGGTTATACGGTAGAAGAAAAAATCGAAATAGCTAAAAAGTATTTATTGCCTAAGCAATTAGAAGAACATGGTTTAAAGAAAACAGATTTAAAATTAAATAAAAAAGAACTTGAATTTGTAGTAGACGGTTATACACGGGAGTCCGGTGTTCGTACTTTGGAAAAACGAATTGCAAAATTAGTAAGGAATTTAGCCAAAGATGTTGCGATGGAAAAAGAGATAGAGCCTAAAATGTCCAAAGAGAAAATAGAGGAAGTTTTAGGAACTCCGCGAGAATCTAACCGATACGAAAATAACAAAGTGCCGGGAGTGGTTACCGGACTCGCATGGACAAGTGTTGGCGGTGATATCCTCTTTATAGAATCGATTTTATCTAAAGGAAAAGGGAATCTTTCTATGACGGGAAATTTGGGTAAAGTAATGAAAGAATCTGCTCAAATTGCTTTGGAATATGTAAAAGCAAATCACAAACAATTTGGAATTCCGTTAGATAAAATTGAAGGAAGTAATATCCATGTTCACGTGCCGGAAGGTGCAGTGCCAAAAGACGGTCCGTCTGCGGGGATTACAATGCTTACTTCGATTGTTTCAACCTTTACACGTCGTAAAGTGAAAAGTAATTTAGCCATGACAGGTGAAATTACTCTGCGTGGAAAAGTATTGCCTGTTGGGGGAATTAAAGAAAAAATATTAGCGGCAAAACGTGCCGGAATTAAAGAAATAATTCTCTGCAATCAAAACCAAAAAGATATAAACGAGATAGAAGATCATTATTTAAAAGGTTTAAAATTCCATTATGTAGAAACCATGCAAGAAGTATTAGATATTGCTTTACTAAAGAATTAATTTATCTGTATGGGGAAGCCTCTTAAACAAAGGAGAAAAAGAATATCCAGGGCAAAGAAATTAGGATTGCCTCCCGGAGCTTTGGTGTATATGGGAGAGCAAGAAAATACTGATGGTTTTAGAATAGAAGTGTATTCTTATGATGAGAACGATTGCTTTGTACAAATCTTTACAAAAACAGAAGAGGCTTTAAATACTCTAAAAAAAGACAGATATACTTGGTTAAATGTAACCGGATTAAGCAATATTAAAGAAGTTGCGAAATTGGGGAAATTTACTTCTATCAATAATTTATTTTTAGAAGATATTTTAGATACACAACATCGTTCTAAAGTGGAATTTATGACTAATAATATTTTATTAATCATAAAAATGCTTTACTTTAAAGAGGATGAAACTATAAGAAAAGAACATTTAGCTTTTATATTGGGAGAGAATTATTTAATCACATTTCAGGAAAATAAAAAAGACATATTTAATGAAATTAGGAAAAGACTAAATGAAAAAGATAGTTTTTTAAGAAAAAAAGGTATTGATTATTTATTTTTCAGTTTAATGGATGCTGTTGTAGATAACTTCTTTATTGTACTTGAAAAGCTAACCGAAAAAGTAGAAGATTTTGAAGATCAGATTATAGAATCTCCCCAAGAATCAATGATCAGCTCTATTCAGGATATGAAAAGAGAAGCTATGTCTATTAGACGCTCTATATATCCATTGCGAGAAGTCATCAGCAGATTAGAAAAAACAACACATCCTATTATAACGGCAGATACTTCATTGTATTTTCAAGATTTATATGACCATATCATACATGTTATAGAGAATTTAGATATTTATACTGAAATGCTTCTCGGATTGATGGATATGTATATGAGTTCGGTAAGTAATCGTATGAATAGTATTATGAAAACTCTAACGATTATTTCCACTGTATTTATTCCACTTACTTTTATTGTAGGAGTTTACGGAATGAATTTTAAATATATGAGCTTTTTAAATAACCCATATGGTTATCCTATTACTTGGGCAGTTATGATCGCCATGGCGGTTGCTATGATATTCTATTATAAAAAGAAAAAATGGTTATAAGAATTTAAAAGAACTATAAAAAATAACAGAGTATAAATTCATACTCTGTTACTTTTAGTTATAAACTTATTAGTCCTCTTTTCTTCGTTTTAATTCTTTTTCGATGAGCATTAATTCTCGGTTAGATTGTCCGGCTACTGAGGTGTTTTCCTGTGCACGTCTTATCAAATAAGGAATTACTTCTTTTACAGGGCCATACGGGACATATTTTGCTACATTATATCCATTTTCGCTCAAAACAAAACTAATATTATCACTCATCCCGAATAATTGACCGAACCAGATATTATTATTAGATTTAAGATTCTCTGCTTTTTCTTTTAAAAGTAAGCAACTTCTTTCATTATGAGTTCCTGCGAAAAGAAAAATACGATCGGGGTGTTCTAAAATAAACGAAAGAGCAGTATTATAATCATTATCAGTACTTGCTTTATCAGGTTGAATAGGAGAGGGGTAGCCTCTTTTTTCAGCTCTTTCTCGCTCTTTTTCCATGTAAGCACCACGAACTATCTTAAATCCTAGAAAATAATTATTTTGTACCGCTTTCTCATATTGATTTTTAAGATATTCTAATCTGTCGTGACGATACATTTGTAAAGTATTTAATACCGTAACTTTTTCTTTATTAAAAGTTTGCATCATTTCTTCGGCTAAGTCATCTGCGGCAGTTTGCATCCAAGATTCTTCGGCATCAATCATAATGATTACATTCTTATCATGAGCTTTTTGGCAAGTTTCAAAAAAGCGTCTTTTAATATTCTCCCAAGCTTTTTGTTTTTTCTTAGTTAAAGTTGCGTTACTTCCTACTTTTTCATAAACCTTGATATTTCCGTAACCGGTAGGTTTAAAAACAACAAATGGAATTTTAGGATTATTTTCAGCTAAATCAATTAGAGCCAAAATTTCTTGAAAGCAATTGTCATAAGCAGATTCCTCTTCTTTACCCTCAATCGAATAATCTAAAATACTTTTTACGTTATGTTTAAATAATTTATCTACGGTTTTTAAAGATTCATCTCTTGTTTCTCCTCCACAAAAATGATCGTATATTGTATTTTTTATAAGATACTTAACTCCGGGAATATTCTTAGCCCAAGGTAATGTAGCTGCACCTATATTTACAAGGAAATTATAATTTACAGCTTTAAATAAAAAGTGAGCCCTTTTTAATTCATAATTAGATTTACTTTTAAAAGCTACTTTAGTGTTTTCAAAAAAATGCATTCAGTAATATTTAGCAATTAAACAAATTTAGCTTTTTACTAAATTTTTTGCAATAGTTTTAGGTTATATTTATGCTTTAATATTTTAAATAATTTATTTTTGTAGCAAAGATTAGAAAATGAAACAAGCACCCGTATATTTTGAGAACGGATTTCAAGCGTTAGATAAATTAATAGACGATAAAAAATACACCAATATAGTAGTTTTGGTAGACGAGAATACACACGATTGCTGTTTGCCTGAATTGTTGGAATATACCGATAAATTAAACGATGTAGAATTTATAGAAATTCCTTCGGGAGAAAGTTCTAAACAACTCTTTTTTGTAGATTCTGTTTTAGAAACATTTAGTGAAATAGGGGTAGACCGAAAAGGACTTTTAATAAATTTAGGAGGAGGAGTTATCACTGATTTTGGAGGATTTGTAGCTTCCATTTATAAAAGAGGAATTGATTTTGTAAATATTCCTACTACTTTGCTATCAATGGTAGATGCTTCTGCCGGAGGGAAAACAGGGATAGACCATAAAGGTTTAAAAAATCAAATAGGCGTCTTTGCTCAGCCACAGATGGTGATTATTCATCCTGCTTTTTTAAATACATTACCACAAAGACAAATTATTTCTGGTTTTGCAGAAATGCTGAAACATGGTTTAATCCAAGATAAAAAACATTGGAAAAACTTGACTAAATTAGAAAAAATTACTCCTGAGAATATTGTTGATGCTATAGAGGATTCGGTAAAAATAAAAATAAATGTGGTAGAGCAAGACCCGACTGAACAGAGTTTAAGAAAAATCCTGAATGCAGGTCACACAATAGGACATGCCATAGAAACCTATTATTTAAATTTAGAAGAAGGTGATGACAAATATGAATTGGAGCGAGAAAATATCCCATTAGAATTAGAAGGAATTTTTGATGATATTTTGGGCGAGGCTTTAGAGTTAGAGGAGTCTGAAGAAGAATTTTTTGAAGAGGAAGAAGATTTATCCTTTAAAGAGGAGATAGAAGATGATCCTTATATTACACATGGAGAGGCAGTAGCAATTGGCTTAGTATTAGAAAGCTACCTATCTTGGCAAAAGGGATTGTTGAGTAAAGAGGAGTTTGATGAAATATTTTATCATATTTCTGAAATATTTCCTTATAAAGAAATTCCGGTTATTGAAGAGTTACAACAATTAATGCTACATGATAAAAAAAATGAAGCAGGAAAAGTGAAATTTGTAATGCTTCACAGTATCGGAGATTGTTCTCCTTATGGGGAGGAATGTACTTTTGATGAAATAAAAAATGCAATAAACTTTTATGAAAAAAATTATCCTAAATAGAATTTGGTTAGGGGCGATGGCAATTATTTTAATTGTATCCTGTCAGAACAGAGTAAAATCACAAGAAAATAAATCACAAATGAAGAAGAAAGAATTTATATTCAAAATGGAAAAGCCGGAAAGTGAATGGAAGAAAGAATTAACACCGGAGCAATATTATGTTTTAAGAGAAGCCGGAACAGAACGTCCGTTTACCGGAAAATATAATATGCACTTTGAAGAAGGAGTTTATAAATGTGCTGCTTGTGGAGAGAAGTTATTCTCGTCATCTTCTAAGTTTGATAGTCATTGTGGTTGGCCAAGCTTTGATGAAGAAATAGAAAAAGGAAAAATAGTAGAACGTTTAGATCGTTCTCATGGAATGACACGCATGGAAATTTTATGTGGGAATTGTGGTTCTCATTTAGGACACGTCTTTAATGATGGGCCTACAAATACCGGACTGAGGTATTGTGTGAATTCGTTATCTTTAGATTTTGAAAAAGAGAAGAAAAAAGAAGAATGATAATATATAAAATAAATCATATTTATTAATTATTCTAAAAACGATAAAATTCATTATATTTGTAATATTAAAGATAATATATGTCGGTAAAAAAAATAAACACTATTGGAGTAATGACTTCCGGAGGTGATGCTCCCGGAATGAACGCAGCATTAAGAGCTGTAGTAAGATCTGCAGACTATCATGGCATCAAAACAAAAGGGATAAGATTAGGTTATGAAGGCTTAATTAATAATGATATTGTAGCATTAGGGCCAAGAAGTGTGAGTAATATAATAAATAGAGGGGGGACGATTCTTAAAACAGCTCGCTCTATGGAATTTAAAACTAAAGAAGGAAGAGAAAAGGCTTTCACTAATATACAAAAAAATGAAATAGATGCCTTAGTTGTTATTGGAGGAGATGGCTCTTTTACCGGAGCTAAAATATTTCATGAAGAATTTGGTATTCCTGTAATTGGTATTCCCGGAACTATAGATAATGATATTTTCGGAACGGATTATACGATTGGTTATGATACTGCATTAAATACTGTAGTAGAAGCAATAGATAAAATTAGAGATACAGCACAATCACATAACCGAGTTTTCTTTATAGAGGTTATGGGTAGAGATGCAGGGTTTATTGCTTTAAACAGTGGAATAGCTGCAGGGGCTCAAGACATTTTAATTCCTGAAAGAAAGGATGAAATAGAAGAAATGTTTAGAGCATTGGATAAGGGACAAATAAAAGGTAAATCATCCAGTATTGTAGTTGTAGCAGAAGGAGAAGAATTAGGTAATATTTATGATATAGCAAAATTTACTAAAATCAAATATCCTACCTATGATATTAGAGTGACTGTTTTGGGGCATATACAAAGAGGAGGAATGCCGAGTTGTGCAGACCGAGTGTTAGCCAGCCGTTTAGGTATTGCTGCAGTAGAAGGATTAATAGCAGGAAAAACAAACTTAATGGCAGGAATAAGAAGCAATAAAATAGTTTATACTCCTTTTGAAGAGGCTATTCAAGAACATAATGAAATAGATGTAGAACTAATTAGAGTAGCAGAAATGCTTGCTCGTTAAAGAATAAAAAACAAATTAAATTAATATTAAATAAATAATTATTATGGCAAATGTAAAAGTTGGTATCAATGGTTTTGGACGTATTGGTCGTTTAGCATTTCGTAGAATTCAAGAAGTTGAAGGATTAGAAGTGGTAGCAATCAATGATTTAACAGACTCAAAACAATTAGCTCACTTATTAAAATATGATTCTACACAAGGACGTTTTAACGGAGATGTAGAAGTATTAGATGGTGCTTTTAAAGTAAACGGAAAAGAAGTTAAAGTTTTAGCGAATCCAAATCCGGAAGAATTACCTTGGGGTGATTTAGGAGTTGATATTGTATTAGAGTGTACAGGTTTCTTTGCTACAAAAGAAAAAGCAGAATTGCACTTAAAAGGAGGAGCAAAAAGAGTTGTGATTTCAGCTCCTGGAGGAAATGATGTTCCTACAGTAGTATTTAATGTGAACCACGACATTTTAAAAGGTGACGAAACAGTTATTTCAGGTGCATCTTGTACTACAAACTGTTTAGCTCCAATGGCTCAAGTATTAAACGATAAATTTGGAATTGTAGAAGGTTTAATGACTACAATCCACGCTTATACTGGAGACCAAAACACATTAGATGCTCCACACAGAAAAGGAGATTTCCGTAGAGCTCGTGCAGCAGCGGTAAACATCGTTCCTAACTCTACAGGTGCAGCTAAAGCAATTGGTTTAGTAATTCCTGAATTAAACGGAAAATTAGACGGAGCTGCTCAGCGTGTTCCAACTCCAACAGGATCTTTAACTGAGTTAGTAACTGTTTTAGAAAAGAAAACATCTGTAGAAGAAATCAATGCTGCTATGAAAGAAGCTGCTAATGATTCTTACGGATATACAGAAGACCCAATCGTTTCTTCTGACGTAGTAGGTATTACTTACGGTTCTTTATTTGATGCTACTCAAACTAAAGTAATGACTGTAGGTGATAAACAATTAGTAAAAACAGTTTCTTGGTACGATAATGAGATGTCTTATACAGCTCAATTAATTCGTACTTTAGAGTATTTTGCTAATTTATAATAGTTACGTAAATAGTAATAAAAAGGCCACCTTTTGGGTGGCTTTTTATATTTAAAAGCAGAATAAAGTGAAAATATTTAATAAATACAGATATATACTTTATTTTTGGCATTGTAAAACTAAAATAACAAAATTAACATGAGAATATTTGCAGGAGTAGAGGAAAAATACGGAAAGTATGAAACAGCAAAAGCCGTATTAATTCCCGTTCCGTATGATGGCACAAGTACCTGGGTAAAAGGAGCTGATAAAGGTCCGGAGGCTTTTTTAGACGCCTCAGATAACATGGAGATTTATGATATAGAAACCCAATCAGAGCCTTATAAACATGGTATATTTTTAGATAATCCTGTTACTGAGGATTCTACGCCGGAGGCTATGGCAGAAGCTGTTCATGATAGAGTGAAAAAGTATTTGGATGATGATAAATTTGTTACACTTTTTGGTGGAGAGCATTCAATTTCGATAGGAAGTATCAGAGCTTTTGGTGAAAAATATGGAAACATTACAGTACTTCAGTTTGATGCTCATACAGATTTAAGACCAGAGTATCATGGAAGTAAATGCAATCATGCATGTGCTGTTTTTGAGGCAAATGAGACACAACATTTAGTACAAGTAGGGATAAGAAGTATGGATACCGATGAGGTACAATATTTAAAAAGAGAGAATGTATTTTTTGCTCATGAAATTGCAGAGAATCCAAATTGGATAGAAGATGTATTTAATAGATTAGGAGATAATCCTGTTTATATTACAATAGATTTAGACGGGTTTGATCCCTCAATTTGTCCGTCTACGGGAACACCGGAGCCGGGAGGTTTAGAGTGGTATCCTACCTTAAAATTATTGAAAAAAGTAATTCAACAAAAAAATGTTGTTGGATTTGATATTGTAGAGTTAGCACCGAATGAAAATGAAAAATCATCAGACTTTTTAGCAGCTAAACTATATTATAAAATGTTGGCATATCAGTTTACAAAATAGAATATCTATCTTTATAGAAAATTAATTATTATGAAAAAATTATTACTTATTGCATCTGTTTGCTTTTTTGTAAATGTAAATGCACAGACTTCAAAAGAGGTTAAGACAAAAGAGTTATTAGAACTTATGGGTGCAACGGATTCAATGAAGCAAATGTTGCCTGTTTTGATAGAGCAAGTAAAAGCACAGTACCCGAATGTTCCTCAATCTTATTGGGACAAATTTAAAAATAAAATAGATACAAATGAATTGATAAATCTTATTGTACCCGTTTATGATAAATACTATACTGAAGCAGAAATAGATCAATTAGTTAAATTTTATAAAACACCAATCGGTCAAAAAGTAAGAAAAGTAACACCACAAGTTTCTGTGGAATCTATGCAGGCAGGACAACAATGGGGACTGAAAATAGCTCAGGAAATAGTAGAGGAACTATCAGCAATAAAACAAAAAAATAATCAGAAATGAATTTATCTAACAAAGAACTTTTTATATTCGATTTAGATGGGACTTTAATTGATAGTGTTCCCGATATTACACTTGGTGTAAACGATACTTTAACCGAACTTTCTTTACCTAATTTTAATGAAGATAAAATTCGTGCCTGGGTGGGGAATGGTGCAGAAAAGTTAATGGAAAGAGCTTTAGAGGCGGCTTTTAAAGAAAAAGGAGAAGAGAAAGCATTGGATTTTTCTGATGTGATGACTGTTTATTTAAAAAATTACAAAAATAATTTAACTATAAATACTTATGCTTATAAAGGAGTAATAGATACTTTGAATCTATTAAGAGAGCGTAATATAAAAATGGCAATTGTAACTAATAAGCCATTTGATTTTATTGAACCTTTATTAGAGTTTATCGGGATAAAACAGTTTTTTAGTTTATGGATAGGAGCAGATTCTCTACCAACTAAAAAGCCAAACCCAGAACCACTTTTGCATGTGTGTGAAGAGTTAAACGTTTTACCGGAAAAAGCAATTATGGTAGGAGATTCCAAGAATGATATTTTAGCAGCTCAAAATGCAAAAATGAATTCTATTGGACTTACTTATGGTTATAATTATAATGAACCTATATCTGTATATCATCCGGATATTGTCTTAGACAATTTGTTTGATGTAGCTAATTATTTTTAAATAATAATTGCTTAAGATTATAAAAAGAAAGTATTCAATACCCACAAAAACGCTCTGAGACTTTTTAATAACAAGGGAATACGAGCAAAATAAAAAAGCCATCTCAAATTTATTGAGATAGCTTTTTTTCATTTGAGTAATATTAAAAACACTAAATATTATTATCTAAGTTTAGTTATTTTTCCTTCCTTATATATTCTTGAATATAGTTTAACAAATCGAGCGGCAACAGCTACTAAATCTTTTAGCTCTAATAGTAGGGTAAAGTAAAGAGAAGTATTTTTAAAGCCATATTGCTTATGCATAACTCCATTTATTTGTTCACTTGTAGCATTTTCTATTTGTTTTAAGAATATACCTTTTAAGATTTTAATTTCATCTAAATTTCTTTGGGAGAAATCTCCGTTTTGTATAACCGTCTGTAAGAAATTTAAATATTTATCAAGTTGATTCTTAATTTCATTTAAATTCTTGTATTGATCTGCTGTTAAAGGTTTGTGATTGTTTTTTACGTGAGTAGTCGCTGAATCTACAATTAAATCTACACTTTGCAACATATCTTGCATTAAGTCATAAGTAAGTAAATATAATTGAGCAGAAGTACTCTCGTCTGATTTATTTTTCTTTATAATTTTAAACAATCCACTTTTTACCATTGCATATTCTTCGTGCAACTGAACTAAAGTTTCATTAGCCTTTTTTAAATCTTTTTTACTTTCTTTAGAAATTCCGCTATCAGTAAGTTTAATGATTTTTTTAATATCACTTAATGCTTCATATACATTATCTGTTAAATGTATCATTGTTTGGTCTACATCTTTATAGTTGATGCTGGTTTTACTTTCAGAATATTTCTTTCTTTTTAAAGAAATTGCATGGTGCTTAGACGATTTGTAGATAACAAAAGCAACTACCGATACTAATAATATGATACCATATAAACCTCCGAAGTACATAATACAAGCACCAATAGCAGCAACAGATAATGCGATAATAGCTGTTAAAAACCAACCGCCAATGACATTCATAACTCCGGCAACACGATATACAGCACTTTCTCTTCCCCAAGCTCTATCTGCCAAAGATGTACCCATAGCTACCATGAAAGAAACATAGGTAGTAGATAATGGCAATTTCATACTTGTAGCAGCAGAAATTAAAATAGCAGCGGTTAATAAGTTAACAGAAGCTCTAATTAAATCAAAATGAGCTACCTCTTCATTACTTTCTATAAAGTCTACAGGTTTAAATCTTTTAGATATCTGATTTGTTACCATTTTAGGCATTATAGTTGTAAAACCTTTATTAAGTGCAGTAGTAGTATTGACAATTCCTCTGGCAACAATATTTGGTTTAAATCTTTCATCTACCTCATTTTGAGCTCCTAATTTCACCTCTGTTTCGGTTACAGAACGAGCTTTTTTAGAAAACCAAAGTGTAAGAGTCATAACAACTCCTGCTCCTACTAATAAAAGATAAGGGGTTTCTACTTTCCCTGCTAAACCTGTCATTTGTAATGCTTCAGGTGATACTCCAGAAGAGGCCCATATATTATATGATTGCCATCCTGCAATAGGAACACCAATAAAGTTTACTAAATCGTTTCCTGCAAATGCCATTGCTAAAGAGAATGTACCAAAAAGAACAACAATTTTAAGAGGGTTCTTATTGAATTTCTGAATAATAAATGTTATTACAGAAAATAATATAACAGCTCCAATTCCGAAGTAAATTAAATGCTGGTCTATCGCATGTATAAAATCTACTACAGCAGGAATAGAGATGTTTTTCATTCCTTTAAATAATAAGAAATAAGACAAAGCAGTAAGTGCTATCCCTGTAAAAATAGACCCTAAAAATTTCATTTTCTTTTGATACTCAAAAGAGAAAAGAAATCTTGAGATAAATTGAACAATAGCTCCTATAGTAAAGGCTATTACAACAGATAGTAAAATACCCGAAACTATTTCACCTGCTTTTGCCCAGTTCATAAAACCAATAATTCCTGCATCAGGATTATCATGATTGAATAAATAAGTCATTGGTAAGCCTCCTTTTAATACTTTTATGGTAGCAAGTGCCAGTGATGCTCCAAGTATCTCAAATACAATAGAAACGGTTGTGGAAGTAGGCAAGGCTAAAGTATTGAAAATATCTAATAAAATAATGTCTGTTACCATTACGGCTAAAAATAATACCATAATTTCCTCAAAGTAGAAATGCTGAGGATTGAAAATACCTTTTCGGGCAACTTCCATCATTCCTCCGGAAGTCATAGCACCCAGCATAATACCTACACTGGCAATAATCATAATTGTCCGCCATTTTGCGGCTTTAGACCCAATTGCTGAGTTTAGAAAGTTTACGGCATCATTAGAAACACCTACAACCAAATCAAAAATGGCTAAACAAAATAAAAGACCTACAATAAAAATATATAAATTTTCCATAAAATGGTTTATAATAATATCGGCAAAAATAAAAGGAAAACTTTAATTTAATGTTAACTGAATGTTTTCTTTAAGTAAATAAATCTGAATTTAAATAAAATATAAATTAATTTATCTATAGAATATTTTTGTTATTCTTCAAAAAAACAAAGCATTTAAATCTTTTAAATTAATATAAAGATGTTAAATCAACGATAAAAATATTATTAATTCAAGACTCGGTATCATTTCTTTATTTTTATCTTCTTTACTCTTTGTTTATAAAAAATCATGGCTACAAAGTTTTAAAAGTAAAATATTTTTGTTTTAATATTATTGTTATAGCTTTATTCCTCTCTATGAAAAGATGATTATATAGATAATCTTAAACAAAAAGACAAAGCAATAGAGTTAGCGATTAATATAAAAAATAAAAAGTTAAAGTTATGTCTAATAAAATATTATTTATAAAAGAATAAGCTAAAAATTTAATAAATAAATACAAGGAAGATATAGAATAAAATTCATGAGAGATATTACGAAATAAATTATAATAATTAATTTAAAAATAATATGTATATTCATTAATAATATACTAAATTCGCTTTATGTATATTGAAAATTTCATAATATGAAAATGAGATATTTAATTTTATTTTATTTTGTTCTTTCATCTTGTTCTTTACTGAATGTAAAACAAGATAAGAAAGACTATTTCTTAAAAGATATTGTGACTGATATTAGAGTTTCTGAAATAGATTATCTAGGAAAGAATTGGTATGCTATTTATGCTTATGATGCTAAAATAAAGTCTAAGAAGTATAAAATTATTGTGAACAGAAATGAAATGGAAGATGGTGTTTTCATTGGACAAGTATTTAAAAAGGCTAAATTAATTCCTATGGTTAGATTAATTATTAGAGGAAAGGATTATACTCCAATGAATTATTTAGATATTACATGTCATAATATTTCAGGAATAGAAGTTTGTGCAGAAAAAGAGAATGGATATTATCAATTATATCGTGTAGATAAATTATAGTTATATATTATCCTGAAGTGAATATTGGAGACAAACTTTTGATAAAATTAAAAGGTAAACTTTGATTAATAAAAATAGCTAAAGATTTCAACAAAAAAGGAAAATGTCTATGAAAAAAAAGTATTTTACAATAATTATCTGTTTTTTTTGTGCTAGTATATTTAGTCAGCACAAAAAAAGTGTTTATTTAGACTATAATTCGTATAAACATAATTTTAAAATAAAAGTTCCTACAGATGAATCTTCCTACATCGAAAGATTCGAAATTAGGGAAAAAGGAACTTTTGTCTTCGTTTACGATCCATTAGTTTATAAAAAGAAGAAAATTAATTATGACCAATTAAAAAATATATGCTTTATCTCTTTAGATAAACTTAGAGAGCTAAATAATAATACTGCTAGAGTATTCATAGTTGAACGCATAAATAATAAGTTTTATGAAATAAAACCTATACGTGGTTGGTCTATACATTTTCATAAGGAATAATAAAAAATAATAGGTAAAGCACAAATAGTGGTTCCGGAAACTCTCTTACAGCTATTGAGTGTCCGTAGAATGAATAATATTTATTTACAAAAATATTAAGAAACATGAGAAATCAAATAAAAAAAATCACATTAGCATTGCTTATAATCGTCGGGATTGGTTGCAAAGCACAAACAGTAATCTCTTTAACAGATTATGAAAAATGTCTTACAGAACGAATAAATGAACCTACAAAACAATGCTTAAGAGATAGCGATAATACATACCTAAAAGATGTCGATCATCGCTTGGATAGCTTTGTAGGTACTTGGACGGGAAAATACCAAAATAAAACTTTTAAATTACAACTCATAAAAAAAATAAAGTTTGGAAAAGAAACACCAAAAGCAGATAGGTTAATAGGAAAAATGAAGATTACTATATCCGGAAAGGAAGTTCTCAATACATTTAATTTGCCGGAGTACAAGGCTATACCCTATGGATTTAATTTTGAATCAGGAGGTTATGTAATGATGTTTGATGGTGGAGATTGTCAAGATTTTGGAGACATATATCTGAGGATAGACCCTAAAAACCCTAATAAAGTTAGAATGGCCTATGCTAAATATATAGGCTTTTGCAGAGATAAAGAAAACTATGATTACTTAATTCCTACGGTAATTCTCACACGAGAGAAGTGATGAATTGAAAATTTATTAAAAAATAATTTTAAAGTATCTAAAAATATATTGTTTTTAGGTACTTTATTTATAATTATATAAAGTCCCCTTTTTCAATTTTTAAGCATTCATTTTAAGTAAATAAATAATCTATGAAAAAATTATTATTCATATTTATAGCATTCATATTTCCTATTTTTACTTTATTATTGTATGTTTAATTTAATATATTTGTTAAAAATTAAATACAAATGAAAGCATATGTTTTTCCTGGACAAGGAGCACAATTTACCGGAATGGGTAAAGATTTATATGATACTAATCCAATAGTTAAAGATTTATTTGAAAAAGCCAATGATATTTTAGGTTTTAATATTAGTGAAATAATGTTCAATGGGGCTGCCGAAGACTTAAAACAAACCAATGTAACGCAACCGGCAGTATTTTTACATTCTATTGCAGCTGCAAAAACAATAGAAAATTTCTCTCCGGATGCAGTAGCAGGGCACTCTTTAGGTGAATTGTCTGCTTTAGTGGCTACTGAAGTATTAACTTTTGAAGATGGGTTAAAGTTAGTTTCTAAAAGAGCAAATGCAATGCAAAAAGCTTGTGAGTTGAAAAAATCTACCATGGCGGCTATTTTAGGTTTAGAAGATAATTTAATTGAAGAAGTTTGTGAAAATGTAGATGGAATAGTAGTAGCAGCTAATTATAACTGTCCGGGACAATTGGTAATTTCAGGAGAGGTAGAGGCTGTAGAAAAAGCTTGTGAAAAATTGAAAGAAGCAGGAGCAAAAAGAGCTTTGATTTTACCGGTGGGTGGAGCTTTTCACTCTCCGTTAATGGAACCGGCAAAAGAAGATTTACAAAAAGCAATAGAAAATACAACATTTAATAATCCGATTTGTCCTGTTTATCAAAATGTAACGGCTTACGGAGTGAAAGATGCGTTAGAGATTAAGGAAAATTTAATTGCTCAATTAACTGCTCCCGTAAAATGGACACAGACTGTTCAGCAAATGCTGAAAGATGGAATTACAGAGTTTGTAGAAGTAGGTCCGGGGAAAACTTTACAAGGTTTAATTAAAAAAGTTGATAGAAAAGCTGAAGTTTCAGGAATTCAATAAAGGAATATTTTAAATTTATGCAAGAATATAAGGCTAATGGTAAATTGCTTTTAACAGCAGAATATGTAGTTTTAGATGGTGCAAAAGCTTTATGTTTGCCTTGTCGGTTAGGACAAAAATTAGAAGTTTCTAAATTAGAAGAAACTTCTAATTTTTTATGGGAAGCTGAATTAAGTGATAGTTCTTTGTGGTTTTCGGTGGAGTATGAAATAGATTCTAATAATATTCTTTTAAAAAATACGACAAAAGAAGAGCCGGCTCTTTTTTTAATGAAGATTTTAAAGGAGTTATTACTTTTAAAGCCTAATCTAAATTTAAAAGGACTAAAATTCAAAACTAAATTAGATTTTCCGAAAAATTGGGGGTTGGGTTCGAGTTCGACTTTAATCGCTTTATTAAGTGATTGGGCAAAAGTAAATCCGTATGAATTATTGGAGAAAACTTTTGGTGGGAGTGGTTATGATTTAGCTTGTGCAGTAAATAATCAGCCGATTTATTACGAACGAAACAGAATCAATCCTAAAATTGAAAAAGTAGATTTTTATCCGAGTTTTCACGAACATTTGTTTTTTGTATATCTTAATCAAAAGCAAAATAGTAGGGAAGGAATAAAAATGTATAGAAATTTGGAGAAAGATGAAATTTTAATAAATAAAATCTCTGAAATTTCGGAAGATTTAGTGAATGTAAATTCTCTTGAAAACTTTAATCAATTATTGGATTTGCATGAGGAGTTATTAAGTAATCATTTAGGAATTCCGACTGTAAAAGAAAAACTTTTCTCTGATTATACGGGCGGTTCTATAAAAAGTTTAGGAGCTTGGGGGGGTGATTTCATTATGGTTTCATCTTTAAATAAAAACCTCGATTATTTTAAAGCAAAAGGATATAATACAATTATTAAATACAAAGATTTAATTCTGTAAAATAATTATCCCGTACAAAAAGTTTCATAAAATTTTTAGTACGGGATGATTATTTTATTTTTCACTCAAAATCTTGGCAACTTCTTTGGCATAATAAGTATTAATTAAATCGGCTCCGGCACGTTTAAATGCAAACATAGATTCCATTAAACATTTCTCGAAGTCTAACCAACCTTTTTCTGCCGCAGCTCTCAGCATGGCATATTCACCACTTACTTGGTAAACTGCAATTGGCATTTTGGTATATTCTTTCATTCTGTAAATTACGTCAAGATAAGGCATTCCGGGTTTTACCATAAGCATATCAGCACCTTCAATCATATCATTTTCAGCTTCGTGGTAAGCCTCTAAAATATTGGCGTAATCCATTTGGTAAGTTTTCTTGTCTCCAAATCCCGGAGCAGAATCTAAAGCATCACGGAACGGACCATAAAACGAACTGGCATATTTTGCGGTATAACTCATAATTCCCACATTGTGAAATCCGTTTTGTTCCAAAATTTCACGAATGGCAAGAATTCTACCGTCCATCATGTCGGATGGAGCTATAAAATCAGCACCTGCTTCAGCATGAGAAAGAGCCATTTTTGCTAAAACTTCCACAGTTTCATCGTTTAAAATCTCTCCGTTTTCTACAATTCCATCATGTCCGTAAGAAGAGGTTGGGTCTAAAGCAACATCGGTAAAAACCAATATTTCGGGTTGAACTTTTTTAATGGTTTTTATTGCTCTTTGCATCAATCCGTTTGGATTTAAAGCCTCAGTTCCTTTATTATCTTTTAATTCATCGGGAACTTTACAATAAATATTTACTGCCTGAATTCCTAATTCCCAAACTTCTTTTATTTCTTGTTCCAAGATATCTAAAGTCATTCGGAAAACACCCGGCATACTTGGAATTTCCTCTTTTAGATTTTCACCTTCCATTATAAAAAGTGGAAGCATTAAATCATTGGTACTTAGTGAGGTTTCTCTCACAATATTGCGAATAGATGAATTACTGCGTGTTCGTCTATTTCTTTGGTATGGATACATAAATGTTAAAATTTATATTGAACACCGCCTAAAACATTAAGTCCTTGGACTCTGTAATCGGCAAAGCGTTCGTAATTGTTATTTAAAATATTATTAGCTTCTGCAAATATAGTCCATTGGTTGTTTAATAAGAAATGAGCGTTAAAATTCAAATCCATATAAGACTTTAAATCCACTGTTTCTTGCTGAGCATTTTCCCATTGACCAACATAGGTTAAGCCTTTTCTTGAACCTTTCAATAATAAATTTCCACCTAAAATCAATCTTTCTCCTAACATAGAATATTGGGCTGTAACTTCTCCACTCAAAGCAGGTTTTTCGTAAGCATTTTCTAAATTATCCAAAACATAAGCCTGTAAGTTTACAGAAGCTCCTAATTCTAATTTTTCTACTCCCACATAGTTAATAACACCTGTTATATAAGTTCTTTTTACATCGTCATACATTGTAACAAAGCTATTTGCATAAGTAAATGATCTTGGTTCTTGCGGAGTTTTTGAGTAATTATTTTTAACAAAGAAGAACTCATCTTTCAGGCTTTGGAATCCTGCTTTTGCGTTGTATTTAAAGTTACTCCCGATATCACCGGCAATTCCTCCAAAAAACTCAAATTGATTAATCGTAGGTCTTAAATCCTGACTTGGCTGAATGTATGGATTTGCCTTTGCAAAACTTTGGTAAGTATTCATGTTTACGCCTCCCGTGATTCCTCCGTAAATTGCGAATTCAGGAACTGCAATAATTTTTATTTGAGCATTTGGGAACAAATGAAATTTATTTTCTCCCTTATTAGAATTGTTTACGTATTGTAAGTTCACTCCGGCAGATAAGTTGAAAACATCATTTTTGATTTCTAATTGAGGTGTAGCTCCTATATTTAAGAAATTAAATTTAGTGCTTGGAGTAAATTTATCATCAAAATTTGTATGGCTGTAATGTAAGTTAACGCCCGTTTTTCCGCCAAGAATTAACCCTCCGAAAAAGTCGGCTTCGTATAAATCTCCCGTATTTAATTTTGTATTGGCATTAAAACCTAATTCATTACTTCCGAAATTATTATTGAAGAAATAGGCTTTTGTATTGGCATTTTTGAAAAACTCTCCATTGAACTTGTCATAATTAGCTTTTGCAAAAACATCTGTAAATCTTTGGGTTACATCATTCACTTCATTAGCTGTAAGTTCTGAGCTTTCAGGGATTCCGTAAAGATTTAATCGGTGAATACCCGCACCTGTTTTTACCGTAAACAGAGCATCTTGCAGATTATAATTAAAGAATCCTTCGGCATTTAACTTTGATTCATTTGTATTGGTAAATACGTTGTAATCATTCAAATTTGCTTTTGTGCCGAGATAAGATGCGTTTAACCCGATAGATTTATCCAAAGTTAAATTATGATTTAAAAACGCATCAAGTTTTAAAGTTGAATTATTCCCGTATCCTGCTTTTATGTAATTATTATAAAGAGGATTGTCGTTAATTGGTAATTTTTCCGGACTAATTGGGGAGGTTTGGAAATCAGATGCTGCTTCAATATCTACCAAATTATAAGAAATAGATTCTTTTTGAGATTTTGGAACTTCCACTTTTGGTGTTTGTTTTATTTTCTCGACAGCTGTTACGTCTGGTTCATAATTTCGCTGAACGGTAACTTCTCCCTGTTTTATTTGATTTTCTCCTTTCACGATTACTTCGCCTTGTTTTATTTGAGCAAATATGAAAGAAGAAACGCCGATTAAACTAAAAGTTAATATCTTTTTCATGAATGATTTTATTTATTAATTTGTTTTTTAAGAGCTTTAGCTTTCGCAATTACTTCAGGGAATTCTTGGTAATTATCAATTGCGCTATTCAACGTGAAATTTGCCTGATATAAATCTCCTAATTTGTAATAATTTTCCGCCATTAACACTAAAGCCTGACTGCCCCATAATTGCTGTTCGGAATATTTTGAAGCTAAATCAAAAATAACTTCATTTGATTTTTTATAATTTTTATCCTTGTTTAAAAAGTATGCCTTGTAATATAAAGCCTCCGCTTTCACGGCGTTACTTCCCGCGTTTTCCAGAGAGCTGTATATTTTCTTAGCCTCTGCGGTATCATTTTTGACAAAAAGACTTCTCGCTTTTGTCAGTTGAGCCTCTTGAATAACAGAACTTTCATTCTTTTTATTGGCTAAAACTTTATCAGCCATTGCAACGGCTTTATCGTGATTTCCGTTTTTGCTGTAAAGACGCATTAAATTCACTTCGGCAAAAGAACGATAAGCATTTTTGTTAGAAACATCATATAAATTTTCTAAAGTTAAAAGAGCCTTTGTGTTTTGATTTTGAGATAAATAAATCTGAGATAAACGCAACAAAGCATCGCCTTTATTTTCAGTGTCAAATTTGGCGGACTCAGATAAAGGTTGAATGGCTTTATCATAAGCATTGGTTTGATAATAAGATTCTCCCAATGCATAATTTGCCTCGTTTACATGGTTTCCGTTAGGATATTGATTAATGAAATTTTGCAGAAGGTTAATCGCTTCATTATAATTTTTAGCATCGAATTTACGCATTGCATCATCAAAGGCTAAGCTTTCTATTTCAGAAGTGTTTACAGTATAGAAATCTATGGTTTTTGCCCAATCCTCAAAGCCTTTAAAATCACCGTTGTCCAGATAAATTCTTTTGGCATTCTCTATCGCTTGGTAAGCCAAATTACTTCTTGGCGATTCCTTCACGATTAACTGAAACTCTGTTAAAGCATCTTTATTATTTTTATTGTTATAAAGCACCAAACCTTTGCGTAATCTTGCCTCGGCTTTCAGCTCATTGTTGTCTATTTTGATTAAATTATCTAAGATTAAAAGAGCTTTATTGGTTTCTTTTAACTGAATGTAAGTGTCGGCTAACTCTAACTGAGCGTTGTCGTTAAACCTTGAAACAGGATAATTTACCACAAATTTCTCTAATGCTTGAGCTTTTGCCTTTAAATCTCCGTTTACACCTAAAAGTACCGCTTTGTTATACACGGCTTCGTCTATATTTCCGATGTTGCCTTTGGCTACTTCATCATAAAGTTCTAATGCAGAGTTAGTGTTTTTTGTACCCACATAGCTGTCGGCAAGTCTTAATTTTGCATCGGCTTTAAAGTTACCCGGAGGATTGGTTGCCAAATAAGTTTTAAATGCTTGTGCAGATGCCTCAAATTTCTTCAATTTTAAATAAGCATAACCTAACTGATAGTTAATTTCTTTACTTTCCGGAACGGTTGTTCTGTAAGTTTTAAATTTCTCGAAGTTTTTAGCTGCTTCTGTATAATTTCCTTGTCGGTAAGCGATTTCGCCCAACCAGAAATAAGCTCTTTGGGTAATTTCGGCTTTTGTGTTGTTTTCTACGGCATTTTCTAAATAAGTTTTAGCCTGAGGAAATTTATTTTCTTTAAATAATTCTGTTCCGTATAGGAATGAAGCAAGTTGCTCTGCTTCTCTAATTTGACTGTCCTTATGATTGATTTTTGCTAAAATTTTAATCGCATTTTTATAGTTTCCGCCCGATATAAGTTCATCAATTAAGTAAGTATTGATTTCATTTTTATATTTGGAATTTGGATATTTTTCTACAAAACTCTGTAAAACTGTTGTGGCTGGTTGATAAGGATTTCCTACATCATAACTCAATTTTGCGTAATTATAAAAGGCATCTTCCTGAATTTTTTGGTCATACGCCATATTCGCGGCAGAATGATAAGCTGATAATGCCTCTTGTTTTTGATTGGTTTTTAAATAAGCATTTCCTAACTGAAAGTAAGCTGTTTGAGCCCAAGCATCTTTTTGATTTACAATCTTATTGAAGTAAGAAACCGCTTTTTGATAATCTTTTTGTTCGTAATATGCGTAACCTAATTGATAATAGTCGGAGTTCGACATTTTTCCCTGATATTTTTCTAAATAAGGAATTGCCGCACTGTAATCTTTTAGTTTAAAATAACTTTCACCAATAATCTTAGAAACTTCCGACTGAATAAATGAAGTGTGATTTTTCGCTAAAAGTAATTTTCCGTCACTGATAGCCTTTTCATATTCGCCTTCATTGAATTCAATTTGCACTAAATAAGGCAAAACTTTATCTTCATACGAAGGATTATTTTGTCTTACCGCATTAAAATACTGCATTGCTTTTGCGAAATCTCTACGCCCATAATAAATATGCCCTACATAAAAATTTGCCTCATCTTCAAAAGTATCTGAGTTTGTCAGTGGTTCTAAGTACGTAAGAGCTTGGTCGTTATTGCCCTTCATTAAATTTACGTAACCTAACTTAAACTGATACTCATTTCTTTTTCTTGCGGTTAAATCTTCTATTTTGTTTAATGTGAGATATTTATAAGCCTTATCAAAGTTGCCTTTTTTTAGATAAAAACTCCCGAGTTCCCAACTTCCGTTATCTGTATAAACACTTTTTGGGTATTTTTCTTGAAAGGCTAAAAATTGCTCTTCTGCCCCTTGTTTATCATTAATTAAGTTGGTAAGAGCTGAATAATATTCTGTCGCCTCAGTATTTGCAAGATTCAAATCCTCATTTTTCAGAGCATTTTCAAATTCATAATTTGCTGCTAAAAAAGTCTCGGTATAGAATAAATTTTTAGCTTTTCTAAAAACGGCATTATCATCAAAATTAATCTGATTAGTCTGAGCGGAAATAAAGCCGACTCCACTCATCAGCATCGCAATCAATATTTTATCTTTTCGCATATTTTAAAAGTTTTGCGGTATAAACATACTTGGTTTAAACTGGTTCAAATGTAAGAAACTCTTTACTTAAACGCTACATTTCTTAATAAATTATATTGATTATACTTTTTCTTTAGTTATGAAAGTAGGTGTTATGTCGATTGTCAGTTTTTTAATAAAACAAAATTTTTAAAAATTAACTTATAACTTAAATAATTTAAAATTGATAAAAAAACTTATTTTTGCAAAATGTTACAAGCACAAAACTTAGGTGTACACTTTGCAGGGAATTATTTATTTGATGGAGTCACATTTAGAATAAACAAAGGAGACAGAGCAGGACTTGCCGGTAAAAATGGAGCAGGGAAGTCCACTTTACTCAAAATTTTATCTAAAAAACAAAATCCGTCTGAAGGAGAAGTAATTTACGAAGGGGAAATAAGTGTAGGTTATTTATCTCAAGACATAGATTTTGTAGAAGGTAGAACTATTTGGGAAGAAGCGTCACAGGCTTTTGTACAATTAAACTATTTGCAAGAAAAAATAGATGAAGTAAATCATCAATTAACTACTAGAACCGATTACGAAAGTGAAGAGTATAACGATTTAATACATGATATCAGTCATTTAACTGAGCGTTATACATTATTAGGCGGCTATACAAAAGATGCTGATATAGAACGAGTTTTAAAAGGGTTAGGCTTTAAAAATCAAGATTTTGATAGACTAACTTCTGAATTTTCGGGAGGATGGAGAATGCGTGTAGAGTTGGCTAAACTTTTACTCCAAAAGCATGATGTAATGCTACTCGATGAGCCGACTAACCACTTAGACATAGACTCTATTTTATGGTTAGAGGATTTCTTAAAAAATTATGAGGGAGCAATTATATTGGTGTCTCACGATAAATTATTTTTAGATAATATTACCAATAGAACTTTGGAAGTTGCCAACAGAAAAGTGCATGATTACAAAGCGAATTATTCCAGATATATTCAATTAAGAGATGAGCGACGTGAGCAATTAAAGGCAGAAAAGAAAAACCAAGAGCAATACATAAAACATACTGAACAATTAATTGATAAGTTTAGAGCAAAAGCATCTAAGGCATCCACTGCAAAATCATTACAGAAAAAGCTGGATAGAATAGATGTAATTGAAGTAGAAAATGAAGATGTTCATAGTATGAATATCAAATTTGAGGCTTCGCAACGTTCGGGAAAAGTAGTTTTTAATTTAGAAGATGTCTCTAAATCTTTCGGGACTAAAAATATTTTTAAAAATGTAGATTTAGAAATTGTTCGTGGAGAAAAAGTTGCATTTGTTGGGCAAAACGGACAAGGTAAAACAACGCTTGCCAGATGTATTGTAGGGGAGTTAGATTATGAGGGAGAAATAAAACACGGGCATAATGTGGAAATTGGTTATTTTGCACAGAATCAGCACCATGTTTTAGTAGATACTCGTACAGTTTTAGACGAGGCAGAACATGCAGCAACGGAGAAAACACGTCCGCGAGTAAGGGATGTTTTGGGAGCATTTCTATTTAGTGGAGAAACAGCAGAAAAAAGAGTGAAAGTCCTTTCAGGAGGAGAACGAAACCGTTTGGCTTTGGCTAAATTATTATTGCATCCGTCCAATGTTTTAATAATGGATGAGCCGACGAACCACTTAGATATTCAGTCTAAAGAAATTCTGAAAAATGCACTTAACAGCTATGAGGGAACATTAATATTAGTTTCTCACGACAGGGAATTTTTGAGCGGATTAGCAGATAAAATTGTAGAGTTTAAAGATGGAGAGGTAAAAGAATTCTTAGGAGATATAGATGAGTATTTAGAATACCGAAAAGCTGCCAATATGCGAGAAATAGAGAAAGTGGAGGTAGTAAAACCGGTTGAAGTAAAAAAAGAAAATACAGAAGATAGAAGGGAGGATAAGAAAATTAAAAATAAAATCGCTAATTTAGAAGCAGAAATAGCAGATGTAGAAGCAGAAATAGCTAAAATGGAAAGCAATTTTTTAGAAGAAAACCCAACACCGGAAAAATTAGAATTGTATGAAAATAAGAAAAATGAATTACAATCTAAAATGGAGGAATGGGAAAAATGGACAGAGAAATTATAAAAAAATAAAACATGAGTAAAAAATCAAATAAAACAATTGCAGGATATCATATATTAATGATTTTATCTACGGTAGACAACAGTTTTGATTCCAGAGCGGATAATATAATAAGAGAATATTTAAGCGAGGAAGCTCCTTTTCCTATCAATTTAGATAATGAATTAGATGAATTAATTCTGATAGAAGATGAGGATGTGAAAAATCATTTCATTAAAAAAGTAGATGATTTTTATGATGATTCTACTGCTGAGGAGAGAAAAGAGTTATTGAATTTTGCTAAAAAGCTAATTAGAGCAGATGAGGAAATTACTCCTGAAGAAAATAGTTTTTATAGAATTTTAGTTAGAGAATTCAAAAATAAAGATACTCAACAGTAATAATTCACGTTTTTATACTTACATAAAAATACGTAAATTTGCAATCCCCGAATGATTTAGAAAAATCATTAGCGATTTAATTTTTAATCAAATACAAAAAGAATGTTTCAAAGCTTACAGGATAAATTAGACAATGCGTTACATACCTTAAAAGGTCATGGTCATATCTCAGAAATAAACGTTGCAGAAACTATTAAAGAAATAAGAAGAGCTTTAGTAGATGCCGATGTTAGTTACAAAGTAGCAAAAGATTTTACCAATACCGTAAAAGAGAAAGCACTTGGACAAAACGTGTTAACAACCCTGCAACCGGGGCAATTAATGACAAAAATTGTTCATGATGAGATGGCGGAACTTATGGGAGGTGAAACTAAGGAATTAGATATTTCTGCCAATCCTACCATTATTCTAATTGCAGGTTTACAAGGTTCGGGTAAAACCACATTTTCAGGGAAATTAGCTAATTTCTTAAAAAAGAAAAAAAGTAAAAAACCATTATTAGTAGCAGGAGATGTTTATAGACCGGCGGCGATTAATCAGCTAAAAGTTTTAGGGGAACAAATAGACGTTCCGGTTTATACAGAAGAAGGTAATAATAATCCTGTGGAGATTGCTCAAAATGCTTTGAAACAAGCTACACAAAATAACAATAATGTAATTATTGTAGATACTGCAGGGCGTTTGGCGATTGACCAAATGATGATGGAAGAAATCCGTAATGTGCACAACGCTATAAAACCAACTGAAACATTATTTGTAGTAGATTCCATGACAGGGCAAGATGCGGTGAATACTGCAAAAACCTTTAATGAAGTTTTAGATTATGATGGAGTTGTATTAACCAAATTAGATGGTGATACGCGTGGTGGAGCAGCTTTAACCATTAGAACAGTTGTAGATAAACCCATTAAATTTATATCTACCGGAGAGAAATTAGATAAATTAGATGTTTTCCACCCAAGCCGAATGGCAGATAGAATTTTGGGAATGGGGGATGTTATTTCCTTAGTAGAAAGAGCACAAGAGCAATTTGACGAAGAAGAAGCAAGAAAACTTCAAAAGAAAATTGCTAAAAATAAATTTGACTTTAATGATTTCCTAAAACAAATCAAGCAGATTAAACGTATGGGAAATATGAAAGATTTGTTAGGAATGATTCCGGGAGCAGGAAAAGCCTTAAAAGGTGTGGAGATAGATGATGATGCCTTTAAATATGTAGAGGCAATTATTTACTCTATGACTCCGGCAGAAAGAGAAAACCCGAATATCATTGATGCCAGTAGAAAAAGACGAATTGCAAAAGGTTGCGGAAGATCAGTTCAAGATGTAAACCAATTATTGAAACAATTTACTCAGATGGGTAAAATGATGAAGTTTATGCAGTCAAGTCAAGGGAAAAATATGATGAAAATGATGGGGAATAAATTACCCGGAATGAATTAATAAAAGGCGAAAAAGTTTTTAAATAAAAAAATATAATTAAATTTGCACAAAATTAATTAAGATATGAAAAAAGTATTATTAAGTATGGTTGTTGCTTTAGGTATTACCGGAGCAGTTAACGCACAGCAAGGGACGGCTCAAATTGATGCAGGAGTTGGATTTGATTCTTGGAAAGGAGTTCCTGTTTATGTAGGAGCAGATTACTTTGTTACAGATGATATTTCTGTAGGAGGAGAAGTTTCTTATGCTTCAGTAAATAACTATAACAATTACAGTACTAACTTTTCTGTTTTTGGTATAGGAGCAAATGGGAACTATCACTTTAATAGAATTTTAGAATTACCTGCTGAATGGGATCTTTATGCAGGAGCTAGCTTAGTTTATTATAACTGGAGTTATAATGATAAAGTTAACAATATTGATTTAGGAGGTAATAATGGTATTAATCCTGGAGGACAAGTAGGAGCAAGATATTTCTTCTCTCCAAACTTTGGAGTTAATCTTCAATTTGGTGGAGGAAGTAATGTATCAGGAGGTAGACTTGGAATTACTTACAAATTGTAATAGAAAATTTATTTAATAAAAATCGGCATTGCTAACAAGCAATGCCGATTTTTATTTTATCTAAAATTTAATATGGCATAAAGAATAAATTTAAATTAAGATATAAATTTTTATGCTATCTTTAAAACCTTATTTTTGCACAAAGAAGATTTAGAATGAAGTTTTTAGATAAATTATTATTTTCCACAAGAGCAATGTCTATGATGCTTTTTGTTTATGCGATATCCATGGCAATAGCAACTTTTGTAGAAAATGATTATGGTACTCCGGCCGCCAAAGAAATGATTTATTATAGTTGGTGGTTTAATTTATTGCAAGTATTATTAATCATCAATTTTGCAGTAAATATAAAAAGATACAGATTGTGGCGTAGAGAAAAATGGTCACTATTACTGTTTCATTTAGCATTTATTGTAATGTTTATAGGAGCAGCTTATACGCATTTATTCTCTGTAGAAGGAATGATGAATATTAGAGAAGGGGATACCTCTAATACAATTATCTCAAGTAAAACATATGTTAAAATGAACCTTTACGATAGTCAGGATCTTTTAGCATATGAAACGCCTTATACAATGTCATTTTTCAATGGTAAAAATACCTCTTTTCCTTTCAAAAGAACTTTCAGTCAAAAATATAAATATAAAAATAAGGAGATAAAACTAAAGTCTTTAGATTATATTCCATTAGCGAAAGATACAATTATATACGGAGAAGGAAAACAGACCATAGAAGTGGTAACTATGGGAGCGGGTGGAAGAAATATAAATTATTTACAAGAGGGAGAAATAAAGGAAATAGGCGGAGCAATGTTCACTTTTAATAATCCTATTGAAGGAACAATCCAATTACAAAGCACCGAACAAGGAATTAAAATGAAATCTCCGTTGGAAGGACAGAGTATGAGTATGAGTGGTCAGCAAGTGGGAAAAATAGTAGATTCTGTTGCTTTTACTCAGAGTATTAAGAAAGTTTATATAGATAGCTTGCAAGACCTTTCGTTACGTTCTATGTATCAGATAGGTCCAGTAAATTTTGTGATAGCAAAAGAACCTTTTAAAGGACAATTGGCTTTTATGCCGGGCGATAAAAATAATCCAAAAGACCAAGTGAATAGTAATGTTGTTTTGATTGAATATAATGATGGTGAAGTGAGAGATACTTTAGTATTGAGAGGAGGTCAAGGAGATTCAAACTTAAGTGTTAGAAAAGAAATAAACGGATTATTAGTAGCGATGGGGTTTGGTTCAAAAGAGATTAAAACACCATTTGCGATTAAATTGAGAGACTTTCAATTAGATAGTTATCCGGGGTCTGAGAATCCATCGTCTTTCGCGAGTGAAATCACATTAATAGATAAAGGAAAAGAAACAAATTACAGAATTTATATGAATAATGTTTTAGATTATGGAGGATATAGATTCTTTCAATCGGGATATGATCCGGATCAATTGGGAACACGATTATCCGTTAATCAAGACAGACCGGGAACTATTATTAGTTATATAGGTTATGCAATGCTATTTTTAGGTATGTTTTTAACTTTATTTTGGAAAGGCTCTCGCTTTACAAATCTTCATAAAATGTTGAAGAATTTAGGTAGAAAAAATTATATTTGGTTCGTTTTGCTATTTGGTTTATCCTATAATTTGAATGCTCAGAATACGCAAGTTCATTCGCCTAATGTAGATAGCATTAATGCTGTAGAGCATCATCATGATCACGACCACTCGCATGAACAGGAGATGAACCTATTTAGCCAAACAGAAAAAGAATTAGGGTCAACTATAGAAAAAGGAGAAGATGTTGTAAAAAATATTCATTTTAATAAAGAGCATGTTGAGAAATTAAATCACTTATTGGTTCAGGACGATAGAGGTAGAATCAAACCGTTGGGAACACATGCATTAGAATTACTAAGAAAGATTTATAAAAAAGATGCTTTTTACGGATTACCGGCGGTAGCATGGTTTATGTCCGTTCAACAAGATCCTGCTTTATGGGCAAAAGCTCCTATCATAAGAGTGAGTGATAAAATTGGTTCTAAAACTTTAAAAAAATTAAAAGTAGATGAAACAGGACACACCTCTTTATTAAACTTAGTTGATTTAAAAACAGGAGAATTCTTATTAACAAAAGACTATGCAGAAGCTTTCAGAAAAAAGCCTTCAGAAAAAACTCAGTATGATAAAGAAGTTATAAACGTAACAGAAAGATTTACGATTTTAGATAATATTGCAAAAGGGTATTATTTAAAAATGATTCCTATTCAAAATGATGAAAACCATGCTTGGACAAGTTGGATAAAACAAGGAGAGACTTTAGATATAGACACTGTTGCATTGGCTTTTTTCAATAAATATTTTAATAATTTAAGGAAAGCTCAAAAAAATAATGATTGGAAAGCTGTAAATAATGTTGCAGATGAAATAGGGGCATATCAGCAAAAATGGGGGAAAGATGTTGTCCCTCCACAAACAAAGGTAAATATAGAAGTATTTTATAATCATTTTGAGCCTTTCTTTTGGGTAATGATTGCTTATTCTGTAGTCGGAACCTTACTTTTAATATTGGCTTTTTTACAGCTATTATTTGAGAAACCTTATATAAGTAAGACTATAAATATTGTACTTATTGCAGGATTGGCGGTGTTTTTAGTCCATGCAGTAGGTTTGGGATTAAGATGGTATATTTCAGGGCATGCTCCATGGACAAACGGTTATGAGGCGGTTATTTTTATATCTTGGGTAGGTGTTTTAGCCGGAGGAATTTTATACCGAAACGGAAATGCTTTTTTACCTGCCGCAGGTTGTTTTGTGGCTGTAATTATGATGGGGTTTGCACATGGCTCTTCATTATTGGACCCGGAAATAACACCATTAGTTCCTGTACTTAAATCTTATTGGCTAATAATTCATGTAGCAATTATTACAGCAAGTTATGGTTTCTTTGGGTTGGGAGCAGTGATATCTATTTTTGCCTTAGTATTATATTTCTTTAAACCAACAAAAAAATTCGAAAAAACAATAAAGGAACTGACAATCGTAAACGAAATGGCTCTTATCATAGGAATTTTCACTCTTACTATAGGAACATTTTTAGGTGGAATGTGGGCAAATGAAAGTTGGGGGCGTTATTGGAGTTGGGATCCTAAAGAAACATGGGCATATATTTCAATTATTGTTTATGCCATTGTATTACATATGCGATTGGTGCCGGGATTAAAAGGGAATTTCACTTTTAATATAGCCTCTTTATGGGCAATAGCTTCACCTATTATGACTTATTTCGGGGTGAATTATTATTTAAGTGGCTTACATACTTATGCCGCCGGAGATAAAATACCAATTCCTGCTTGGGTGCCAATAACTGTAGTATTCTTTTTAATACTTACTATAGCATCTTACTTCGCACATAAATCATGGTTGAAAAAAATACATCATAATACGTTATAGATTTCAACAAAAAAGAAAAGGATTTTAATAATTAATAATTTTATTAAAAACATTATCTTTGGAATATGAGAAGATTTGTAAAAATGAATAAAGTTTTATTATTTCTGTGCATATTCATCTGTTCTCTAAAAATTATTAATGCTCAACAAGAAGTAAGTACAAAAAAAGTAATAATAGGATTAAAAATAGCACCACCGTTTGTAGAAAAGTCACATACAGGATTTAGAGGATTAAGTGTAGACTCTTGGCAATTGGTAAACAGTGTACTTGAGTGGAAATACGAGTATAAATTATATAACTCTCTACCTGAATTAATGGATGCTATAGAGAAAAGAGAGGTAGATTTTAGTATAAACCCGATTACAGTAACAGAAGAAAGGGCCGTAAAATATGATTTTACACAACCCTATTTTATTTCGAATACTGTAATGGCAAGAAAAGACCAGTCATCAGTTTGGAATACCTTTTTAAATTTATGGAGCTGGAGATTTATTTCAGCAGTAGGAATATTAATAGGTGTTATATTTATTTTCGGATTTCTAATTTGGATTTTTGAACGCAAGAAAAATAAAGAGCAATTTGGTGTAGGGAAATGGAAAGGCATAGGGCAAGCATTTTGGTGGAGTGCCGTAACTATGACAACTGTAGGTTATGGAGATAAAGCTCCACAAACTACAATGGGGAGGTTCATTGGTATTATTTGGATGTTTATAGCCGTAGTAACTATTTCCAGTTTAACAGCGGGGATTGCCTCTTCTTTAACAGTTCAAAACTTAAATGAAGAAATAAAATCTGTAAACGATTTAAGTAAGTTTAAAGTAGAAACTGTTGAGGATTCCAGCTCGGCAGACTATTTACAATCTTATCGTATAGACTATTTGCCTGTTTCATCCGTAAAACAAGGGATTTTAAATCTAAAAAATGAAGCTTCTCAAATTTTTGTGTACGATGAGCCGTTAATGCTTTATGAAATAGAGCAATTAGGGCTCAAAAAGGAAATACAAACAATACCTTATATTTTAAGAAAAGACTATTTTGGCTATTGTTTTCCAAAAGATTCAAAATTAGTATCACAAGTCAATCCTGTTCTTATTAGTAGTTTAAAAACTTTAGACTGGATGACACTTATTAAAAAATATCAGAACCAATAAAGGAATTTAGAATTCTTTTTTAGTCTTGATTAAAAAATATAAAAAATGAAAAAAGGCATTTCTATAATTGTACTTTTAGTTACACTATTCGGTTGTCAGCATAAGCTTTATGTAAGCAAAACTGTTGATAAAAAAGAAATAAGTATAACCGATGAATTTGAGCCTAATCCGGAAATGGTAAAAGCAATAGAGCCATATAAAGAACAATTAGATGCTCAAATGGAACAGTTTTTAACCTATAATCCTTATAAATTAGAAAAAGGTTTAAATGCCAATTTGGCTAATTTATTGGCAGACCAATTGTTAGAGGCAGGTAACGAAATATTTAATAAAAAATATAATAAACAGATAGATGTCGCTTTATTAAATCATGGTGGGATTCGGCGAACTTTTACTCCCGGGAATATTACCGTGAGAAGTATTTTTGAGCTGATGCCCTTTGAGAACTCTGCAGTTGTTGTAAAATTAAGCGGAAAAGATTTCATGAAGATGATTGATTATTTAAAAGAACATAGAGTTGGACATCCTATATCAGGATTTAGTTTTTCTTTGGACGGAAAAGATTTGAATTTATATTTAAAAGACAAACCATTTGATATTAATAAATCCTACTGGGTAATCACAAACGATTATTTACAGAAAGGAGGAGATGGAATGGATTTCTTTACTAATCCCGAAGAAAAAATCGACTTAAAGTTAAAGTTGAGAGATATTTTTATAGATGAATTTAAGAAAAACGACACATTAAAAGTGGACTTAACCCCTCGCTATTTACCATAACTTATGATTTCAAGAAGAAAATTTATTCAAAATACAGTTGCGGCTTCTGCTTTAACTTTAGTGCCTACACTTCCTGCTTGGGCAAAATCGAAAAGTAAAAAAATCACGATTTTACATACCAACGACCAGCATAGTAGAATAGAGCCGTTTGAGCTTTCGGAAAACCCAAAATATTCTAATAAAGGAGGTTTTGCACGTAGAGCTACTTTAATAAACAAAATTCGTAGAGAAGAAAAAAATGTATTGTTATTAGATGCCGGAGATATTTTTCAGGGAACACCTTATTTTAACTTTTTTGGAGGAGAGTTGGAGTTTAAGCTCATGTCAAAAATGGGATATGATGCCGCAACTATGGGAAATCATGATTTTGATAATGGTTTAAAAGGCTTTGAAAAGCAATTAAAACATGCTAATTTTAATTTTATTTGTTCTAACTACGATTTTAAAAATACGATTCTGGACGGACGAACAATCCCGTATCAGATTTTTGTAAAAGACGGAATAAAAGTCGGCATTTTTGGAGTAGGAGTGGAGCTGCATGGCTTAGTAGAAAAAGCTAATTACGGAGAAACTAAATACTTAGACCCGATAGAAATTGCTCAGCAAATGACCAAAGAACTAAAAGAAAAGAAATGTGATTTAATCATTTGTCTTTCTCATTTAGGTTTTAAATATGACAGCGATAAAGTGTCTGACCATGTTTTGGCTGCAAAAACAAAAGATATAGATTTAATAATTGGAGGGCATACACACACTTTTTTAAAGAATCCCGTAGAAGTAGCCAATGCGGAAGGAAAATCTGTGATTATTAATCAAGTAGGTTGGGCTGGATTGTATTTAGGAAGATTTGACTTCTATTTTGATAGTTTTAATCAATCCAAAAAAGTAGCAACCTCCCGTTTAGAAATCAGTTCTAATTTTGTTTAATTTCTTTTGAATGAAGAAAAGAATACTCATTGTTTTTGGAACGCGTCCCGAGGCGATAAAAATGTCGCCTTTGGTAAAAGCATTTTTAAGTGACAACACCAATTTTGAAACCAAAGTTTGTGTAACGGCTCAGCATAGAGAAATGCTCGACCAAGTTTTAGATTTTTTCCAAATCAAGCCTGATTTTGATTTGAATTTAATGCGTCCTAATCAGAATTTGTACACACTTACTTCAGATATTTTACTGCATTTAAAAAGCGTTTTAGAGGACTTTCAGCCTGATTACGTTTTCGTTCACGGGGACACAACCACCAGCATGGCATCGGCAATGGCGAGTTTTTATCATCAGTCAAAAATTTGCCATATAGAGGCGGGACTAAGGACAAATAATTTAAAATCGCCTTATCCTGAGGAAATGAACCGACAAGTGACGTCCAGAATGACGAATTATCATTTTGCTCCGACTCAAAAAGCCAAAGAAAATTTAATCTCGGAAGGAATTTTATCTGAAAATATCATTGTTACGGGAAATACTGTGATAGATGCTCTTTTGCAATCTGTGGAAAAAGCCAAAGAAAATCCGTCTGAATTTATTTTAAGTTTAGAGCAAAAAATAAATGGCAGAGAGGTGATTTTAATAACAGGACATCGCCGAGAAAACTTTGGTGAGGGAATAGAGCATATTTGCAGTGCGATTTTAAAATTAGCTCAAAAATATAAGGATAAAGTCTTTATTTATCCCGTTCATTTAAACCCAAAAGTGCAAAATCCCGTACATAAGATTTTAGGCAAAACGGATAATATTTTATTGATAAAACCATTGGCGTATCAAGATTTTATTTGGCTGATGAATCATTCAAAAATAATTATTACCGACAGTGGAGGAATTCAGGAAGAAGCCCCGAGTTTGGGAAAACCTGTTTTAGTAACACGAAACAATACCGAACGTCCCGAAGCGGTGGAAGAGGGGACAGTGCTTTTGGTGGGGACAGATGAGGAGAAAATTATAGAAAATACTTCTAAATTGTTAGAAGACAGTGATTTTTATAATCAAATGAAGGAATTGCACAATCCGTATGGGGACGGAAAGGCTTGTGAAAGAATTATTAGTTTTATGAAAAATTTGAAAAATTAATGGAAGATGTAGTTGTTTTAGGTTTAGGGTATATCGGTTTGCCCACTTCGGCTTTACTCGCGGACAACGGGATAAAAGTTTTGGGTGTGGATATAAACGAGGAAGTGGTGGAAACCATTAATCGTGGAGAAATTCATATTTTTGAACCTGATTTAAAGGAAGTTGTAGAGAAATCGGTAAAAGCTGATTTATTAAAAGCCTCTCTAAAACCTGAAAGAGCCAATGTTTATTTAATCGTTGTGCCTACGCCTTTTAAGGGGAATCACGAGCCGGATACTTCTTTTGTAGAAGAAGCCATTTCATCAATTATTCCTATTTTAAAAGAAGAAGATTTAGTTATAATTGAATCTACTTCGCCCGTTGGAACAACCGAAAGAATGCTGAATTTAGTAATTTCTCAGCGTCCTGAATTAAAGAATAAAATTTATTTTGCCTATTGTCCCGAGCGTGTTTTGCCGGGAAATATTATTTATGAACTTGTGAATAACGACCGCGTGATTGGTGGAATAAACGAGGAATCTACGCAAAAAGCCATTCAGTTTTATGAGCAATTTGTAAAAGGAGAATTGCATAAAACCAATGCAAAAACAGCAGAAATGTGTAAACTTACCGAGAACTCATCTCGGGACGTTCAGATTGCTTTTGCCAATGAACTTTCACTTATTTGTGAAAAAGCGGAAATAGACGTTTGGGAGCTTATTCGATTGGCGAATAAACACCCGAGAGTCAATATTTTGCAACCCGGTTGTGGAGTAGGTGGGCATTGCATTGCCGTTGACCCGTATTTTATTTTGTCGGATTTTCCTATGGAATCGCAATTAATCGGTAAGGCGAGAGAAATTAATAATTATAAATCGTTTTGGTGTGCCGAGCAAATCAAAAAAGCTCAGAGAGATTTTAATATTAAATTCGGAAAAAATCCGTCTGTGGCATTAATGGGATTGGCTTTTAAACCAAATATTGATGATTTAAGAGAATCACCCGCAAAATATATTGTTCAGAAAGTTTTACAAGATGCTCAAGACGAGGATTATTTTATCGTAGAACCCAATATTACAACGCATAAAGTTTTTAAACTAACCGATTATAAAACCGCTGTAAAACAAGCCGATATTATTGCATTTTTGGTTGCTCATAATGAGTTTAAAAATTTAGAAATAGATGAAAATAAAGTAATTCTTGATTTCTGCGGAATAAAAAAAGACAATCAATAATGAAAAATGTATTGTATTTACATGGATTAAATTCTACACTTCATGACGATAGAAGAGAGGTTTTGGAGGAATACGGATTTAATATTTCTGCACCTCAGTTAGATTATGAAAACGACCCAAAAGTTTTAGATAAATTATTGACTGAATATAAAGATATTGGTTTTATAATCGGTTCAAGTGCAGGAGGTTTAGTAGGGTATTATCTTTCAGGATTATTGCGTGTTCCGGCTTTGGTTTTTAATCCTGCATTGCCGTTTGTAGAAGATTATATGAACTTACCTGATTTGCCTGTTCGGGAGAATTTTTTACTCGCTGTGATTGGTGCAAAAGATGAAATTGTAAATCCGTATAAAAGTTTTGAGATACTCAATAATGAAAAAAACTCAGAGGATTTTATAGAAATTCATTGGCGAAAACAAATGCAACATTCCCTCCCGATTAATATTTTTAAAGAGGAGTTAAAGTATTTTTTTGATAAGGTTTTGTCTTAGTAAGTAATGCGTTTTTTTCAATAGAGAAATTCTGTTTTTATGATTTTTTTGAGTGTAGGATATAATTTCCTATATTTGAGTTTGTTAAGTGAGTCATTTTTTGTAAAATAAAACCCCATGAATAAATGTAAATACTTTGTGATTTTATTCTATTTAATAATTAGCTTTGTAAAAGGTCAGCAAGTAGATGCTGTGCAAGTAAAACTAAAGGAAGACCATTTATCTCTGGAAACATTTAAGTATCTTTCGGCAACCTATCAAAAAAAGCAAGAAAAAACATATCAATTATATATTGCATTATACAATATAGGCATACCATTGGTACGTTTATTTGAGTATGAAACCTTGCAATCTTATTTCAATAAAAATTCACAGAATAATTTAAAAGAGGTCTATATTTTATTAATATCAGATGATAAAAATTATATAAATGATGACCGAAGAGAAGAGTATTTTCAGAAATATTTAAAAGATTATTTCATTATGCCTCCTACTGGTTAGAATTATTTAAAAATTTGATAGAACGTTAGAAAGCAATAAAGTTCCTGTTAAAAACTAAAGAATAAAAAATTGCTTACATGAGGTGTATATTGAATTACGGGCTGAATTTACGTAGTTATCAAAAAATCCGTACTTTTAACCACAAATTAAAACAAGCACAAATAAGTTGAAAGAATATCCAAAAGACATAAAATTCAAATATAGTTGGCGAAAATACCAACAACGAGTGCTTGATGAGTTACAAAATCATTTATCTGACCGACATTTACATGTAATTGCTCCACCGGGTTCGGGCAAAACCGTATTGGGGCTTGAAGTCGCTGTTAGGCTGAATAAACCGACTTTAATACTTGCCCCGACAATCGCTATCCGTAATCAATGGATACAAAGATTTTGTGAACTTTTTCTTCAAACCGATTTAACTCCGGATTGGATTTCGAGAGATATTCGCAATCCAAAATTCCTAACCGTAGTAACTTATCAGGGACTTCATTCGGCTTGTAATAATTGGAACACTAACGAGGAAGAAAACAATAATAAAGAGGAGGAAAATACAAAAAAATCTAAGTCAGAGCTTAATCATATTGTACGACTTTTAAAATCTCAAAATATTCAGACGATTGTCGTAGATGAGGCACACCATTTAAAAAATGACTGGTGGCAAACACTTATACAGATTAAAGAGAAATTAGACCCCGTTATTGTTGGTTTAACAGCTACTCCTCCTTATGATGTAACCGCCACGGAATGGCAACGTTATATTGATTTAAACGGACTTGTAGATACAGAAATTTCTGTGCCGGAATTAGTGATTGAAGGGGATTTATGCCCGCATCAGGATTACGTTCATTTCACTTTTCCTACTGAAAAAGAAAACAAAAAAATTGTTGAGTTTAGGCAAAATATTGAAAAACTTTTTCAAGAAATCAAAAATGATGAAATTATTATTCAGGCAATAGAACAGCTCCCAATTTGGCAAAATCCCACAGAGCATTTAGATTGGATTTATAACAATTTGTCTTATTATTCGGCTTGTTTAATATTTTTAAATTCAAATAAAAAAGAAATCTCTGAAACTCATCTTGAAGTTATAGGTGATAAAAAATTTAAAATCCCAAAACTTGATTATGAATGGATTGAAACACTTTTAGATTTCTATCTTTATAAAGAAAATGAACATTTTAAGGCATTTGAAGAACACAGAAAAATACTCGAAAATCGATTAAGACGATATGGTGCGATTGAAAGGCGACAGATTAATTTTTCGCACAACAACCGAGTAACAGGATTTTTGACTTCAAGTATTAGTAAACTAAACAGCATCAAAGAAATTGTTGATTTTGAATATAGAAATTTAAACAATGATTTACGCTTGGTTATTCTCTCAGACTTTATACGCGAAGAATTTTACACTAATGCACCTGAAAATAATCTTGAATTAAATAAAATAGGTGTTATTCCAATTTTTGAAAAATTAAGGCGAGAAAACGCTGACAATAAGAAAATTGCAGTGCTTACGGGCTCAATTATTATTATGCCGATTAGTGCTTATTCTGCGTTTAAAACAAAGGCATTAAAATACGGAATTACGCAAATCAATTCGAGTCCTGTTCCTTTTGATGATAATTATATTTTAATTAAACAAACCGAGCAACTCAAACATGATATTGTCCGTATCGTAACTCAAATTTTTGAATCAGGAGAAATTCAAGTTTTGGTTGGAACTAAATCTTTATTGGGTGAAGGTTGGGACGCCCCGGCAATCAACGCTTTAATCTTGGCGAGTTATGTAGGTTCTTTTGTACTTTCTAATCAAATGCGAGGCAGAGCCATTAGAACACAAAAAGGGAATAACGAAAAAACAGCAAATATCTGGCACTTAGTCTGTATCGACAGTACTTCCAAAACGGGTGGAGATGATTTTGATTTATTAAAAAGACGATTTAAAAGTTTTGTGGGTGTCTCATTCAAAGAAAACCCCGGAATTGAAAATGGAATAGGACGTCTAAATTTACCCGAAAAGATTCATCATAAAAAAGAAGCAGAGAAAAAGAATACAGAGATGTTTTCTTATGCCGAAAATAGAGAGAATCTAAAAAATAGGTGGAAAATAGCTCTTGAAACGGGCGAAACACTTATCCAAGAAATTAAAATTCCATTTTCTGAGGAAAAAGAATACAAAGCGGTTAAGTCTCTGTACTTCAATAACACTATTCGTTATCTTTTTACCACTTTAGGCTTAGGTTTGGTTGGTTTTGGATTAGAAGTTTTAAGCGGTCTTGGAAGAATAATACATAAGATAAGAACTATTCGAGATTTGTATATTTTTCTTATGATTTTTGTAGTCATGGGAATGTTTTATTTTGGTGGGCTTACAATAAAAACCTTTAGATTGTATTTAAAATACCGAGATATATCAAAAGATATTCAACAAATCGGAGAGGCGCTTTTAAGCTCATTAGTTAAGGTGGGGAGCATAAAAACCGACTATTCTAAATTAATTGTAAAAACTTCTGTTGATGATTTTGGGACTGTTTTCTGTCATTTGAAAGGTGGTACAGCTTTCGATAAATCCACTTTTATAAATGCCTTAAAAGAAGTGATTTCACCTATTGACAATCCTCGATATGTAATTGTCAGGAAAAGTAAATTTTTGTTATTTATAAAACAAAAAGACTATCATTCTGTTCCTGAAATACTCGGACGAAATAAAAAATTGGCAGAATATTTTAAAAACCAATGGGAAAGACTTGTCGGTTCTTGTGATTTAATTTTTACACGAACAATCGAAGGACGAAAATTACTTTTGAAATCAAGAGTAAAATCATTATCTGCCCAATTTGAGAAAAAGGCTGAACGCGTAACTAGATGGAAGTAAAATTCTCAATTGAAACAAGGTGTACAAATAAATTTTAATAAAATAGAAATCTTGCTAATATGCAATGATGAAAACAAAAATCACTTTTAATATTTTAACCTTTTGCTATTTACTAATTTTAGTAGGGCTTTTAGTGAGCTTTAATGAGATTAATCAATATAGCGCTACTTGCAGGTGAACTTGATTTCAATAAGAATATACAGAGTAACTTAAAGGAAGTTTATATTCTATTAATATCAAATAATGACCGAAGAAAAGACTATTTTATTATACCTCCTACTGATTAGAGTATCTAAATTTTTGATGGAGTTTTAGAAAGCAATAAAGTTCCTATTAAAAACTAAAGAATAAAAAAATCCGCTTAGATTCAAGCGGATTTTTTACTAATAAAGTCAAATGACTATTTAACTAAATTCATATTATAAGTTTTACCATCTAATACTAAAACAGCTTGATCAATCTGTCCTTTATTAGTAAACTCAGTAGTACCGTCTCCGTAGATAGCACCTTTTGCCCAAGCTTCAGTTTGCGGTAAAACGATAGTTTGTCCGTCAACTTCTAATTTAACGCTCATATTTCCTGCGTCATCTCCCATATAAGTAGCTACTACTTTTTGTCCGTCTCCTTCGTAAGTTTGAGTAGAAATAGCTTCAGGCTCAGCTGCTACCGGAGCTTCCACTACTACATCTTCCTCCACTACATTAATAGTATCCTGATTTGTTGCAGGATCTACAGGAGTTGCTTCTTTTTTGTTACAAGCAAATGCTAATAATACTGTACTAGCCAATGCTACTGTTTTAATTTTTTTCATTTTATTATATTTTATAATCACGATGCAAAATTAACGCCAAAATTTTTATTATTAAAATAATTTATGGTTAATAATTGAAAAAGCAGTTATCTTACAAAATTTCTACAAATAAACCTTCATCAGTTTTTTCTACTTTAGTTAGTTTATTTTTATTCAGTGACTTAATAGACTTATCCCACTTTTTATTAGATAAACCGCTTTGAGATTTCAATTCGTCTAAAACCATTCTTTTTTCTTTTTTCAAAATATCTAAAATAGTTTTTTCCTCTGCGGTTAAAGCTATTTTCTTAACCTCAGGTTTCATTTGTGGGAAAAATAGAACTTCCTGAATAGACTGTTGATTAGTTAAAAACATAATCAATCTATCCATTCCAATACCTAAACCTGCTGTTGGTGGCATTCCATATTCCAAGGCTCTCAAGAAATCTTGATCTATAAACATTGCCTCATCATCTCCTTTTTCAGAAAGTTTTAATTGGTCTTCAAAACGCTCTCTTTGGTCGATTGGGTCGTTTAGCTCAGAATAAGCATTTGCAATTTCTTTTCCACACACCATTAACTCAAAACGTTCTGTAAGTTCAGGATTGTCACGGTGCATTTTAGTAAGCGGAGACATTTCTTTAGGATAATCTGTAATGAAAGTTGGTTGAATGTAATTTCCTTCACATTTTTCTCCAAAAATTTCATCAATTAATTTCCCTTTACCCATTGTATCATCCACCTCAATTCCCATAGATTTTGCAGCCTCTCTTAACTCATCTTCAGACTTATCTAAAATATCAAAACCTGTAAATTCAAGAATAGCATCTCTCATCGTTACTCGCTTATATGGAGCTTTAAAGTCGATTTCATATTCTCCGAATGTAGCTTTCGTTGTTCCGTTAACTGCTATGGCACAATGCTCTATCAGTTTTTCGGTAAAGTCCATCATCCAGTTGTAATCTTTATAAGAAACATAAATTTCCATAGCTGTAAACTCAGGATTATGCGTTCTATCCATTCCCTCGTTACGGAAATTTTTAGAAAACTCATACACTCCATCAAAACCACCAACGATTAATCTTTTCAGATATAATTCGTTTGCAATACGCATATATAAAGGAATGTTTAATGCATTGTGCTGAGTCACAAACGGGCGTGCCGCTGCTCCCCCCGGAATTGGCTGAAGAATTGGCGTTTCCACCTCAAAATAACCTCTTTCGTTAAAGAAATTCCTCATAGCAGTAAATAAACGAGAACGTTTATTAAAAATCTCTTTTACGTGAGGGTTTACCACTAAATCTGCATAACGCTGTCTGTAACGCATTTCAGGATCATTAAATCCGTCATGAACATTCCCTTCTGCATCTACTTTTGGTAACGGAAGTGGTTTTAAAGATTTACTCAATAAAGTGAAATCTTTTACCATAACAGTTTTTTCCCCCACTTGAGTTTTGAATAATTCTCCCTCAATTCCTACGAAATCTCCTATATCTAAAAGTTTTTTATAAAGCTCGTTATATTTTGATTTATCTTCTCCGGTGCAAATCTCATCTCGATTAAAATAAATCTGAACTCTTCCTTCGGCATCTTGCAATTCAGCAAATGAGGCTTTTCCCTGAATACGTCTTGCCATTAATCTCCCTGCAAGTTTCACTTTTTTTCCTTCTTCAAAGTTTTCTTTTACAGACTGAGTCGTTTCAGTTACATCAAAGCCTTCCGCCGGATAAGGATTAATTCCTAAATCTCTAATTTGTTGTAATTTATCTCGGCGTATTTGTTCTTGTTCAGATAATGCCATTGTTTTTAAATTTTATTTATTTCTACAAAAGCACAAAATTACAATAAATCAATTATTCTAAAAAGAAACTAAGTGATTATAAAAAATATTTATTAAAATAAAATATTAAGAATATTAGTTATGACTAAAGAATAAATTTTTAATTATAGACAATTTTTATATTTTTGCAATCCTTTAAATAGAATGGATAAAAGGAGTAGGATAAATATAAAACCAATACTATTTTTACTAATAATAGTATTCTCATTAGGTGTGAAGACTTTTCACATGTATAATGAGGACAATTTCCATTCAGATAAATTAGGAGTTACTTTAAATGACCATTGTACAATATGCCATTTCTCTGTGCTTACGCCTTTGGATAATGAGCCTATTTCTGTACCTAAACCGTTTTTAGAGTTTTACGAAAAAAATAGTACTCCTTTTTTTCTTGAGCTTTCGACTACTTCAGTAATAGCTATAGACAGACTTCGTGGCCCACCCGTAAATAGTTAAATATTAGATTTTAAGCGGATAATAGTAAATTCAATAACTCTTAATTTTTTTAATTAAGGTTGTATAACTTATTTCTAAAAATTAGAAATAAGTTAAGAGCAATACTATTCGTTCAATTATACATTTTTTATCAATCAAAAATACTGCGCTCATGTATTGCACATGAACTACTATATTAATCAAAAGTTAATAAAGTATTGTTATTGTGCGTATGATAGTGTTGTATCAATTATTAAATATTTAACAATGAAATTCAAATATATATTATTAATAATCGCATCAATTACAATAACTAACGGATTAAATGCGAAATCTATAGAACCAAAAATAGAAAACGATACAATTATTCTACCTCATATAAAAATAAAAGGTAATAAGCCATTAAAGACAAAAATAGATATGAAATCCTCTCTAAATCAGAAAGAAATAGAGAAAAAACATAGTTTGAGTTTAGGCGATTTATTGAGTGAAATATCGGGAGTGCAAGATACTTATTTCGGACCGGGTTCAGGTTCACCGATGATTAGGAGTTTAAGTGGAAACAGAGTAAAAGTATTAAATAACGGAGTTTCCATTGCAGACTTATCAGGAATTAGTCCGGAATATAATGTTTCATTTGGGCTTACCGATATTCAGGAAATAGATGTAAACAAAAACTCATCATCTGTTTTATACGGTGGTAAAGCCATAGGGGGAGCAGTAAATTTAGTGACAAATGTTATTCCCCATAAAATGGCGGATAAAACTTTTGGAGCTACTGTAAACTTAGAAGGAAGCAGTAATTCAGGAACAAAACAAGCTGCAAATTTATACGGGAATATAGGCAAACATTTAAGCTGGAATGCAGGATTTTCTTCAGCATTTATTAAAAGAATTAGAATTCCGGGACGTTCAAAAGTTGGTTTTATGTACGACCCGAAAACGGTGAATAATCGCGAGGCATTACAAGCACTTGGGCAAGTATGGTTGGAGAAAGAAAGTGTATTTAATATCAGTCTTTTTCCTTATATAAACCCTAGAACTTTAGAGGATATGAAAGATCCGTCCAATGGTTTATCCGAAGGAGACCAGTATACCTTTGATGAAACTTACTTTAATCCGCCAACATTTACTTATGAGAAAAATTTACCAAATCCTGATTATATTCCGGGGCAAGACCAAATAAAGGATAGATATATAGAAAAGATAAAAAATATTCACGATTATGTTACTTTAAAAGATAAAGAAATTCCAAATAGTCATTCAGATTTAGTGAATTTCAATGCAGGGTTGAGTTACATTGGAGATGATTTTAGTATAGGAGGAGCGTATCAACGAAATTATTCATCTTACGGAGTTCCGATTTTTGCCAAAGCAAAACAAGATGAACATACGCATAGCCATGGTGGGCATTCACATAAAAAGCCAAAAATCTATCCGTATGAGCCGGTTAGTATAAAGAATTTTAATGATAATTTTTCTTTGAAAGCAGACATTAATAAAAATATTTTAATCTTCCAAAATATCAAAGTTAATGGATTAGCTCAAATTTCAATTAATAAAGAATATATTGGTGATTATGCCGAGAGTAGATATGATATTAAAAATTATGGCTCAAGAATAGAATTGCAACAAAAAACTTTAGAAAATTTAAGCGGAACAATTGGAGCAGAGTACAATAACCGAACAATAGACGGCGAATACAATATAAGATATTTGCCTGATAACCAAAGTTCTGATTTTGGTATTTTTACCGTACAAAACTTAAATTATGCTTTTGCTAATTTACAATTAGGATACCGATACGGTATCGCAAATCGAAAAGTTATTGAAGATAAAAATTATAAAAGAGGACGAGGTAGAGCCGGAGGAAAATTGCAAGAACGCAATTACGATTTACATCAATTCAGCAGTAGGTTATTATTAAATGTAGCGGAAAAGGCTTATTTATTAGCATCTTATGCTCACTCGGAAAGAGCACCGGAAGTGAACGAACTATATGCGGGGAATAACCATTATTCAATCGGGATAGAAGAAAATGGAGATGATAAATTAAACAAAGAATTTGTGAATTCGGTAGAAATAGGCGGAGGTATTTCTCTTTATGGTTTAAAAATAGATGTGAACTTATACAAGAATTTTTATAGAAATTATATCTATTTAGGGCATACGGGGATTGGGCGTAACGGGTTAGTCGTGAAAGAATGGAGAGCGTCTGACACCGATATTTATGGAATGGAGCTTAATGCAAAATATACTTATGATTTCGGAAATTATGGAGAGTGGAGTATAAGTGGTTTTTATGATTTAGTGAAAAATGAAAACATATCAGACAACAGTCAGCGTAAATTTACAGACGGAGATTATATGCCGAATATGCCGACCAGTAGATTTGGTTTTGGTTTAGATGGAAAAGTAAATAAATTTGAAATAAATATAGGAGCACAGCATTATTTGGAGCAAAAATATTTAGGAAAAATGTTATTCTTAGAAATTCCGATGCCTGAATTTACGATGTTAGATGCTCGAGTTTCGTATAATTCAGAAATCTCAAACATTAAAACTGAGTATTATGTTTTTGGTAAAAACCTTTTAAACCAAGAAGCAAGACCGCAAAATTCATTAATGAAGTATTTATCGCCACTACCGGGAATAAACATAGGTGCCGGAGTTAAGTTTAAATTGTAAAGTTTCTAATAAATTATATCTAAATCCGGGCGTAATTAATTACACCCGGATTTAATATTTTAAGTAAAACTAAATTTATATATTTATTTAAATACTTTAAAAATAATGATTCCTGCATTTATAATGAGGTTTAATAGCTCTCTTAGAGCTAAATAAATTTTATAAACATCTCATATATAGCTTATTCTTTTGTTAATCCACATCACTGAAACTTTTGTTTTACTATTTTGAGTTTTACGGGATGGCTTTGTTAAGCAATGTTTTTCTCCATAGTATTGAGACTTTGGTTTTAGAAAAAATAAGGCTTAAAACGTGTTATACGATTTTTAATTATTCCTTTTATCGTAGCTTTTTCCGTTTTCAAGATTTTGTCCTTCAAATAATTTTTTTACGGTTACGAAATGAATTCCTTTAGCTTTTAAATTTTTAATAACTTGGGATATAGCATCTACTGTTTCTTTTTGGGTGTCATCAGCCAAAATAATCGTACCCGGCTTAGTATTACTTAATGTATCTATAATTGCTTGTGTATCTTTAGAACGCAAGTCTAATGAATTTGTAGACCAAAGGATAAAAGGCTTTTTAACAACACTTTTTATATTTTTATCCAATGCTCCATAAGGAGGTCTTAAATAAGAGGACTCTTTTCCGATTAATGTTAATAAAATACTATCGGTTTTTTCTACTTGATTTTTGATTTCTTTAGGAGAAAGTCCAACCAAATTTTTATGATCCCAAGTGTTATTTTCTATTTCATGTCCCTCTTCAAAAGCACGCTGTAAAGTTTTATATTGAATTTGAGCTGATTTTCCTAATATAAAGAAAGTTGCTTTTACATTGTTTTCCTTTAAAATATCTAAAATTTCGGGAGTATAAGCAGATGGTCCGTCATTAAATGTAAGAGCGACACAAGGTACCTTATCACAATCTATATTACTCTCATTATATACAATTTCAGGTTTTTCTTGTTTGGAAAAAGCACTGTTGTTCATTAATTCTAAAAATTCAGGTTTTAGATATTCTGCTATTATTTTATTAGGAATAGTGATGGCTAATGCTTCAGTATTATTAGGAATAGTATACTTGTTAAAGATAAGTTTCCAATTCCCGTTTGGTAATTTAATAATGTTTTTATAGTTGTCGGTAACAGGCTCAGATTCTTTAATAATTAAATTATTGATACTGTCAAAAACAATATTTTTATTTTTTTTATTGATTGATTTATCTTCTTGAATAAGGTTTCTAAGACTATCCTGAGCTATTTTTATAGCAACTTTAGAGAACTCTTTTAGAGTTTTGTAATCTTTAAAAAAGTTTTCGGGAGTTAGTTGTTTCTTATTTTTTAAATCAAAGTAGTGTGTGAATAATTTTTTAGTAGTAACATTATTCTCAGTTGTGTATCTATTGATAATGAAAACTAAAACTTTATCATTCTGCTGTAAAATATCGAAGTCTTGATAGAATTCTAAATGTTTATTATGTGTATTTACAGAATCTTTACCTTTGGCAGAGGCTTTTTTAAACTCTGAAAGAAAGTCTTGAGCAAAATTTGCTTCTTTTCCATTGATAAAGTCATATTTAGTTTGTGGATAAAAGGCAAAAAAATGAGTAGTAGAAGAGTCTGCTCCCATTTTTATACTTTGTATAAGAATCTCGTCTCCTAAGCTAACCTCAACTTTTGGAGCTTCTTCTTCTATTACAGCCTTTTCTTTATTGGGAATAGGCTCTTTTTTGCTTGTACAAGAAAATAAAAAGAATATTGAAAATATATAAATAAACCAGTGCTTCATAATAGAAAATTTCATGACTAAATATGTATACAAAACAAATACCAAAAAAGTTAAAATAAGATGATTTTATTAATAAATAATTATTTAAT
>JAHUUM010000049.1 GCA_019218445.1 Weeksellaceae bacterium TAE3-ERU29 | reverse complement strand
AGGGGTTCATTGAAAAAGCAGGTTAAAGAGATTTATTTAGTGATTGAAAAAAAGCTAAAATAAATTTTGTCAGTATAAATAAAGTTTTTATATTTGCAACCGCTTTTGAGATAAGCATAGTTCACTGAGGTTAGGGGTTAAAGTTTATTTTAAGGAAATTGATAAGTTAATAACGAACGAAAAAAAACATTAAAATAAATTTGTGTAAATAGAATAAAGTTTATATATTTGCAACCGCTTTCAAAAACAGGGAGCTAAAGAGAAGAGAAGTTCATTTAGGAAATAGGAATAAAGACAAGAAGAAAAAGATAAAAGCCAAGTGTCAATTCGATGAGTTATCAGGAGACGGACTAAGAGACGTTATAAAATATTTAAAATTTTACAACGGAGAGTTTGATCCTGGCTCAGGATGAACGCTAGCGGGAGGCTTAACACATGCAAGCCGAGGGGTATTTAGTTTTCGGACTAGAGAGACCGGCGAACGGGTGCGTAACGCGTATGCAACTTGCCCTTATCGGGAGGATAGCCCGGGGAAACCCGGATTAATACTCCATAACAATTAGATTAGCATTAATTTAATTTAAAAGATTTATCGGATAAGGATAGGCATGCGTCAGATTAGTTAGTTGGTAGTGTAACGGACTACCAAGGCGATGATCTGTAGGGGGCCTGAGAGGGTGAACCCCCACACTGGTACTGAGACACGGACCAGACTCCTACGGGAGGCAGCAGTGAGGAATATTGGACAATGGGTGAGAGCCTGATCCAGCCATCCCGCGTGCAGGAAGACGGCCCTATGGGTTGTAAACTGCTTTTGTATAGGGATAAATCTACTTACGAGTAAGTAGTTGAAGGTACTATACGAATAAGCACCGGCTAACTCCGTGCCAGCAGCCGCGGTAATACGGAGGGTGCAAGCGTTATCCGGATTCATTGGGTTTAAAGGGTCCGTAGGCGGGCTAGTAAGTCAGTGGTGAAATTTTGTAGCTCAACTATAAAACTGCCATTGATACTGCTGGTCTTGAGTGACATTGAAGTTGCCGGAATGTGTAGTGTAGCGGTGAAATGCATAGATATTACACAGAACACCGATTGCGAAGGCAGGTAACTAAGTGTTAACTGACGCTGAAGGACGAAAGCGTGGGTAGCGAACAGGATTAGATACCCTGGTAGTCCACGCAGTAAACGATGATTACTCGTTTTCGGGGCGCAAGCTTCGGAGGCCAAGCGAAAGTGATAAGTAATCCACCTGGGGAGTACGTTCGCAAGAATGAAACTCAAAGGAATTGACGGGGGCCCGCACAAGCGGTGGAGCATGTGGTTTAATTCGATGATACGCGAGGAACCTTACCAAGGCTTAAATGCATAATGACAGATCTAGAAATAGATTTTTCTTCGGACAGAATGCAAGGTGCTGCATGGCTGTCGTCAGCTCGTGCCGTGAGGTGTTAGGTTAAGTCCTGCAACGAGCGCAACCCCTATCATTAGTTGCCAGCGTATAAAGACGGGGACTCTAATGAGACTGCCAACGCAAGTTGAGAGGAAGGTGGGGACGACGTCAAGTCATCACGGCCCTTACGTCTTGGGCCACACACGTGCTACAATGGTCGGTACAGAGGGCAGCTACCAAGCGATTGGATGCAAATCTCTAAAGCCGATCTCAGTTCGGATTGGAGTCTGCAACTCGACTCTATGAAGCTGGAATCGCTAGTAATCGCAAATCAGCCATGTTGCGGTGAATACGTTCCCGGGCCTTGTACACACCGCCCGTCAAGCCATGGAAGCTGGGGGTACCTGAAGTCGGTGACCGAAAGGAGCTGCCTAGGGTAAAACTAGTAACTGGGGCTAAGTCGTAACAAGGTAGCCGTACCGGAAGGTGCGGCTGGAACATCTCTTTTATAGAGCATAACGTAAGTTTGTTGAAGAGAGATAACTTAAAGATTACGACACTTGCTTTTATCTTTTTTATTATTGTTATTTAAACATAGTACCTAAAAAGAGAGTCTCGTAGCTCAGCTGGTTAGAGCGCTACACTGATAATGTAGAGGTCGGCAGTTCGAGTCTGCCCGAGACTACTTAAAAATAGAGGAAATTCTAGAAGTTGAGAATTAGTAATTCATAATTTTTAATTCTAAATTCTTGATTAAAGAATGGGGGATTAGCTCAGCTGGCTAGAGCGCCTGCCTTGCACGCAGGAGGTCATCGGTTCGACTCCGATATTCTCCACGATATTTAAGGGCTTTGTAATTTATGAGAATAGGTTATAAAGAAATTAAATAAAAGAAGTTCATTGACATACTGAAGTAGAATACAAACTAAAGTTGAAAAATTTTAGGAAGTAACGAGTAAAATCAAACAAAAGAACGATTACAAGAGTAATCAAAATAATAGAAAACTAGTTAATAAATAGTTATTATCGATTATATGTTAGGATTTAAGTGATTAAAGAAAAGCATTAGATAATAATGAAAAAAATAACAAGGCAAATAAGAATAACCGAGAAACAAGAGCGCGGTTAGAAGAAATCGTTAAGGGCGTATGGCGGATGCCTAGGCTTT
>JAHUUM010000048.1 GCA_019218445.1 Weeksellaceae bacterium TAE3-ERU29 | reverse complement strand
TAAAAGAATGTGGGAAACCTATCCAAAATAAAAAGGATATGTATTGGATTTTGGATAAAGATTTTAAAATTCGTCTAAAAGACGGAAAATTGCGTATGGAGTGTGATACGTGGCAAGAGGATAGTGAATTAGGACAGAAAATCAAACGAATAGAGAAGTCCGTTGAGGAGATTATTAATGGAAAAAGAGAATAGTATGAAGTGGGTAAAGTGTATATATTCCATTATTTTCCTGATTTTTACAAGTAGTTTTGTGTATTCTCAAGAGTATCAAATTCAGGGAACTATCCAAAATGAAGAGCAACAGCCTGTTGCCTTTGCAGAGGTCTTTTTGAAGAATGAAAAAGACAGCCTGATAATGTATGATTTCAGTGATGAAAATGGAAAATTTAGTCTAAAATATCAAGAATCCGATGAGAAATTGACATTATTTATTCAACAATTCGGACAAGTGCTTTGGAAACAAAAAATCATCGGAAAGTCAAATGAAAACTTCGGTGCAATTACGGTAACTGCCACGCTGAAATTGGATGAAGTTGTAGTGCAAGGAACATACAAAATTGTAGAACAAATAGGCGATAAAACGGTGTTTAACGTAGATAAATCGGTATTTGCACAAGGCAATTCCGTCGATGAATTACTGGCGAAAACCCCCAAAGTAACAACGGACGGACAAGGTGGATTTAACATCAAAAACAAGTCGGCTCAAATTCTGATTAATGGTAGAAAAATGAGTTTTTCAGGGGAAGACTTACGAGCATATTTGGCAACGCTCAATTCTGAAAACGTCAAGCGGATTGAAGTGCAGGAAAGTGCCGACGCTTCGCAAGACGGTGCAACTAAAAATGGGGTGATAAACATTGTATTAAAGTCCAATCCCAAAGGTTTTCGACTGATTTCCAAGCAATCCGTACGATATTACACCCGCAAAAATCAGGATTATTATGTGAATGAAAGTGCGCAATACGGAACGGATAAGTGGTATTTGTTTGCCCAAATCTATTGGAATAATAGAAACCAAAACGGGAAGTCGCATACTTATTTTTTTCACAATGACGGCAATCGGCAGTATTCTGATGTGGATTTTTTCAATCATCAAAATTATCGGATTTTTCACGGCAGTGGAATGTATTTTATCAATGATAAAAGTGAAATCGGGCTGTCGGCAACCTATAATAAATGGAATAATCATTATCATGAAGATTACGGACTTCGGTTTGAAAAAGTGAACGCCGACAATATCGCTTCGCAGTCTAAAAGTATCACTAAAATTGCGTCTGAAAATGCTTATTTTACGTTGAATTATCGATTGAAATTAGATAAAAAAGGCAGTGAATTGAAGGTAATTTCGGACATTGGGAACAACAAATGCCCGAATTTATCGGACGTGAATACGCATAAAAGTACCATTCCGACGTACCTAAATCATACGCTTTCTACGAGCTTTTCCAACTCTAATTATCTGAGTTTGCAAACAGACTACAAACAGCTGTTTGACAACGATTGGGAATTGGCTACGGGAGTGAAAGTCAATTTAATTCATCGAGAAAATACGCAAGACAATTTTAAAATCAAACAAGGTATACCCTACCCTAATCTTAATAGAAATCAAGATTTTAGCAATCGAGAAAGGATAAGTGCTTTGTATGCGAGTGCGAGTAAGAAAATCGGAAAGCATTTCCTCAAAGGCGGATTACGAGTGGAAGACACGCAGATGTCAGGACGTAACAATCAAACGGGAAAACAGACTCGACATTCCTACATTGACGTATTTCCGACTTTATTTTATAAGTATGATTTCGGAGGAGATTGGTCGGCAAATATCAATTATCGCAAAAGTATTTCGCGTCCGTCTTTTGGAGATTTGAATCCGTACTTTTTCAAGATGAATGCGTTTCAGTATAGCGAGGGAAACCCTCATTTGAAGCCGTATTATACACATACGCTGGACGTTGGTTTGGATTATAAAAAGCATTCTTTGTCATTGACTTATGAAAAAACGAACGATTACATTCGCTCAATTTACTTTACCAATGCCAACAAGGTGAATATTATTCGTCCGGTGAATTTTGGTGAAGCATTGATTTGGCAGGCTAATTATTCGTATAACGGAAACCTTGCGAAATGGTTGTTTCTTAACTTGGCAACGGGAGTAACTCAGTCCTATTATCGTGTTCCGGAGGGTAACTTTTCAAGTTTTGACGGTTATGAAGAAACATTAGTCCGCATTACCCCTTTTGAAAATTGGGCGATAGAATTAAAACATACTTGGGTAAGTGATTTTACTCGTTTTAATTCTTCAAGTCAATCGTATCAGTATACGAACATTATGTTGGAAAAGAAATCTGCAGACAAAAAATGGATTTTCCACTTGCAGTTAAATGATGTTTTTAACACTGATGAAACAAATGTAATTAATTATCAAAAAGAGTTTTATAATACATTTTGGCAAAAAAGAAATTCGCAGAACTTGTTGTTTTCGGTACAATATTCGTTTGATAATAAACAGAAGATTAAACAGAAAGATGTTGAAAGTGGTGATGAAAATCGGGGGAGGTTGTGACTCACTTACTATCTAT
>JAHUUM010000047.1 GCA_019218445.1 Weeksellaceae bacterium TAE3-ERU29 | reverse complement strand
CCTTTTTTTGATTAAATGATTAATAATTATTTCTTTTCTTCTTTACCGTATCTTGCAGCGGTAAGCTCCTGAGATATTGCAGATCTCTCAAAACGGATTTTTCCTGCACCTGTTTCTAAGGTAACAATACTATCTCCTGAGATATCTACTACTTTACCATGAATACCTGCGGTAGTAACTACCCACATTCCTCGGCTCAAAGATTCTTGAAACTTTTTTTCTCTTTTTTGTCTTTGCATTTGGGGACGAATCATGAAAAAATACATGATTAAAAACATCGCTCCAAAAAACACAAAAGACATCATTCCTCCTTCCATATTTTTATTTGTTATTTAATGATTTATAAATTTGGTGCAGGTTGAGAACTTGTAGCATCTTGAGTTGCCGGTTCTTCTCCGCCTACAATATTAGCGTTTACTTTAAATACCTCATCTCCATTTACTGTATTGGTAAATAAAGTTACTGTTTTAGATACGTGTCCGTTATAAGCAGGAGCAGAGTATTTTACAGTTAATTCTCCTTCTTCGTTTACCGGTACAGGCTCTTTAGAATATTCAGGAACGGTACATCCGCAAGATGCTTTGGCATCTTTTATAATTAAAGGTCCTTTTCCTTCATTTCTAAATTTAACTACTTTTTCTACAGATTCTCCTGCTTTTACATCCCCTAAATCAACAACGTTGTTTTCTAAAACTAATACAGGTGCTGTTGTAGGGTCTACTTGTGCTTGTTCAAAGTTTCCGCCAGAATATTCTATCTCTACAGGCGTTTCTAAAACTTCCGGTTCTTTATTTTCTTTTTTACATGAAATTACTAATATACTCATTAGTAAAGACATTGATAATAATTTTACTGTTTTCATTGTATATTGTTTTTACATTAAACCTCGTGCACTTTTTCTTATTTCACCGCTTTCAGTTAAATCTTTTAGTGCTTTATCTAAAATTCCGTTTATAAATACTTGACTGTTTGGAGTAGAATAACTTTTTGCAATTTCTACATATTCATTTATCGTAACCTTGGTAGGAATACTCGGGAAATGCAGAAATTCGGCTAAAGCCATTTGTAAGATTATTTTATCTATTAAAGCAATACGTTCCAATTCCCAGTTACTGGCAGTTTCGTCTATAATTTTGGTTAAACTGTCCTCGTATCTTATCGTTTGTCTTAACAATTCTCGAGTGAAATCTAAATGAGACTCGTCTAATAAAAGCTTTAATAATTTAGTTTCTTCGTTACTGTAAGGTGTGAAAGATTTTAGTGTATTTATAACCATGGTATTGGCTATGTGCATATCATCTGCCCAATTGATGTTTTTATCTTCCAAAAATGAAGTGATTTCCTCGTTAGGAGCAATGAACCTGTCATATAATAAAATAAGTATTTTACTATGGTCTTTAAAGTCTACATGAGAAGCACTCATATATTCTTTATACTCTTTAGTTTCAGAAAGCTCTTTAAAAGCTCTTTTAGGATAAACATCTTCTATATCCCAATTAATTTCTTTGTGAGTTTCTCTAAACTCCTTTAATTGTGGATTAACCTCTAATATATTAAAGATAGGATTGTTTACAAATCGTCTATTGGGGTTTGATTCCTCCGGAGTAGGGAAGTTTTTGTTAAGCCCAATTTCTATTTTATTCTCGGCTTGGGTTTTTACTGCTAAAGTTAGTTCCAATAAAACCAAATATAGGTTTTCTATCTCTCTGATTCCTCGCATCATATTAATTTCAACAGCGCTTTTGTCATCGTTTCCTCTGTAATATGCGTACAAGGCTTGCATCGCTTTTGATCGTAATTGTCGTCTTCCTAACATTTATAGAACTTATTTTAAAATGCAAAAATAACATTTTGATTTCATTTAACTTCCTTTAAATACCGAAAATTTAATATTCTTTTAGATTGAATCTTAATGTAGTTTGTAAATTAATAAAAAAGCTCAGCTTATAAGCCGAGCTTTACTATGATTATTTATCACTAACGGCGATGAGGGATATATCTTTTAATAGAACAGAAAAGACTTACCGACGTATTTCTCTTCATTATTAAGGTATCTATATGGACATACGATAATGTACACAATGAAAAAACTAATGTTAATAATAATTCTTTTATTTCTCTATGTTACATAGTATTTAATTATAGATCAGGAGAGCGATAAATATCCATATAACCATTTTCACTTTCTCTACACGCATAAACACCATTCTCTAGTCCAAAACACGTTATATGGTAATAATTTGCAGGAGTTATATCTACTCCTCCTAACATAATCTTTGTTCCTATTGCATAGAGTATAACATTTTCAATAATTTCACCCGGTTTTAAGTTTTTAACACTTTCATTTTGAGAGAAAATAATACATTTAATAAATTCATTTTTATATGCATAAACCTTGTACCAATCTTTTTTTAAATGTTCTACTTTAATTATTTGAATAGTTGCAATATCCTTTTCTCTTTCTGCCTCCTCTTTATCGGTTAGACTTGGATTATCTAAAGGCTCTATTCGTTTAATTTCTTTTTGTTTCCTCTCGCTTTCTAAAGTTTTATTGACGGTTGAGCAAGAAAAAAAAAGTAATATAAGAGAATACAATGTAATTTTTTTCATAAACTTCATTTTAATTTAA
>JAHUUM010000046.1 GCA_019218445.1 Weeksellaceae bacterium TAE3-ERU29 | reverse complement strand
AATAATCTTAATAAATTAAATTCTCATAAATATTAATCAAATTTTATTCTTCTTCTGTTGATTTTTCTTCAGTTACTTCTGCTTCTTTTACTTCAGGAGTTAATAAATCATTTTTCAATAAAATATTATACCATTGGAAAAGTTTTTTAAGGTCTGATTGATAAACACGAGATTCATCATAATCCGGTAAAACCTCTGACATATAAGCTCTTAATTCAGCCTCAGAAGATTTATGATTAATACATTTTCCTCCGTTTTCTTTTTCATAAATTTTCGCGAAAACATCTGCTAACGGAACTTCTTCGGTTAAAGTATAAATTGCTACATTACTTAAAAGACTTACATTATAAGAAGCCGGAACGTTAGTTTTTTTACCATCGTCTAAGTTTTTTGCAATAAATCCACTTTTGGTTTGAGAAATTAGGTTATATAAACCCGGTTTTCCTGAAATTGCAATTACTTTGTCTATCTTCATGTTTTTAATATTTTATTAATCTTTACTTTTTTTTGAGGGGTCAAATATAAAATTTATTTTGGAAATCGCATCTTATAATTCACTTTTACATTCCCCTTTGTTATTTTTTCTAATTTTTTCTTTACTAATTTTTTCTTGAAATTACTCAGATAATCAGTGAATAAGACTCCATCTGTATGGTCATATTCATGTTGAATTACACGTGCAAAAATATCTGAAAAAGTATCGGTATGTTCTACAAAGTTTTCGTCTAAGTATTTTAATTTAATAGATTCCGGACGAGAAACGTCTTCTCTTATTCCCGGAATACTTAAACAACCTTCGTTAAACTTCCATTCTTCTCCGAACTCTTCTATCTTTTCTGCATTAATAAATACTTTTTTGAAAGTCTTTAATTCTTCTGCTATGTCTTCGTATTCTTCATCTTCGGCAAAAGGCGTAATATCAATCACAAATAAACGTATAGGCAATCCTATCTGTGGTGCTGCCAACCCGATTCCGTTAGAGGAATACATGGTTTCGAACATATTGTCTATCAGTTCTTTTAAATTAGGATAATCTTTGTCTATATTTTCGCCTTTTTTTCTAAGAACAGGGTCACCATAAGCTCTTATATCTAAAATCATATTGTTCTATTTAAAATGCAAATGTACTCAATTTTGTCTTTCCATAAAAGATTGTAATATAAGAGTTGCACTTACTCTGTCTATAATGGTTTTATCTCTACGTTTTTTCTTTTTTGTACCACTCATAAAGATAGCCTCAGCCGCACGAATAGAGGTATAAGATTCATCTTCTCTGTGTACTTTTACATCAGGGAATTTTTCTTGAAACTTCTTGATGAATTTCTGAATATCTTCTTCTATTTCGCCCGGAACACCGTGAGCTCGCATAGGCAATCCTACCACCACATCAGAAACTTGTTCTCTTCTTAAATATTTTTCTAAATACGGCATTAAATCTTTTGTGGGAACGGTTTCTAACGCCGATGCTATAATTTGTAACGGGTCGGTTTCTGCCAATCCTGTTTTTACTTTTCCGTAATCAATTGCAAGAATACGCATATATTTAATTTAAACGATTTCGGCTGATAAGCCTTTACTTAATAATGCGGTACATTTCGGTTCTAAATCTTTATAAGCTCCCGATTTTACATCGCACTTCCCGTTATGATGCACAATATACGCGCATTGCTCTGCTTGAATTGGCGTATGCTCACATATTTTTACTAAACATTCTATTACCCAATCAAAAGTATTTACATCGTCGTTATGTAAAATAATTCGATGTTTTTCTGTTTCTTTCTCTAATAAATCAACCTCCTTTTCTGTTTCGGTTTCTCTTTGGGTAGAAAAATATTTATTCATTTTATTTATTTTTTAAATCGTAACGCAATCCAATCGTTTCGGTCTTTCATATCTACAAAAGTCAAACCATTTTTTGTGACAAAATCTTTCATCTCGGTTTCATCTTCATCTAAAAGTCCGCTCAGAATGATTGTTCCGCCCTCTTTAAGTGCCGCTATATAAAAAGGCATGTAGGCTTTTAAAATATTTTTATTGATGTTGGCTAAAACTAAATCAAACTTTTCATTTGGAATTACTTCTGCTCCGCCTTTTAAGAAACTAACTTCTACATTATTTCTTTCGGCATTTTCCACTGCGTTGGTATATGACCATTCATCAATATCTATCCCAACAGCTTTTTGGCAACCTCGCATTTTACTTAAAATGGCAAGAATTCCCGTTCCTGTTCCCATATCCAACACAGATTTATCTTTCAAATCTAATTCTAAAAGATATTTTACCATTAAATGCGTAGTTTCATGGTGTCCTGTACCAAAAGACATTTTTGGTTGAATTACAATTTCGTATTTCGCTTTAGGATTTGGCTCATGAAATTCAGCTCTTATATAACAATCATCATTAATATTTATTGGGCTGAAATGACTTTCCCATTCTTTGTTCCAATTGATTTGTTCTATTTCTGTTTTTTCGTAAACAATTTCGGCTTCGGCTAAACTTTCCACTTGTTCTTTTACAAACTCTTCGTCATCATAATCTTTTAAAATATAAGCCTTTATCCCTACTGAATTTTCCTCAAAAGATTCAAATTCTATCTGAGAAAGTAATGCAACCAATATCTCGCTAAATGGTTGTGGCGGGACTATGCTGAAATTGTATTCTATATAGTTCATTCTTTGTTTTGTTTGAATTACAAAGGTAAGAAATACTTCTTCTTTAACCTAAAAAGTAAAAAAATAGGTATATTTTCAATAGAAA
>JAHUUM010000045.1 GCA_019218445.1 Weeksellaceae bacterium TAE3-ERU29 | reverse complement strand
TGTAATTATTTTATTTTAAATAAATTTTAGCCTAATGCTTTTAATTGTTCATCTATTAAAGCTATTTTTTCAATTGCATCAGACTCTTTTTTACGTTCCATAGCTACTACATTTTCAGGTGCGTTTGCTACAAATCGTTCATTAGATAATTTTTTCTGAACAGATTTTAAGAACCCTTGTAAGTATTCTTTTTCTGCTTGTAATTTCTCTTTTTCTGCTTCTGCATCAATCAATCCTTCTAAAGGAACATGGAATTCCTGTGTTCCTACTCTAAAGGTTTGTACATTTTCAGGTTTAGCATCAGAAAGATTTAATTCGCTTAGGTTTCCTAACTTCTCTACAATAGACGCATAGAAATCACTATTGTTTTCGGTAAATAATTTTACGGCATCTTTGTTCGGGATATTTTTATCTTTTCTGATTGTTCTAATCGCCGAAACAACTTCTGTTGCATTTTCAAATTTAGTTAAAACCGACTCGTCAAAACTTTTTGCTTTTGGATAATCAGTTATAATTAAAGCATCTTTCACCTCTCTTTCTTTTATATTTTGCCAAATTTCTTCGGTTAAGAAAGGCATGAACGGGTGCAATAATTTAATTAAATCTTCTAAAAATGCAATCGCTTGTGCTTGTGTTTTAGCTGAAATTGGTTTTTGATATTCAGGTTTAATCGCCTCTAAATACCAAGAACAGAAATCGTCCCAAATCAATTTATATAAAGACATTAAAGCGTCAGAAATTCTGAATTGCTCATAATTATTGTCCATATCTGCCAATGTCTTATTGAATTTAGCTTCAAACCAAAGGTTAGCATCTTTCGCTGCCTGAGTTTCCTCTGTTTCTGCAACTTCCCAACCATGAACTAACCTAAACGCATTCCAGATTTTATTGGCAAAATTTCTACCTTGTAAACATAAATCTTCATCAAATAATAAATCATTCCCCGCAGAAGAAGCCAACATTAATCCTACTCGAACACCATCTGCTCCGTATTTAGTCATTAATTCTATCGGGTCTGGTGAGTTTCCTAAAGATTTAGACATTTTTCGTCTAAGTTTATCTCGTACAATTCCCGTAAAATAAACATTAGAGAAAGGTTCTTCGTTTCTGTATTCGTATCCTGCCATTACCATTCTGGCAACCCAGAAGAACATAATATCGGGTCCCGTTACCAAGTCTTTGGTAGGATAATAATAATTGATTTCTTCGTTATTAGGCTTATTAATTCCATCAAATACAGAAATAGGCCATAACCAAGAAGAGAACCAAGTATCTAAAGCATCTTCGTCTTGTTTTAAATCTTCTAAAGTTAAAGACTGATTGCCTGTTTTTTCTTTGGCTAAATCAAGTGCTTCTTCTTTGGTTTCCGCTACCACAAAATCGTTTAAATCTTCGCCATAGAAATAAGCCGGAATTCTGTGTCCCCACCATAACTGACGAGAGATGTTCCAATCGTGTACGTTTTCTAACCAGTGATTCCAAGTATTTCGGAATTTATCAGGGTGAAGTTTAACCTCGTTGTCAGCAACAGATTTTAGAGCTTTATCAGCCAATTCCTTCATGCTCAAATACCATTGAACTGAAAGTTTTGGCTCTATAACTGCTCCTGTTCTCTCAGATGTTCCTACTTTATTGTCGTAATCTTCAACCTTTAATAAAGCTCCTACAGAATCTAATTCTTTTGCAAATTCTTTTCTAACTATAAAACGGTCTTTTCCTGCATAGTGCATTCCATGATGATTTAATTTAGCATCATCATCTAAAATATCAATGATTTCTAAGTTATATTTCTGCCCAATTTCATAGTCATGAATATCGTGTGCAGGTGTAATTTTTAACGCTCCCGTACCAAATTCCATATCTACATACTCGTCCGCAATAATCGGGATTTTTCTACCAACCACAGGAACAATCACAGTTTTCCCTATAAGGTGTTTAAATCTGTCATCTTTGGGATTTACACAAATAGCAGTATCTCCAAAAATAGTTTCGGGTCTTGTTGTTGCTACATTAAAAAATTCTTCTGTACCTTCTATTTGATATTTAACATAATAGAGCTTTCCTTTTTGTTCTTTGTAAATAACTTCTTCATCAGAGATGTTGGTTTTAGCTTCAGGATCCCAGTTTACCATTCGGTATCCTCGGTAAATTTTCCCTTTCTTGTATAAATCAATAAAAACTTTTGTTACAGATTTAGATAAATCTTCATCTAATGTAAATTTTGTTCTTTCCCAATCGCAAGAAGCTCCTAATTTTTTTAATTGTTCTAAGATTTTCCCGCCGTGTTCGTGCGTCCAATCCCAAGCGTGTTCTAAAAACTCTTCTCTTGTTAAGTCTGTTTTTTCTATACCTTGATCTTTTAGTCTTTTTACAACTTTTGCTTCCGTAGCGATAGAGGCGTGATCTGTACCCGGCACCCAGCAAGCATTATAGCCTGACATCCTGGCTTTTCTGATTAAAATATCTTGAATAGTGTTGTTCAGCATGTGTCCCATGTGTAAAACTCCCGTTACATTTGGAGGAGGAATTACAATAGTGTAAGACGGTCTTTCGTCCGGTTCTGAGTGGAAAAAACCATTATCTTGCCAAAAATTGTATAAACGTTCTTCAGTTATTTTCGGGTTGTATTTAGACGATATTTCCATAAATGGTATATTATTTGAATTACATTAATTGAATCGCAAATTTAAGATTAAAATTAGTTAAAAAAAATATACTTAACTTTGCATTTTAAAATATTAATTATGAAAAAGTTTTTATTAACAGCTACTTTTGCTTTTATTGGAATAGCAACTATGAACGCTCAAGAGATAACTTTTGAAAAAGAAGTTATTGATTATGGTCAAATAGCTAAAGGGGCTAATGGAGAAAGAGTTTTTACTTTTACGAATACAGGGGACAAGCCACTTATTATTAAAAGTGTTCAAGCGTCTTGTGGGTGTACCGCTGCAGAATATCCTAAACCTACTGATTTAATTGCTCCCGGGCAAAAAGGAGAAATAAAAGTAAAATACGACACTAATATCTCTAATAGTTTCAGTAAGTCTATTTCTGTTTTTTCTAATGCAAAAGAAAGTGGCAGAAAGATTTTGAGAATTAAAGGTGTAGTTAAATAGGTGTAATAAATAATAGATAAGTAAAAATTGAAG
>JAHUUM010000044.1 GCA_019218445.1 Weeksellaceae bacterium TAE3-ERU29 | reverse complement strand
TTTAGTATTAAAAGAAAATTAATCTTCTTTTTTATCAGGTTTTGGTAATAAAACTTTTCTAGAAAGTCTCATTTTTCCTGTTTTCTTGTCATTTTCTAAATATTTAACTTCGATGATATCGCCTTCTTTCACGACATCTTCTACGTCATTTACTCTATTCCAATCTAGCTCAGAAATATGAACTAAACCTTCTGTTCCTTTTTTAATTTGAACAAATGCTCCAAATGGTTTTACAGAAACTACTTTACCTTTATAAGTTTCACCTATTGTCGGCTCAAAAGTAATATCTTTAATTCTTTGAACAGCATCATCCATTTTTTCTTGATCTACTCCGGAAATTTCTACAATTCCGAAACCATCTTCTTCCTCAATAGAGATAGTTGTTCCGGTTTGTGCTTGTAATTCCTGAATGATTTTCCCACCAGGTCCTATTACTGCACCTATAAAATCTCCTTTTATTTTTAAGGTAATAATTTTAGGAGCGGTAGGTTTGTAATTTTGGTTTGGTTCAGAAATAGTTTCCAACATTTTATCCATGATATGCATACGCCCTTCATGTGCTTGCATTAAGGCTTTTTCTAAAATCTCATAAGATAATCCTGAGATTTTAATATCCATTTGACAAGCTGTGATACCATCTCTTGTTCCGGTTACTTTAAAGTCCATATCACCTAAGTGATCTTCATCCCCTAAAATATCAGAAAGAACAGTCCATTTTCCTGATGCAGTATCAGTAATTAATCCCATTGCAATTCCTGAAACAGGTTTTTTAATTTTAATTCCGGCATCCATTAAAGCCAATGTTCCTGCACAAACAGTTGCCATAGATGATGATCCGTTAGACTCTAAAATATCTGATACTAAACGAATAGTATAAGGTGTATCAGACGGAATCATTTTCTTTAAAGCACGTTCTGCTAAATTTCCGTGTCCTACTTCACGACGAGAGATTCCTCTAATCGGGCGAGCTTCTCCTGTTGAGAATGGAGGGAAATTATAGTGTAAATAGAATTTTTTCTCATATTCTTCTACAATACTATCAATTCTATCAGCATCTAAAGAAGATCCTAAAGTAATTGTACTTAATGATTGAGTTTCTCCTCTTGTAAATATTGCTGAACCGTGTGTTGAAGGTAAATAATCTACCTCACACCAAATTGGTCTGATTTGATTTGGATTTCTACCATCTAAACGAACATTCTCATTTAAAATCATTTGGCGAACTGCTTCTTTTTTAACATCACCAAAATATTTATCTATTAAAGAACCTAATTCATCTTGCTCTTCCTCGCTAAATTGCTCTTTAAACTCAGCTAAAACTTCATCAAATCTTGTAGATCTTTCATGTTTTTCACTTGGTTCTGTAGCAATATCATATAACTTTTGGTAAAGCTCTTCATGTATTCTTTTTTCTAAAGCTTCATCATTTGTTTCATGACAATATTCTCTTTTCGGGAAAGATTTTCCTACTTTTTCAGATAGACGTTCTTGTGCATCTATTTGATCTTTAATAGCATCATGAGCAAATTTAATAGCCTCTACCATTTCTTTTTCAGAAACTTCTTCCATTTCTCCCTCAACCATGATAACTGAGTCTTTAGAAGCTCCAATCATCATATCTAAATCTGCTTTTTTAAGCGTTTCTAAATCAGGATTAATTATAAATTCTCCGTCCACACGCACAACACGTACTTCTGAGATTAAACTTTTAAATGGAATATCTGTTAATGCCATTGCAGTTGACGCTGCTAATCCGGCTAAAGAATCCGGTAATACAGTTCCGTCATAAGACATTACACTTATTATTACCTGAACTTCTGCGTGGTAATCTTTAGGAAAAAGAGGACGCATTACACGGTCTACTAAACGCATAGTAAGGATTTCGTCGTCAGACGGTCTTCCTTCTCTTTTTATAAAACCTCCCGGTATTTTACCCGCTGCAGAAAATTTCTCGCGATATTCAATTGTTAAAGGCATAAAGTCTACACCGTCTCTGGCTTCTTTTGCTCCTACTACCGTAGCTAAGAGCATGGTGCCACCCATCTTCACTACAACAGAACCATCTGCTTGTTTAGCAAGTTTTCCGGTTTCTAATGTAATGGAACGACCATCTTTTAAATGGATTTCTTCTGTAAATTCTTGATAATTCATACTTAAATTTAATGCATCAAAGTTACGTTAATTGTAACTATTATGACTAATTTTTATCGATTAATTCAAATTAATTAAACAAACGGAAGTGAAACTACTTCTGCTTTTAATTGTTTTTTTCTTACTTGTATATAAATTTCTGAACCTTTTTTAGCATATTTTTTCTGTACATATCCTAATCCGATTCCTTCTTTCAAAATTGGAGATTGTGTTCCGGAAGTTACTTTACCTATGACATTTCCGTCTGCATCTACGATTTCATAATCATGTCTTGGCACTCCTCTATCTATCATTTTAAAAGCTACTAATTTTTTATCTACTCCGTTTTCTTTTTGAATTTTTAAGATATCTGAACCTATAAAATCTTTAGTAAATTTAGTAATCCAACCTAAACCTGCCTCTAACGGAGATGTTTCCATATCAATATCGTTTCCATATAAGCAATAGCCTTTTTCTAATCTTAAAGTATCTCTGGCTGCTAATCCGCACGGAGCTATTCCAAATTCTTTTCCAGCTTCCATTACTTTATCCCATACTTCATTGGCAACAGCATTAGGTAGATAAACTTCTATTCCACCGGCTCCGGTATATCCTGTTGCTGATATAATTGCATTTTCTATTCCTGCGAAAGTTTCTATTCTGAAATGATAAAAAGGAATTTCTTCTAAATCTACATCTGTTAAAGCTTGCATTGCTTCTATTGCTTTCGGTCCTTGTATTGCAAGAAGTGAAGTGTCATCACTTTCGTTAGTTACTGTACAATCAAAAGAGTTGTGCTTATTTACCCAATCCCAATCTTTATCTAAACAGCCTGCATTTACAACCAAAAAATATTCTTCATCAGAGATTTTATAAACGATTAAATCATCTACAATTCCGCCCTTTTCATTTGGCATACAAGAGTATTGTGCTTGATTCACTTTTAATTTAGCCGCATCATTAGAAGTTATTTTCTGAACTAAATCTAAGGCTTCTTTTCCTTTTACTCGGAACTGCCCCATGTGACTGACATCAAAAACGCCTAATTTTTCTCTTACTGCCATATGCTCTTCCGTTACTCCGGAATATTGAACAGGCATTTCAAAACCTGCAAACGGAACCATTTTAGCTCCTAAATCAATATGTTTTTGGTTAAGTGCTGTTTTCTTCATTATTTATTTTTTAAATTATGTATATATTCTTTTAAAATGATTTTAAACCATTCGGTATAGTTTTGTGGATTATTTTTTACATCAGTTTCTAAATCCGGCATAGAAATCCATTTGTAGTCACACACTTCTTCAGGATTTAATTTGGGAATTCCATTGAATTTTCCGGTAAATACATGGTCTAATTCATGCTCGATTAAACCTCCGCCTACATCTGCTTTATAAATAAAACTAAACTGAAATTCTAACGGACATATAAAGCCCATTTCTTCTTGTATTCTGCGTTTTGCAGCATCTAAATAAGTTTCGTTCTCTCGTGGATGGCTACAACAAGTATTTGTCCATAAGCCCGGAGAATGGTATTTCTCTAATGCTCTTTTCTGAATAAGCGTTTCGCCTTTATCATTAAATACAAAAACGGAAAAAGCTCTGTGTAACTCACCTTTTATATGAGCTTCCATTTTCTCCATTAATCCTAAAACAGAATCTTTTTCATCTATTAAAACTACTTTTTCTTCTTGTGGTTTCATCGTACCCAAAAGTAAAGATTTTAATAGAATAATAAAAATAGTTTGAGATAGTATTTACTTTTATTCAGAAAAATTAGATTTTTTTCTTCTTTTAATTTATTTAGACAAGATATATTTATTAAAAATTTATTACTATATTGCATTAACTATATATTTTACCATTAAATTTAATCAAATGAAAAGAATTTTATTACTATTTACATTCAGTTTATTAGGTATTTACGGATTTAGTCAATCTAAGAAAAACGACTTGAAATTAAGTGTTTCCGCATTACCTTTATTTGGTGCTTCACAAAACTTTGAATCCGGTATAAATGGATTAGTAATTAAATCCTCTGTTGGATATTATATATCTGATAAAACTTCTATTGATTTAAATTTTGCTTATACTTCAATGAATAATATAATTATTGATGATATTGATTCTTATTATAACTCTTTTGCTTTTATTCCTACACTTAGAAATAACTTTGTAAATTTAAATAATTTAAGAGTTTTTGCAGAGTTTGGAGTTGGTTTAGGAACAATTAGATACAATGCAAACAACGATAATTACAGAGGATATTTTCACGAACAATTAAGTGGTGGAATCTCTATCATTAATCTTGGAGTGGGTGGAAATTATTATTTTAATGATAAATTCGGACTGGAATTAGTCATCCCTTATATTATTACGAATAACATCACTTCGGGACAATCAAAACATATTTATTCCGGTGTTGGCCCTACAATCGGACTGACTTATAAAATTAATTAAATTATAAATATTTACACACAATAATATAAATAAAACCCGTTGTGCATTTTGTTAAAAAAAAGAATTAAAATGTTGTTTTCTGTATTAAAACACCCCCTTTGTCCCCCTCAAGGGAGAAATGAGGAACGCAAGCAAAGGCTAAATTACTTCCAAAATTATCCCCTTGAGGGGATTATAGGGGTGTTTACCCTTAAAAAATATCATAATGCACAACAGGTAAATAAAATAATTTAGATTTGTATCTAATATTAATTTTTCAATTATGAATAGATATTTCTTACATATTATTTTATTTTTATTTATATCTACGACAGCAAAAGCTCAAGAAATAAATAATGTCGAACTACCAAATACAATAAAGGAAATTCGGTTACATTATCCCGGAGTTCCAACTTTTGGCGTATTTAAACCTTTGAACGAAAAAGATTTAGTCGGTGGAAAAATAGGAGGCACTATTTTACCGGTGATGACTGCAGCCGTATATTTAGAATACAGACATTATTTTAGCCCGATGAATAATGCCAAAAATGTTTCTAAAGGAAGTTTTTTATATGCTGTAAAACCTTTTGCCGTTTATTTCAAAAGTCTTTTTGACCCTAAAGAAAGTAGTGGATTTGGAATTTCAGGTGCTTTCGGATACGAGTGGAAATCTAAATCAGGCTTTTTCTTTCGTCCCTCAATAGAACCTGCTATTTTAATTTCATCTGAAGCAGACGTTTTAGAATCCTCCACATACGCTACTATGTTTCAATCATTTGCGAGTACTGTTGCAATTGGTTATAAATGGTAAATAAAGAGAATAAAAA
>JAHUUM010000043.1 GCA_019218445.1 Weeksellaceae bacterium TAE3-ERU29 | reverse complement strand
GTTTTAAAATATTCAATCATTTTTTTGTTGGCACAAGGTAACGGTCCATTAGATGTTTGCCAAAAAAATAGAGAATCTTTTTTTGGAGAGAAGTAAGTTAAGTTGCCTAATTGTTGTTTTTCAAATTCTAATTCATATTGGGTTATTGCTCTAGGCTTAAAAATCTGAGAAAAAATAAAGGAATTTGTGTTTTTTTTAATAATATCATTACCAGTTATTCGTTCAAAGTTAGCACCCAAAAATCCTGTGAAAGCTAAAATAATAAAATTGCTTATAATAAGAAATTTGATAATAAAAGGTTTGTTTTTAAGTAGTCTAGTAAATATAATCAAAGTAATACTAAATAAAACTGGTAAAAAGAATCTATATTGGGGAGAGGTTAGATAAAAGACACAAAATTGGATTAGTATATATATCCATAAAATTTTTAGAGGAGCTTCTTTTCTTATAAAAGCAGGAAATAGTAGAATAGAAATGAGTATCAACTTATTTATTATTCCATGGGGAAAAGGTTGGTTTATCCAATTCAAAAAGCCATTAATAAAACTTTCATTATTACTTTCCCAAAAGTTTTGCTGTAGCTCAATGGGAACTCTCCAATCAATATTTAAAAACTCATTTCCTATAGTTAAAGGATATAGAGGATATCCGGAAATAATACTATTTTTTATAATAAAACTACTTAATGCTAATAAAGAAATGAATGCTACTTTTATAAAAGTTTTTCTATCAAAAGTTTTAAATAAAAGAATAATAGGTAATATTAAAATAGGAGCAATAGTAACTTTTATTAAAACAACAAATAACGAGAGACACCATATAAGTAATATATTATTTTTATTGAAATTGGTATTGAAGGCTTCAATAAATAAGTAAAAAATTATAGGGACAATTACAATAAGTGGTAAGTCAGGGGATGGAGCAGAAATAAAAAGAAAAAGTAAACTGATGAATATAAATATTAAAGAAGTGTCTAGTTCTCTATTTTCTTTTTTATTAGTATTTTTTCTATCTAAACAGAAAAATGATAATAGAATTATAATAAAACCATTTAAATCATTAAAATTAGAATGTAAGAAATCAAAATTAAAAGCACTCTGTAGTAAATGCCATCCGGAGTTTTGACCTAAAAATAAATGAAGATTGGCAAGCCCTTTTACCAGTCCATAATTATTTAACCATTTAATAGTCTGTATATAATAAGATTCATTATCAATAATATAGGGTAAAGAAGAACTATGGATTAACGAAAGGATAATAATACTTATAAATAAAAATTTATCACTTTTAGAAAAATGCTTAAAACTTTTAATAGTAGAAATAGAGATTTTCCTAAATGTATTATACTCTAAACCTATAAATATAGTTGAAAATAAAGTGCTTAAAATATAAAAGTAAAAATTAATAGGAAAGAAAACAGCATAGAAAGTTGAAATTATTAATAGAAAAAACATTCCCATTAATGAAGTGAAAAAAATATCATATTCTTTTATATTAATAAATTTTCTGAAAGCTATGCCCATACCTACAGAAATGTATAAAATATAAATATAGGTTAACAGTATTTCAATCATTAAAATTTATGTTTTATGGAATAAAGTGAAAGGCGAAAACATTCGCCTTTCTTATTTACTCAAAATACTTCACGCCGTTTTTAAAGATATCCATAAAAGTAACCTTAGGAATGTTTTTGATTAAACCTTCTCTAAATCGTTCAGGGTGTCCCATTCTACCAAATATTCTGCCTGATTTATCGGTAATCCCTTCGATTCCCATTACAGAGCCATTCGGATTAAAAGGCATATCTAAAGCTACTTTTCCGTCTAAATCTACGTATTGTGTTGCGATTTGTCCGTTTTCTATAAATAATTTTAAAGTTTCTTTATTTGCACTAAATCTACCTTCTCCGTGAGAAATCGGAATTCTAAATATTTTATCTTTCATTCCGTTAAGCCAAGGAGAGCGGTCATTTACAACTTTAACATCAACCATTTGAGAAATATGTCGTCCGATTTTATTATGAGCTAAAGTCGGAGCGTCAGGTGTTAAATCTCTAATTTCTCCGTAAGAAACCAATCCTGATTTAATCAACGCTTGGAAACCGTTACAAATTCCTAAGATTAAACCATCTCTTTCAATTAAACCATGAACAGCATTCTTAATTTCTTCATTTTTCAGTACGGAAACAATGAATTTTGCCGAGCCGTCCGGTTCATCACCCGCGGAGAATCCACCTGATAACATTAAAATCTGACTCTCGTTTATGGTTTTTACCATTCTCTCAACCGAATCAGATAAATATTTGTCGTTTAGGTTGTTAAATATAAATGGTTGAGGCTCTGCTCCAGCCTCTTTAAATACTTTTTCGGTTTCGTATTCGCAGTTTGTACCAAAGAAAATCGGCATTGCCACTTTTGGTTTTGCCCCTAAATTAATATTTATATTTTTCGGACTTTCTTCAGTGCTTTTCACTGATTTTGTTTCCTCTGTATTTTTATAGAAATCAGTTGGGAATAAGTTTTCAAAAGTTCCAATCCATGCAGAAATCAATTCATCAATATTGAATTTTTCTTCATTTATGATTAAATTTTCTTCGGAAATTACTTGTCCTAGCTCCTCAAAACCTTCTAAAGCAACATTTGATTCTAAAATTAAAGAACCGTGCATCGGCAAGAATAAATCACCACTAAATGAAACTTCTGCACCTAATTTATTTCCGAAAGTCATTTGAGCTAAAGCAGTCGATAATCCTCCGTTTTTAATGATTTGAGCAGAAACAACTTTGCCCTCCTCGATTAAAGAATGAATTTCAGCATAAGCCTTATTTAATTGCTCATAATTCGGCATTCCGTTTTCTTTCGGCTCATGACGGAATAAATAAATATGATTTCCCGACTTTTTAAATTCAGGTGAAATAACGTTTTTCAAATCTCCTGCACAACATGCAAAAGAAATCAAAGTTGGTGGAACATGAATATCTCCAAAAGTTCCCGACATGCTGTCTTTCCCTCCAATCGCCGCAATTTCAAAATTTAATTGAGCATCTAAAGCTCCTAATAACGAAGACAATGGTTTTCCCCATTTTTCTGCATTTTCGCCCAATCTTTCAAAATATTCTTGAAAGCTCAATCGGATATCTTCTCTTTTCCCTCCTGTTGCTACAATTTTAGCCACACTTTCCACAACGGCATAAGCTCCCGCCAAAAGTGTATTTTTCTCGGCTAAATCAGCATCAAATCCCCAAGATGCCATGGAAACGGTTGAGGTATTTTTATTACGAACAGGTAAAGTGTGAACACTCGCAGTCGCAGGTGTTAATTGAGTTTTTCCACCCAAAGGCATCAAAACGGTAGTTTGTCCCACCGTGCTGTCAAACTTCTCGATTAACCCTTTTTGAGAGGCAACATTTAAAGATTTTAAAGTATCAATAAAGTTTTCTTTATTAAAAGGCTTTGCGGTTTCTTGTGCTGATTTATTTAGCTCGATTTTAGCATCGTTTTTCTTCATGCAACCTGCTGTATCCAAGAAATCTCTGTCTAAATCTACAATTTTTTCTCCTCTCCAAACAACCTCTAATCGGTGATTGTCCGTAACGTCGCCCACAACAACTGCCAAGATGTTTTCTGCCTCTGCATAAGCGATAAATTTATCTACGTCTTCTTTTGCAACTACCACAGCCATACGCTCCTGAGATTCAGAAATGGCCAATTCAGTTCCGTATAAACCTTCGTATTTTACGGGTAAAACGTCTAAATTCACATGAACGCCTTCGGCGATTTCTCCAATCGCAACCGAAACACCACCGGCACCAAAATCATTAGATTTTTTGATTAAAGTAGTAACTTCCGGTTTTCTGAATAAACGTTGAATTTTTCTTTCCTGTACCGCGTCTCCTTTCTGAACTTCGGCACTCATGGTTTCAATGGCGTCGGCTTTTTGAGTCTTAGATGAGCCGGTTGCTCCTCCAACTCCGTCTCTACCTGTTTTTCCTCCGAGTACGATTACTTTATCTCCCGCAGTTGGGTTTTCTCTTTTCACCCAGTCCACCGGTGCAGCTCCCACTACAAAACCAACTTCCATACGCTTTGCTTTGTAGCCTTCGTGGTATATTTCCGAAACATGAGAGGTCGCCAAACCAATTTGATTACCATAAGAGGAATATCCGTTGGCCGCCTCTTTTGTGATTTTTCTTTGAGGCAATTTTCCTTCTAAAGTATTTTCTACCGGCTCTAACGGATTCGCCGCTCCCGTTACACGCATTGCTTGGTAAACGAAAGCTCTACCGCTCAAAGGGTCTCGGATTGCCCCCCCGATACAAGTTGAAGCTCCTCCAAAAGGCTCTATTTCTGTCGGGTGGTTGTGTGTTTCATTCTTAAATAATAAATACCAAGGCTCTTTTTTGCCGTCTATTTCTGCCTCGATTTCTATGGTACACGCATTGATTTCGTCGGAGATTACCAAATCTTTTAATTTCCCGTTTTTCTGGAAATATTTTGCGGAGATTGTACCTATATCCATAAGAGAGATAGGTTTATGCTCTCTGTTTAATTCTTTTCTAAGCGATAAATAACGATTAAAGATTTCTTCAAGCGTTGTCTTAAAATCTCCGTTAAATTCTATGTTTTCCAACTCGGTCATAAAGGTTGTGTGGCGACAGTGGTCACTCCAATAAGTATCTAAAACCTTTAATTCTGTTTCGGTTGGGTTTCTTTTTTCTTTTTTGAAATAATCTTGAATAAACTTTAAATCATCTAAACCAAAAGCAAAGCCCCATTGATTAAATAAATCTTTAAGTTCAGTTTCGTTAAAATCAATAAAGCCTTCTACAACAGGAACATTTTTAGGTGATTCCACGCTTGGGTAACTTAATTGATTCATGTTCTTTTCACGAGCGTCCACTACGTTTACCAAAAGTTTTTTGGCTTCGGAAAACTCGGAATCATTTATTTGAGGGAATGCAAAAAGTTTTGCAGTTCTTATTTTTACGTTGTCTTTTCCTGTGATTAACCTTACGGCTTGTTCGGCACTGTCTGCACGTTGATCGAACTGTCCCGGAAGGAATTCCACTGCCATTGTTTGGGCATAATTGGAAAAATCAGGTTGTTCGGTGTGTAAAATATCCATTACAGGGTCAGAGAATACGGTTTCTGCAACTTTCTCAAAGTCTTTTTCTTCAATATTAAAGATATCATAAATGATATAAACTTTTGCGGAAAGTTCAGGGTTTATATTGTGTAATTCTTCTGTAACAGAATGGCTTAAATGGTCAAATTCGGGTCTTTTTTCAATGAAAATACGCTTGTTCATGGCTTTATTTAGAATTCTAAAGTTTAGGGCTGTAAATATAATAAATTAAGAGTTTATTAAAGATTAAAATGTTTGATAAAGGAGATTTTTTATAAACAAATTATTGATATTTATAATGATAAGCAAAACCGATAGTTTTATCATCCTATGTTTGCAAAAGATATTATTTTAGTGGGATATTAATCAGAGAGAATAAGGGTAAAGATAAAAGCTATTTTTTGTCATTAAATCTTAAAAGACTGTTCAGTATGTAAGCTCCTTTACCCTTTTCTACAAAACTTGAACAGATCATTAGACT
>JAHUUM010000042.1 GCA_019218445.1 Weeksellaceae bacterium TAE3-ERU29 | reverse complement strand
CCCTATGAAAAAAAATCAGAAAAACTATAGAAAACAACCTTTCATCTTCAGAAAATCAAGAAAACGGATAGAAACCTTATTCTCTCAATTATGTGACCAATTTATGATCAGGCGAAATTATGCCAAATCTTTTGAAGGGTTTAAAACAAGAATTATATCAAAAATAACAGCTCTAACTCTTATCCAATACATTAACCAAAAGATATTTAATAGAAATATTAATAATATCAAAGTCAAGATAATTTAAAATGCACAACGGATATAATATACTACATGTGTAAGCGAGATTTAGTGTGTTCCCATGATTGTCATTATTAAACGAATGTACTTTAAATGAAAATAAAATATTTTATTCACTTTTGAGGATATAACTAATTTTTTCTCTTGACATTCTTACTAATAAAATATAATTTATAAACGGTTGTTTAAACGTAACTAACTCTTTACTTAAAACAATATTCTTAATTATAAGAATTACCCTGAAACGGATAACCTCATCGACAAAAAATAAATATTATTTTGGATTTTATATTAATCACAAAAATCAAGTTGAAATAATTATTTTTAACTATTCTATACTAAGATTTTTAAAGTTTATATTTAATTCAATTTCTTATAGTTACGTTAAAATGATTTTAGTGTATTATACTATAATAAAAAAATACACACAATTTTATATATATATATTATATCTGAAATATTTAATATATTTGCGGAAGTATTTTTTACTCTGATTCATTCAGAAAAAAAATATTATTCTTCATTTTTGCTTTTTCCATGATTTATTATGTTAAATCATGTTTATAAAAGTATTATTATATTTATAACTATTGTTAGAGACATAATCAGAACAGAAGTATAAGTTTTTTAGAAAATACCTCAATAAACAATAGAAAATATATAATAATATTTAATGAAAAAAAACCTTATTTTTAAACTCCCGGCACTTGCTATTATATTGTCGGTTTGTAGTATTTGTTTACTCTTTCAATCTTGTTCAGATGATGATGGTACAGGATCTCTTTTAAATAAAGAAAATAAAATTACCATAAAAGTTTATAGCAATACTCCTGAGGCTGTAATACATGTAAGTGGAACAGGCATAAACGCTTATTCAGGAATAAATATAAAGAACTCTTGGGAAACTTCTCTTGTTACAAAAGATGCTACTTTAGCTGTTCTTGCAACATGTAAAGATGAAACGGTTCTTATTACTATGGAAGCATATAAGAACGATAAACTTTTAAAAAAGACAGAAGGAAATACTTATGTAAACCTTAGTGCAGACATTAAAAAGTTTTAAATTTGTGAAGTCTTAAAAAACCTGTAACGCTTTTTTAGGACGGGACATACTACCCAATCCTAATTGTTGAAAATCAATATCTAAATGGATGTTTTTATCATATTCTAATTCTCCGGAATGTGTTTGTTGTTTTTCCAATCCAGGGAATAATTGCTCCGGACTATATGGTAAAGCATTAACATTCAATAATTCATCTGTTGACTGAATAAGGAATCCAGTACCGTCTTCACGTGTGATTTTAGCATAGCGAACATCACTTTTATTACCTGATTCTTGCGGACGAACATACGGATGGTATTGTGATTTAATATCGCCTTTATAAAGTCCTACAAGAGATGAAGTTTTTCTATCGATGTAGCTTTCCCAAGGTCTACGTCCATATCATTCAATATTTACAAAATCGAGCGGTAAAGTCATGTGATTACCTATTTTAAAAGTCAGTTTTTCATCATCCTTTTTCAATGGTTTAAAATCATTTTTCACTAATATACTACCACTTCCGTCAAATGTTAAATACTGAGTAAATAAGATTTAAAATTTATTTGTATAGAGCTATCAGAAATACAACCTTAAGCTATATCCCTATGGCAACAGTTTTTTGATAGCTTATTTAATTGAAAGCCTAAACATAACTTTTTCAAGATTCTTGACCAACTTTGCTCTAAACATAAAAAAAGTAAAAAAAAACAAAATACTAATTTAAAAGTTGCACAGAATTAATAAATCCGTTTATTTTGTGCCATAATTCAAGAATAAAAAACAAACAATAAACATGGGTGCAATATCAGAATTTATTCAAAAATATTATTTGCATTTTAATGCAGCTAGTTTAGTAGATGCAGCAAAAGCATACGAAGAACAATTAAATAATGGCTCTAAAATGCTTGTAAGTATGGCGGGAGCTATGAGTACAGGAGAGTTAGGGAAAATCTTTGCCGAGATGATTCGTCAAGACAAAGTACATATCGTATCTTGTACAGGAGCTAATTTAGAGGAAGACATCATGAATTTAGTAGCTCATTCTCATTATGAAAGAGTACCTCATTACAGAGATTTAACACCTCAAGAAGAAAGAGATTTGTTAGATAGAGGACTAAACAGAGTTACAGATACTTGTATTCCGGAAGAAGAAGCTTTTAGACGTTTACAAAAACATATTTTCAAAATTTGGAAAGATGCAGAAGAAAAAGGAGAAAGATATTTTCCGCATGAATTTATGTATAAAATGTTACTTTCCGGAGTATTAGAAGAGTATTATGAAATTGATTTAAAAAACAGCTGGATGTATGCTGCGGCAGAAAAGAATTTACCAATCGTAGTTCCGGGATGGGAAGATAGTACAATGGGAAATATTTTCGCAAGTTATGTAATGAAAGGAGAGCTAAAAGCTTCTACTATGAAATCAGGAATTGAATACATGACCTGGTTAGCTGATTGGTACACAGAAAACTCTGAAAACGGAATAGGATTTTTCCAAATAGGAGGAGGAATTGCAGGAGATTTCCCAATTTGTGTAGTTCCAATGTTATATCAAGATTTAGAAAGAACAGACACACCATTCTGGAGTTATTTCTGTCAGATTTCAGATTCCACAACTTCTTATGGGAGTTATTCAGGAGCTGTTCCAAACGAAAAAATCACTTGGGGTAAATTAGACATAGATACTCCTAAATTTATTATAGAATCAGACGCTACAATTGTAGCTCCATTAATTTTTGCCTATTTATTAAATTATTAATCAACCTATTAGTTTTATTATAATGAGTAAGAAACCGACACCTAAGAAAAGAATAATTGTAGATTTTAAGAAACTAAACGACAAAATTCTAAGTTTATTAGTAGAAAAATTTCCGGATGGTTATGGAGATCAAGATGTAATTGTATTTAAAAATGCAAAAGGAGAAACAGTAGAAGCTGTTGAGGTACAAACTGAGGATACTGTTTATTTAGTTAAGATTAGTCAGCGCTTAGAAATAGTAATGGAAGAGTATGAAGAAGATGATGATAACGATGTCTTTTTTGATGAAGAAGTAACTTTTGAGGAGCCTGATCTAACTATAACAGAAGAATAAAAAACAAACTTACTATAAAAAAAAGGTTTACAATGCTTATTTTTGTTGTAAACCTTTTTTTTATGGACTCAAATTTAAGTTTAGCAATAGAAGCAGCGATAGAAGCAGGAAAAGAAATACTAAAAATATATGATAAAGATTTTTCTGTAGAATATAAAGAAGATAATTCTCCGATTACTGATGCAGATATTACTTCTAATAAAGTAATTGTAAATCATTTAAAAACTACAAATATCTCTATCATAAGCGAAGAAATAAAAGCCGATAGTTATAAAGAAAGAGTTAATTGGAATTTTGTTTGGATTGTAGATCCATTAGACGGAACAAAAGAATTTGTAAAGAAAAACGGTGAATTTACAGTAAATATCGCTTTGGTAGAAAATGGAGTGCCAATTTTAGGTGTAATTTATGCTCCTGTAAAAAAAGAGCTTTTCTACGCTGATAAAAATGGAAGTTTTAAAGTAAAAAATATTGAATCTTTTACAGAGTTAGATCGAAAAGAAAAAATAAAACTAATTGGTAACACCCCTGATGAAAGAGAAATAATAGTAGTTTCCAGTCGTTCTCATGTAAATAAAGCAACTCAAGATTATATCGAAAAATTAAAAGAAACCTATAAAAATATAAAAATAGTTTCGGCAGGGAGTTCTCTAAAACTTTGTATGTTGGCAGAAGGAAAAGCTCATGTATATCCTAGATTTGCACCTATAATGGAATGGGATACAGCAGCAGGACATGCCATTTGTAAATTTGCCGGTATATCAGTAACAACAGTTGAGGGAAATAAAGAATTGATTTATAACAAAGAAGATTTATTTAATCCTTTTTTTATTGCGGGAGATCATCGGCTTATTGAAAGTTAATTTTATATTTATTAAAAAATACCACTGTAACTCTTTATTTAATAATAACATCTGATATTTCTCATAAGTAATAAAAATGTTATAATAAATTCAAATTCTTTTTAGATAAAGTTTCTATATTTAGAAGAATATTAAAAACTTAAATTGTATGAAAAAAATTAGATTTATAGTTATGGGGCTTCTTTTATTTATATTTAATATTACTCTTGCTCAGAGTTTTGAAGAAGCATTTAAGAAAAAGGAAGTAGAAACTGCTCCTATTTTTCCGGGGTGTCAGGAATATGAAGGAAATAATCAAGACTTAATGAAATGTTTGGTTAAAGAGTTACATAAATTAATAGGGAAAAATTTAAATACCGACTTTCCTTGGACATCTACTCCTAAAAAAATATTAGCAGTAAAAGCTAAATTTGTTATAAATCCTATGGGTGAAATAGAAGATGTAGAAGCAGTAAAAGGAGATTCAGAATTAATGGAGCAAGTAGAGAATGTTTTTTATAAAGTCTCATCTTATTTAAAAGATAAAAATTTAAAAATTGAACCTGCCAGGAAAAAAGATGGAACAGCAGTAGATTTAAGCCTAACACAAAATATTAAATTAAGAAATCCCGGTTATGCAAGAGATTTAATTAGATATTACAATAGCATAGGCTACACACCAAATGAAATAGAGTCTGAATTAAGACGAGAAAATATTTTTAAATATAACGAACAACAGATTTCAAGAATAATAGAAAGAAATTAATTTTCAATCAATTATTTTAATATTAAATAAAAAATGTATATTTGCCTCGCGTTTAAACGAATAGGGATAAACGTTTATTAATTAAATATTTAATTTCTTATCATTGGATTGCTCGTTCCGAGTCCCTACAATTTTAATGATAATACAAATTTATTTTTTATTATGTCTGAAGAGACTAAAAACAAATTACAAGAAGAGCAAAATTTATTAAACGCAAACCCTTCTACTGAGGAGTTTGATTGGGAAGCGTTTGAAAGCGGTCTTAACGAAGAAGATCGTAAAGAAAAAGCTCAATTAGAGGAAATGTATGAGAATACTTTAGAAGAATTAGACGAAAACGTTGTATTCAAAGGTAAAGTAGTTCGTATTACAGACAAAGAGGCGATTGTAGACATCGACTTTAAATCAGAAGGAGTTATTTCTTTAAATGAATTCCGTTACAATCCTGACTTAAAAGTTGGGGACGAGGTAGAAGTAATGGTAGACCAACGTGAAGACAAAAACGGTCAGTTACAATTATCTCACAGAAAAGCAAGAACGCTTAACGCTTGGAAACGAGTAAACGAAGCTAACGAAAGCGGAGAAATCGTTACAGGTAACATTAAAGCAAGAACTAAAGGAGGTATGATTGTAGATGTATTCGGAATCGAAGCATTCTTACCTGGTTCTCAAATTGATGTTAAGCCAATCCGTGATTACGAGCAATTCGTAGGAAAATCAATGGAATTTAAAGTGGTTAAAATCAACCCAGAATTCAAAAACGTTGTAGTATCTCACAAAGCATTGATTGAAGCGGATATCGAAGAACAGAAAAAAGAAATCATCGGTCAATTAGAAAAAGGACAAGTATTAGAAGGTATTGTTAAAAATATCACTTCTTACGGTGTGTTTGTTGACTTAGGAGGTGTTGATGGTTTAATCCACATTACAGACCTTTCTTGGAGCAGAATCAACCACCCGAACGAAGTTGTTCAAGTAGACGACCAAATAAATGTTGTAATCTTAGACTTTGACGAAGATAAAACAAGAATCCAATTAGGCGTTAAACAATTAGAAGCTCATCCTTGGGATGCTTTAAATGAAAACGTAAAAGTTGGTGATAAAATCAAAGGAAAAGTTGTTGTATTGGCAGACTATGGTGCATTTGTAGAAGTAGCACCTGGAGTAGAAGGATTAATTCACGTTTCAGAAATGTCATGGTCAACTCACTTACGTTCTGCACAAGACTTCGTACAAGTAGGAGACGAGGTAGAATCAGTAGTATTGAGCATCGATAGAGAAGACAGAAAAATGTCTCTTGGTATGAAACAATTAACTCCGGACCCTTGGACTGATATCACTTCTAAATACCCTGTAGGTTCTAAACACACAGGAACTGTACGTAACTTCACAAACTTTGGAGTATTCGTAGAATTAGAAGAAGGAGTAGACGGATTAATTTATATTTCTGACCTTTCTTGGACAGATAAAATCAAACACCCATCAGAATTCTGTAGTGTAGGAGATAAATTAGACGTAGTAGTTCTTGAATTAGACGTAGAAGCTCGCAGATTAAGCTTAGGACACAAACAATTAGAAAACAACCCTTGGGATGAGTACGAAACTAAATACGCTGTAGGTACAGAACATACAGGTGTTGCGTTTAACGTATTTGACAAAGGAGCTAAAATTGAGTTCGAAGATAAAGATGTAGAAGCATTTGCACCGGCAAGAACTTTAGATAAAGAAGACGGAACTCGCGTAACACAAGGAGAATCTATCAACTTTAAAGTAATTGAGTTTAACAAAGAATTCAGAAGAATAGTTGTTTCTCACTCAGCTACTTATAGAGATGAAGAAATGAAGCAAGTTAAAAAACAAATCGATAACCAAAGCTCACAAGAAAAAGCTACATTGGGAGATATTGATGAATTAGCTGCTTTAAAAGAAAGAATGGAAGGAAGATCATAATCCAAATATTCTATAACTACAAGAAAGCCACTCCGAAAAGAGTGGCTTTTTGTATTACACTTATCCCCTACATAATTATTTAAATCCAAAATTTACACCTCCTACCCTCTTTTATTTACATTATATTCTTTTTCAGCTAATTCTAATCATTAAATCAAAAATGGCAGCCTTGTCTGATAAAAATTCTGCTTCTTTCTTTAAACGATTCTTTTACTTTTCGAGAAGCTTAATCTTTGCTTCTAAGTCTTTAATTCTGGCTTCTGCTGATTTAGGCATTTTGCTAATAGTTTGGTTATCCCAGTCAAAGGTACCATATTTTCTGAGCCAACTCACAACGGCTGACCTTGTTTGTATACCATATTACTTTGAATGGAACATGTACTTTCTTCTCCGCTTTCTACTTCTGATACTACTTGATGCTTAAAGCTTAAT
>JAHUUM010000041.1 GCA_019218445.1 Weeksellaceae bacterium TAE3-ERU29 | reverse complement strand
ATAATAAAAAACCGCCTTGAGGGGTATCAAGACGGCTTCATAATAATTTAATTCTTATTCTCCGGCTTCAGCTTTAGCTTCGGCTTTCATTTTCTCATTAGCTGTAATTACAAACTCAACACGTCTATTACCTGCTCTTCCTTCTTCAGTATCATTAGTATAACGAGGATCTTCTTTACCTCTACCTTCTACTGTAAGACGAGAAGATTTAATTCCATTCTCAGTTAAATAATCTGCAACTGATTGTGCTCTTTTTTGAGATAATGGCTTATTATAAGCTTGAGAACCTACACCGTCTGTATATCCTAAAATTAGGATATTAGTATCAGGATATTCCTCAAATACTTTAATTACTTTTTTCAAGTTTTGTTTAGCATCAGAAGTAAGAGAAGATTTGTTATAAGCAAATTTAATTTCAGAAGTTTCATCTAAAATTACTTGAATTCCTTCTTCAGAACGTTTTACTTCTGCTCCCGGTAATGCTTGTCCTATTTCTTCTGCTTGCTTATCCATTTTTTTACCGATGATAGCTCCGGCAGTTCCACCAACAACTCCACCAATAATAGCTCCTAAAGCACGGTTGTTTTTCCCGATTAAAGCTCCTAAACCAGCTCCCGCAGCAGCTCCGATTCCTGCTCCTCGCTGTGAGTTATTAGTGTTTTGTACAGCTTCACAGCTGTTTAATACTAATCCTAAAACCAATAAAAGTGGTAAGAATTTTAATTTTAAATTTTTCATGTTATTTTTATTTTTTTACGAAATAATAGTCGATTACTGTTTTTCCTGTTCCAAATGGGACTTCATGAGATAAATGAGCTGCATTTGCATCTGCAGATTCAACTCTCATTTTGTATCCTGATTTTATGTTTTTTGCTTTCTGTCCTTCGGGAATTTGTTTAAACCAAAAGTAAGCAATGCCATCTTCTTCTGCCACATGCCAATTAATATTATTTTGACCTGTTGGGCAATTCATTCCGTTTAAAACATAATTCCCGGAGTTATTATTAGCTACTAAATGCCATTCGCTCCCTTGGAAGCATTGTGGACTTGCTTGATTAAATAAAGTTGTAATTGAAGCCGCGGGATTTCTGGATTCTACTTTATATAATGTCCAGTCTCCTCTAAGTGCATTTTCTGAATTCGTTGCTAATTTAGAAGTGGTACATGATGTAAATGCCAATCCTAACATTAAACATACAATAGATAATTTTTTCATTTTTTTAACCCTTTTTATAATTACACAATACGTATATAAGCGATGAATATTGATTATTAAATAATGCTCTAAAATTAGAATAAGCTCCTATCATAAAAGCTCTTAAAAATCCTAAAGAATTATTCCCTTTATATTTTTCTGATAACAAACTCACATAAAAGGCATCAAAATACATCGGCTTTATATTATCTATAATCATGCCAAAATCTTTAGCAATATATTTTATAGATTCCTTAGAGAAATGCCAAAGATGACGAGGAACATCATAGGCTGCCCAATAATTTTTATAGAATTTAGCATCGTAAGATTTATAATTAGGAATAGCTATAATTAATTTTCCATTTGGGGTGAGGCATTCTATTAATGATTTTAAAATTAAATCATAATTAGGAATATGTTCCAAAACGTGCCAAAGTGTAATTACATCATATTTTTTAGCAAATACTTCATCTTCGTTTAAAAGATTATCTCCAATTTTATTCTTTGCTAATTCCAAAGCATTTTCGTTAGGTTCATAACCAAAAGCTTTTATTCCATTTTGATTTAAATACTCCACGAAAGAACCTGTACCGCAACCATAATCCAAAACGTTTTTAGGCTGAAAAGATTTTGTTATAATATTCTTTTTATACTTTAAGTTGTATTGTTTAACTTTCTGATAAAGGGAATCTATAAAAGTTTTATTTGAATCAGTATGGGAAATATATTCTTTGCTGTCGTAATATTTACTCAATTCATTGGTAAATGGTTTGGGGGTAGTTTTTAACATTCCCGGAACTTCTGCATCTATCACCAAAGAGAATTCTTCTCCTGTTACCAAAAAATCTTTTACTTTATTTTTATTTAATTGTTCCACGTGAAACATTTTAAATTATCTACCCAAGTGAATTAATAAAATACTAACGTCCGAAGGGGAAACTCCACTAATTCGTGACGCCTGAGCAATGGTTGCCGGTTTTATTTTTTGTAATTTTTGTCGACCTTCCATAGAAATGCTTTGCACAGACATATAGTCAAAATCCTCAGGGATTTTTACGTACTCTAATCTGTTTAATTTTGAAGCATTATCTTCTTCCTTCTTAATATAGCCTTCGTATTTTATTTGAATTTCGGCTTGTTGCCACGCTTCTTCGTCAAAAGTATTTTCTTCAAAATATTTATTGAATGATTTTAAATTTTTCAAATCATCTAAACGTATCTCAGGTCTTTTTACCACATTATCCATTTTCATACTTTGCGATAATGGACTACCTCCTTTTGTTTCTATAATCGGATTTGCTTCTTCAGGTAAAATAGAAGTTTCTTTTATGAATTTTATTAAATCAGCTGTACGTTCATATTTCTGATGCATTCTATCTAATCTCTCCTGAGAGGCTAAACCTAAATCATACCCAAGTGGTGTTAACCTTTCATCTGCATTATCTTGCCTTAAAAGGATTCTAAACTCTGCTCTGGACGTAAACATTCTATACGGTTCTTCCGTTCCCTTTGTGATTAAATCATCGATTAAAACACCTATATAAGCTTCGTTTCTTTTTAATATAAATTCATCTTTTCCCTGAACTTTTAAAGCTGCATTTATTCCTGCCATTAAACCTTGACAAGCCGCTTCTTCATAACCTGTTGTGCCGTTAATTTGTCCGGCAAAATATAAATTCTCTACAAGTTTAGTTTCTAAAGTATGCTTTAATTGAGTAGGAGGGAAGTAGTCGTATTCAATTGCATATCCCGGGCGGAATATTTTAGCATTTTCAAACCCCGGAACTTCTCTCAATGCTTTTATTTGAACATCTTCCGGTAGCGAAGTAGAAAAACCATTTACATAAATTTCTATCGTATCCCAACCTTCCGGCTCTACAAATAATTGATGTCTTTCTCTTTCTGAAAAACGATTGATTTTATCTTCTATTGAAGGACAATATCTCGGCCCTGTACTTTGTATTGTTCCATTAAACATTGGGGATCTATCAAATCCTGAACGTAAAATTTCATGTACTTTCGGACTGGTATAGGTCATCCAACAAGAACGCTGATTTTCTAATTTTGGTGTTTCTGTGAAAGAGAATTTCTGTGGATTTTCATCTCCAGGCTGTTCGATCATTTTAGAATAATCAAGGCTTCTTCCATCCACTCGGGGAGGGGTTCCTGTTTTCATTCTTCCTGCCTCAAAACCTAATTTTACTAACTGTTCTGTGATTCCTTTAGCGGCAGTTTCACCCATTCTTCCACCTCCGCGTTGTTTATCTCCTACGTGGATTAATCCGTTTAAAAATGTTCCGTTTGTAAGAATTACAGACTTAGATTTTATTTCAACTCCTAATGATGTTACCACACCGTTTATCTTATTATTTTGATCAAACAATAAAGCTGAAACCATTTCTTGATAAAAATCGAGATTAGGAATAGATTCTAAAGTTAGTCGCCATTTTTCTGAAAACCTCATTCTGTCAGATTGAGCTCTCGGCGACCACATCGCAGGCCCTTTAGACATATTCAACATTTTATGCTGAATCATTGTGCAATCGGTTACAATACCCGAATAACCGCCCAGTGCATCAATTTCTCTCACAATTTGCCCTTTAGCTATTCCTCCCATTGCGGGGTTGCAAGACATTTGTCCTATGGTTTGCAAATTCATTGTAGCAAGTAGAGTTTTGCAACCCATATTTGCAGCAGCGGCAGCAGCCTCACATCCGGCGTGCCCTGCACCTACAACTATTACATCATACTCCTCAGTAAACATCATATTTGAATTATATTTTAATAAATGTTCCACGTGGAACATCTAAATTCTCACGTGGAATCACTTGCAAAGATATAATAATCTTATTATTAAAAGTTGATTTTATATTAAAACCAATAACCTAAAGAAATATAAGGATACACTTTTCCGTTATTAGGTGAATAGCTCAATGTACCCGACAATGGTCCAAATCTACTATCATAAGTATATGTAAGAGCATAACCCTGATAATCGAATTTTAATAATTCTATATTTTCAAAATTATCTGATATTGACATTAAGTCTATATTTAGTTTTATATAATTCCTTTTTAAAAAATTAAATTGTATTGCTCCATTTATTCCCAATAAACTTCCTGCAGAAAGAGATGCAAACTTTAATCCCGAAAAAGGAACAGTATTTAATATTTCTTGTCTTTGTTGCCCTCCTATATAAAACTCTAAGCCCGGAGGTATATCCGCATTAAAATGGGTATTGAATATTGTTCCTAACTGTAACGTGAAATCTTTATTTAATGGAATATTTGTCTCTATATTTGTCTTTAAAATATATAAAGGATCATACTCGTTTATAGCAGTTGATGCCATTATATAATCTAATTCTGCATCTAAATGAGTTCCTCTTTTTGGAAAATATTTATTATCCCTATCATCAATTTTTAAATAACCATAAGGTATATAAAAATGATTATCTTGTAATACTCTTCTTTTATCTTGTATAGGTAAATTCTGAGTCTCCATCTTCAAATATTGATGCTCAAAACCAAATCCTAAAGCATATCTTTCTCTAAAAGTTGATTGGGTATAAATTTGATTTTTAAAATTGGTTACTCCATAATCTAATTGCTGTTCTGATGTTTTATCTATTCTTTTTTCTAAAGAGAACTTCTTAAAATTGCTATTTAAACCAAAACTCGGAACGATTCCATTATCTACAAAATAATAAAAATAATACCTTGGATTATCTCCCACGATAACATCTAAGGAGAATGTACTGTTTATACTTATAATGTTTTTAGCTGTTAAATTTAACAGTAAAGAAGATTTAAATAATTCATCATAATGTAAACCTGCTTTTATATAAACTTTCTCTTCATTTTCTGTAACGTCTAAATATAGGGTATAGGCTCCATTATTATTTTTCTCTAATCTGTGAGAGATGTCTTTAAAGTTTCCTGTGGCATACAAATTATTTATTCCTTCTAAAATCATGTCATAATTAATAGCCTGTGGGAGTTTTGATCTGAATTTACCTAAAACATAATTTTTGGTATAATTTTCTAAACCTTTAACTTCTATATTATCTAATAAATATATTCCTTCTAAAAGTGTAGTAGAAGGGATGCGTTTTCTTTTTCCTACAATTTTAGAAATACTATCTAATAAAGATTTTTTTTCTAAAACTGCTTGTCTCCCTAATTCGATTAGTGTATCTTTTTCATTAAATGATGTTACTGTAAAACCTTTTATTTTTGGTTTTAATAATAAATCTACTTTCTTTCTTTGTTCAGTTGTTTTGCTTTCTATTCCGTAACTAATTATTTGACCTAAAAGATTAGCTACATTTTTTATTTGATTTTCTTTTAATAAACCTTCTGCCAAATCTACTCCAATAATAATATCAGCTCCCATATTTCTAACCTCTTGTACAGGAAAATTATTTTTAATTCCTCCATCTATATAGTAAACTGAATCTATTTTCACCGGTGAAAATAGAGTAGGGTAAGCTCCGGATGCCATAATAACTTCCGGTAAATATCCTTTTCTAAAGACTTCTCCTTCTCCTGTTTCTAAATTAGTAGCTACACATAAAAACGGAATACTTAATTTAGAAAAGTCTTTTTTATCATGTACATGCTGTAAATATTTTGTGAGTAAATTAAGTGCTCCTTGTCCTTTAGATATAGATTTAGGTAAGATGGGTTTAAACTTTTCTATTTCTAATGATAACAAGTATTTTTCCTCGTATTGTTTTTGGAAAAAGGGAGAGTTTTCTCTTGATTTTTCATTATAAATCATATCCTCAAGATCTATTAAATGTAAAATTCTATTTAGATCTTTTGCACTATATCCCGAAGCATATAGTCCTCCTACAATTGCCCCCATACTTGTTCCTCCTATATAATCTATAGGAATTTGAGCTTTCTCTAATTCTTCTAATACGCCTATATGAGCATAACCTTTTGCTCCACCTCCGCTTAAAACTAACCCTATTTTTGGCCTATCGTTTTGAGCATATGTAAAGCTTATATTAATACATAAAATAAGTAATAATATTTTTTTCATTCTTCATTGTCTTCATAGAAAAGAGATGATAGACATTCATCCTCTTTACTTCTCATTTCTAATTTTTCTTCTTCTGTCTTATCTTTATAACCCATCATGTGTAATAACCCATGAACCATTACTCGACTTAATTCTGTATTAAAATCTGTATCGAAATCAAAAGCATTATCTGCAACTCTTTCTACACTTATAAATATATCTCCTGATATTAATTTATTGTCGCAGTAATCAAATGTAATGATATCTGTATAGTAATCATGATCTAAATGTTTTCTGTTGATCTCAAGTAAATACTCATCATCACAAAAAATGTAATTAATATCATCTATCTCGTAACCTTCTTTTTCTGCACAGGTTTCTAACCAATCTGAAAAAACTTGTGCTTCTTCTAACAAGAATTCTTCTGTTTCTGAAAAATAGTTTATCATTTTATACAGTTTTTAGACTTTTGTGAGTAAATGTATTCAATAATTATTGAATTTCAGTGTATTTTTAAATAGAAATTTAAAAAAATTTGTAATATTTTACTTTAAATGAGAATTAAAGTATTGTCATAATATTATTTATATATTTGCATAATATAATCTAAGGATTATCATAGGTTTTTGCATTTGTGCAAAATTGTATATTGTAATTTATAATTTTAATAAGATATGAATTATTTTAATAACTTGATTGAAAAAAACTTTGATAGAATATTAAAATCAAGTTTTTATATAAGTCTTTTATCTGTAATATTATTTATTTACGATAACGGATTTAAACATAATTTAAACGATAATAAATGGATTAATTATGTATTTATATCTTCTATTATATTTGCTGTTATAACTACAGCATTTAGACATATTTATACAAAGCAGAATATTCCATTTGCTGTTAAAGTATTCGATTTACTTAGTGTATTACTATTTATATATGTTCTTTATAGGTTTTTCTTTATACATAGTTCTTTATCAGCCTTTACTATTTTTCTTGTATTTATAAGGGAATTCTCCGGAATGCAAATTAATTATGGCAAAAATGTTATAAACCCTGCGAGATTATTTATATTCAGTTTTTTAGCAATTATTTTATTAGGCTCGTTTTTATTAATGCTTCCACAAGCTACTTATAATGGAATACCTTATTTAGATGCTCTTTTTACTTCTACCAGTGCAGTTTGTGTTACCGGTTTGGTTACATTAGATTTTAGCAAAGATTTTACCACGTTTGGGCAAAGTATTGTTCTTGTTTTAATACAAATAGGTGGATTGGGAATTATGACTTTTGCGAGTTATTTCTCATATTTCTTTAGAGGTTCCAGTTCTTATCAAAATCAATTAACTTTAAGTACTTTTACTAATAATAATAATCTGGGTGATGTTTTCTCAACAGTTAGACGAATTGTTTTAATTACTTTAATCATTGAGATATTAGGTGCTACACTTATTTATTTTACTACGAGTTCTACACAATTAGGAGAAAAAGCAATCTTTTTCTCTATTTTTCATTCTATTTCTGCTTTTTGTAATGCGGGATTTTCTACCTTACCTCAAGGTTTATATAACCCAAATTTTCAGTATGATTATAATTTGCAGTTAATTATTTCAGGCCTTATTATTTTTGGAGGTTTAGGATTTCCTATCGTTTATAATATATATAAATATTCTATCTATAAAATTAGAAATCTCTATAGAAAAATAACCGGAAAAGAAAGAGTACAATACATACCTTGGTTATTAAGCATAAACTCTAGAATAACTTTAGTAACAACCTTATCATTATTTCTATTAGGATTTATAAGTTTCTTTATATTTGAGTATAATTCTTCTATGAGTAATTATGATTTAGAAGGAAAAGTAGTTCAATCAATATTTGGTTCTATAACTCCAAGAACTGCGGGGTTTAATACTATAGACATGGCTCAACTTTCTTTTCCCATGATAATGATTTATTTCTTATTAATGTGGGTAGGGGCGTCTCCGGGATCAACAGGAGGTGGTATAAAAACAAGTACTTTTGCTGTAGCTTTTTTAAACTTTATAAGTTTAGCCAAAGGAAAAGACAGAATAGAAGTTTACAGAAGAGAAATCTCTAATATATCACTAAGGAGAGCATTTGCTACTATGATATTATCCTTATTAACCATAGGAGTGGGAATCGCTATTATGGAATCTTATGAAAGCGACAAAGGTTTACTCTCCATTGCTTTTGAATGTTTTTCTGCATACAGTACCGTAGGTTTAAGTTTAGGAATAACACCTGATTTAAGCAGTGTTTCCAAAGTAGTATTAATATTTGTTATGTTTATAGGAAGGGTGAGTATGCTTTCTATATTAATAGCTTTATTAAAAAGAGAAAAATTCACAGGATATAGATATCCAACAGAAGATATTTTAATTAACTAAAAAAATTATGAAATATATTATTATAGGTCTAGGTGGTTTCGGAAGTTCCTTAGCTCAATATCTTACCAATATGGGGCATGAAGTAATAGGAATTGACAGCAAAATGGATAGGGTTGATTTTTATAAAGATAAAATTACACACACCATTTGCATGGATGCTACAGATTTATACACCATGAGCGGATTGCCTATTAAAGACACAGATATGATAATTGTAGCCATAGGAGAGGAGCAAGGAGCAAGTATTATGTGTGCCGCAAATTTAAAAACATTAGGGGCGAAAAAAATTATAGGACGTGCTATTTCTACCGTACACGAAACTGTATTATATGCCATAGGAGTGGAAATAATCATAAGACCGGAAAAAGAATCTGCCAGAAAATGGTCTAAAAAGTTGACTAATGAAAACTTAGAAGAAACTTTTGAGCTAAACAGAGATTACAGTATTATGGAGGTAAGAGTCCCCGAAAAATATGACGGAAAAACAATTGCCGAAATAGACTTTAGGAATAATTATAATTTAGTTGCTTTAACTACCGTAAAAGAAAGAGAAACAAATTCTCCTTTAGGTGGAAGAAGAAAAAACAAAGAAGTGCATGGAGTAGTTCAAAATCATACCATACTTCACAAAGGTGACGTAATTGTAGTGTACGGAAAAAATAGAGATATAGAAAAATTCTTAAATTACTAATCTTTATAATTTAACAAATAAAAAT
>JAHUUM010000040.1 GCA_019218445.1 Weeksellaceae bacterium TAE3-ERU29 | reverse complement strand
AAATCTAACTAATAAAAACCCGACCAATGAAAATATTTGCAATTAGCGGACTTGGTGCAGACGAAAGAGTTTTTGAATACTTAACGCTACGTTATGAATTGATTTCTGTTAAGTGGATAAAACCAAATAATAATGAAACGATTGAGGAATATTCCAAACGATTAGTTCAAAAATATGAAATTGGCTCTCATTCAGATTTTGGACTTTTAGGAGTCAGTTTTGGCGGATTGGTAGCCACTGAAATTGCAAAAATAACACAACCTAAATTCACGATACTCATATCTTCTATTGAAACAAGAAATGAATTAAATGGATTTTTAAGATTGGTTGGAAAAACAAAATTACTGAAAATAATTCCAAAACAATGGTTAAACCCACCCAAAGCATTTGCACATTTTATGTTTGGGGCAAAAAACAAATCATTATTAAACGAAATTCTCGATGATACCGATTTAGAATTTGCAAAATGGGCAGTAAATGAATTAGTTAATTGGAAAAATGAATGTTCAATAAAAAATATAATCAAAATAGGAGGTTCAAATGACAAACTTCTTTCACCAAAAGGCAGGAATACGATAATTATAGACAAAGGAGAGCATTTTATGATTGTTGATAAAGCCCAAGAAATAAGTAATATTATAAATGAAAATTTACGAAAATATATTCAACCCAACTAAATAAACATAAAAAATGAACACCCTTCGGAAATTACAAAAATATATGGGTAATCGTAAAATTCTGATACCCATATCGTTACTCACATCTGTATTGAGTACCATTGCGAATTTACTGCCATTTATTTTTATTTGGCTGATTATTACACAGATTTTTCTTGCAATATGATGAGTCAAATTCTTTTGAATGCCTAATAACTCAGCTATTTCCTTCAAATAAGAATTAAACTTCTGATTTGAAATCTTTGGTAAAACAGAATCATCAGATTTATATTTCTCAAGAATTTTTTTAGCTGGGCTTAGAAGAGGGACAGAAAACATTTTATTGGTTTTTCTGTCTCTTCATTTGTATCCATAAGTTACCGTCAAAATTCTTAATAATATGCTTTTCTTCTAAATTATTCATCTCTCTATAGGCTAAACCTGTATAACAGCAAAATATAAACATATCTTTTACTTGTTGTAACCTTTCTTGTTTAAATTGATGTTCTTTCAGTTTATTTAATTCACTAACTGATAAATAAACTATCTCTTTCTTATAACGTTTAGCCTTAAAAAGCATAAAAGGGTCTTTCTTTATATAATCCATTGAAATACCTAACTTTATCATCTTTCTAAATCTTTGAATACTTTTATAGATAGTAGAGGCTTTAAATCTCTTTTCAGTCTGTAAATAGTACTCAAAGTCATATAAAAACTTTTCATTAAGTTTCTTAAGAAGAAAATCTCTCTTTTTATACTTAAAAAGTAAATAATCTGTAATATGATTTTGAGTCTGATGATATTTTTCCCAAGAGGTGAAAGTAGCCTCTATTCCTATCAACTTTTTCATTCTATTGTTATGATAATTCATAATGTCTTGCACAGTCTTTTCCTCTAACGGTTCTTTACCTTTATATTTTCTATAAATATCATTTACGTTAAACTCTTTTCTCTCCATTTGAAGCAATAAAAAAGCCTGATTAACTTTTTGTTTAATCAGGCTCAATTGTGAGTTCATTATATCATTCTCTGGATTTGGAGGAATAGCTTTTTGCTGTACACTATCCCAAAAGTCTGGATTAATAAATAATCCTGTTGAGAATGGTTTTCTTTTCCCCATATAGGTAATTCTACATTTTAGAGGACATTCTCCTCTCTTATTTATTTTGATTTTCTCTATTATAAATAATATATTTATTTTGTATTTGTGCATAATTGTAAGTTTTTAAAAAGTGGGGTTCCACTAAAATTTTTGGGGTTCCAATTGTATGCCTTTTTTTGTTTAAAAGGACTAGTAATAAAAGAAGTGAATAAATGAAGGTATCAGCTAAGTAACTGATTTTGAAATATTATATAAAATAAAAAACCCCACCAGATCAGCCATCCAATGAGGTTTGCGGAGAGAGAGGGATTCGAACCCCCGGAGGTGTTACCCTCAACGGTTTTCAAGACCGCCGCATTCGACCACTCTGCCATCTCTCCAAATGCGTTCGCTATGAGTATCTCTCTCAAAGCGGTTGCAAATATAATGAAAGTTTTTTTAATTATCCAAATTAAAAATCAATAATTTTTGTTGTTTTTAAGATATCATCTAAGTTTTCTCTTTCTCTAATTAGTTTAGCCTCTCCGTTAATCCAAAGAACTTCAGCAGGTTTCAATCTAGAATTATAATTAGAACTCATAGAAAAACAATATGCTCCAGAATTATAAAAACATAAAATATCTCCTTCCCTAACCTCATTTAATTTTCGGTTTGAGCCAAAAGTATCAGTTTCGCAAATATACCCTACCACAGTGTAATATCTTGAACGACCTTCGGGATTAGAAATATTTTCTATCTCATGATGAGCCTGATAAAACATTGGACGAATAAGATGATTAAAACCGCTATTTATTCCTGCAAATACAGTTGAAGTCGTTTGTTTTATTACATTAACGTTTGCTAAGAATACTCCGGATTCACTTACCAAAAATTTACCCGGCTCAAACATTAATTCAAGCTCTTTTCCGTAATTGGTAATAAACTCATTGAATCTTTCACCTAATTTTTCACCTAAATATTCTATATCAGTTTCCGCTCCGCCTTCTTTATATGCAACTTTAAAACCACTACCGAAATCTAAATACTCCAAATCTTTTAACCCTTTCGCCGCATCAAATAATAATTCTGCACCTCTTAAAAATACATCAACATCTAAAATATCAGAGCCTGTATGCATATGAATACCATTCACTTTTAGCTTAGTATTTTCTATAACTCTCAAAATATGAGGTAATTGATAAATAGATATTCCAAATTTAGAATCTATATGTCCCACAGAAATATTATTATTTCCTCCGGCCATTATATGAGGATTCAAACGAATACAAACAGGATAATTAGGTAATTCTTGTCCGAATTGTTCTAAAAAAGAAATATTATCTATATTTATTTTCACTCCTAATTTCACCGCTTCTCTAATTTCTTCAAAACTCACTCCATTAGGTGTAAAAATTATATCTTCCGGCATAAACCCTGCCTTCAACCCTAATTCTACTTCTTGAATGGAAACGGTATCTAATCCACTACCCATTGCTCTAAAAAGACGAAGTATATTAAGGTTAGTATTTGCTTTACACGCATAATTCAACTTTAGTTTTTTTACTTTAGAAAAAGCATCATTCAATTTATTATATTGAATTTTCATTTTCTCGGCATCATAAACGTAAAGTGGCGTACCGTATTCTTCTGCTATATTAAGCAAATCCTCTGATGTAAAACTTAGGTCTTTTATATGTTTCATTCTAATTAAAAACTTTTAAATAAAAAAATATTCTACAAATATATGATTTTATAGAATATTAATTATACTATTTTAATTTTATTTGAAATAAATGAATTAATCTTTACTTAATAAAGCACGTAATTCCTCTACTCCTTGTGTTGCTTTTTTCTTAATGTGTATAAAATTCACCTGAGAATACAAGTGAATATCATTTGGATCTATCACGAATAATTTAGCTGTAGGTTTTAGAAAATCCACCAAAGACGCAGCCGGATAAACTTGCATAGACGTACCTATTACTATAAAAACATCAGCTTTTTTTGTAATATCTATAGCCTTTTCCAACTCAGGAACAGCCTCGCCAAACCAAACTATATGAGGTCTTGCAGAGTCTCCATTTGGTGCTTTATCTCCCCATTTCATATCTCCGTCTATGGGAAAAACTATTTTAGGGTCTTTGGAACTTCTTGCTTTATTAAGCTCTCCATGTAAATGAACAACCTTAGAAGAGCCGGCTCTTTCGTGCAAATCATCTACATTTTGAGTAATTATTTCTACATCAAAATCTTTTTCTAATTCAGCAAAAAATAAATGTGCTTTATTTGGTTTTGCTTCTTTTGCTTTCCGTCTTCTTTCGTTATAAAAATTAAAAACAAGTTCAGGATTTGCCATAAAACCTTCCGGAGTTGCTACATCTTCTACTCTATGATTCTCCCATAAACCGTCGCTATCTCTAAAAGTATTTATTCCGCTTTCTTGCGAAATTCCTGCGCCGGAAAGCACTACAATTTTAGATTTCATACATTTCGTTATATAAATGAATAAATTTTTCTGTTATATTTTTTCGTTTACATTTAAGTGTTGGGGTTAAACAACCATTTTCTATTGTCCATTCTTCTGGTGTCAATCTAAATCGTTTTATTTTTTCCCAGTTTCCAAAATCTTGATTTACTTTATCTATTTCTTTTTGAATTTCATTTATAAGCTCTTTATTATTAGCTAATTCCTCAAAACTATTTCCTACTTCTATATTATTCTTTTCCGCCCATTTTTGAACGTATTCATAATTTGGTTGAACCAAAGCACAAGGCATTTTTTGCCCCTCTCCTACTACCATAATTTGTTCTATAAAAGGAATCTGTTTCATGGCTTCTTCCAGTGTTGCAGGAACAATATATTTTCCTCCACTGGTTTTAAATATTTGTTTCTTTCTATCGGTAATTTTAAGTAATCCTTCATCAAATTCTCCTACATCTCCTGTCTTAAAATAGCCATCTTGAGTAAAAGCCTCTTTAGTCTGTTCTTCATCTTTATAATAGCCTTTAAAAACATTTGGTCCTTTTACCAAAATCTCTCCATCATCTGCTATTTTAATTTCTACTCCCTTTATAGCCTTTCCTACTGTTCCTACTTTAAAACCTGTTTTATTAAATGAATTTACAGCTATAACAGGTGAAGTTTCAGTTAAACCATATCCTTCTAAAATAGGAATTCCGGCTGCCCAGAATATTTTATTCAACTTCTCAGATAATTTTGCACTACCACTCACTATAGTTACAATCTCTCCTCCCACTCCTTCTCGCCATTTACTAAAGATTATTTTATTGGCTATTTTATATTTTAAATACCACTTTAAGGGCATTTTTACTCTCGGATCATAATCTTTAACTAAATCTAAAGACCATTTAAATATTTTAGATTTTATTCCTCCTATATTTATCCCTGTTTCATAAATCTTATCATAAACTTTTTCTATTACTCGTGGAACAGCAGTCATTATATGAGGCTTTATAAACTTCATATCATCTCCTAAACTCTCTATATTTTGAGCAAAGTAAATCTCTATCCCACGTATTTGGAATACATATAGAATCATACGTTCAAATATATGGCAAACAGGTAAAAAACTTAAAGCTCTCGGATTCTCCTTCAATTCAGGTATTCTCTCTTGGCAACTTATCGCATTAGAAAGGATGTTTTTATGGGATAACATCACTCCCTTTGGTTTTCCTGTAGTTCCGGAAGTATAAATAATTGTTACTAAGTCATCTTCTTTTATTGAGTCCTTTATTTCTTCTACTTTAAATTGAGTACTTTCATCTTCGCCTAATCGTAAAAATTCTTCCCAACTTGGGATATTTGAAATTTCATTAAATGAATAAACTTTTTCTAATAACTTTAAATTATCTTTTATACCAGCTATTTTATTATATAAATCTTCATCAGAAACAAAACATAATTTGACTTCTGCTTGATTAAAAATATATTCAAATTCCGAAGACGAAATAGATGAATAAACAGGTATACTTATAGCTCCTGCTTTTTGTATTCCCATGTCTAAAATATTCCATTCAGCACAATTTTTATTTACTACAATTGCTATTTTCTCTCCCGGCTTTATACCTAACTTTAACAAAGCTCTACTTGCTTTATCAGATTCTTTTATATAATCCTTAGTGGAATAACTCTTTATTCCCCTATCTTTTAACACATTAACAAGAGCTTTCTCTAAATTAGAATTCTTCTCTTGGTAATCTAAAATATCAAATAAACGTTTCATTTTCATCAAAATCTTATTCTAAACTTATAAAAGTAAGACTTTTTAAATGATTTATTAATACTTTTATTGGTAAATATGGTTAACTTATTTATAAACTCCTTAATTATGATTATTTTAGCTGTATAATTACATACTGAAAATTATGAGAAGATTTATTTTACTTTTAATAATATTTACTTTTACTTTAAGCTCTTGTGCTACTATATTTAATAATGAAACATATAATTTAAAAATCAGCTCAAACGAAAAAGATGCTAAAGTAAAGGTTTATGATACTATTTATGAACTTCCTGCAAAAGTCAAAGTCCGTAGGTCTAAAGAAGATTTAGAGTTGACGTTAATAAAAGATACACTCAACTTAGATTACAAAGCAAAAGCAATTAATAGTTCGGCTTTCTATTTTAATACTTTATATCCTCCTTTTTATATTCTTGATTGGAAAAAGAACAAAAGATTTTCCTATGGAAAACATCTGTATCTGAATTCAAATGCCCCTACGGGAATTCTTAGTATGGAAAATAAAAATAAAGGAAGTATTAACTTGGCACTATCTACTCCTTATGTTAATTCTTTTAGATTTGATTTTGATAAGTATGGAATTAAATCAAATACAGGATTTTTGGGTGTTTCTGCCGGCTTAGAATATTTCTATAAAGACAATCATTATATAGGGGTAAAAGCTATTGCTGCTATGGACTTCTTCTTACCAATTGTTGTAGTTTATGACCCCGGAGATTTTGTAGAAAGTCTGAGTACTATATCTTTTGAATTGACTAATAATTTTATAAAAAATAGATTTTCTTTTGGTTATGGATTAAATTACTCTATAAATCATTGGAACTATTATGATGCAACCGATACTGATAATGTTATTAGTATCCAAGGAAATAATAGAAGTATCGGATTATCAACAGATATTTATTTTAAGCTAAAGAAAACAGCTTATGTAGGAATTATTTATCGCCCAACATTCTTTACAGTTTCACCTCAAACAGATTTTAAATATGAACATTTTATCAGTTTAGATTTTGCATTTAAAATCCCTTTGAGAAGAAAATAATTAAATTCTAATCTTTCCAAACTCTCGTTAAATCCAGCATATTGATTGCACTGGTAGAAAATCCGTGAACATTTTTACGCAAAAAAGTAGTGCTTTGGTCGTAAAAAGTAGGAATAACAGGCATTTCTTCCATTACCAATTTATCCATTTTTTTGTAAAGATTAATTCGTTCTTCTTCTGAATTTGTATTAATTGCCTGTTCGTATAATTTGTCAAAATTTTCATTTTTAAAATGAGAATAATTCGGACCTTTTGGGGCTAAATTTTTAGAATAAAAAAGCGATAAGAAATTCTCGGCGTCGGGATAATCTGCTCCCCAGTTAGCTCTAAAAAACGGAAACTTTCCGTTTGCTTTTCCGTCACGCATTGTTCCGGGGTCTACTACATTCACCTGAATTCTCCAACCTACTTTTGTTAATTCCGATTGAACAAACTCGCATATATCCGCATATTCTTGTGTTGTAATTAATTTTAATTCAGGTAATTTTTGATTACTTTTTAAATAATCATTAATGATTTTTCTTGCTGTTTCGGGCTGATAACCTTCGTGAATATTTTCTATATGTCCCGGTAATCCTTTTGGAATAAAACCTCCGTTTGCCGGAAAACCAATATTATTCCGTAAAAACGTAATCATTTTATTTTTATCAATGGCATAATTTAAAGCCTTTCTCAGTTCTTTGGGAACAATCTCGTTACCATCTAAATAAAAACATAAATATTCGGTGTTAAGATACGGAGCTTTAATCATTTGTAAAGATGATTTGTATTTTTCCTGCAAATCTCCTTTTGGCGTTAAAAGTTCATCTTTATAAGACGGGTCTAAACTCGCCAACATATCCACCTTTCCCTGAATTAATTGTAAAAATTCGCTGTGTTTTTCAGGCAAAAATTGAACAGAAACATACTCTAAATAAGGTAAAGAATTTCCTTTTTTGTCTTTTTGATAAAATAATTGATTCTTCTTTAAAACAAGTTTCACGTTATCCTCCCATAATTGATATTGAAACGCTCCCGTTCCCACAGGATTTTTATTGAAATCCAGACCTTTATCAAAGATTTCATGTGGAACAACCGAGCAATATTTCATACTTAATAATCCCAAAAACGGAGGAAAAGATTGGTTCAGATTTATTTCTAAAACCGAATCATTTAAGGCTTTATAATCGGTAACATTATTAAGTACAAATCCACCTGAAGAACCAACTTTCGGGTCTTTTAATCGATTAAAACTAAATACAAAATCTTTGGCTGTAACTTTACGTGTGGAATCTTTCCCGAAAACTGCATTTTTATGAAAATAAACATCATTTCTAAGGTAGAAAGTATATCTTTTTCCGTCGGACGAAATCTCCCAATGCTTGGCAATTTCAGGGACAACGTGTAAACTGTCATCAAAGTTTACCAACCCCGTGTAAAGTAAATTACAAATCCAGTTATTAGATTTACTTCGGGCAAAAGCAGGGTCGAGAGAGGAGACATTTTCATATCTGTTTAACCGAAAAACTTTGGAATCATCTACGCTTGGCTTGGTATTGCAAGAGAAAAACGACAAACAAAGAATTACAATTAAATTAAGACAAACTAAATTTTTCAATATTGATTTTCTTAGATTAATGATAGTTTCTTTCACCAAAGATTTTACTGCCCACACGTACCAAAGTACTGCCTTCTTTAATCGCAATTTCATAATCACCGCTCATTCCCATAGAAAGTGTTTTGAGCTGAGGATAATCCTTTTTTAAATTTAAAAATAATTGATTTAAGGCTTTAAATTCTTCTCTAATTTGTTCAGTATCATCTGTAAAAGTTGCCATACCCATAAGCCCGACTACCTTTACGTTTTTATAAGTTTCGTACTTTTCCGATTCCAAGATTTCTCTCGCTTCATGCAGTTGCATTCCGTATTTAGAATCTTCTTCAGCAATTTTTACTTGTAATAAAACATTCTGAACTCGGTTTTCTTGTTCGGCTCTTTTATTAATTTCTTTTAATAAAGAAAGTTTATGAACACCGTGTACTAAATGCACAAACTCAGCCATATATTTTACTTTATTAGACTGAACATGCCCAATCATGTGCCAACGAATATCTTTTGGTAAAGCCTCATGTTTTTCGCACATTTCTTGGATTTTATTCTCGCCAAAATCCCGAACACCGGCATCGTATAATTCCTGAATATCTTCTATTGGTTTCGTTTTGGAAACAGCGACCAGCGTTATATTTTCCGGAATAGTATTTTTAATTTTATTGTAATTATCTACTATACTCATTTTTTAATCATTTAAGTCTAAAGTGGTTAATGCAGATAAAAATTTAGGATAAATATAGGTACTTTTTGGAGGCATGGTTTTATTTTCATCTGAAACCAATATTAAATCATCTATACTTATAGGATAAAATCCAAAACCTGCTTTATATTCTCCCGAATCTACTTTTTCTTTCAACTTTATGATTCCATGTAAATCCCCTGTCCCCTTTATAAAATCAATTTTTGAAGTTTTATCAGAGTTATCTATATTTAAGATAGGTTTCATGATATGCTTTTCCCATAGAAATGTATCTAACTCACCTAAACCTTTTGGGATCCCTCTATACTCACGATTAATATATAATGCATAAAATTTCCCATCTAAATACATCGAGATATGATGTTTTGCAGATGGATAATAAGGTTCTTTTTTCTCTAAGACTGTAAAAACTTTACTTATTTTCTCTAAAAATTCATCAGTAGTATACCCATTTAAATCCTTTACTAATCGATTGTAATCATAAATATGTAAATAATTTCCCGGAATAATTACAGCCAAAGTATAATTAAATATCTCTCCGCCAAAAAAATCAGGCTCATTTTCTCTCCTAAACTGAGTATAATGTGCAGAACTCTCCATTCTGTGATGTCCATCTGCAATATACAAGGCAGACAAACTCTCTACTGCTGATTTCAGCTGTTTCATAACTAATCTATCTTTAACCTGCCATAATCTATGAGATTTACCATCGTTTCCTAAAAACTCCAAAGTCGGAGCTTTTACAGTCACCATAGATATTATAAGCTCTATTCTTTGATTTTCTCGAAAAGTTAATAAAACAGGATCAGGTTGAAGGGTAAAATCTTTTAGATATTGAGTAAACTCTTCTTCTCTTTCTTTAAAAGTATCTTCATGCTTTTTTATAAATCCTTTATCATAATCATCTAAACTAACACAACCTATAATTCCTAAAACCTTAGTATTTGAAGAAAATTCCTGTTCATATATATAATACGATGCAGAATCTTTTGTTAAAATTCTATCTTTTAATAAATTAGAAAATTTTTCTTTAATCTTTAGCACATCTGCTTTAGAAAAATTCTGCAGTTCATTTGAATTATTATTTAACCTATTGTCTTTAATTATATTAAAATAATTAATTCTCTCAAGAGCAATATTTACATCATCACTTTTTGTAGGACGAATAGCTTTAAAAGGTTTAAATTGTATCATCTAGCAAATTTAAGAATAAAAACCTAAAAAAGAGC